>NZ_JBHUER010000001.1:0-173147 GCF_042681025.1 Methylopila henanensis
CGCCCAGCCGGCCCCCGCGCCGCAGGCGCCGCGCGAGCAGCAGGTGGCGGCGGCGACCGCTCCCCGCGCGCCTCCGCCGGCCGCGCCTGCGCCGACCACCGCCCGTGGCGGCTTCGTGGTCCAGGTGACCTCGCAGCGCTCCGACGCCGAGGCGCGCGCGGCCTACGCCGCGCTGCAGCGTAAGTATCCGCAGGTGCTCGGCTCGTACTCGGCCTCGATCCAGACGGCGACCGTCGGCGACCGCGGCACCTACTACCGCGTCCGCGTCGGCCCCTTCGCCGACGGCGCGCAGGCCTCCAGCCTCTGCAGCAACCTGCGCGCGGCGGGCGGCGACTGCGTCGTCTCCCGCAACTGACGCCGCACCTTCCGCGCCCGCCACGGAGCCGTAACGGCTCTGCGGCGGGCGCGCCCATGTCGAGGCGCCGTTCATGACCGCGCGTGCTTTCGTCTCCGGCTGCTCCGGCCTGACGCTCACCCTGGACGAGCGCGCGTTCTTCCGCGACGCCGACCCGTGGGGGCTGATCCTGTTCGGGCGCAACATCGCCTCGCACGACCAGATCGCGGCGCTGACCGCGGATTTCCGCGAGGCGGTGGGCCGCGACGACGCCGCGGTCCTGATCGACCAGGAGGGCGGCCGGGTGCAGCGGCTGCGGCCGCCGCTCGCGCGCCCCCATCCGCCCGCCGCGCGTTACGGCGCGCTCCACGCGATCGACCCGCAAGCGGCGGTGGCGGCGGCGCGCGCCGGCGCGGAGCTGATCGCGGGCGAACTCGCGGCGCTCGGCGTCACCGTGGATTGCCTGCCCGTGCTCGACCTGCCGACCGAGGGCATGACCCAGGCGATCGGCGACCGGGCCTACGCCGACACGCCTGAGGGCGTCGCCGCTCTCGGCCGCGCGGTGATCAATGGCCTGCTCGCAGGCGGCGTCGCGCCCGTGATCAAGCATATGCCCGGACACGGCCGCGCGACCGTGGACAGCCATTACCAGCTGCCGACGGTGACCGCCGACCGCGCCACGCTGGAGGCGTCGGACTTCGAGCCGTTCCGACGGCTTGCCGACTGCCCCATCGGCATGACCGGCCATATCGTGTTCGAGGCGATCGACCCCGACCGGCCGGCGACGCTGTCGCCGGTTGTGATCGGCGAGATCGTGCGCGGCCACATCGGTTTCGACGGGCTGCTCTTGAGCGACGATCTGTCGATGAAGGCGCTGTCGGGTCCGGTCGGGGAGAGCGCCGCGCGCGCGCTCGCGGCCGGCTGCGACATCGCCTTGCATTGCAACGGCGAGATGGGCGAAATGCTTCAGGTCGCGGCGGCGGCGCCGCGGCTCGCCGGCCGTTCGGCGGCGCGCGCGTCAGACGCCCTCGCGGCGGCCTCGGGCCGTCGGGCGGGCGATCTCGTCGCGCTCGCCGAGGAGCGCGACCGCCTGCTCGAACGCGCGAGCGCCTGACGCCGCCGGAGGCCGGGCCCCATGGCCGATCCCGCCATGGACGGACGCGAGACGGACGCCTTCGAGGCCGACGAGCGCTTGGGGACCGGTGGCGACGCCTTCGTCGTCGATCTCGACGGTTTCGAAGGCCCGCTCGACCTGCTGCTCGATCTCGCGCGGCGGCAGAAGGTCGACCTCGTCCGCATCTCGATCCTCGAACTCGCCGAGCAGTATCTCGCCTTCGTGGAGCGGGCGCGCGCCGAGCGGCTCGACCTCGCCGCCGACTATCTCGTGATGGCGGCGTGGCTCGCCTACCTGAAATCGCGCCTGCTGGTTCCAAGCCCCCCGCAGGAGGAGGACGAGCCTCCCGCCGCCATGGTCGCCGCCGCGCTGGCTTTCCGGCTGCGCCGGCTCGAGGCGATGCGCGAGGCCGGACGCGCGCTGATGGCGCGGCCGCTGCTCGGGACCGACGCGCTCGCGCGCGGCGCGCCCGAGACGCTAGGCGCCACCGGAACGCAGGGCTGGACCGCGACGCTCTACGATCTTCTGTCGGCCTACGCCCGCCAGCGCGCCCGCGGCCTCAAGACCCAGGTGACGGTGGCGCGGCGGCCGACCTGGTCGCTCGCGGAGGCGCGCGCGGCGCTGGAGCGTCTGGTCGGGCGCTCGGCCGACTGGGCGCGGCTCGACGCGCTGCTGCTCGCCTTCATGACGCCGGAGATGCGCGCCTCCGTGGTGGCGTCGAGCCTCGGCGCGTCGCTGGAGCTCGCCCGCGAAGGCCGAATGGAGCTGCGCCAGGACCGCGCCTTCGGACCGCTGTTCGTGCGGTCCGCCGCCCCGCTCGCGCCGCGCAAGGCCCCGGCGTGAGCGACCGCCTCGCCCAGCCCCGCCTGCCGGTCGAAGGCCTGGACGGGCGGCCGACGCCGGACGAGGCGGCCCGCGTTCCGGCGCTGCACCTGCGCATCGTCGAGGCGGCGCTGTTCGCCTCCGCGGAGCCGCTCGACGAGGCGGCGCTCGCGCGCCTGCTCCCCGTCGGAGCGGACCTCCCGACCATCCTGCGGCTGCTGGCGCATCACTATGCGGAGCGCGGGGTCAATCTGCGCCGGGTCGGCGACGCTTGGGCGTTCCGCACCGCGCCGGACATCGCGGCGGCGCTCGCCGATCACGCGCCCCCGCCGCGCAGGCTGTCGCGCGCCGCGATCGAGACGCTCGCGATCATCGCCTACCACCAGCCGGCGACCCGCGCCGAGATCGAGGAGATCCGCGGCGTCGCCACCTCGCGCGGCACGCTGGAGACGTTGCTGGAGGCGGGCTTCATCCGCCTGCGCGGGCGCCGGCGCTCGCCGGGGCGGCCGGTCACCTTCGGCACCACGCCGGGGTTCCTCGACCATTTCGGCCTGGAGCAGGTGTCGGACCTGCCGGGGCTTGACGAGATGAAGGCGGCGGGGCTTCTCGACGCGCGCCTGCCGCCGGGGCTCGACATGCCGACGCCCTCGGACGACGGGACGCTTGCCCCCGACGAGGAGCCGCTTGGCGACGACGATCCGTTCGCGCCCGGCGAGACCGACGACGCCGGAGACCGTGACGCGTGACCGCCCTTGACGTTTCGCCGCCCGAGCATGCGCCGCGCCCCGCGTCCGTGCGGCCGATGGCGCTCGCCTTCGAAGGGGTGTCGCACTCCTATGGCCGCGGCTGGGCGGTCGAGGACGTCACCTTCTCCGTCGCTCCCGGTGCCGTGGTGGCGCTGCTCGGCGAGAGCGGCTGCGGCAAGTCCACCCTGCTGCGGATCGCGGCGGGCGTCGAGCGGCCGGTCCGCGGCGTGGTCAGCCTCGGCGGGCGCGCGGTCTCCGGCGACGGCGTGTTCCTGCCGCCGGAGAAGCGCGGCGTCGGGCTCATGTTCCAGGACTACGCGCTGTTCCCCCACATGAGCCTGCTCGCGAACGTGACCTTCGGCCTTCGCGGCCGGCCGCGGGCGGACGCGCTCTCGACGGCGCGGGCGCGCCTCGCGCAGGTCGGGCTGTCGACCTACGAACGCAAGCATCCGGGCGAACTCTCGGGAGGCGAGCAGCAGCGGGCCGCGCTCGCCCGCGCCGTCGCGCCGCAGCCCGGCCTCCTGCTGATGGACGAGCCGTTTTCCGGCCTCGACCGGCGGCTGCGCGACAGCGTGCGCGACGACACGCTCGCGGTGCTGCGCGAAACCGGCGCGACCGCGGTGATCGTGACGCACGATCCCGAGGAGGCGATGCGCATGGCGGACCGCATCGTGCTGATGCGCCGCGGGCGCGTGGCCCAGCAGGGCGCGCCCGAGGAGCTTTACCGCGCGCCGGCCTCGCTGTTCGCGGCGCGGTTCTTCTCCGAGATCAACGAGATCCCCTGCGTGGTGAAGGACGGCCGCGCGACCTCGGCGCTGGGCGACGCGCCGGCGCCGGGCGTCAAGGACGGTCCGGCGGTCCTCGCGGTCCGGCCGCATGCGCTCAAGATCGGGCCGCGCGGGGAGGGCGTCGTCGGACGGATCGTGGAGCGACGCTTCCTCGGCGAGACCGAGCAGGCGACCCTCGTCGTCGACGGTCTCGACGCTCCGCTGCGCGCGCGGCGTCCGCCCGGAGAGGCTCCGGTCCCGGGCGCTGACGTCGGCGTGACTTTGTGCGGCGCAGAAACCCTTGTGTTCGCTGCGGACGGCGCCTAGGTTCGCGATCCGAGGCGGTCGTTCGCGGCGCGCTTTGCACAAGCGCGCGCCGCCGTCGCCGTTCGAAAGGGAAGCGTCATGAGTCTCACGCACTGGTTGGTCGTCGCCGTGCTGGTCCTGCTGCTGTTCGGGCGCGGCAAGATTTCCGAGCTGATGGGCGACATGGCCAAAGGCATCAAGAGCTTCAAGAAGGGGCTCGCGGAAGACGACGACGTCGCCGAGGGCATGTCGCAGCAGCGTCCGGCCCAGCCGATCGAGCACCGCGCCGACGCGCAGGTGCGTCCGGGCGTCGGCAGCGTCGACGGCCACAAGTCCTGACGCCTCGCGCGTCCGCGGGCGCCGCCGTCCGGCGTCGTCCGGCCAGCCTCCGTTGATCGCCCCGCAGCGGGGCTGAGCCCATGTTCGATATCGCGTGGTCCGAGTTTCTGATCGTCGCCGTGGTGGCGCTCGTCGTCGTCGGCCCGCGCGACCTGCCGGGCCTGTTGCGCAACGTCGGGCGCATGGTCGCCACGGTGCGGCGCATGGCCGGCGAGTTCCAGACCCAGTTCAACGAAGCGATGCGTGAGGCCGAGCTCGACGAATTGCGTCGCGAGGTCTCCGGCATCAAGGACGCCGCGCGCAAGGCCGCCGGCGGCGATCCGTTCTCCATCGCCCGCGACGAGCTGAAGAAGGCGATCGACGGCGAGGCCAAGCCGCCTGCGGCGCTCGCGGGCGATCCGCCCGCCGCGACGCCGGCCGAGGCGGCGGAGCCGGCTCCGTCCGCGCTCGCTCCGTCCGCGCCCGACGCGGCCGCGCCGGATCAGCAGACCCCGAGCGAGCCGGCCGCTACTCCGTCGCCTCCCGCCTCCAAGCCGGAAGCCTCCAAGAAGCCGGACGCCGCCTCGTGAGCCAGGAAGACATCGACGCCACCAAGGCGCCGCTGATCGAGCATCTGATCGAGCTCAGATCGCGGCTCATCCGCTCGATCCTCGCCTTCATCGTGGCCTTCGCGATCTGCTTCTCGGTCGCGGGGCACATCTTCAACATCCTGCTCGTGCCCTACGAGCTCGCCGCCGGCTCCGCCGAGGCGATCCGGCTGCAGTACACCGCGCCGCAGGAGTATTTCATCACCCAGATCAAGCTCGCCATGTTCGGCGCGGGCTTCATCTCGTTCCCGATCGTGGCGAGCCAAGTCTACATGTTCGTCGCGCCGGGGCTCTACAAGAACGAGCGCGGCGCGTTCCTGCCCTATCTGATCGCGACGCCGATCCTGTTCCTGCTGGGCGCGGCCTTCGTCTATTTCGCAGCGATGCCGCTCGCGATGCGCTTCTTCCTGTCGATGCAGCAGGTGGGCGGCGCCGGCAAAGCCTCGATCGAGCTGATCGCGCGCACGAGCGAGTACCTCTCGCTCATCATGACGCTGATCTTCGCCTTCGGCATCTGCTTCCAGACGCCGGTCATCCTGACGCTTCTCGCCCGCGCCGGCTTCATCGACTCGAAGTGGCTCGCGGAGAAGCGGCGCTACGCCATCGTGATCGTGTTCGCGATCGCGGCCGTGCTGACGCCGCCGGACGTCATCAGCCAGGTCGCGCTTGCGGTGCCGACGATCCTTTTGTACGAGGCCTCGATCCTCGTGGTCCGGATGGTGGAGAAGAGGCGGGCCGCGGCCGAGGCGGTCGCCGACGAAACGTCCCCGTAGCTCCGCAGGTCCGGTCGGCGAAGACGTAAAGCGTCATTTCAAACGATTTCGGGCCATCGCTTCATGCACGACATTCGCCTCATCCGGGACGAGCCCGACGCCTTCGACCGTGGCCTCGCCCGGCGCGGCCTTGATCCGCAGAGCGCGCGGCTAATAGGTCTGGACAAGCGGCTCCGCGAGGTCATCGGCCGGCTGCAGGCGATCCAGGAGCGCCGGAACGCGGCGTCGAAGGAGGTCGGTCAGGCGAAGGCGCAGAAGGACGAGGCGCGCGCCGCGGCTCTGATCGCGGAGGTCGCCAGACTCAAGCAGGACGCGCCGACGGCGGAAGCTGAGCAGGCGCGGCTGGAAGATGAGCTGAAGGCGGCGCTCGCCGAAATCCCGAATATCCCGCTCGACGAGGTGCCCGACGGGCCGGACGAGACCGCGAACGTCGAGCTGCACCGCGTGGGGGCCCCGCGCGAGATCCACGATCCACGAGCGCACTACGATCTCGGCGAGGCGCTCGGCCTGATCGACTTCGAAGCGGCCTCTCGTATGTCGGGCGCGCGCTTCGCGGTGCTGAAGGGGCAGGTTGCGCGGCTTGAACGCGCGCTGACGTCGTTCATGCTCGACCTGCACACGACCGAGCACGGGTACACGGAAGTGGCTCCGCCCCTGCTGGTGCGCGATGAGGCCATGTTCGGCACCGCTCAGCTTCCAAAATTCAAGGAAGATCAGTTTTCTGCAGTCAAAGAGTTAGACCGGCTGATGCTTGAGGCCCACGGTCTGGGCCTCGATCTCACCGCTCTCACCAAACAGAAGGTATCTGAAAGCGCCCCTTATGGGGAGGTAATGACAACCTTTGGCGGCGGTCGGGAGAAGATAAAAGAGATCGTTCAGAACGAGCGGCTCTGGCTCATCCCCACCGCCGAAGTCTCGCTGACGAACCTCGTGCGCGAGCAGATTCTGGGCGAGGACGAGCTTCCGCTGCGCGTCACCGCCGGCACGCCCTGCTTCCGCGCCGAGGCGGGCGCTGCGGGCCGCGACACGCGCGGGCTGATCCGCCAGCATCAGTTCACCAAGGTGGAGCTGGTTTCCGTCACCACGCCGGAGAAGAGCCTTGAGGAGCACGAGCGTATGCTCGCCTGCGCGGAAGAGGTGCTGAAGCGGCTCGATCTGCCGTTCCGCACCGTCACGCTTTGCACGGGCGACATGGGCTTCTCGTCCCGCAAGACCTACGACATCGAGGTCTGGCTGCCGGCGCAGAAGACCTATCGCGAGATTTCGTCCTGCTCGGTCTGCGGCGACTTCCAGGCGCGGCGCATGAACGCGCGCTACCGCCCGGCCGAGGGCAAGGGCCCGCGCTTCGTCCATACGCTGAACGGTTCCGGCGTCGCGGTCGGCCGCGCGCTGGTCGCGGTGCTCGAGAACTACCAGCAGGAGGACGGCTCGATCGCCGTCCCCGCCGCGCTGCAGCCCTATATGGGCGGGCTGACGACGATCGGCCGGGCGTCGTGATGGCAGCGCCGCATTGTCCCAGCCTTGAGCCGGGACCAAGAGCCTCAAGGCTTGCGGAAGAGGGCGCGGCGACCGTTACGGCTTTGTTTGACGCGCTGGCGCGTCTGGGTCCCGGCTCGAGGCCGGGACAAGAAATCGCGGCGCGCTGCGAAGGAGGAGCGAACCCATGAGAATCCTCCTGACCAACGACGACGGCATTCATGCCGAGGGGCTCGAGGCGCTGGAGCAGATCGCTCTGGAGCTGACCGACGACGTCTGGGTGGTGGCGCCCGAGACCGACCAGTCCGGCGCGTCGCATTCGATTTCGCTGAGCGACCCCTTGCGCCTGCGCCAGATCGGCGAGAAGCGCTACGCGGTGCGCGGCACGCCGAGCGACTGCGTGATCATGGGCGTGCGCCACGTGCTCTATGACGCGCGGCCGGACCTGATCCTGTCGGGCGTCAACCGCGGCCAGAACGTCGCCGAGGACGTGACCTATTCCGGCACCATCGCCGGGGCCATCGAGGGCACGCTGCTCGGGGTGCCGTCGATCGCGCTGTCGCAGAACTACGACCGGACCCGCGACCTCGAGGATATGTACGAATCGGCCCGCGCCCATGGCGCGGACGTCGTGCGCCGCATCATCAAGGCCGGCTTCGCGGCCGACCGTCTCGTCAACGTGAACTTTCCCGGCTGCCACGCCGGCGAGGTCGAGGGCGTCGCGGTCACGAGCCAGGGCAAGCGCAATCAGGAGCTGCTCAGGGTGGAGCGGCGCGAGGACGGCCGCGGCAATCCCTATTTCTGGATCGCCTTCGGCCGCGCCCAGGTCGAGGCCGGGGAGGGCACCGACCTCGCGGCGATCCGCGACCGGCTGATCTCGGTGACGCCGCTCAAGATCGACCTGACCGACCGCGACACCTTCGACGGCCTGCGCGCCGTCTTCGCAGACGCCTGAGCGACGCCGCCATGACCGACCCGCGCGACGAGGCCGAACGCATTCGCCGCGCCGAGCTCGTGCTCAAGCTGCGTTCGCGCGGCGTCCGCGACATGCGCCTGCTGCGCGCGATCGAGACCATCCCGCGCTCGCTGTTCGTGCGGCGGGAGCATCTCGCCGTCGCCTACGCCGACCGCGCGCTGCCGATCGACTGCGGCCAGACGATCGAATCGCCGTCGCACATCGCGACCGTCACTGAGGCGCTCGGGGCGGAGGAGGGCCATGTGGTGCTGGAGGTCGGCTGCGGCGCCGGCTACCAGACCGCGCTCCTGTCGCGGCTCGCGGCCCGGGTGATCGCGCTCGACCGCTTCCGCGGTCTGCTGAAGGCCGCCGAAGCCCGGCTCCAGCGTCTCGGCGGCGCCGAAAACGTGACCTTCGTCCTCGCCGACGGCCTGCAGGGCCATGCGGCCGCCGCCCCGTTCGACCGCATCCTGATCTCGGGAGCCGTCGGCGCGCCGCCGTCCGCGCTGCTGAACCAGCTCAAGCCGGGCGGGGTGATGCTCGCAGCCGTCGGGCAGGGGCGGTCGCGCCGGCTGACGCGCTTCATGAAGGGCGCCGACGGCGCGCTCGACGAAACCATGCTCGGATTCGTCTCCGTCGCGCCGATGACCCCCGGCGTCGCCGCCGCCCTCTGACGGGTTAACCCCGCGGGCGACAACACTTGCGGCGTCTTCGTGGCTTTTTCACCCCGAAGATAACCCTCCGTTTACCTCAACGGCTCATTACTACGCTCATGACGGTCGAGTTCGTTGCGAGTGTCCAACATGCGTAAAGTCGTTCCGTGCCTTCGCGCCAAGCTGCTGGCGCGGGCCGCTCTGGTCGCTCTCGCAGCCGGCGGGACCGCCGCCTGCAGCGGGGATTCCAGCCGCTTCGGCGAAAGCCCCTTCTCCAACCCGTTCTCGTCGGCCTCGTCCTCGGAGCCGACCTACCGCGCTCCGGCCGAGCCGCGCTACACCGGCACGGTGCGCGCCGCGCCGTCGAGCCGGGTCGAGCGCGCGCCGCTCGGCTCCCTGCCGCCCGCCCAGTCCGCGCCGATGCGCGGCTTCGATGGCCAGCAGCAGAGCTACAACGAGCCGCGCTCCCGCTCCTACGATCCGTCCACCACGGGCTCGATCCCGTCGGCGAGCCGGACGGCGATCGCCCGCCCCGCGCCGTCGGTCGCGTCGGCGTCCTCCAACTGGTCGGCCGAGGGCGGCTCCACCGTCACGCTCGGCCAGGGCGACACCATCCACACCCTGTCGCAGCGCTACGGCGTACCGGCGAGCGCGATCATGCAGGCGAACGGCCTTCAGAGCGCGAGCAATGTCGGCCCCGGTTCGCAGGTCGTCATCCCGGTCTATTCGTCCGGTCGCGGCCGCGCCGTGGCGGCCGCCGAGCCCCGCATGACCGCGCCTGTCGCCCCCGCGCCGGTTTCGACGCCCGCCCGCGTCGCCTCGTCGTCCGCCGGCCGCACGCATGTGGTCGAGCCCGGTCAGACGCTTTCGGCGGTCTCGCGCCAGTACGGCGTCAGCCGGTCCGCGATCGCGGACGCCAACGGCATCTCGCCCGACACCATGGTGCGCGTCGGCCAGAGGCTTCAGATCCCCGGCGGCGGGACGGCGCAGGTCGCCCGCGTCGCCCCGGCTCCTGCGTCTGCCGCCGGCGAGCCGCGCATGCAGTTCGTGCAGGGCGCGCAGGCGAAGGGCGCCGAGGCCTCTAAGATCGAGGCTTCGAAGCCCGCGTCGCAGAAGGTCGCCGCCGCCCAGCAGGCGCTGAAGCCGAGCGTTTCGGGATCGCCCGCCCCGCAGGCTCCGGCCTTCGCCGGAGCGCCGTCCAAGGCCTCGGACGCGCCGGACCCGTCGGACAACGTGAAGACGGCCTCGGTTAAGGTCGACCCCGCTCCGGCTGCTGCCTCCTCAGGCCCGAACTTCCGCTGGCCGGTGCGCGGCCGCGTCATCTCGGGCTATGGCTCGAAGGCGAACGGCACCACGAACGACGGCATCAACCTGGCTGTGCCGGAGGGCACCGAGGTCAAGGCGTCCGACGACGGCGTCGTGGCCTACGCCGGCAGCGAGCTGAAGGGCTTCGGCAATCTCGTGCTGGTGCGCCACTCGAACGGCTGGGTCACGGCTTACGCCCACAACAGCGCGCTGAACGTGAAGCGCGGCGACACGGTGCGCCGCGGCCAGATCATCGCCAAGTCGGGCTCGACCGGCAACGTGACCACGCCGCAGCTCCACTTCGAAGTCCGCAAGGGCGCGACCGCGGTCGACCCGATGGATCACCTCGCGGGCATCTGACGCGCGAGCGCAGGATCGACGAAAAACGCCCCGGCGCCGCAAGGCGACCGGGGCGTTGCTGTTCGCGGGGCGAAACCTCGGCTCAGCCGCCGACGCGCCCTGCGAGATCCTGAACGAACTGCCAGGCCACGCGGCCGGAGCGCGAGCCGCGGGTCGTCGCCCATTCCAGCGCCTCACGGCGAAGCTGGTCGGGGGCGACGTCCAGTCCGAGATTCGCGACGTAGCCGTTCACCATGGCGAGGTATTCGTCCTGGCTGCAGCGGTGGAAGCCGAGCCAGAGGCCGAAGCGGTCCGACAATGAGACCTTCTCTTCCACGGCCTCGCCGGGATTGATCGCGGTCGAACGCTCGTTCTCGATCATCTCGCGGGCGAGCAGGTGCCGGCGGTTCGAGGTGGCGTAGAGCAGCACGTTCGCCGGCCGTCCTTCGACGCCGCCGTCGAGCACGGCCTTCAGCGACTTGTACGACGTGTCCTCCGCGTCGAACGAGAGGTCGTCGCAGAACAGCAGGAACGGGTAGGGCGCCGGGCGCAGCAGGCCCATCAGCACGGGCAGGCTCTCGATGTCCTCGCGGTGGATCTCCACGAGCTTCAGCGGCGGCTTGCCCTCCGCGACGAGGGAGGCGGCGACCGTGGCGTGGGCGGCCTTCACCAGCGAGCTCTTGCCCATGCCGCGCGCGCCCCAGAGCAGGGCGTTGTTGGCGGGGCGGCCGCGGGCGAAGCGAAAGGTGTTGTCGAGCAACTGGTCGCGGACGCGGTCGATCCCCTTCAGCAGCACCATGTCGACGCGCGACACCTCGGCGACGGGCGCGAGTCGCTTCTCCGTGGCGTTCCAGACGAAGGCCTCGGCGCTGGCGAAGTCCGGCGCTTCGGCGCGCGGCGGCGCCATGCGCTCCAGCGCGTCCGCGATGCGGGCGAGCAGCGCGTCACGGGTGTCCGTCGCTGGCATGGAGTAGAACGGATCGGACATGGAAACGCCTCGAACGCCGGGGTGCGGGAGAGGCCGGACAGCAGGCCGGCGACCGTCGTTAGCCCGCTCGGGGCGGTGCGTCCAGAACGCCGCGTGCATGTCCGGCGCCGCCGCGACGCTGGTTCGACGAAAGGCTGGGGGGCCGCTCATCTGAGCCGTGATTTGATTTCGCAAGGGTCGTGGATATAGTCCGCCGCGTTTTCGCCGGGGCGGCCGTCCCGGCTTTTCGCGTGATCGAGGCCGGGTCCTTCCCGATCGCGGCGCGACCCGCCATCGGAGCCTTAGATGTTCGTCACGTCCGCTTTCGCCCAAGGCGCCGCCCCGGCTGCCGGTGGCGCCGACTTCCTGATCCAGCTTCTGCCGTTCCTTCTGATCTTCGTGATCATGTACTTCCTGATTCTGCGGCCACAGCAGCGTCGGGTGAAGGCGCATCAGGAGATGATCAAGAACGTGCGCCGCGGCGACACGGTGGTCACCTCCGGCGGCCTGATCGCGAAGGTGACGAAGGTCGTCGACGATGGCGAGGTCCAAATCGAGATCGCCGACAACGTCCGGGCGCGACTGTCGCGCGGCATGATCGCCGAGGTGCGCGCCAAGGGCGAGCCGGTGAAGACCGACGCCGCCTGAGGCGCGAGGCGCGCGTGGACGCGCGCCCGTCAATGCGAGGCCTCGAGGGCTCATGCTGCATTTCTCTCCCTGGAAGACCGCCGCGGTGCTCGCGCTCTGCGCGCTCGGCGTCCTGTTCGCGCTGCCGAACGTGCTGCCGAAGTCCGTTCTCGATTCCTATCCGAGCTGGTTTCCGCCGCGGACGATCGTTCTCGGCCTCGACCTGCAGGGCGGCTCCCAGCTCCTGCTGGAGGTCGACGGAGAGGCGCTCGCCCGCGCCCGCGGCGTGGCGCTGCAGGAGGACGCGCGCCGCCTGATGCGCGAAGCCCGGATCGGGACCAGCGAGATCAGGCTCGACGGCAAGACGGTGTCCGTGACGCTCAGGGACCCGAACGACCTCGCCAAGGCGCAGGAACGTCTGCGCACTCTCGCGCAGCCCATCACCAATACGGTGTTCGGCGCGACCGGTGAATTGGACCTGCAGGTCGGCCAGCGCGGGTCCAACGTCGCGACCGCCACGCTGACGGATCAGGGCCTTCAGGCCCGCGTGCGCCAGGCGGTCGACCAGTCGCTGGAGGTGGTCCGCCGCCGCGTCGACCAGCTCGGCACCGTCGAGCCCTCGATCCAGCGGCAGGGCGCCGACCGCATTCTCGTGCAGGTGCCGGGCCTCGAAAACCCGCAGCGCCTCAAGGACATCCTTGGCCAGACCGCCAAGCTCGAGTTCCGGCTCGTGGACCCGAACTTCCCTGTCGGGCAGCCGCCGAGCGGCGCGATCCCCTCGGGGTCGGAGCTGCTCTACGAGGAGGGCGGCGGCCAGAACATTCCCGTCGTGGTCGAGCGACGCGTGATCGTCTCGGGCGAAGACCTGCAGGACGCGCAGCCGAGCTTCGAGCAGAACACCCGCGAGCCGGTCGTCTCGTTCCGCTTCAACAACCGCGGGGCGCAGGCCTTCGCGCAGGTGACGCGCGAGAACGTCGGCCGGCCCTTCGCCATCGTGCTCGACAACAAGGTGATCTCGGCGCCGGTGATCCGCGAGCCGATCACCGGCGGCCAGGGGCAGATCTCCGGCAGCTTCACGGTCGAGAGCGCGAACGATCTCTCCGTGCTGCTGCGCGCCGGCGCTCTGCCCGCCCCGCTGAACGTGATCGAGGAGCGCACCGTCGGCCCCGGCCTCGGCCAGGATTCGATCGACGCCGGCACCCGCGCCACCTGGTACGCCGCCGCCTTCGTCGTGGTCTTCATGTTCGCGACCTACGGCGTGTTCGGCTTCTTCGCCAACATCGCGCTCGTCATCCATGTCATCTTCATCTTCGCGCTCATGTCGCTGCTTGGCGCGACTCTGACGCTGCCCGGCATCGCCGGCATCGTGCTGACGATCGGCACGGCGGTGGATTCGAACGTCCTTATCTACGAGCGCATCCGCGAGGAGTTCCGGGCGGGCCGCAGCATGGTCTCGGCCGTAGAGGCGGGCTTCAAGCACGCCTTCGCCGTCATCATCGATTCGAATTCGACGATGGCGATCGCGGCGCTCATCCTTTTCCTGCTCGGCTCCGGCCCGGTTCGCGGGTTCGCCGTCGTGTTCCTTCTCGGCATCCTGACGACCGTCATCACCGCGGTCACGATGACCCGCATGATGATCGCCTTGTGGTATCGGCGCACCCGCCCGACCACGATGCCGTTCTGATTCAAGGCCCGGCCGATGCGTCTCATTCGCCTGTTCCCCGATGACAGCAAGTTCCGGTTCGTGCGATGGCGCGTGCTGAGCTTCCCGTTCTCGGCCGTCATCTCGGTCATGACCGTCGTGCTGTTCCTGACGATCGGCCTGAATTTCGGCATCGACTTCACCGGCGGCACGCTGATGGAGCTGCAGTCGAAGTCCGGCGTGGCCGACGTCGGCAAGGTGCGCGAGACCGCGCACAGCTTCGAGGCGGGCGAAGTTGAGGTGCAGGAGTTCGGACGCGACGGCCAGGTGTCGATCCGGTTCCGGACCCAGCCCGGCGGGGACGCCGCGCAGAGCGCCCTCGTCAACAAGGCGCGCGCCGCCTTCGAGGGCGACTACGAGGTCCGGCGCGTCGAGACCGTCGGCCCGCGCGTTTCGGGCGAGCTGGTGCAGGCCGGCACGCTCGGCGTCGTGCTGTCGATCGTGTCGGTGCTCGTCTACCTGTGGTTCCGCTTCGAGCTGACGCTCGCGATCGGCGCCGTCATCGGCACGCTTCACGACATCGTGCTCACCGTCGGATTCTTCATCATCACGCGTGAAGAATTCAACATGACGTCGATCGCGGCGATCCTGACGATCGTGGGCTACTCGCTCAACGAGACGGTGGTGGTGTTCGACCGGACGCGCGAGCTGCTGCGTCGCTACAAGAACATCCCGACGGAGGAATTGCTCGACCTATCGATCAATCACACCATGTCGCGCACGGTGATGACGGCGACTACCACGGCGCTGTCGCTGCTCGCGCTGGTGCTGTTCGGCGGACAGGCGATCCAGGGCTTCGCGAACGTCATGCTGTTCGGCGTCGTGATCTGCACCTATTCCGCGATCTTCGTGTCGTCGCCGATGCTGATCTATCTCGGCCTCAAGACCGCCGCGCGCGCCGCGGCCGACGAGAAGGCCGAGGCGGACGCCAAGGCGGCGCAGGCCCGGGCCTAAGCGCGTCGTGGAGCCCGACGGCCGTCACCTGCCGGGCGCCCACCTGATCGACGCTTACGGCGGCGGCGGCTTTCGGTTCGCCGACCTGTCGCACCGGGGCTCGCTGCTGGCGCTGCCCTCCGGCATGTGGGCGTGGCCGTTCGCCCATCCGGCCGAGTTGAACGAAGCCGCCTTCCGGCGCGTTTTCGACGAGGCCGACGCGATCGACACCCTGCTCGTCGGCACGGGCGCGCAGCCCGCGGGTCTCCCGCCGGCGGTGCGCGCGGCGCTCAGGGAGCGCGCCATCGTCGTCGAGACCATGGCGACCGGCGCCGCGGCGCGCACGTGGAACATTCTCTCCGGCGAGAAGCGGCGGGTCGCCGCCGCCCTGCTCGCCATAGCCTGAAGCCGCGCCCGGGGGCGGAACCGCCGTGACCGAAGACGCTGCGGGCGATCCCGTCGCCTCCCTTGTCCGCTCCGCCGATTTCGACCGATACGCCGCGGCCCTGTTCGCGCCCGCCGAGGCGCGGCCCCATCTGCTCGCGCTTTACGCCTTCGACGCCGAACTCGCCCGTGTCCGCGATCTCGTCAGCGAACCGATGCCGGGAGAGCTGCGGCTGCAGTGGTGGCGGGACGCCCTCGCCGATCCCGAGCGGGCGGACGCCGCTTCCCACCCGATCATGCGGGCGCTTGAGGCCGCGATCCGGTACGGCGGCCTGCCGAGGCCGGCGCTCGAAGGTCTGATCGACGCCCACAACGACGGCCTCTACGACGATCCCGTCGCCTCCGTCGAGGAGATGGAGGCGCGCTTCGGGGCGACCCGGTCGGCGGTGCTGCGGCTGGCGACGATCCTTCTGGCGAAGGGCCGCGAGCCGGGCGGCGCCGACGCGGCCGGTTATGGCGGCGTCGCGCTTGGGGTGTCGCGCCTGATCGCCGACATCCGTCTGCGGCCGGAGCGGCTCCGGGGAATGGTTCCGGCCGACCGCATGGCGGCTCGCGGCGTGTCGCTCGCCGATCTTGGCGAGCGGCGAGGCGGAGCGCGCGTCGCAGGGCTCGTGGCCGAACTTGTAGCGGTCGGAACGCGGCGGTTGGGCGAGGCGAGATCGGCCTTCGCCACGGTCGACCCGGAGGCCGGCGCGGCCTTCCTGCCGCTGGCTCCCGTAGCCCGGGATCTCGCCCGCTACGCCAGACAGGATGCACCCGAGGGCGACAGCCCGCGCTGGCTGCGTATGGCCCGCCTCTGGCGGGCGAGCCGCCGCTCCCCGCCGTTCTGACGGCGTCAGAGCTGCTGAAGCGCGGCTTCGTCGGGCGTGGGCTCGGTCTCGACCAGAACGGTCGCGGCCTCGTTGAGCAGAGGCAGGATGTCCTCGACCTTGTCGGCGACCACGTAGGGAACCGTGAAGCCGGGCCGGATGAAGCCTTCGGTCGTCATGTGCTCCAGAAGCGTCAGCAAGGGGGTCCAGAAACCGTCGAAGTCGGCGATCAGGATCGGCTTGTCGTGCCGGCCGAGCTGGGCCCAGGTCATCTGCTCGACCAGTTCCTCCAGCGTGCCGACGCCGCCCGGAAGCGCGACGAAAGCGTCGGAGCGCTCGAACATCAGGCGCTTGCGCTCGTGCATGTCGGCGGTGACCAGCAGTTCCTGAACGTCTGCGAGCATCACCTCGCGGTCGACCAGAAACTGGGGGATGATTCCGGTCACATGGCCGCCGGCCTCCAGCGCCGCGCGCGCGACCGCGCCCATGAGGCCGATGTTGCCGCCGCCATAGACCAGGCCCACGCCGGCCCGGGCGAGGGCGCGGCCGAGGCTGGCCGCATGCTCCATGTGCTGCGGTCGGGCTCCCGTGCTCGAACCGCAGTAAACGCAGACGTTTCGGATTCGTGTCATGGCCTGAGTTGGCGCCGGTCGCGCGCGACGGTCAAGATGACGAGGCGCGCACCATGAGGTTCGGGGCGGCGAAAGGCCAAGGCGATCATGCGTGCGCGGAGGCCGCCGCCGTTGTAGGAGGGGGGACGTGACCGGCGGATGACGGCGCAGCGGCCGCATCCGTGGTCATGTCGGGGACAGGGTGGTTCTTCAAGATGGACGCGGCGGTCAAGCGCGGGTTTGCAATCGGGTTCGTCGTGCTGGCGATCGCCGTCGGCTACGGCTGTGAGCCGCAGATCCGGGACTACGTCGACGGTCTCCGCAACGTCGAGCGCCTGCCGGTTGCGCCGGAGCGCCCGCAGACCGCCATCCCTCCGGCGAACGGCGCCGGCCCTCAGGCGACGGCGCCTCAGGGCGACAAGCCTGCGCCCGACGCGCCGTCGGGGCAGGCCGCAGCTCCTCAGGCGGATGCGCCCAGCTCTCCCTCCGCGGCGCCTGCCGGCGATCCGGCCGCGCAGCCGAACGCCGTCGGCCCCGCAACGGGCGATTCCGCCGCGGCCAAGAGGCGTGAAGGGCCGAAGCCGGCGTTCGACGTGGTGAGGGTCGAGCCGTCGGGCGACATGGTGGTGGCGGGGCGTTGCGTCGCCAACTGCTCCGCGGAGCTGCTTGCGAACGGCAAGCCGCACGCCGCGGCCAAAGCCGACGCCCAGGGCCAATGGGCGATGACGCCCGACCCTCTGCCGCCGGGCGACTACCAGATCGCGCTCCGCGTACGCGACGCCGAAGGGCGCGAGCAGCTTTCCGAGCAAAGCCTGACCGTCGCGGTGCCGACGCCGCCCTCGAAGGACGTGATCGTCGTCCTGAACGAGCCCAACGCGCCGTCCCGTATCCTGCAGCGGCCGCAGGCTCCAACAGCGCAGACGCGTGCGACGTCAGCCCCGCTCGAGCAGGCGTCGACGGCCCGCGCGCCCGCGCGGTCACAGGCGGCGCCCTCCACGACGCGGCTTTCGATCGGCGCGGTGGAGGCCGAGAGCGGTCGGGTTTATGCGCAGGGCGCAGGGCCTTCCGGCGAGCGGCTGCGGCTTTATCTCAACAACGCGCCAGTCGCGACGGCGATCATCGGCGGCGACGACCGCTGGTCGCTCCGGGTCGAGCGCGGATTGGCACCGGGCGATTACGTGGTGCGCGCCGATCAGTTGAAGCGCGGCGGCGAGACCGTGGTGGCGCGGGCGGAGACCCGCTTCACTTACGCTGCTCCCGTCGCGGGACGGGCGGAAGCTCCGGCCGCCGCGAGCCCCGGCGCGCCGTCCATCGGCGCCCAGCCGTCCGCTCCCGACCCGTCGCCGCAAGCCACGGCCGCGGGCGACGCCAACCCGGTCGTCGCGGCGATCGAGACGGCCACCGTGAAGCGCGGCGACAGCCTCTGGCGCATCTCGCGCTCGGCCTATGGCAAGGGCATGCGCTACACCGTCATCTACGAGGCGAACGACGGCCAGATTCGGAACCCGAATCTGATCTATCCCGGGCAGGTGCTGGTGGTGCCGGCCGGCGAGGGGACCCAGGCCGGACAGCCTTGAGCGGCCCGGTCTTCGCGGCCCCTCTCGCATCCGCGCCTTTCAGGCATACGTAACCGTCTCGATGGCGCCTCCTCCCGACAGCAGCTTTTCCGCGTTCCGCCCCAAAGTCGACGGCGGCGGATTAGCGCTGTTCCGCATCCTGCGCGGCCTTCAGCCCTTCATGTGGCCGGCCGACCGGCCGGACCTGAAGCGGCGCATGGCCTTTGCGGTCGTGCTGCTGGTGCTGACCAAGGTCGTCACCGTGCTCGTGCCCTATGGGTTTAAGTGGGCGACCGACGCGCTGGCGGCGGCGAAGGGCGAGGGCGCGGCGGCGACGGGCCCCTGGGAAGCCTTCGCGCTTGGGGCGCCCGTGGTGATGGTGCTGGCTTACGGCGCGGGCCGTGTGCTGATGGTGGCCTTCGCGCAGGCGCGCGACGGCGTCACGGCGCCGGTGGTGACCAACGCCGTCAGGCGGCTGTCGCTGGAGGTGTTCCGGCACATCCACCGGCTGAGCCTGCGATTCCATCTCGGCCGCCGCACGGGCGCGATCAGCCGCGTCGTCGATCGCGGCCGCAACGCCATCGAGACGCTGACGCGCACGGCGATGCTCACCGTCGTGCCGACGATTCTCGAACTGGCGCTGGTGCTCGGCGCGCTCGCCTACCAGTTCGATTGGGTCTATTCCGCGGTGGTCGCCGGCATGGTGGCGGTCTATCTCGCCTTCACCTACGCCGCGACCGAGTGGCGGCTCGGCATCCGGCGCGTGCTGAACGACACCGACACGGATGCGAGCTCCAAGGCGATCGACAGCCTGCTCAACTACGAGACCGTCAAGTATTTCGGCAACGAGGGCCGCGAGACCGCCCGCTACGACCGCGCCATGGGGCGGTACGAGGACGCCTCGATCCGCGCCTACACCTCGCTCGCCTGGCTCAACGGCGGGCAGGCGCTGATCTTCTCCGCCGGCCTGACGATCTGCATGGTCATGGCGGTGTCGGACATCCGAGCCGGAACCAACACCATCGGCGACTTCGTGCTGATCAACGCGATGATGATCCAGCTCTACGTCCCGCTGAACTTCATGGGTTTCATCTACCGCGAGATCAAACAGTCGGTGACCGATCTCGAAGCCATGTTCCGGCTGCTCGGCGAGGATCCCGAGATCGAGGACGCGCCCGGCGCGCCGCCGCTTGCGGTGCGCGGCGGGACGATCCGGTTCGAGAACGTCGATTTCGCCTACGATCCCGAGCGGCCGATCCTGAAGAACGTGAGCTTCGAGGCGCCGGCGGGGAAGACCGTCGCGATCGTTGGGCCGTCGGGCGCGGGCAAGTCCACGATTTCGCGGCTGATGTTCCGTTTTTACGACGTCGGTGCGGGGCGCATCACCGTCGATGGACAGGACATCCGCGAAGTGACGCAGAGCTCCCTGCGCGAGGCGGTCGGCATGGTCCCTCAGGACACCGTGCTGTTCAACGACACCGTTCGCTACAATATCCGCTACGGCCGCTGGGACGCGACCGACGCTGAGGTGGAGGAGGCGGCCTCGCTCGCGCAGATCGACGGCTTCATCCGCGCCCTGCCGCGCGGCTACGACACCGAGGTCGGCGAGCGAGGGCTGAAGCTTTCCGGCGGCGAGAAGCAGCGGGTCGCGATCGCGCGCACCATTCTCAAGGGACCGCCGATCCTGATCCTGGACGAAGCGACCTCGGCGCTTGACAGCGCGACCGAGAAAGAAATCCAGGACGCTCTGGAGCGCGTGTCGAGAGGGCGCACCACGCTCGTGATCGCGCATAGGCTCTCGACCATCGTCGCCGCCGATGACATTCTCGTGCTCGACGCCGGCCGCATCGTCGAACGCGGTCGGCACGCCGAGCTTCTGGCGGCCGGCGGCCTTTACGCCAGCCTCTGGAGCCGTCAGCGCGAAGCGGATGAAGCCCGCGAGACGCTCGCCCGCGTGGACGACGAAGACGGCCGCGACGATTGGGACGACGCGGATCTGCGCGCCCGAAGAGACGTCGCGGAAGCGGGGGCGGCCGAGTGAGCGCGCTTGGTTCGCGCGCTGGCATGGCTTAAGACCGCCCCACCATGATCGACGACGTCACCGCATCCATCCGCAAGGCCGTTCCGCGAATCCATCGCGAAGGCCGCCCGTTCATCGCGATCTTCGCCGCCATCGCCTTCGTGCTGTTCCTGATCTGGCAGCCGCTGGGCTGGATCGGGGTTGGCGCGACGATCTGGTGCGCGCTGTTCTTCCGCGATCCCGATCGCGTGACGCCGGAAGCCGACGGGCTTGTCGTCAGCGGCGCCGACGGCGTCGTGTGCGACGTGAGCGCGGCGGTTCCTCCGCCGGAGCTCGGTCTCGGCGCCGCTCCGCTGCCGCGGGTCGCGGTGTTCATGAACGTGTTCGACGTCCATGTGAACCGCGCGCCGATCGGCGGGACCGTGACCCGGATCGCTTACACCGCGGGCAAGTTCCTGAACGCCGATCTCGACAAGGCGAGCGTGGACAACGAGCGCAACGGGCTCGTGATCGAGGGGCCTTACGGTTCGCTCGGCGTCGTCCAGATCGCCGGACTGGTCGCGCGCCGCATCGTCTGTTTCGTGCGCGAGGGCGACGCGACCGGGCCCGGCGAGCGCTTCGGCTTGATCCGGTTCGGCAGCCGCGTCGATCACTACCTGCCGGCCGGCGCGACGACGCTGGTGGGCGTCGGCCAGCGGACCGTCGCGGGCGAGACGGTCATCGCCGATCTCACAGGCGAAGCTTCGCCCCGCTCGTTCCGGTCGAGCTGAACAGGGCGGGGAGGCGAGGACCATGGACAGCGCGCCGTCCGGACAGCCCGCCCCGCGGCGGGCCCGACTCCGCTTCGTGCCGCTGCGGCTGCTGTTGCCGAACCTCGTCACCCTGCTGGCGCTCTGCGCCGGACTCACGGGCGTCAGGATGGCGATCGAAGGCCGGCTGGAGCTCGCGGTCTACCTCGTGGTGCTCGCCGGCGCGCTCGACGGCGTGGACGGGCGGCTCGCTCGGCTGCTGAAGGGCACCTCCCGCTTCGGCGCGGAGCTCGACAGCCTCGCCGACTTCGTCAGCTTCGGCGTGGCGCCGGCCCTCATTCTCTATGTCTGGGGTCTCAACGGCCTGGGCCATGTCGGCTGGATGGGCGCGCTCGTGTTCGCGATCGCGGGATCGCTCCGGCTGGCGCGCTTCAACGTGGCGCTGGACGATCCCAACAAGCCGGCCTGGGCCGGGCAGTTCTTCGTCGGGGTGCCGGCGCCGGCGGGCGCGATCGCCGCGCTGCTTCCCATCTATCTGGAATTTCTCGGCTTTCCGCGCGTGCCCGTGGCGCTTCCAGTCGTGCTGCTCTACGTGCTCGCGATCGCGCTGCTGATGGTGAGCCCGCTGCCGACCTGGTCCGGCAAGCAGCTCGGACGGCGCGTCCATCTCGCCTATGTGGCGCCGCTGCTCATCGGCGCCGCGCTGATCGTGACCCTGCTGATCAGCTATCCTTGGGCGATGCTGGCGCTGGCGACGCTCGGCTATCTCGGGACGCTGCCCTTCGCCTATCTGCACCGCCGACGGCTCGTGGCGATGGATGCGGCGACGAAGGAAACGCCTACGCCGTCAGAGGGTTGACGTCGTTTACTCAGCTCTCGCAAGCGGCGACGCGCAGGCGGAGCGGAGCGGCGGGGTAGGCGTCGCGCAGCATCCGGAGCGCTTCGGCGGTCGTCGCGGGGCGACGGCGGCGGACGTAGTCGCGCATCTCTTCGAGGCTTAGGCCTGCGGTCGCGAAGATCGGCGCGGTCGATGCGAGCGGAGCGACGTAGACGGATGGCATATCGGCATCCTCGACGGAACGGTATGACGATACGGCCAACATTGTTAACGCCCGGTTAATTTCTGGTTAACGCCCAAGTTAATCCGAGGAAATTCACCCGGACTTGCGGACGTCCGAACGCGCGTCGCATGCTCTTGTTCCATCAAGGTGGAGAAAAATCCGATTCCGGTCGAGGCGACGAAAGTCCGGAGCGACGGACGACAGCGCGCCAAGGGCGCGGCCCGGGTCGCGTTCGCGCGGCGGGGGCCGGCGACGCGGCTCGCCGATCTGGAGCAGGCCGGCGCGCTCCGGGTGCTGTTCCCGCGCCCGGAGCCGGGGACGCCGCCCTGCGCAGTGCTCGCGAACATCGGCGGCGGGGTCGCGGGCGGCGACCGGCTGGACGTCGAGATCGCCTGGGGAGAGGGCGCCGAGGCCGCCGTCACCACCCAGGCCGCGGAGAAGACCTACCGCGCGGTGTCCGACGCGGCGGTCATCGCGAACCGGCTGACGGTCGCGGGGGGGGCTGTGGCGCATTGGCTGCCGCAGGAGACCATCCTGTTCGACGGCGCCCGGCTGGAGCGCAGCTTCGACGCCGACCTTGCGGACGACGCCGAGCTGCTCGCCTGCGACAGCTTCGTGTTCGGCCGCTCCGCCCGCGGCGAACGGGTGGAGCAGGGCCGCGTCTTCGACCGCTGGCGGGTGCGGCGCGGCGGGCGGCTGGTGTTCGCCGACGCGCTGGAGCTCGACGACGCGGTGGCGGAACGGCTCGACCGGCCGGCGGTCGCGGCCGGGGGCCTTGCGACCGCGACGCTGCTGCTCGTCTCGCAGGCCGCCGAAGCCCGACTTTCGGGCTTGCGCGAGGCCTTCGCCTCGGGCTCCTCTGAGGCGGGCGCGAGCGTGTTCGACGGCTGTCTGGTCGCTCGTCTGGTCGCGCGCGACGCCGCCGCCCTGCGGCGGGACGTGGCGGCCGCGATCGGCGTCCTGTCCGGCCGGCCTCCGCCGCGCGTCTTCGCGTTCTGAACGTTCGGGAGCATCGATGAACCTCACCCCCCGCGAGAAGGACAAGCTGCTGATCAGCATGGCCGCGGTCGTCGCCCGCCGCCGGCTGGAGCGCGGCGTCAAGTTGAACCATCCCGAGGCGATCGCGCTGATCGCCGACTTCGTGGTGGAGGGCGCCCGCGACGGCCGCTCCGTCGCCGAGCTCATGGCCGCGGGCGCGAAGGTTCTGACCCGCGATCAGGTGATGGAGGGCGTGCCCGAGATGATCCACGACGTGCAGGTGGAGGCGACGTTCCCCGACGGGACCAAGCTCGTCACCGTCCACGAACCGATCCGGTGAGGAGCCGGCCCATGATCCCCGGAGAGATTTTTCCTGCCGCTGGCGACATCGAGCTCAACACCGGCGCCCCGACCGTGACTCTCGACGTCGCGAACACCGGCGACCGGCCGGTCCAGGTCGGCAGCCACTATCATTTCGCCGAGACCAACGCCGGCCTGTCCTTCGACCGCGCGAAGGCCCGCGGCATGCGGCTCGACATCGCCGCAGGGACGGCGGTGCGGTTCGAGCCGGGCCAGATCCGCAGCGTGACGCTGGTGCCGTTCGGCGGCGACCGGAAGGTGTTCGGCTTCCGGCAGGACGTCATGGGGGCGTTGTGAGAGTAGGGCGAAGAGCGTAAAGTAGGGAGAAGTTGTCGCTTCGGGATTTCAGCAATGGGTAGGTTCGACGCCAAGACGTCGCTCAAAGGGCAGGCCACGATTCCCGTCGAGGTTCGCAGGGCGCTCGGCTTGGAGCCCGGCGGGTCCGTGCAGTTCCTTGTCGGGAGCGACGGGGACGTCCGCGTGATCGCAAAGACGAGAACCATGCGGCACCTGAAGGGGATTTTCGGACCTCTCGACGCGCCGCTCGACGTCGACGACGCCATAGCCCGCACCGTTCAAAGCAAGACGATCCTGGACGCAGACGATTGATCGGCGTCGACACGAACATTCTCGCTCGATACTTCCTTGAGGACGATCCGGTCTGGACGAAGCGGGCCGATCGCTTTCTCGAGGAGGAACTGACGCCCGAGGCTCCCGGTTACGTCAATCCGTTGACGCTCGCCGAGCTCGTCTGGACCGTCAGGAAGCACCCCGGCTACGACCGGCAAGGCATGGCGCGCCTGATTGAAGGGCTGCTGTCGTTCGACCGGCTCGTGATCGGCGAGGCGGACGCCGTCGCCGCCGCCCTGGAGTCGTTTCGCGCAGGCGGAGCCGGGTTCGCAGATCATCTGATCGCTGAGCTGAACAGTCGCGCAGGCGCCGCGCCGACGGTCACGATCGATCGCAAGGCGCGCCAGCGACCCCCCTTCAAACCGCTCACCTGAATCCCGGAGATCCGCCCATGCCCGCAAAGATCTCCCGCTCCGCCTACGCCGACATGTTCGGCCCGACCGTCGGCGACCGGGTGCGGCTTGCCGACACCGAGTTGATCGTCGAGGTGGAGAAGGACTTCACCACCTATGGCGAAGAGGTGAAGTTCGGCGGCGGCAAGGTGATCCGCGACGGCATGGGCCAGAGCCAGGCGAGCCGCGCGCAAGGGGCGGTCGACACCGTCATCACCAACGCGCTGATCATCGACCACGGCGGGATCATCAAGGCGGACGTCGGCCTGCGCGACGGCCGCATCGCCGCCATCGGCAAGGCGGGCAATCCCGACGTGCAGCCGGGCGTGACGATCGTCGTCGGCCCCGGCACCGAGGTGATCGCGGGCGAGGGCAAGATCCTGACCGCGGGGCTGATCGACGCCCACATCCACTTCATCTGCCCGCAGCAGGTCGACGACGCGATCGCCTCCGGCGTCACCACCATGATCGGCGGCGGCACGGGCCCCGCGACCGGCACCACCGCCACCACCTGCACGCCCGGCCCCTGGCATCTGGCGCGGATGATCGAGTCCGCGGAGGCGTTCCCCATGAACCTGCTGTTCTCCGGCAAGGGCAACGCCTCGCTGCCGGCGGCGCTCGAGGAGCAGATTCGCGGCGGGGCGGCGGCGCTGAAGCTGCACGAGGACTGGGGCACGACGCCGGCCGCGATCGACTGCTGCCTCACCGTCTGCGACGCCTTCGACGTTCAGGCCATGCTGCATTCCGACACGCTGAACGAGAGCGGTTTCGTCGAGGACACGATCGCCGCCTTCAAGGGCCGGACGATCCACGCCTTCCACACCGAAGGGGCTGGCGGCGGCCACGCGCCCGACATCATCAAGGTGGCGGGCCTTCCGAACGTCATCCCGTCGTCGACCAACCCAACGCGGCCCTACACGGTGAACACGCTCGACGAGCATCTCGACATGCTCATGGTGTGCCACCACCTCGATCCCTCGATCTCCGAGGATGTGGCCTTCGCTGAAAGCCGAATCCGCAAGGAGACGATCGCCGCCGAGGACATCCTCCACGACATGGGCGCGCTCTCGATCATCTCGTCCGACAGCCAGGCCATGGGCCGCGTCGGCGAGGTGGGCATCCGCACCTTCCAGACCGCGCACAAGATGAAGGTTCAGCGCGGGCGGCTGAAGGACGAGACCGGCGACAACGACAACGTCCGGGTCCGCCGCTACGTCGCCAAGATCACGATCAACCCGGCGATCGCGCACGGAATCTCGACCCATGTCGGCTCAGTCGAGGTCGGCAAGCTCGCGGACCTCGTGCTGTGGTCGCCGGCCTTCTTCGGCGTGAAGCCGGATCTGGTGCTGAAGATGGGCATGATCGCCGCCGCCCCGATGGGCGACCCCAACGCCTCGATCCCGACGCCGCAGCCGATGCACTATCGCCCGATGTTCGGCTCGTTCGGACGCGCGCTGCAGAAATCGTCGGTGATCTTCACCTCGAAGGCGGCGATCGAGGATGGCCTCAGCCAGCGGCTCGGCCTCACGCGCGAACTCGTGGCTGTGACGAACGTGCGCGGCGGGATATCGAAGGCCAGCATGATTCTGAACGACGCCACGCCGGTCATCGAGGTCGACCCCGAGACCTACGACGTGCGCGCCGACGGGGAGCTTCTGACGTGCGAACCGGCCGACGTGCTGCCCATGGCGCAGCGGTACTTCCTGTTCTGAGACTCGCATCGCCGTCATGCCCGGCGGCAGCCGGGCGTCCACGACTTTCTGGGATCGTCGAGCGCTACGCCGAAGTCGTGGATGCCCGCGAAGGCGGGCATGACGGGCGGGCGTCCGTCGCCAGACGGGTCCATCGCAGCGTGAGGCTTTTCGCTGCGGCGCTGGTGATCGCCTTCGCCGCGCCCGCCCACGCCGAAACCCTGCCCGAGGCGCAGCGGCCGAAGGTCGAGGCCCAGTTCCAGAGCTGGCTCGCCTCCACCGTCCGTCCCGCCGCGCTGAAGGCGGGCGTCGGCGCCAAGACGTTCGACGCGGCGTTTTCCGGCGTCGCGCTGGACTGGTCGCTGCCCGACCTCGCGCCGCCCGGCGCGCCGCCGCCGCGCGTCCAGCGCCAGCCGGAGTTCTCCGACCCCGCCCGCTACGTCGCCGAGCCGAACTTTTCAGGGCTGATCCCCGAGGGCCGCAAGCGGCTGTCCGAGAACGCCCGGGTGCTGGCGGAGGTGGAGCGGCGCTACGGCGTTCCGGCCGAGATCGTGGTGGCGATCTGGGCGCGGGAGTCGCGCTATGGCGGCGCCCCGGTGCGGAACGACGCGCTGAGGGCGCTCGCGACCCTGAGCTTCATGGGCGCGCGCAGGCAGCAGTTCCTGCCCGAGCTGATCGCCGCGCTGAAGATCCTCGACGGCGATCACCTCACGCGCGAGGAGATGCGCAGCTCCTGGGCCGGCGCCATGGGCCAGCCGCAGTTCCTGCCGTCGAAGTTCCTCGAGAACGCCGTCGACATGGATGGCGACGGCAAGCGCGACATCTGGCGCTCGACCCCCGACGTGCTGGGCTCGATCGGCCGCTACCTCCAGCTTCACGGCTGGATCGCGGGCCGGCCCTGGGGCGTCGAGATCGACCTGCCGGCCGGCGTCTCCTGCGCCTTCGAGGGGCCGGACCAGGGCAAGACCGTCGCGGAATGGGTGACGCTCGGCGTGAAGCCGAAGCCGGGCGGGGCGCTGCCGAAGGATCCCGGCCGCAGGGTGTTCCTGCTCATGCCCGCGGGCCGGGCGGGGCCCGCCTTCCTCGTGTCCGAAAACTTCTACGTGATCAAAAAGTACAACGAGAGCGACCTCTACGCCCTGTTCGTCGGCCATCTCGCGGACCGCTACGGCGCGGGCCGCCCGATCGCCGGGCGCTGGACCGCGCCGAAGGGCTTCGACCGCGAGGACGTCGCCGCCATGCAGCGGCGGCTGGAGGCGCTCGGCCACAACGTCGGCTCCGCGGACGGGCTCGTCGGCTTCCGCACCCGGGTCGCGATCGGGCGCTGGCAGCAGTCGAAGGGCCTGCCGCCGACCTGCTTCCCCGACGCCACGCTGGTGAAGACCGCGGGACGCTGATCCCGCCTCCCGTCGGCACCGACGCGCTCGTGATCGCGGCCGCGATCGCCGGGCCGCGAACCTGTCGACCGCGGCGCGACGGCATGCCACAGTCCGGCGGCCCGGAACTGGCGACGGCTGCAACGGCCGCGGAAGAAACGAACAAGGGAACGTCGATGTCGAACGATCTTTTCAACCTGACGCGCCGGCGCTTCGGAGGGCTGCTGGGCGGAGCGGCGGGCGCCGCGGCGCTCGGAACGCTCGCCCGGCCGGCGCTCGCGCAGAGCTTTCCGAGCCGCCCCATCACCATGATCGTGCCGTTCGCGCCGGGCGGCTCGACCGACCTCGTCGCGCGCCTCGTGGCGGCGAAGATGGGCGACGCGCTCGGCCAGCAGGTGCTCGTCGACAACCGCGGCGGCGCAGGCGGCAACCTCGGCGCGGGCACGGTCGCGAAGGCGGACCCGGACGGCTACACCATCCTCATGGGCACGGTCGCGACCCACGCGCTGAACCCCGCGCTCTACAAGAAGATCTCCTACAACGCCGAGACCGACTTCGCTCCGATCTCGCTGCTCGTGAACGTGCCGAACGTCCTCACCGTCAATCCGAACTTCGAGGCGAAGACGGTGCAGGAGCTGATCGACCTCGCGAAGGCCAATCCCGGCAAGTACTCCTACGCCTCGTCGGGCAACGGCTCGCCGCTGCATCTGTCCGGCGAGCTGTTCAAGAAGTTGGCCGGCATCGACCTGATCCACATCCCCTACAAGGGCTCGGGGCCGGCGCTGGTCGACGTGATCGCGGGCCAGGTGCCGATCCAGTTCGACAACATGCCGTCCTCGACCGAGCACATCAAAGCGGGGCGCCTCCGCGCGCTCGGCGTGACGACCGCGAAGCGGGTGCCGACCTTCCCCGACCTGCCGGCGATCGCCGAGACGCTGCCGGGCTACGACACCTACTCCTGGAACGCGCTGTTCGCGCCGGCCGGCACGCCGAAGGAGGCGATCGACCGGATGCACGACGCGGCGGTGAAGGCGCTCGCCGACGACGCGGTGAAGGCGAAGCTGTCGGACTTCAGCGCGGTGGTCGTCGGCTCCGGTCCGGACGAACTGGCGGCGCTCGTGAAGAGCGAGCTCGCGAAATGGGCGCCGATCGTCAAGGATTCCGGCGCACAGATCGACTGACGCGCGGCGCGCGTATGACCAAGCGGCCCGGTCCGGCCTCCGCCGGATCGGGCCGCCCGCGTGAGCGGGTGGCGGATATGAGCGGCGCGCGGGGCTTCAAAGCCGGCCCGCCGGGCCCATCTGTGGTACAACGATAAGAACGGGCCTCCGGGCCACGGGAGTTGAGACGATCATGGCGAAGCTCGCGCGCATTGAGAGCCAGAACCTGCTGACGCTCGATCCGATCTGGGCGCGCATCCGCGCCGAGGCGGAGGACGCGGTGCGGCGCGAGCCGGAGGTCGCGGCCCTGCTGTTCGCGACCGTGCTCAACCACGAGACGCTGGAGCAGGCGGTCGGCCATCGCCTCGGCGCGCGGCTCGACCGCGATGAAGTGTCGGGCGACCTGATCCGGCAGACCTTCTCGGAAGCCGCGGCCGCGGACGGCGAGATCGGCGCCGCGATCCGCGCGGACCTCGCCGCCGTGGTCGACCGCGACCCCGCCTGCACCCGCGCCATCGAGCCGCTGCTCTACTTCAAGGGCTTCCACGCCATCCAGACCCACCGTCTGGCGCACTGGCTGTGGACCCAGGGGCGCCGCGACTTCGCGCTCTACCTGCAGAGCCTGTCGTCCTCGGCGTTCCAGGTCGACATCCACCCCGCGACCCGCATCGGCCGCGGCCTGTTCTTCGACCACGCCACCGGCGTCGTGATCGGCGAGACCGCGGTGATCGAGGACAACGTCTCGATCCTGCACGGCGTCACCCTCGGCGGCACCGGCAAGAGCAACGAGGACCGGCACCCGAAGATCCGCCGCGGCGTGCTGATCGGGGCCGGGGCCAAGATTCTCGGCAACATCGAGGTCGGCCACTGCTCGCGCGTCGCCGCGGGCTCGGTGGTGCTGCACGAGGTCGCCCCCAACGTGACGGTCGCCGGCGTGCCGGCGCGCGTCGTCGGCGCGTCGCCCTGCGCCGAGCCGTCCCGCAGCATGGACCAGATCTTCTACGACGCCGGCCTCTGACCGCCCGGCCTTCCCGCCTGCGCCTTGCCTCCGGCGGCGCGGCGTGGCAAGTCGGCGGCCCAGCAGAGACGGCCGCGTCCGCGCCGCGCTCCCCATTCCGACCCATGCCCGGAGGCGATCTTGGACAAGCGCGAACTCGAGCGCGTGCAGACCTACATGCGCAAGCTGTTCCAGAATCAGACGGTCCGCGTCGTTGCGCGCCCGCGCAAGGACGACAGCGCCGAGGTCTATCTCGGCGACGAGTTCGTCGGCGTGCTGTTCCGCGACGACGAGGACGGCGACCTCTCCTACAACTTCCAGATGGCGATCCTCGAGACCGATCTCGACTGAACTGTCCCGCTGCGGGACGGCATGGCGCTTGCTCGACGGAGGCTGAAGCCCTGACGTCGCGCGAAGGAGCCGAGATGCCGCCCTTTCTGACCGGATGCCTGACGCTCGCGCTCGGCTTCGCGCTGTCCGGGCTCACGGCGTCCGCCTTCGAGGCGGCGACGGCGCGGCGGGCGAGCTTCCGGCTGCTGCGCGCGCCGGACCTGCTGGCGGTGGTGGCGGTGCCGCTCGTGACCATCGCGGCGCCTTACATGCTGGCCCGCAATCTGGCCGCGCCGCGCAACCGCGGCCGCTCCGCCGTCGGCGTGTTCGTCGGCACGGTGCTGGCCGGGCTGTGGAGCCTCGCGCTAGGGTCGGCGGCGCTGACTGCGATCGGCGTCTGACCCGCGCCCCGGGCGGGCGCGCCCCAGACCAAGACCAACGAACGGAGCCCGACCCATGGCGCTTTACGAACTCGACGGCGTGAAGCCGCAGACGCCCGCCAGCGGCCGCTATTTCGTGGCGGAGAACGCGGTCGTGGTCGGCGACGTGGTTCTGGAGGAGGACGCCAGCGTCTGGTTCTCTGCCGTGCTGCGCGGCGACAACGAGCGCATCACCATCGGCGCCCGCTCCAATGTGCAGGACGGCTGCATCCTCCACACCGACCCGGGCTTCCCGCTCGACATTGGGCCGGACTGCACGCTCGGCCACGGCGCCGTCGTCCACGGCTGCACGATCGGCGCGGGCAGCCTCGTCGGCATGGGCGCGACCATCCTGAACGGTGCGAAGATCGGGAAGTCCTGCCTCGTCGGCGCCAACGCGCTGGTGACGGAGGGCAAGGAGTTCCCGGATTTCTCCCTCATCGTCGGCTCGCCGGCGAAGGCCGTGAAGACGCTCGGCGGCGAGTGGGAGATCAAGCTGCTCGGCACCTCCGGCCGCTACGTCGCCAACTCTCGCCGCTTCGCCGCTGGCATGAAGCGGGTGGACTGAGGCGGGCGGAGACGGTCGCTCTTGCTTGTCCCGGCCTTGAGCCGGGACCCAGTCCCATGGCGGCGCTGGAAAGCCGCGACGATGTCGTCGCTTAGCTATGAAGCGTCGGCGTTTCTGGGTCCCGGCTCAAGGCCGGGACAAGGGCGCGCGGCGCTTCCAATGCGCTGCGTCGTCCTCCGGCTTGACCGGAGTACCCATCTCGGACGTCGAGCGCTACGCCCGACATGGATGGTCCGGTCAAGCCGGACCATGACGCGGAGTTTCAGAACGAACGGATCAGCCCCTTCTCAGAGCGCTCCCGCCGGCCGCCAGGGCGGGGCGATGATCTCGAGGCCGGCGGTGTCGGCCTCGTCCGTCGCCTTGGCGATCGAGGCGCCGTCGAGCACGAGGTCGGGCCGGATCTCCGCCAGCGGAGCCAGCACGAAGGCGCGGTTGAACATCTCCTTGTGCGGCACGATCAGCCGCGCCGAGGCGACCTTTGCGTCGCCGAGATAGAGGATGTCGACGTCGATCTCGCGCGGCCCCCAGCGGAAGGTCTTGTGGCGGCCGACCTCCTCCTCGACGCTCTGGGTAAAGGCGAGCGCCTCCTCCGGCGAAAGCTCGGTCTCGCCGACCGCGCAGGCGTTGGCGAACCAGTCCTGCTCCACATAGCCCCACGGCGCGCTGCGCCAGAACGACGACGCCGCGAGGAAGCGGATGTGGCGGCCGTCGAACACGCGCTCCATCGCGCGGACGAGGTTCTCGACCTTATCGCCGACATTGCTGCCGAAGCCGAGCCCGATCTCCGTCTTGGCCACGCTCACGCCTCGCCGCGGCGGCGGGTGATCTCGACGCCGACGTCGGAGAACATGCCGGCGATCGGGGCGGCCGGCTTGTGCACCTCGACCCTCACCGCGTTCACCGCGGCGTAGCGCTCGAGGATGACGCCGGCGATGCGCTCCGCCAGCGCCTCGATCAGGTCGAAGCGCTCGGACGTCGCGATTTCGACCACGGTGTTGAACACGTCGTTGTAGGAGACCGCGCCGCCGAAATCGTCGTCGCGGGCGTAAGACTTGGCGTCGAGCCAGTAGTCCACGTCGAACACGAAGCGCTGGCCGAGCTTCTGCTCTTCCGGAAACAGGCCGTGATAGGCGTGCACCTGTACGCCGCGGAGGAAAATGCGATCGCTCATCTCAGTCGAACTCGTGAGGGCGGCGCGAGGTTGCGGACCCCGACGCGAAAAGGCGGGCGACGGCGACGGCCGGCGCGCAGTCCGCGGCGGGAGCCTGGAGCGCGGGATCGTCGGCGAACGCCTTGCCGATGTCGCGATAGCCGAGCCCGAGCCTGCCCGCCAGACGTTTCGCGAGAAAACGACCGACGCCGGCGCCGACGACCGTCCGCGCGGCGGCGTCCGGGCGGCTCAGCAGGCCGATCGCGGCGTCGTGCAGCCGGCGGAGCTGCGCCTCCGCGAGGTAGCGCGCCAGCGTCTCAGCTTGGGGCCATGTCGTCGCGTCGAGATCGGCGCCGACCATGCGGAGCAGCCGCCGGGCGCTGGCTTCGCGCGTCTTCGGGCCGCCGTCGGCCGCCGGGTGCAGGTCCGCGCCCTCGGGCAGGTCGCCGGTCAGACGGTGGACGTCGGCGCTGGTGGCGAAATGCTCGGCCATCGGCGTGACCCAGGCGCCGGCGAAGGGCAGGCGCGGCGCGATCGCCATCACCGGCGTGCGGGCGACGCCGAGATAGACCAGTTCGTCGAGCGCCATGCGCTCCGCGTCGGTCGCGCCGCGGGCTGCGACGCGGCCTTGCGCGAAGGGCACGAGGTCGGAGGTCGTCGAGCCGATGTCGACCATCAGGCCGGCGTCGCCTTCCGCGGCGAGCGCCTCGGCGGTGGCGCGCCAGTTCGCGGAGGCGATGGCCTCCGCGCGCTCGCCGGCGTGGTCCGCCGGGAGGAAGCCTTCGGCGCCGGCGTAGAGCGCGAGCCGGCCCGCGCCGAAGCGGCGGGCGAGGGCGCCTGCGATCGCGGCGACGCCCGTGGCCCGGTCCGGCCAGAGGTCAACCAGTTCGCCCGTCATGGTGGCGGCGACCTGCGCGTCGTCCGGGATGTCGTCCGCGAGCTCGTCGAGCGCCGCTTCCAGCCGGTCGAGCCCGCGCCACAGCGCGCATGGGACGATGCGCACCGCCGCGAGCCGGCCGTCCGCCGCGAGGCGCGCGAGCTTCAGATGCGCGCCGCCGACGTCGAGTCCCACGATCTCCGTCACAGCCGTAGCTCCACCGGCCGGGTCGCCGCCCGCGCGGGCGGCGCGGCGTCGGCGAAGGGCGCGACCAGCCGCAGCGGGTTCAGCCCGAGCGCCTGGCGCAGGCCGGCGTAGGCGGTGGTCGGGCGCGGATTGACCTCGATCACGACGGGACCGTGGGCGCCGAGCGCGAGGTCGATCCCGAACAGGCCGTCGAGGCCGGGGAGGGCGTCCGCCACGGCCTGCGCGACGGCGACGAGGTCGGGGCGCTCGCGATCGAGCGCGCCGACGTCGAGGCCCCGAAAGCGGAAGGCGCCGTCCTCGACCGTGACGAGCTGGCGGTTGGCGGAGAGGATGACGGCGCCGCCGTCGCCGCCGCGGGCGACGAACAGGCTCGCCGCGTCGCCCTCGACGAAGGGCAGGGCGATATGGTCCGCGGGAACGGCGCCCGGAAGCGGCCTGTCCAGCCAGTACCGCGTGTCCTCGCAGCCGGCGCCGTCGTCGGGCTTCGTCACGAACGGGCCCTGCGCGTCGCTCGGGATCGCGTCCGCCGGCCAGGCCGGCGGCGTGGCGACGCCGGCGGCCCGGAGCCGCGTCGCGGTCTCGCGCTTCGAGGTGGTGATGCGGATCGTCTCGTCGTCCGGCCCGAACACCTGGGCGCCGGCCTGATGGCCGAGCGCGGCGAGGCGGGCGAGCAGCCCGCCGGTCTCGGGCGCGACCGCTATGAGGAGGTCGGCCTCCGCGGCGAGGTCGGCCCAGAGCCGCCACGGATCGTCGGCCTCACCGAGCGTCGCCACGCGGCCTGCGGGCGGCGCGGGGAGGCGCGGGTCGGCGGTCGTGGTCAGGGCGACGTCGCCGAGCTCCGCGAGGTCGCGGGCGAGCGCGTCGCGCATCAGCAGGCCCTCGCGCGCCAGCGACGCCGGCAGGGGATTGCCATGCATGCCGCCGCCGGTCACGAATTCGCAGAGAAGCACGCGCACGGGGATTCGTTCCGAAACCGCCGGCGACGCTTCGCCGGCAACCGACCGGGCCGGACCATAGGCGCGCGCGGCCGCGGGCGAAACCGCCGGCCGCCGGGGAGTGCTTGGATTTTGGACGTCATCCCCGTGATCGACCTGATGGGCGGCAAGGTCGTGCATGCGCGGCGCGGCGAGCGCGACGCCTACCAGCCGATCGAATCGCGGCTGGTCCGGGGCTCCGCGCCGCTCGCGATCGTCGCCGCGCTGCTCGCGCTGGCGCCGTTCCGCCGGCTCTACGTCGCCGACCTCGACGCCATCCGGGGCCGGGGCTCCCACGACGTCGAGATCGCCGCCATCGCCGCCACGTTTCGCGATCTCGAGATCTGGGTCGACCGCGGCGAGACCGACGTGATGGCGTTGCGGCGGCGGGCCGCTGCGGGGCCGGGGCTGTCTATCCTCGGCACGGAATCCTTCGCCGACGTGTTCGCGCTGAAGCGCGCGCTCGGCGCCGGCGAGGCCGTGCTGTCGCTCGACCACGACGCCCGCGGCAGGCTCGGGCCGGTCGAGGCGCATGACGATGTTCGGCTCTGGCCGCGGCGGGTGATCGTCATGACGCTGGCGCGCGTCGGCGCCGGGCTCGGGCCGGACCTCGAGCGCGTGGGCGCCGCGGCGGCGCGCGCGGGCGCGCGGCGGCGGGTGTTCGCCGCCGGCGGCGTGCGCGGCATCGACGACCTGCGCGCGCTGCGGGCCGACGGCACGGCCGGCGCGCTGGTCGCGAGCGCGCTGCACGACGGGCGGCTGGACCACGCCGCGCTCAGCGGTTTCGCTGCAGAAGCGCGGTGAACACCGCGGCCACCGTCAGGTCGGCGGTGGTGCCGGGGTTCAGGCCGCGCGCCTTGAGGTGCAGGTCGAAGGCGTCGAGCGCGCGGTCGCGGTCCGGCTCGGCGTCGAGCGAGGCCGCGAAGGCCGCCGCCTCCCGCCGGAGCGTCTCGGCGGTCTCGGCGCCGAACTTCCGGGCGACATGGCTGTCGGGGAACAGGCTGAGCAGGCCGAGATAGACGTCCTCGACCGCGGCGCGGCCGGAAGGCCTCGCGTCATAGGCGGCCGCGGAGGCGAAGACGTCCTCGAAGTCGGTGACGTATTGCAGCGCGATCCGGTCTCGGTGGGCGGCCTGGGACATGGCGGCGCGCAGCGTCACGGTCGGCGCGTCCGCGACGTCCTGGTCCGGCGCCGAGCCGAGCCCGCCGGGATTGGCGGCGGCGATCGCGCGGTAGGCGGCCTCCGCGTCGGCGACGGTCAGGCGCGACAGCGTCCGCGCCAGCGCAGGCCGCAGCTCCTCGTCCGGTCCGAGCGACAGCGCGGCCTCCGCGAGCGGCGCGCACAGCAGGATGATGCCGAGATTGGCGTTGCAGCCGACCGCCGCGAGCGAGGCCTTGACCGCGCCCTCGATCCGCTCGCCCACGTTGCGGCCGGCGACCAGCCGGACGGCCGCGACTTCCGCGGCCTTCTCGAAGGTCGCGACCGTCATGCCGTGGCCGCCGCGGAAGACGTGGACGTTGCCGGGCTTGAACGCGCCGAGTTCGGCCTGGCACGCCGCGCGGAACAGCGCGGCGACCTCCGCGAGGCCGAAGCCCTCAGGCGGCATCGGCGCGGGCCAGCCGGCGGGCGACGTCGCGCGCGAGCTCTGCGGCGATGTCGAGGCCCGTCGCGGCGTTGAGGCCCTTCCAGGCCGGCATGGAGTTGACCTCCAGCACCAGGAAGCGGCCGTCCTCGTCCTCGATCAGGTCGATGCCGGCGTAATCCGCGCCGACCGCCGCCGCCGCGCGCACGGCGAGCGCCGCCGCCTCGCCGTCGACGGGCGCCGGCTCGCCGGTCGCGCCCTGGAAGATGTTGGTGATCCAGCCCTTCTCGGCGTGCCGGATCATGGCGCCGACGGCGCGGTCGCGGATCGTGAACACGCGCCAGTCGTGGGCCCGGCCGCTCGCGCGCGAGCCGCGCGCCTCCACGAAGGCCTGCAGGTAGAAGACGCCGCCCACCGGTTCCGGCAGCGGTTCGCCGGGGCGGACCAGCGCGACGCCCTTGCCCTGCGCGCCGAACAGCGGCTTCAGCACCATCGGCGCGCCGTGGGCGTCGAGCGCGGCCTGCGCGTCGGCGCGGCGCTCGCGCACGATGGTGAGCGGCGTCGGCAGCCCGGCCTGCGCCAGCACGAAGGTGGTCATGGCCTTGTCGACGCAGACCTCGATGGCGCGGGCGTCGTTGACGACCGGCACGCCCATGGAGCGCGCCGCGTGCAGCAGGCCGAGCCGGGAGGTGATCTGCTCGGTGTCGCCGGCCGGGATCAGCCGCACGAATATGGCCTCGGGCAGGCCGTCGACGCCCGGGACGTGCAGGCCCGGCGCGCCGCTTGCGAGCGTGAACCCGCACTCCGTCATCGACCGGATCAACGGCCGCAGGCCTTCCCGCTCCAGCGCGCGGGCGAGCCCGTGGCTGTGCCAGTCGGCCTTTTCGGTGAAGATGACGACGGCGGGATCGGGCATGGCGGCGCGGTGCTGGGAGACGTCGGACGCCGTCACGCCCGGCGTTCGCCGGGCGTGACGGAAAAGCGGATCAGCCGCGGAACGACTTCTCCACCAGCTCCGGCACGAAGGCGCCGGCGCTGAAGCTCTTGCCGGTGGAGAGCGCGGTCACGGTCACGACGGCCGGCGAGAACAGGCCGGCGTCGCAGGCGTAGAAGTCGAAATTGTAGCCCGCGAAGATCTCGCCGAACGGACGGCCGTGGTCACGCGAGGTCGAGGAGGGCAGGCCCTTCGCGAGCTGCTCGGCCTCGTCCTCGGGGCCTTCCACATAGAGCGTGATCTCGCCGCCGTAGAGCACGGCGTCGTTGGTGCGGCCCATGCCGCCGAGGAAGTCGGCGGCCGGCGGCGCGACCGGCGCCACGCCGACGCCGTCGACGATGCGGTCCAGCGGGAAGTGGATGGCGTGCGCCTTGTGCAGCGCGACCTCGAGCACGCGGCCGACCACCTGCACCGAGCCCGCGAGGCTGGTGGTGGGGGTGAGGATCAGCGTGAGCTTGTCCTCCGCCACGCCGGTCTCCTTCGCGATGAAGGCGATCAGCGAGTCCGGCGGGCGCTTGTCGGTCTCCAGCACCAGCGCGGCGCTGCCGCCCGCGTCCTTGTAGCCGAGCTCGCCGAACAGCTCCTCCTTGGCCCACAGCGCGCGCGCCGGGCCGGAGCCGAGCGCGAAGAAGTCGCCTTCCGACAGGCTCCAGCCGGCGTACTGGCTGCCGAGGCAGGCGATGACCGGGTCGGCGGTGGTGATCTGGATCGCCGTCTGCCAGCGCGGGAAGCGGAGGTCGGGGACGAAGCGCGCGGTTCCGAGGCCGCCGAGGCAGATCTCGGTGATGCGGCGGCCGGCTTCGAGCCCGCCGCGCACGTCGATGCCGGCGTCGACGATGGTCGCGCCGGTCGCGGTGCGCTCGATCCCGAGCCGCAGAATCTGCGCGTCGGCGATCAGGGACTCGACGAGAGGAGCCGAGAGCGCGCTCACGCTCGGGCGGGACTGGGTCATGCGGGCACCGTGGGTTCGAGATCCTGGAATGCGGAATCTTGGGGTTCGGGGGCCGCCTTGCCGCGGACGGAAGGCAGCGCGGCGAGCAGGGCGAGGCGCCGGCGTTCGACAAGCGCCCGGGCGGCTTCGGGCGTCGCCGCCGCCGCGAGCGCGGTGCAGACCGGCGCGCCGCGCGGAATGAGGTCCTGCGAGGCGGGCCAGTCCGCCGTCCACGCCGGCCGGGAGACGCCGGCCGTCGTGGTCGCATGCGGCGCATAGACGACGGCGGCGGCGCGCGCGTCAACGGGACGAGGCGCCGCGTCCGGAAGCCGTCCGTCGCAGGCGGTGAGATGGGCGGCGAGCAGCGAGGGCGACGGCGCGTGGTCGAACAGGTCGAGCGTGGCGCCCGGCCGCGGGTTGATCTCGATCAGCGCGAAACCCGCCTCGTCCGCGCCGGTCGCGATCATGTCGGCGCTTGCGAGGCCGACGAGGCCGGAGGCCGCCACGAGCCGGTCGAGCATGGCCGCGACCGCCTGTTCGCGCTCGGGCGGAAGGACGAGCGGGCCGACGGCCCCGCCGTAGCGGAACGGGGCGGCGGGCGTCGGATCGGCCCATTGCGCGGAGAAGGCGACGACGCGCGCGCGCCGTCCGTCGGCGAGGAACAGCGCCGAGAACGGCGATCCCGCCACACGGGCCTGCGCGTAGCGCCCCCGGACGGCGCGTCCGTCGACGCTACGGATGTGGGCGCCGCCCGATCCGCCGACGCGCTTCGAGAGCCAGCCGGGGGGGAGGTTAGCAAGGTCGCGGATGTCGGCGACGTCGGGATGCGCGACGCCGAGGCTCCGGAGCAGCGCGGCGAAGGCGAACGGGTCCTTGAGCCGGCGCACCGTCTCGGGCGCCGCGCCGCGGATGGGATGGCGGCGGCCGACCGCGGCCATCAGCCCGGTCGCGTCCTCGAAGCCTGCGCCGAACACCACCGGCAGGCCCGCGGGCGCATGGGCTTCAAGCGCGGCCATCAGCGCGGCCGGATCGAGGCCGACCCCGCGCCGGCGCGGACGCACGCGGACGACGCAGGCCGCGTGCTCGCGCGTGTCTGCGTCCGCGAACAGGTCGAGCGCGAGCGCCGCGAGGCCGGCCCGCCGGGCGGAGCGCGCGAGCGCGCGCGTCGACAGCCCGATCAGGGCGACGCCGAACGGCTTACGCCGCGAGCTTGCGGGCGAGCTCATAGGCCTCGAGGAAGCCGATCCTGAGCGCCGTGTCGGAGGCGCGGATCCGCTTCAGGATCTGGTGCTGCACCTGATACTTCACCTGTCCGATCACGAGCGCGCCGATGCCGACGCCATAGGGCAGGGCGACGCCGTCGTCATTGGCGCCGACGCCCGCGATTCCGGTCGGCGGCACCGCGTTGATGTCGGCCGCCACCAGCAGGCTCGTCGCCGCCTTCAGCACCTCGGTCGAGATCACCTCGACGCCGGCCGAGGCCGCGGTCAGGATCACCTCGGCGTCGGCGACGAGCGCCTTCTTCTCCTCGTCGTTGGTCGCGACGGCGCAGTTCAGGATGACGCCGAAGCGCTTCTTGAAGTCGATCGCCTTGACCTCGACGTCCTCGATCACGCGGTGGCTGACGATGGTGACCTCGGCGCCGGCCTGCGCCGCGATCACCGCGGCGATGCCGCCGACGATGCCGGTGGCGCCGTAGACCTGCACCTTCGCGCCCTTCAGCCCCTCGGGCCGCGTGGCGGCGAGCTTCTTCTCCACCAGCGCGATCATGGCGGCGGCGGTGGTGAACGAGCCCGCGGGGTCGGCGAAGATCGAGATCTCGAACGGCGGGAACAGCGCGGAGCCCGCGGCCTTCATCTGGTCAAGCGCGAGGCTCGCGTCCTTGCCGCCGATGAACAGCACGGTGCGCTTGGCGGCGTCGGGCGAGCGCGAGAACATGGCGTCCTGCGTCAGCGGGACGACGTCCTGCAGGCCCACCTCGACATTCGCGGAGATGATGTGGAAGCCGGCGTCCACGGCCATGTTCACGTCGAACGGGCTCGTGTGCTTCAGCGGCGTGATCATGTGGAAGATCGGTTCAGCGTCGGACATTTGCGTCTCCGGTAAGTGCGAGCCCGTCCGGCGCGGCGGCGGAGCGGAGGGCGATGTCGGCGCCGCGGCTCGCGCCGCGGACGATCTCGAAGGCGAGGTTCGGGCGGTCGGCGAAGCGGCGGCGCATGGCGGCGGCGAGCTCGGCGGCTTCGCCGGCGTCGCCGAGGATGGCGAAGCCGGTCGGTCCCCAGGAGCTCTGCCCGACGCCGGGCACGCCGGCCTGTTCGATCGCGGCGAGCGCGTCGGCGACGTCCGGGCTCGTGAAGCGGCCGCCCTGCGCGCGGGCGAAATGGTCGCCGAGCAGGCGTTGCATCTCGCCGACGGCGCGGCCGAAGGCGTTGGCGTCGCCCTCCGCCGCGGCCGGCAGCGCGCCGAGCGTGGCGAGCCGGCACAGCCGGTCGGCGAGGCTTTCGGGAAAGGGCGGCAGCGACGCCATCGCGGTCGTCTCGCGCGAGCCGCTGAGGCCGGCGAGCCCGCGGTCGTAGATCAGCAGGATGCGCCAGCCTGCGGGGATCGGGATGCGTGAGATGATCGGCGGCGGCGCGTCGAGCGCCCCGCGCCCGCCGTCGAGGATGACGCCGCCGCTCTCGAAGGCGCCGAGGCCGATCGACGAGCGCTGCCCGCGGCCGAGCGCCTCGGCGACCTGCCGGGGCGTCAGGTCGACGCCGCGCAGCCGCGCGAGCCCGACGCCGACCGCGAGGCCGAGCTGGGTGCCGGAGCCGAGGCCGGAATGGGCGGGCAGGGCCTCGTTGACCGTCACGGCGACGCGGTCGTCGAGCCCGAAGGCGTCCGCGACGGCGCTAAGCGCCGCCTCGGCGCGGTGCGCGTCGGGCCCCTTGGCCGAGCGCCGCTTCGCCGCTTCGAGCGTCACCACCGTCGCCGGCGAATCGAGCGAGACGCCGAGCCCGCCGAAGCGTCGCCCCAGCGCGCCGCCGAGGTCGAGGAAGCCCACATGCAGCCGGCCCGGCGCGCGCACGGTTACGGCGTGCGGCGCCTCGGCGCCGGGGGGCGGCGGCTGGCTGTGGGGATCGTGTTCGGTCATGGCGTTCCGCGCGCACCATAGGGGTCGGAAAAGCCGCACGCCATCCTTGGGGAATGCGCCAAAAGCCTAGCCGGACGAAACGTCGCGCCGCGTTGCGCGGGGTCAGCCGCCCATGTAACGGTCCCGGTCAAATCAAAACCCCGAGGAGCGCCCGTGGCCGATCCGAAAGCGATCATCCCGGAAGACGAGGTGGCGGCACGCCTCGCCGCCGAGCTGCCGAAATGGCGGCTCGAGGACGGCTGGATTCGCCGTACCTACAAGACCAACAGCTGGAAAGGCACGCTGATGGTGATCAACACCGTCGGTCATCTTGCCGAAGCGGCCTGGCATCATCCGGACATCACCGCCTCCTACGCCTGGGTCGAGGTGCGGCTGATGTCGCACGACGCCAAGGGGATCACCGCCCGCGATTTCGAGCTCGCGGCCAAGATCGAGAGCGTGGTGCAGTGGAAGCCGTCCGAGGACGACGCGCTCGAAGGCACCCCGCAGACCGACATGCGCTTTTCCTACGTGAAATATGACTGACGCCGCCCCGGCTGCGACGACGAGCCAGAACGTCGTCTGCCCGTTCTGCGGCCTCGGCTGCGACGACGTCGCGCTCAAGGTCGAGGGCGCCAAGGTCACGCCGGTCGGCGGCTCGTGCGGACGGGGCGCGGCGCTGTTCGCCCGCTCCGGCGCGCCCGCTCCGGACCCGCGCGTCAACGGCCGCGAGGCGAGCCTCGACGAGGCGATCGCTGCGGCGGCCGAGCTGCTGGCCGAGGCGCGCTCGCCCGTCCACGCCGGCCTCGCGATCGACGTCGACGGCGTCCGCGCGGTGCTGAAGCTCGCGGCGCGGATCGGCGGCAGCGTCGATCATCACGCTTCGGAAGGCCTCGTCCGGAACCTCGCGAGCTCGCAGCGCAAGGGCTGGATCGCGACCACCTTCGCCGAGGTGCGCAACCGCTGCGACGTGCTGGTGGTGGTCGGGCCCGACCCGGAGAAGGCGTTCCACCGCTTCTACGCCCGCGTCGCGCCGAAGACCGGCCGGTTCTTCGAAGGCCCGCGCCGCGTGATCTTCCTCGGCGGCGCGCCGGCCGAGGGCTCGCTGGCGCAGCTCGAGGGCTCGACGGTCGAGACCGTCGCCGTGCCGGAGGGCGGCCTGGTCGACGCGCTGTCCCGGCTCGCGGCGCTGGCCGCCGGCGGTTCGCCGCTGAAGGGCGAGCCGGACCTCGCGCCGCTCGTGGACACGCTGAAGGCCGCGAAATACGCGGTGCTGGCCTGGAGCGCCTCGTCGCTCGACGCTGACGCCGACCTCGTGATCGAGCGTGCCGTCGCCGTGGTCGATGCGCTCAACGTCGAGGGCCGCGCCGCCTGCCTGCCGCTGTCGGGCAAGGACAACCTCACCGGCGCCTACCACGCCACGCTCTGGAACATCGGCTTCCCGCTCCGGGTCGGCTTCCGCGGCGGCGTCGCGGATCACGACCAGCGCGCCTACGCCACCGAGACGGCGGTCAAGACCGCGGACGTGGTGGTCTGGACGCAGGCCTTCCGCCCCGACGCGCCGCCGGAGAGCGAGGCGCGCCTGATCGCGCTCGCCCATCCCGACACCGAGTTCGAGCGGGAGCCGGACGTGTTCATCCCCGTGGGCCAGCCGGGCCTCGACCATGCGGGCCTCGCCTTCCGCGCGGATTCGGTCGTCGGCCTGCCGCTCGGGAAACACCGCGACGCCGGCCTGCCGAGCGTCGCCGACGTCCTCGCGCGCATTCTGGAGCGCCTTCCATGAGCGCGGTGCGCATCACCAACGGCAAGGTCGTCGATCCCGCGAACGCGGAGACCGGCGTCGTCCGCGACGTCGTCATCCGTGACGGCCGCGTGGTCGACGCCGCGGCGGCCGAGGGCGTGACAGAGACGATCGACGCCAAGGGCGGCGTCGTCATGGCCGGCGCGATCGACATCCACAGCCACATCGCCGGCGGCAAGTCGAACCTCGCCCGCCTGCTGATGGTGGAGGAGCAGAGCGCCAACCGCGAGCCAGAAGGCCCGTTCTGCGGCTGCGGCGGCGGCCTCGGCACCATGACCGCGCACGCCATCGGCTGCCGCTACGCCGAGATGGGCTACACCGCCGTGTTCGAGCCGGCGGTGGTGGCCGCGAACGCGCGCCACATGCACGCCGAGATGAAGGACATCCCGTTCCTCGACACCGGCGGCTATCTGGTGCTCGGCAACGACGACTTCCTGCTGGACCTGATCGCGAGCGGGGCGGGGCAGTCGGCGGTCAACGACTACGTCGCCTGGATGCTGGCGGCGACGAAGACCTTCGCCATCAAGATCGTCAATCCGGGCGGCATCAACGCGTTCAAGTTCAACGCGCGCAAGCTCGACCTCGACGAGAAGAACCCGCATTACGAGCTGACGCCGCGCAAGATCCTGACGACGCTGATCGACGCCGTCACCGAGCTCGGCCTGTCGCATCCGATCCACCTGCACGGCTGCAACCTCGGCGTCCCTGGCAACGAGGACACCACGCTCGCGACCATCGCGGCGACGGAGGGGCGGCCGCTGCACCTGACGCATGTGCAGTTCCACTCCTACGGCACGGAAGGCGATCGCAAGTTCTCCTCCGGCGCGGCGAAGATCGCCGAGGCGGTGAACAAGAACCCGAACATCACGGTCGACGTCGGCCAGGTGATGTTCGGCCAGACGGTCACCGCCTCCGCCGACTTCATGTCCCAGTACCGCAACCGCGGCATCGCCAATCCGAAGCGCTGGATCGGCATGGACATGGAGATGGACGCGGCCTGCGGCGTGGTGCCGTTCGCCTACAAGGACAAGTCCTTCGTCAACGCGCTGCAATGGGCGATCGGGCTGGAGCTGTTCCTCCTGATCGAGGACCCCTGGCGCGTGTTCCTCACCACAGACCATCCCAACGGCGCGCCCTTCACCACCTATCCGCACCTGATCCGGCTGCTGATGGACAAGGCGTTCCGCGACGAGCAGTTCGCCAAGCTGCCGAAGGCGGTGCGGAAGCACTCGATCGTCGGCGAGCTCACCCGCGAGTACACGCTCGAGGAGATGGCGATCGTGACCCGCGCGGCGCCGGCCAAGATTCTCGGCTTCAAGGACCGCGGCCATCTCGGCGCCGGCGCGGTCGGCGACGCGGTGATCTACGCCGAGGCGAGCGACTACGAGGCGATGTTCGCCACCCCCGCCTATGTGCTGAAGAACGGCGAGGTGATCGTGAAGGACGGCGAGATCGCGGGCCTCGCCTACGGCCAGACCCACCAGGTCGCGCCGGACTACGACAAGGGCATCGAGACGAAGCTCGACCGCTGGTTCGACGAGGCGGTCGGCTATAAGGCCTCGACCTTCAAGCTGTCCGATTCCGAGATCCGCGACGGGCAGGGCGCCGTGGCGCACGCGACGACGAGGGCGTCATGATCCTGAACGGCGTCGAGATCCGCGACAGCTTCGCGGAAGCCTTCCCCATGGTCGGCACGCGGCTGATCATCACCGCCGACACGGCGAAGTGGGCCATGATCGCGGCGAAGACCATGACGGGCTTCGCCACCTCCGTGATCGGCTGCGGCTGCGAGGCGGGCGTCGAGCGCGAGGTTCCGGCCGAGGAGACCCCGGACGGTCGTCCGGGCGTGGCCGTGCTGATCTTCGCGATGGACATCAAGGGCCTGAAGTCGGTCGTTCCGAACCGCATCGGCCAGTGCGTGCTGACCTCGCCGACCTCGGCCTGCTACGCCGGCATCGAAGGCGGCGAGCCGATCTCGATCGGCAAGGCGCTCAAGTATTTCGGCGACGGCTGGCAGATCGCGAAGAAGGTCGGCGATAAGCGCATCTGGCGCGTGCCGGTGATGGAGGGCGAGTTCGTCTGCGACCACGAGACCGGCTCGGTGTCCGGCGTCGGCGGCGGCAACATCCTAATCCTCGGCGCCTCGCGCCGCGAAGCGCTGGAGGCGGCGGAGGCGGCGGTCGAGGCCATGAGCAAGGTGCCTGGCAACATCCTGCCCTTCCCGGGCGGCGTGGTGCGCTCCGGCTCCAAGGTCGGCTCGAAGTACAAGGGCATGTTCGCCTCGACCAACAATTTCTACTGCCCGACGCTGCGGTCCCAGACCGAGACCAAGCTGCCGCCGGAGGTCGCCTCGGTGCAGGAGATCGTGATCGACGGCGTGAGCTTCGACGCGGTCTCGGCCTGCACCCGCGCCGGCATCGAGGCGGTGGTGAAGCTCGGCCGCGACAAGGGGATCATCGCGATCGACGCCGGCAACTACGGCGGCGATCTGGGACCGTTCCACTTCAAGCTGCGGGAGATCATGGCGTGAGCGGGATCGTCCTCACCCCCCGCGGGGCCTTCGAGGCGCGGGTCGACCTGACCGGCGCGCTGCCGGGAGCCGATCTCGCAAGCCTGAAGATCGGCTATGGCGGCCAGCGCGTCGCGCTCGTCGAGCTGTTCGAGATCTCGGGCGCGGCCTCCGGCCGGCTCACCCTCGCCGGCGGCGGGGCCGAGCTCGACAATGTGGCGGCAGGCCTTGCCGAGGGCGAAGTCGTCGTCGAGGGCGACGTCGGCGCGAGGCTCGCCCAGGGCGCGACCGGCGGCGTGGTCCTCGTCAAGGGATCGGCCGGCGACTACGCCGCGAGCGAGCTCGCGGGCGGCAAGGTCACGGTCGAGGGCGACGTCGGCGAGCGGCTCGGCGCTGCGAGCGCCGGCGCGCGCCGCGGCATGAGCGGCGGCGTCGTGACGGTCGGCGGCTCCGCCGGCGTCCGCGCGGCCGAGCGCCAGCGCGGCGGCGTCATCGTCGTCAAGGGCGCTGCGGGCGAGGGCGCCGCGACCGACATGATCGCCGGCACGCTCGCCGTCGGCGGCGCGCTGGGCGCGAAGGCCGGGCGCGGGATGAAGCGCGGCACGCTGCTGCTGCGTTCGCCCGAGGGCCTCGCCGCGGGCTTCGCGGACGCCGGCGAGCACGACTTCGTCATGCTGCGCGTGCTGGTCCGCCGCTCCGCCGAACTCGCCGCATTCCTCGGCGCGGACGCGACCAGGGCGCGCCGTTTCGCCGGCGACCTGAACGCGGGCGGGCAGGGCGAGGCGCTGGTCTTCAGCCGCTGACGGCGGACGGCGCGCGGCTGAGGCGGGCGAAGACCAGCCCTCCGGCCGCGCCCGTGGCGCAGATCAGCGCAAGGCCGCCCGCGCCGCGCGCGGCGGCGACCAGCGTCGGCATCGGCGTGAAATATCCCATCAGGGCGAAGGCGGCCCACAGCCCGGCGACGCCCGCGGCCGCGCAGACGATGGCGCGGGCGCCCGGCGCGAACCGCGTCACGAGCCACGCCGCGGCGAAGGCCGGCAGCAGGGCCGCCGCGGCGATCGCCGCCATCACCGGGCCGAAGCGCACGAGGTCCTCCGCGGTGGTCAGCGCCCGGAGCGCGGGCGTCAGCGGCGCGCCGAGCGACGACAGGGCGGCGAGGTTGATCTGCGACTGCGCCACGCTCGCGAGCGCGGCGGTGACGCAAGTCGCGGCGAGAAACGCGAGCGCCGGGCGGAGAATCGCGGTCATGCGTCGGGGTCTCGCGTTCGTGTGGCGCGCGGGAGCTTGCCGCCGGTCGCGGCGGCCCGATGCTTTGTAGCGCGCAATCGTTCCGGAGCGACCTGTGTTACGGCTTTTCCTCGTCGGCGCCGCCATCCTCATGCTTGGCCCCGTACCGGCGCGCGCCGTCGAGCAGGTCGATCCCGCCCGCTACGTGGTCGAGACCGTCGCGGGCGGTCTCGACCGGCCATGGGCGGTCGCCCCGCTGCCGGACGGCCGCACGCTGCTGACCGAGGCGCCCGGCCGGTTGAAGATCGTCGACGCGGCGGGCGGCGTCACGCCCGTGTCGGTCGCGGGCCTGCCGCCGATCCATACGGGCGGGCAGGGCGGGCTGATGGACGTGGCGGTCGATCCCGACTTCGCGGCCTCCTCCCTCGTCTTCCTCACCATGATCTACGGGACCGACGACGCGAACAACGCCCGGCTCGTCCGGGCGCGGCTCGCGGGCGACCGTCTGGAGGACGTCCGCGTGCTGTTCGACGCCACGCCCAAGGCGGGGAACTCGAACAACGGCGCCCGGATTGCCTTCCTGCCCGACCGCACGATGATCCTGACGCTGGGCGACGGCTTCGACCGGCGCGAGGACGCGCAGGACCTGTCGAACCATCTCGGAAAGCTCGTGCGGCTCGACCGGGACGGAAACGCGCCGGCCGACAACCCCTTCGTGGGGCGTGCGGGGGCGGCCCCCGAGATCTACAGCCTCGGCCACCGCAACGTGCAGGGCGTCGTGGTCGATCCGGACGACGGCGTGATCCTCGCGTCCGAGCACGGGCCGCGCGGCGGCGACGAGATCAACCGCCTACGCGCCGGCGGCAACTACGGCTGGCCGGTCGTCACCGGCGGGCTGGACTACACTTTCGCGCGGGTGACGCCGTTTCGGGACCTGCCGGGCTACGAGCAGCCGCTGCTGGAGTGGACGCCGTCGATCGCGCCGGCGGGCCTCGCGCTCTACGATGGCGCGCTGTTCCCGGAGTGGCGGGGGGCGTTGCTGGTTCCGGCCCTGAAGGAACGAGCAGTGCGCGTCGTGCGTCGCGCGAACGGTCGCATCGTCGGCGAAGAGCTTCTGCTCGGCGAACGCGGCGATCGCATGCGCGACGTGGCGGTCGCGCCGGACGGTTCGATTCTCGTGCTGACCGACGGCGAGAACGCCGCCCTGCTCCGGGTCGCCCCGCGCTGACGCTACGCCGCGTCCTCGGGACGCGCCGGGAACGCGACGTCCTCGTAGACCTCGGCGAGCGGAAGCGAGAGGCCGACGGCCGTGAGCTCGGCCGAGGCATCGAGGCCGCGCAGTTCGGTCTGCTCCCAGCCGTCGGCGCCGCGCGTCCAGACCGCCGCCTGCGGGTCGTTGGGGTCGATCAGCACGACATGGTCGATGCTGTCGACGGCGCGGTACTCGTCGAGCTTCTGGAACATGTCGAAGTCGCGCGTCGAGGGCGAGAGCACCTCCACCACCACCTTCGGCTCGCTCGCCATCGTGGAGCGGTCGACGCGCGGCCCGCAATCGACGCCGGAGTCGGGACGGCGGATGCGCCGAGCGCTGGTGCGCACCGACATGTCCGGCGAAAACGCGCGGCATGCGCGGCCGCGCAGCCTCGTGCCGAGAGCGATGATCACATTGACGACGATCTGGTCGTGGCGCTGGCTCGCGCCGGACATCATCGTCCACTCGTCGCCGTAGCGGATCCATTCGCCCCGCAGCACGGGAACGCCGTCGACGAGCTCGTGGCTCTCCTCCTGGGTCTCCTCCCAGGCGAAGAACTCCTCGACCGTCATCCGCTTGACCGCAGGCTCCGCCATCGCGCGACCTCACCCGAACAGGCGGAGCCTAGCACGGCTCAGGCCGCGGCGCGCGGGGACCTGAGCGCCGCGCGGACCGTCGCGACGCGGGCCGCCGTGAGCGTGCCTGTCCGGCCGCCGTCGCAGAGCGCGCCGCGGAAGCCGAGATAGTCCGGCTCGAAGCGCGCGAGCGGCGCGATGTCGTCGGCCGCGAGCGAGCCGGCGAGGCCGGTCAGCAGCCCGCGGGCGCGGGCCGTGCGGACGAAGGCGGAGATGGCGTCGTCCGCCATGCGCCGGCGCAGGGCCCCGGCGCCCTTGTCGGCAGTGTCGACCATGACGCCGTGGAAGCCGGCCTCGGCCGCGGCGGGAATCAACTCGAGCGACACGCCGAGATCGGCGAAGAGCACCGCGATCAGGCGCGTCCGCCGGGCGAGGGGCGTGAGCGCCGCCAGGCATGCGGCCGCGTCGCCGTCCGCGAACAGGCCGAGCTTCACCAGCGGAACGCCGGTCGCGGCGACGGCCTCGGCGGCGCGCAGCACGGTCTCCGGGTCCATCGGCTGGTCGCCGATGGTGGCGCTGAGCGCCGGCGCCCCGTCGCCCCAGCTCCGCCAGCGCGCCACGGCGGCGCGGAGCCCGTCCGGTTCCCACGCGCCCAGCGCGCCGCGCGACGGGTCCTTCAGGTCCACGATGTCGGCTCCGCCGGCGCGGACGACCTCCATCTCGTCGAGGGTCGCGACGCTCGCGAGCAGGCCGGTCATGGCCGGGCCTCGCCGCGCCGATGGTCGCGCACCGCGTCCAGCAGCCAATCCCAGGCCTCGCGCTCGTCCGCGCCTGCGGTCTTGTCGATGGCGATCTGGAGGTAAGCCAGCTCACGGTCGATCTTGTCGTCCGGCAGCATGGACAGGCGGCTGACCAGGACGGCGCCTTCGAGCACGGCGGCGATCGCCCGGTTCAGGCCGGGGAACGGCTTGTAAGCCGTCTCGCGGACGATGCGGCAATGGAGCTTCGGACGCTGGCCGTCGTCCTCGATGCGGGCCACCTCGATCTCGTGGGTGGCGAGCGCGCCCGCGAGCCGGACGGCGGCGACCTGCTCCGCGGGGACCGTCGGCCAGTCGCGCCGGCGCTTGGTGACGCAGCCCGCGAACACCCGCGCGTCGTCGGTGAAGTTCACGACGCCGCAGCGGGTTGCGAGAAAATTCTCAAGCGTCGTGGAAGGCCGGAACGGCTGCAGCAACCAGCCGCCCTCGATCGGCGTCGCGCCCATCGGAGCGATGTGCGGAACGCCGTCGGGCGACAGGGTGGTGACGATCGTCTCGCGGATCACGTGTCGCTGTCCTGCCCGGCGTCGGAGGCCGCCGGCTCGGCGTCGGCGCGTCTGGCGCGCTTCGCCCGCTTGTCCTGCAGCGTCGCGCCAGCGTTCTTGAAGCTCAGCTTGTGCGCCTCTTCAAGGCTTTCGGCGGTTTCGCCGGCGACGCCGAACTTCAGCGCCTCGTCCTGCGCGTAGCGCTTGCCGAGGCGGTAGGCGATCTCCGCCCGCGCCGTCTCGACGCCGAGATAGAAGGCGTGGCCGGCGTCGCCCTCGACGGCGAGATGCGGGAAATGGTCGAACGGGTCGACGCCGACATGGTGGCCGTCGCGGTTGTAGACGTGGACGCCGTCGTCGCTGACCTCGATGCGGTAGTTGCGGTCGCGGACCTCGCTCGCGAGCGTCGCGATGTCGGCCGGACTCGACGCCACCGGCCGGCGGTCGCGCAACGCCATCAGCCCGCCGCCGAAGCCCTGCGGCAGCGAGCCGGCTTCGCGCGCGGCGAAGAATTCGCGGCGCGCGCGGTCGAACTCGCGCACGGCCGTGCGGCAGTGCGGGCTGACCTGCACCGCGAGCACCGCCTCGATCCTGAGTTCGGAGATCATCCCCATCAGGATGGCGTTGATCCCGGTCGTGTCGGCGTCGGTGAGCTCGGTGACGTTGCCGATGCCCATCAGGATCGGCGCGTCCGGCCGCAGCCGGCGCAGCTCCGCGTAGCGCACCACCGAGGCGGTGAAGCCGAAATGGATGGGATCGAGGATCGGGTCGGCGAGGTAGCGCCGCCCCTTGGCCTCCAGCGCGTCCATGGCGCGTAGCAGCGAATCCATGTCGGCGGGCGCGGCCGGCACGAGAATCGGAACGGCGTCGCCCTCGTCGGCGATGGCGAGCGTGGCCTCGCTGAGGCTCAGCAGGTAATGCGCGCCGGCGCGGTTGGCGCGGGCGAGCTCCTCCGGGTTCGCCGAATCGACGCTGACCTTTGCGCCGTCGGCGATCAGGGCGGCGATGCAGGCCTCGAGATTTGGGAACGGCGTGTCCGGCAGGCAGCCGAGGTCGATCACGTCGGCGCCGTCGGCCCGCAGCGCGCGGGACTTCGCCAGCAGCTCGTCGGCCGAGAGCATCGTGGCGTCGACGATTTCGGCGAAGATCGTGCAGTCGTGGCGCGACAGGTCCGGCTCCACGCCGCCGCGGCCGAAGAAGCCGGGGAGGTCGGCGAGCTCCTCCGGCCCGCGCTCGAAGGGCACGCCGAAATGCCGGCTGAGCCGTTCGAGATCGCCGCGGAATCGGCCGGGCAGCACCGCGCGCGAGGCGTTCTCGGGCAGCTTCAGCCGGCGCTCGAGAATCTCGGCCGTCATCAGCGCAGCCACCTTGACGCCCACATTGACGACCTGCGGCTGCAGCGTCTCGCTGCGCAGCTCGTCCGCGAGCCGCGCGAGCCGGGCTTCCGCAAGCGATCCGGTGACGAGCGCGACGGTCTCCGCGCTCACGCCGCGCGCCTTTCGAGGCCGTCGAGCGCCTGGTCGAGCGCTGTCGGCGAGGCGTCGCCGACGAGCGCCACCCGGCCCTCGTAGCGGGCCGCGAGGACGGGGAGATAGGGATCGACGAGGCCTGCTTGGGCCCACGATTCCGGGTCCTCGGCGGCAGGGGCAGGCGCCGCCTTCACGAACACCGCCTGCGCCGCGCCGAGCGTGATCGCGAGCCACAGGGCGAGGCTGTCGGAGGTCACGTCCCAGCTCGCCGGCACGTCGGCCTCGAGCGCCATGCGCGCGGGCAACCAGATCGCGCCGCGGCTGCGGGCGGCGGCGAAGGCCTCGGGGGTCGCGCAGGGGCGGAGGTCCGGCCGGCGCGCCGCCAGCATCAGCGCGCTCTGCTCCATGGCGAGGATCGCCATGCGGTGCGCCGTGGCGTCGTCGAAGCCGCGCCGCGTCTGCGCCGCGCGCACCGTGTCGGCGAACGGCCCGCCGCCGGCGACGACGACCGCGCCGCGCCAGGCCGAGGCGTCGAGCAGCGCGTCGAGCGCGTCGGCCTCGAACAGGCTGCCGCCGAGCTTGACGACGGAAAGGGGCGGGCGGCGTTTCATACGGGCGGGCGACGATCCCAAGGGTCAACTGAACGCAGAGGCGTACCGCCCCCGCGCCCGTATTCCAAGCGGCGCGCCGCCGCAGCGGTCGTCCGGCGAGGCGAGGCCCGGTCCTCGAAGCCGCCGGCCCTTTCAGCCGCCGCCGCGCGGCCGATGCTTCTCGAACCTCGCATCGCCCCCCTCCAGCTCCCGAACACGCTTCCATCCCAGCCGTTCGTAGAAGCCCGCGGCTCGCGACGAGCCGTCGGTTTCGAGCCAGATCAGGGGATGACGCTCGAACAGGAACGCTTCCGCCCGCGCCACGAGCCGGCGGCCGACGCCTGAGCCCTCGCGTTCGGGACGAACGAAGGCCGCGAACATGCAGGCGTCCTCGACGTCCGCCATCGAGAAGCCGAGGATGTCGCCTTCATGCTCGGCGACCCAGATGCAGGGTTGCTCGCGAAGGGCGTCCCGGATCGTCTCGAACGTGACGCCCATCTCGGCCATCTGCTCGACCGACAGATGGTTTTCCCGCACGCTCGCGCGGATCTCGAAAATCGCGGGAAGGTCGTCTTCGACGGCGTCGCGGATGGAGATCGTCATGGGCGCCCGGATCGACCAACGAATCGACTGCGAGCCTCCGAGGAGGGGCCGCGTTCCGGTCTTACCTGAAAGCAGACAGGCGGAAACCACCCCAAAGCGCTCATTGACCGACGCCCGACCGCCGCCTGTCGGTCACGCGCCTGTCACTGGTCGCAGTCTGAAACAATTCTAGTTTCGGGCCGATATGCCGCGTCACGGCGGCATGACGATCAGGAGAATTCCCATGAAACCGCATGTCGTCACCGCCGCCGCGGCGCTCGCCCTGGCTTCGTTCGCCGCGCCCTCGGCCGCTCAGGACGCCGCGGCCGGCGAGAAGGTCTTCAAGCGCTGCGTCGCCTGCCACGCCGTGGGCGAGGGCGCCGCCAACAAGGTCGGTCCCGAGCTGAACGGGCTGATCGGCCGGAAGGTCGCTGGCCTCGACGGCTACGCGTACAGCGCCGCGCTGAAGACCTATGGCGAGGGCAAGACCTGGGACGAGGCGACGCTCGACCAGTTCCTCGCCGATCCGCGCGGCTCGGCCCCCGGCAACAAGATGGCCTTCGCCGGGCTGAAGAAGGACGACGAGCGCAAGAACGTCGCCGCCTACCTCGCCCAGTTCGACGCAGGCGGCGCAAAGAAGTAAGCCCGCTGGCGCGGCGGTCGTCGCCGCCTGTCGAGCGAGGAGCCTTCCATGCGCGCAACGTCGTGTTTCCGGGGGCTTCTTCGCCTGACCGCCGCCGTCGTCGCCGGCCTCGGGCTCGGCGGCCCGGCCCGCGCGGCGGAGCCGCTGCCGACCGCCGAGATCGCGCCCGGGGTGTTCGTCTATCAGGCGCCCTACGAGCTGCTGGCGCCGGGGAACGGCGGCGCGATCGCCAATGTGGGATTCGTGGTCGGCCGCGACGCCGTGGCGGTGATCGACACGGGCAACACGCTGCAGGCGGGCGAGCGCCTGCTGGCCGCCGTGCGGGCCCGCACGGCGCTGCCGATCCGCTATGTCATCAACACCCACATGCATCCGGACCATACGCTGGGCGACGCCGCGTTCCGGGGGGAGGGCGCGCGCTTCGTGGCGCACGCCAAATATCCCCGCGCGTTGCAGGCCCGCGCCCAGTCCTACATCGAGGCGGGTCGGCGGGCGATCGGCGACGGATTCGCGCCCGACGCCGTGGTGATGCCCGACACGACCGTCGCCGACCGGCTCACGCTCGATCTCGGCGGCCGTTCGCTCGAGCTGCAGGCGGAGCCGACCGCCCACACCGACAACGACCTCACCGTGTTCGACCCGAGCACCGGCACCTGGTTCCTCGGCGACCTGCTGTTCATGGGGCACCTGCCGAGCGTCGACGGCTCGCTCGAAGGCTGGCTCCGGGTGATGTCGCGCGTGAAGGCGCGGCCGGTCGAGCGCGTCGTGCCGGGGCACGGGCCTGCCTCCGCGCCCTGGCCGCAGGCGCTGGAGCCGCAGCAGCGCTACTTCGACCGCCTGCGCGCGGACGTGAAGGCGCTGCTCGACGCGGGCGCGAGCCTGCGCGAGGCATCGGAGAAGGCCGGCCTTTCGGAGCGGGACGCCTGGGCGCTGTTCGACGAGTTCAACGCCCGCAACGCGATCGCCGCTTACCGCGAGCTCGAGTGGCGATAATGCGACGCAATATAATAAGTGTGCATTCGCAGCAAAATCATAATAATCCTCTTATATCTTAAAGTCCTGTTGCGTGGTCCGGCGAAGCGATCTAGGGTCCGCTCGTCTTCAGCTGCAACGCCTGCATGCCCTTGGGGTTGCAGTCGGTTCGTAGGTCTAGCCGGGCGCCGTCCGGCAAAGGGTCGAGCAACAAGTCCCGACTGGCCGTGACACGAGCGGAAGACGCAGGTCCAATAATAAAGATCATGCCTTTGCGGCGCGCCGCGGGGGCCGCCTAAAGGACTGCGTTTTAGAGGGAGAATACAATGCGCAAAGTCGCACTCGCGGCGGGCCTGCTCGGCGCCGCCGCCATGGTTTGGCCGGCGATGGCCAATGACAGCGTCACGAAGATCCTGAAAGACCCCAAGCAGTGGGGCATCCAGACCGGCGACTACGCCAACACCCGCTACTCCAAGCTCGACCAGATCACGGCGAAGAACGTCGACAAGCTCCAGGTGGCCTGGACGTTCTCGACCGGCGTTCTGCGCGGCCATGAGGGCGGCCCCCTCATCATCGGCGACGTGATGTACGTTCACACGCCGTTCCCGAACAACGTGTTTGCGCTCGACCTGAACCAGGACGGCCGCATCATCTGGAAGTACGAGCCGAAGCAGGATCCGAGCGTCATCCCGGTGATGTGCTGCGACACGGTTCACCGCGGTCTGGCTTACGCCGATGGCCTGATCCTGCTGCACCAGGCCGACACCACGCTCGTCGCGCTCGACGCCAAGACCGGCCAGAAGAAGTGGTCGGTGGTGAACGGCGACCCGAAGAAGGGCGAGACCAACACCGCGACCGTTCTTCCGGTCAAGGACAAGGTCATCGTCGGCATCTCGGGCGGCGAGTTCGGCGTGCGCGGCTCCGTGACCGCCTACAACCTCAAGGACGGCTCCAAGGCGTGGCGCGCCTACTCCATGGGTCCGGACGAGGATATGCTGTTCGACCCGGAGAAGACCACCGAGCACGGCAAGCCGGTCGGCAAGGACTCGTCGCTGAAGACCTGGGAAGGCGACCAGTGGAAGATCGGCGGCGGCTCCACCTGGGGCTGGTACTCGTACGATCCGAAGCTGAACCTCGTCTACTACGGCTCGGGCAACCCCTCGACCTGGAACCCGAAGCAGCGCCCCGGCGACAACAAGTGGTCGATGACCATTTTCGCGCGTGACGCCGACACCGGCGTGGCGAAGTGGGTCTACCAGATGACGCCCCACGACGAGTGGGACTTCGACGGCATCAACGAGATGATCCTCACGGATCAGAAGATCGACGGCAAGGACACCCCGCTCCTCACGCACTTCGACCGTAACGGCTTCGCCTACACGGTGAACCGCGAGACGGGCGAAGTCCTGGTCGCCGAGAAGTATGACCCGGTCGTGAACTGGGCCACCAAGGTCGACCTCGACAAGTCGTCCAAGACCTACGGCCGTCCGCTCGTTGTCGCCAAGTACTCGACCGAGCAGAACGGCGAAGACGTGAACTCGCAGGGCATCTGCCCGGCGGCTCTCGGCACCAAGGACCAGCAGCCGGCGGCCTACTCGCCGGAGACCGAGCTGTTCTACGTGCCGACCAACCACGTCTGCATGGACTACGAGCCGTTCCGCGTCTCGTACACGGCCGGCCAGCCTTACGTCGGCGCGACCCTCTCGATGTACCCGGCGCCCAACAGCCATGGCGGCATGGGCAACTTCATCGCCTGGGACAACAAGAAGGGTAAGATCGTCTGGTCGAACAAGGAGCAGTTCTCGGTGTGGTCCGGGGCGCTCGCGACGGCCGGCGGCGTGGTGTTCTACGGCACGCTGGAAGGCTACCTGAAGGCGGTCGACGCCAAGTCGGGCAAGGAACTCTACAAGTTCAAGACCCCGTCCGGCATCATCGGCAACGTCACGACCTACGAGCACAAGGGCACGCAGTACATCGCCATCCTGTCGGGCGTCGGCGGTTGGGCGGGCATCGGCCTCGCGGCCGGCCTGACCAACTCGACGGACGGCCTCGGCGCGGTCGGCGGCTACGCGGCTCTGTCGAGCTACACCGCCCTCGGCGGCCAGCTCACCGTGTTCAAGCTGCCGAAGTCGTAAATCCGGCACGGCGCCTCCGGGCGCCGCGCCTTTTCTCAGGGGGCCCGGCCATCGGCATCGTCCGACGGTCGGGCCTTTCCGCGTCCGGGGGAGACCCCAGAATCTCATGAAAGCGCGCGGCCCCGCCAGCGCGTTCAGGAGGACTGACACGATGACTTCCGCATTCGGGCGTTCGGTCGCGGCCGGCGTTCTGGCCGCAGGCGCGATGATCGCCGCAGGCGCGTCCACCGCTCACGCGCAGACCTCGGACCTCGTCAACCGCGCGACGCTGCGCGTCTGCGCCGACCCCGCCGACATGCCGCTCTCCAACGAGAAGGGCGAAGGGTTCGAAAACAAGATCGCGGAGCTACTGGGCAAGGATCTCGGGATCCCCGTCGACTACACCTGGTTCCCGCAGGCGACCGGCTTCTACCGCATGACGCTCGGCAGCAAGCGCTGCGACGTCGTGATGGGCTATGTCGCCGCCGGCGATCCGGTGCTGAACACCAACCCCTATTTCAAGTCGGCCTGGGTGCTGGTGACCAAGAAGGGCGCCGCGCTCGACGGCGTCGACACGCTCAGCGACGAGCGCCTGAAGTCGAGCCGGATCGGCGTGGTCGCCGGCACCGCGCCGGCGAACCATCTCGCGCGCTACGGGCTGCTCGGCCGGTCAAAGCCCTATTCGCTGATGGTCGACCGCCGCTACGAGTCGCCGGCGGAGGAGATGCTTAAGGACATCGATTCCGGCGCGATCGACGCCGGCATCCTGTGGGGGCCGATCGGCGGCTATTACGCCGCCCAGACCGGCAAGGACAGCCACACCGTGACCCCGCTCGTGAAGGATCAGGGCTTCCCGCCGCTGATCTATCGCATCACGATGGGCATCCGGCCGAACGAGCTGAACTGGAAGCACCGCCTGAACGACTTCATCGCGAAGAACCAGAACGAGATCAACAAGATCCTGCTCAGCTTCAACATCCCGCTGCTCGATGAACAGAACAGGCCGATCGTCGCTCCGGCGGACTGAGGCGATCGCGGCCGCCTGCCTCGCGGCCGTTCTGGCCGCGGGCGTCGCGCGGGCGCCCGAGGACCCGGTCGACGGGCCGACGCCGCCCGAGCCGGCCGACTACCGCATGGACGGCTACCGCACGCCGACGCCGGCGACGCTGAAGGGCGCCGTCGTGCTCGACACCGCCGCCGCCGAGCGGCTGTGGCGCGACGGGCGGGCGGTGTTCGTCGACGTCATGCCGCGGCCGGAGAAGCCGGCGAACCTGCCGGCCGGCACCATCTGGCGCGACGCGCCGCGGGACCACCTGCCGCGGAGCGCCTGGCTGATCAATGTGGGCTACGGCGCGCTCGAGCCGCGGATGGAGGCGTTCTTCCGCGCGAGCCTTCGGGAGCTCACCGGCGGGGACGCGGCGAAGCCGCTGGCGTTCTATTGCCGCCGGGCGTGCTGGATGTCGTGGAACGCCGCCAAGCGGGCGATGGAGTGGGGCTACTCCGCCGTGTACTGGTACCCCGACGGCTCCGACGGCTGGGCCGAGGCCGGCCTGCCGCTGGAGGCGGCGCAGCCCTATCGGACCGGCGCGAGGGAATAGTCGGGGCCGCGGACGCCGCTCGGGACGTCCGCGGCGCAGCGCCTAGTTGTCGAGCTTCGCCTGGATGTCCCGGCCGCGCTCGAAGGCGAGCTGCTCCAGGATCACCGGGCTTTCGCAGACATAGGTGAGGGCCTGGGCGCGCTCGTCATAGATGCGCGTGTCCCAGTTCAGCGCCTCTTCCTTCTTCTGGAACTCCGGAGACATCTGCGTCGCCATGTCCTTGCGGTCGGCGGCGAGCTTGAGGCTCGCCTCCTTGATCCGCTCCGACAGCGCGCGCTGCTTGCGGGCGTAACGCTCGATCCCGGTGATGACGGCCGAGCGCGTGGCGTTGATCTCGCTGAACACGCCGGCGAACAGCAGCGTGAGCTGCGCGTTCTTCTCCGGGCCCGCCGCCGCGGCGAAGCGGTCGATCGCGGCCTGCGCCTCGTCCCGCTTGGTGCGCCGCGCGACCAGCAGCGGCACGAGGTCCGCCACATGCGGATCGTCGCGCCACTTGGCGATGGCCTCGTCGAGCGGCGGCCCGGCCCACATCTGCCCGTAGCTCAGCGCGCCGACCTTCGGCTGGATGCATGGCCAGTCGCTGTCCGGGCCGGGCTTGCCCTGCGCGGCGCGGCCCTGTCCGGGCTGCTCGGCGCGCGGCGTGGGGGCGGGCAGGGGCGTCTTAGGCCCGCCGCCCGCGCCGGCCTGCGCCAGCGTGGCCGGCCCGGCGGACGTCTGGTCCTGCGCCGCGGCGCCGCCCGCGGCGACCGCCGCGATCAGGGCGCCCGCCGCGAACCGCGCCGTCGCGGCGCGGCGGACGCGTTGCGTGATGGTCATGAGCATCGTCTCCCGAGGAGTCTCGCGGCCGGGCGGCCGGGTCTGGCCGCCGGTCGTCCTGTTCGTTCAGGCGTCACGTCGCGCCGCCGTCATCTGGCCGCGTCCGGCCCGCCGCGCCGCGCCGTCAATCCGGCCGAAGGATCGTAGGCGAATACGGCGGCGACGAGGAAGACCGTCGCGCAGCCCGCGACCACGGCGAGCGAGGTCCACTCGACCTGGCCGTAGAGCGCGAAGCGGATCAGCTCGACCGCGTGGGTGAAGGGATTGTAGCTGCAGATGTACCAGAGCGGCACGCTCGCCTGCTGGATGCGCCACAGCGGATAGAGCGCGGAGGAGGCGAAGAACATCGGGAAGATGACGAAGTTCATCACGCTCGCGAAGTTCTCGAGCTGCTTGAACACTGACGACATCACGAGGCCCATGGCTCCGAGCATCAGCCCGGTGAGCACAAGCGCCGGCAGCACGGTGAGATAGCCCCAGTGGCTGTCGGGCTGAACGTCCCAGAACCAGGCGACGAGAAGGAAGGCGTAGACCTGCAGCAGCGAGACGAAGATGCCGGCGACGAGCTTCGACAGCAGCAGGTGCCAGCGCGGATAGGGGCTGACCAGCAGGATGCGCATCGCCCCGACCTCGCGGTCGTAGACCATGGAAAGCGAGGACTGCAGCCCGTTGAACAGCTGGATCATCGCGATCAGGCCCGGCGCGATATAGACCTCGTAGAGCACGTAGGTCTCGTAAGGCGGGATGATCGACACGCCGAGCACCGCGCGGAAGCCGGCGGCGAAGATGAACAGCCACACCAGCGGGCGCACAAGCGCCGACAGGAAGCGGCCGCGCTGGTGCACGAAGCGCAGGCCCTCGCGCCAGACGATGCCGTAGAGCGCGATCATGTAGCCGCCGAAGGTCAGGCGGCGGTCGTCGCGGGCGGCAGGGCTCGGGGAGCGAGGTTCGGTCGCGCTCATGCCGCGTTCGCCCCCGCAGCGGCCGCGTCGGCCTCCGTGACGACCGCCATGAAGGCCGCCCCCACGTCGTCGGTTCCCGCGCGATTCCTGAGCGCCGAGACGTCGCCCGAAAGCAGCATCCGGCCCTTGTGCAGCACCGCCACGCGGTCGGCGGCCTCGATCTCGTCGACGAGATGGGTCGCCCACAGCACGCCGATGCCCTCGTCCGCGATCAGCCGGCGCACCTCGGCGATCAGCGCCCGCCGGGAGCCGATGTCGAGGCCGACGGTGGGCTCGTCCAGCAGCAGCAGGCTCGGTCGGTGGAGCAGGGCGCGCGCGATCTCGACGCGGCGCATCTGGCCGCCGGACAGCGCCCGCACGCGCTCCTTCGCGCGAGCCTCGAGCCCGACGCGCTCGAGCAGCGCCAGCCCGCGCCGCTTCGCCTCGGCCGGGCCGACGCCGTGGAGCGCGGCGTGGTAGAGCAGGTTCTGCAGCACGGTGAGCTCGAGATCGAGCGTGCGCGCCTGGAACACGACGCCGAGGCGCGACAGCGCGCCGGCGGGGTCGCGGCGCACGTCGTGGCCGAGCACGGCGATCGAGCCGCTGCGGTTCTGGTAGAGCCGCGTGATCAGCGAATAGAGCGTGGTCTTGCCGGCGCCGTTCAGGCCGAGCAGCGCCGTGAAGGCGCCGGACGGAGCCTCCAGGCTGACGCCGTCGAGCGCCTTGCGCGATCCGAAGCTGTGGCTGACGTCGCGCACGCTGAGCGCGGGCGGGGCCCCTGCGTCGGGCGTCGCCGCGGTCATGCCGCCACCATGGAGGCGGGGGTCACGGCACGGCCACCGCGCCCCAGGGAGACCGGCCGGTGGTGATCGACTTCAGCACCTTCTCGCTCGCGATGTCGATGATCGAGATGTCGTTCGAGTTGCCGTTGGTGGTGTAGAGCCGCTTCTGGTCGGGCGAGAAGGCGAGCTGCCACACGCGCTGGCCGACGAGCAGATACTTCTTGATCTCGAAGGTCTCGGTGTCGATCACCGCCACGCGGTTCGCCGGCCCGAGAGCGACGAAGGCGGTCGAGTTGTCCTGCGTGATGCGGACGCCGACCGGCTGGATCGCCTCGGGCGTGACGCCGGGAATCTCGAAGGTGATGCGTTTCACGATCTGATGCGTCTTCGGGTCGATCACCGACACCGTGCCGCCGACCTCCGCCGACACCCACACATGCTTGCCGTCGGGGCGGAACTCGGCGATGCGCGGGCGGCTGTCCACCAGCACGTTCTCCACGATCTCGTTCGTGTCCGTGCTGATGAAATGGGCCATGTTCGTCGTTTCCGACGTGTTGACGAGGACCTTGCCGTCCGGGCTGATGCCCATGCCCTCCGGCTCCACGCCGACCGGCACCTCGGTGACCTTCTGGCCGGTCGCGGTGTCGACGATCGTGACCATGTTGTCGTCTTCGTTGGCGATGTAGAGCGGATTGCCCGACGGGTGCAGCACGAAAAGCTCCGGGTCGGGGCCGGAGGGCAGCGTCCGCAGCAACTTGTAGGTCGCCGCGTCATAGACCTCGACGCGGTTGTCGTCGCTGGCGCAGACATAGATCAGCTTGCCGTCCGGGCTCGCCGTGATGCCGCGCGGCCGGCGGCCGGTCTTCACCGTCTCGACCACCTTCAGCGTCTCGCCGTCGATCACCGTCATGGTGTGGTCGCGCTCGTTCGAGACGAAGATCTTTTCGGCGGCGGCCGGGGCGGCGGAGCCCAGCAGGGCGGCGGCGGCCACGCCGGCCAGCCACAGCCTCGCCATCGTCGCGGACGGGCGGCGGTCAGCGAAAGCGGTCATCCAGAGGTTCTCCCAACCGGCGCGGCTCATAGGCGCGCGCATCTTATTGTCCGAGATCGGGCGGGGGTCGTCCCCGGCGCCCGCCGTCACTGCAGTTTGCACTTCGTCTCGGGCTGGTCGAAGCCCATCGTGTCGAGCAGGTTCGTCTGGTGCAGGAAGCCCTCCTGCGGCGACACCGTCACGACCGCCGCCGGCTGCGCCAGCACGATCGGCTGCCGGAGCTGGTTGTCCCAGGGGCGGTAGGTGAAGGACTGCCCCTTGAAGCCCGCGAGCTCGAAATGCGGGCCGAAGATGTAGTCCCGCAGCGCCTTGACGTCGTTCGACTTCGTCCGCGTCCCGGCCTCGCCGATGGTCCGCATGGCGAGCCACATCTGGAAGTCGAGCGGGCGCATGACGCGCTTCGACTGCCGGTAGAAGCGGTTCTGGAGCTGCGAGGCGCCCCAGTTCTCGAGCGTCGAATGCCAGGTCGTGGGCGTCAGGCCCGCCGTGCCGGCCGTCGGCCGCGGGTCCCAGGTGCGCCAGCCGATCAGGTCGCCGAACTCGCCCAGCTCGTCGGCGATCACCGCGATGTCGTAGGACACGTTCTGGGTGAACACCGGCACCTCGTTCTGCGCGGTGGCGCGGGCGTCGGGCCCGAAGTTCCACACCCGCTCCTCGACGATCTTCGCGCCGAATTTCTTCGCCGAGCGCTTCACGTCGTCGGCGTATTTGCGGTCCTCGGGCGTGCGGCCGGTGAGCAGCAGCCAGTTCGACCACCGCCGGGTGACGAGGTACTGCGCCAGCGCGTCGGTCAGCATGGCGCGGTTCGGCGCGGTGTGCAGCACGTTGGCCCGGCAGTTCTCCTGCCGCAGCTCGTCGTCCGGCGCGCCGGCGTTGAACAGGATGACGTCCTTGTCCTTCGCCGCGTCGGCCATCTTCAGCAACTGGTCGGCAGGGACCGCGAGCACGATGAACTTCGCGCCGCCCTCGATCAGCCGGTTGAACGCCGGAATCGGGTCCTCGCCGAACGGAACCAGCTCCTCGGCGAGCTGGAAGTCCTGCTTCATGAACCGGCCGGTGGTGTTGTTGTCGACGACGCCGAGCCGCGCGCCGGCGATGCCGTCGTCCTGCGGCGGCAGGGTCGCGATCGTGTTCCACCACGGCGGGGGCGGCGGGAACTGGCGCAGCACGCCGAACTTGAACGGCAGCGGGGCGGGCTTCGCCGCCGCCGGCGTCTCGGCCGGAGCCGGCTGGGCCGCGGACGGGCCTGCGAACGCAAGCGCGGCGGCGAGCAGCGCGATCGACGTCAGGCGCGCAGCGATCACGCGGCGTCCCCGGAACGAAGGCGGGCGGCGAGGGGCATCGGGGTCTCCCGGACGGCGGTTCGCTCCGCCGCTTCCTTTAGTTGGCGCGCCGTCGCCGTTTTGGCGATAGCGGCGTTTCCACCGACGTGGTATCGCGGTTCGGGAACAATTCCACCCCTCCGATGGCATCATTGCAATATATAAGAACATAATAAGTTCTGACGATTGCTTGAAGCGGAGGGCGCGCGAGCGCGTCGCGCAAGGATTTAGACGACGCAAACGCCGGTCGCACGGGCGGATATCGTTCCGTCCGTAGATGAATGCCGGCGATGCAGGGCAGGAAGACATGACGATGCCGGGAGACATCATGCGCGACCGGGCCTGCGGGATCGAACGGCGAGGCTTTCTGGCGGGGGCGGCGGCGCTCGGCGCGGCGGCCGCGCTCGGCGCGACCCCGGCCCGGGCGTCGCGGGCGCTGAGCGTCACGACCCTGAAGTTCGGAACGGTCAACTGGCTGCTCGACACCGTCGAGGCCGAAGGCTTCGCGGCGCGCGAGGGCGTCGAGCTGCGGCGGCAGACGCTGGCGTCGCCGCAGGCGCTGACCGTCGCGCTCCAGGCCGGACAGGCCGATCTGATCGTCAGCGACTGGGCCTGGGCGATGCGTCGGCGCGTGGACGGCGAAGCGCTTCAGTTCGCGCCCTATTCGACCGCGCTCGGCGCGATCATGGTGGGCAAGGACAGCAAGATCGCCAGCCTGAAGGATCTCAGGGGCAAGAAGCTCGGCGTCGCGGGCGGGCCGATCGACAAGAGCTGGCTGCTGTTCCGGGCGCGGGCGCAGAGCGAGGTCGGCGGCGACATCGCCACCATGCTGGAGCCGGTGTTCGGCGCGCCGCCGCTTCTGTCGGAGCAGTTGCGGCTCGGGCGCGTCGACGCGGTGCTGACCTACTGGCACTTCGCCGCCCGGCTCGACGCGGAAGGCTTCCGCAAGCTCGTCGACGTCTCCGACATCCTGCGCGATCTGGGCGTCTCTCCGCCGCCGCCGCTGGTCGGCTTCGTCTGGCGCGAGGCGCTGTCGCGCGAGGCGGGCGGGGAGCTCGCGGGCTTCTTCCGGGCGGTCGCGGCGGGGAACGAGACCCTGAAGACCTCGGACGCCGCCTGGGAGCGGCTGAGGCCCTCGATGCAGGTCAAGACCGACGCCGAGTTCACGCGGCTGCGCGACTATTTCCGCGCCGGCGTGCCCGGTCCCTGGAGCCAGGCGGACGTGGCAGCCTCCGAGAAACTGCACAAGCTGCTCGCGGATTTCGGGGGCGCCGACTTCGTGGGGCCCGATCCGCGCTTCGACCCCGCGCTGTTCTGGTCGCCGAAGGCCTGAAGCGTGGCGACGCTCAATCGGCTCGGCTGGTCGGCCGTCTCGCTCGGCGCGTTCATAGCGGTATGGTGGCTTGCGGCCGCGCTGATCGACAGCGCGCTGCTGCCCGATCCGCCGAAGGTGCTGGAGGCGCTGTTCGCCGCCGCCCGATCCGGCGAGCTCGCGACGAACCTGCTCGCGACGCTCGCGCGCGTGCTCGCGAGCTTCACCATCGCCATGGTTCTGGGCTCCGCGCTCGGCATCCTGCTCGGCCTGTCGCCGGCGGCGGACCGGCTGCTCGGCCCCTGGGTCGTGCTGTTCCTCAACCTGCCGGCGCTGGTGATCATCATCCTGGCCTATGTCTGGTTCGGCCTGAACGAGTGGGCGGCGATCATCGCGGTCGCGATCAACAAGATCCCGAACGTCGCGGTGACGCTGCGCGAGGGCGCGGTCGCGCTCAGCCGCGACCTCGCCGAAATGGCGGCGATCTACCGCTTCGGGCGCTGGAAGACGCTGCGCCACGTCATCCTGCCCCAGCTCGCGCCGTTCTTCGCCGCGGCCGCCCGCTCGGGCCTCGCGCTGGTCTGGAAGATCGTGCTGGTGGTGGAGCTGCTCGGCCGACCGAACGGCGTCGGCTTCGAGCTCCAGACCTCGTTCCAGCTGTTCGACGTGGCGACCATCCTCGCCTACGCGCTCGCCTTCGGGCTGATCGTGCAGGCGATCGAGCTCGGCGTGGTGCAGCCGTGGGAGCGGGCCGCCAACAGGTGGCGCCGATGAGCGCGGTCAGCGTCGAGATCGTCTCGAAGACGTTTCCCGCGGCTGGCGGCGCGCCGCAGCGCGCGCTCTACCGCGACTTCCGGCTCGACGTGGCCGACCGGTCCTTCGTGGCGCTGCTCGGGCCCTCCGGCCTTGGCAAGACCACGCTGCTCAACATGATCGCGGGCGTGGACCGCGACTTCGTCGGCCGCGTCGGCTTCGGCGCCGGCGGGTCGCCGCGGATCGGCTACGCCTTCCAGACGCCGCGGCTGCTGCCGTGGCGCACCGTGCTCCAGAACGTGACGCTGCCGCTGCCGGCGGGCGAAGGCTCGCGTGAGCGCGCCCTGCGCGTGCTGTCCGAGATGGGGCTCGCCGACGCCTCCGACGTCTACCCCGAGCGGCTGTCGCTCGGCATGCAGCGCCGGGTCGCTCTCGCCCGCGCCTTCGCGCTGGAGCCCGACCTGCTGCTGATGGACGAGCCTTTCGTCTCGCTCGACGAGGCCAACGCCGACCGTCTGCGTGACCTGCTGACGGAGCTGATCGCCCGCCGGCCGACCACGGTGCTGTTCGTCACCCACGACAGCCGCGAAGCGTTCCGGCTCGCCGACCGGGTCGTCGCGCTCGACGGGCCGCCGGTGCGGATCACCGACGACGTCGCGGTGACGCTGACGCCCGAGCAGCGCCGCGTTCCGAGCGAGATCGAACGCATGCGCGCCGCCCTGCTGGGGCTGAAGCGCGGCGCGGTGGCGTAAGGGCGCTCGCGCCGCCTCACCCCACCGCCACGTCCAGCCCGAGATCGAGCGTGGGGGCCGAGTGGGTGATGCGGCCGATCGAGATCAGGTCGACGCCGGTCTCCGCAATGGCGGCCACCGTCTCCAGCGAGACATTGCCGGAGGCCTCCGTCGCCATGCGGCCGCCGACGCGGGCGACCGCCTCGCGTAAGAGGTCCGGGCCCATATTGTCGAGCAGCACCACGTCCGCGCCGCCATGGGCGATGACGCGGTCGAGCTGCTCGAGCGTGTCGACCTCGATCTCGATCTTCACGAGATGCCCGATGTAGGCCTTGGCGCCGTCGAGCGCGGCCTCGATCGAGCCGGCGACGGCGATGTGGTTGTCCTTGATCAGGATGGCGTCGTCGAGCCCGAAGCGGTGGTTCGCGCCGCCGCCGCAGCGCACCGCGTATTTTTCGAACACGCGCAGCCCCGGGGTGGTCTTGCGGGTGCAGCAGATCTTCGCCGCGGTGTGGGCGACGCGGTCGGCGTAGGCCGCGGTCGCGGTGGCGACGCCTGACAGCCGGCCGAGGAAGTTCAGCGCCGTGCGCTCGGCCGACAGCGCGGGCCGGGCGGGGCCTTCGACGCGCGCGATCACTGCGCCGGGCGCAAGCTTCGCGCCGTCGACGAGCTCGGCGGCGAAGACGATCGACGGGTCAAGCGCGGCGAAGGCGGCCTGCGCGAGCTGCAGCCCCGCGAGCCGGCCGGGCTGGCGCGCGGCGATCACGAGCCGCGCGGTCGCGGAGGCCGGGATCGTCGCGGCGGTGGTGATGTCGCCGGCGCGGCCGAGGTCTTCAGTGAGCGTCGCCTCGACGGCGCGGCGCACCGCGATCGGGTCGAGGCCCCCGAGCGGGCCCGACACGGTCACGAGGCGGCCTTCGCGAGCGGCGCCTCGGCGCGCGCCAGCGCCTCGTCGAGCGTCAGCAGGGAGCGATGGGCGAGCGCAGGGACCGCGTCGGGCGCGTCGGCGCGGAAATGGCCCCCGCGGCTCTCGCGCCGGCGTTCGGCGGCGACCGCGATCATCAGCGCTGTGGTCGCCATGTTGCGGGTGTCGGCGTCCTGCGCGGCGCGGCGGATGCGGGCGAAGGTCTCGACCGCGCGTCCAAGTCCGACCGCGTTCCGCACCACGCCGACATGGTCGGCCATGGTCCGGCGCAGCTCGACGATCGCGGCGCCGTCCGGCGGCGTCGCGGCGGGCGCGTTGCGCGAAGGCGCGGCGCGGGCTGAGAGCGGCGGGGCGGGCATGAGGCCGAGAATGTCCTCGGCGATCCGCGCGCCGAACACCACCGCTTCCAGCAGCGAGTTCGAGGCGAGGCGGTTCGCGCCGTGGGCGCCGGTCGAGGCGGTTTCGCCGCAGACCCACAGACCGTCGAGGGAGGAGCGCCCGTTCGCGTCCACCAGCACGCCGCCCATGTGGTAGTGCGCGGCGGGCGCGACGGGGATCGGCTGCGTCACCGGATCGACGCCCGCCGCCATGCAGGCGGCGTAGACGGTCGGGAACCGCGCGGGGAAGCGCTCGCCCACCTTCTCGCGGGCGTCGAGGAAGGCGCCGCCGCGGCGGTCCGCTTCGAACACGGCGCGGGCGACGATGTCGCGCGGGGCGAGGTCGAGATCGGGATGGACGCCGTCCATGATGCGGCGGCCGAGCGCGTCGACCAGCACGGCGCCTTCGCCGCGCAGCGCTTCGGTCGCGAGCGGGGCCGGGTCGCGGCCGACGGCGATCGCGGTCGGATGGAATTGCACGAACTCAAGGTCCGCCAGCGTCGCGCCGGCCTCCGCCGCCATGGCGAGGCCGGCGCCGCGCGCCTCGACCGGGTTGGTGGTGACGGCGTAGAGGTGGCCGACGCCGCCGGACGCCAGCACCACGGCGCGGCCGATGATGCGGACCGGCTTCGCCGAGCCCGCCGGACGCGCCATGACGCCGACCACGAAGCGGCCCTCGGTGACGAGCTCCTCGGCGACGAGGCCCTCCAGCACGCGGATCGACGGCGTGCGGCGCACCGCGGCGACGAGCGCGCCCATGATCGCGCGGCCGGCGAGGTCGCCGTTGACGCGCACGATGCGGCGCTCCGAATGGGCGGCCTCGCGCGAGAGCTGGAGCTTGCCTTCGAGATCGCGGTCGAACGGCACGCCATAGGCGAGCAGGTCCGCGATGCGGGCGGGGGCTTCGCTGGTCATCAGCCGTGCGACCGCTTCGTCGACGATGCCGGCGCCGGCCGCCACCGTATCGGCGGCGTGGGACTCCGCGCTGTCGCCGAGGCCGACGGCGGCGGCGATCCCCCCTTGCGCCCAGGCCGACGACGCGCCGTCGCCGAGCGGCGCGGCGGTGACGATGGTGACGGGCCGGGGGCTGAGCTTCAGCGCGGTGAACAGGCCCGCGAGCCCGCCGCCGACGATGACGACGTCGTCCACGCCCGCCCAGGACAGCGGGGCGAGATCGTCGGGGTCGAGAGGGTCGGGGGCGTCGGTCATGGCGTTTCACCCGTCATCCCGGCCAAGCGGCGGCGCCGCGAAGAGCCGGGACCGTTCCAAATGAAAGCGCGTCATGGTCCGGCTTGACCGGACCATCCATGCCGGACGTCGGGCTCGACGTCCGAGATGGGTCCTCCGGAACCTCGAATGCATTCGAGTTTCCTTCTCAAAGTGGTTCAGGTCGGCAAAAGCCGATCTGAACGCAAGCCGGAGGACGACGGCGCGGAGGGTTTCGAGGGCCGTGGGGCCTTCAGATCTTCAGGTTCACCATGCGCTCGACGCTCATGCGGGCGCGCTCGGCGATCACCGGGTCCACCACGATCTCCTCGCGCATGTGAACGAGGCTCTCGAGGATCTTCGGCAGCGTGATCCGCTTCATGTGCGGGCAGAGGTTGCACGGCTTCACGAACTCGGTGTTGGGCGCCGAGGTCATGATGTTGTCCGCCATCGAGCATTCGGTGATCAGCACCACCTTCTTCGGCGACTTGTACTTCACGTAGTCGGCGAGCTTGGCGGTGGAGCCGGTGAAGTCCGCCTCCGCGATCACGTCCGGCGGGCATTCCGGATGGGCCAAAATGGTGACGTCCGGATCGGCCTCGCGATAGGCGCGCAGCTCCTCCGCGGTGAAGCGCTCGTGCACCTCGCAGGCGCCGTTCCAGGTGATGATCTTCACCTTGGTCTGGGTCGCGATCCAGGCGGCGAGGTACTGGTCCGGCAGCACCATAACCTCCGGAACGCCGAGCGACTCCACCACGGCGACGGCGTTGCCGGAGGTCAGGCAGATGTCGGCCTCGGCCTTCACCTCGGCGGTGGTGTTGACATACACGGCGACCGGCACGCCGGGGTGCTTGCGGCGCAGCTCGCGCACGTCGGCGGCGGTGATCGAGGTCGCGAGCGAACAGCCGGCGCGGGCGTCCGGGATCAGCACGGTCTTGTCCGGGTTCAGGATCTTGGACGTCTCGGCCATGAAGTGCACGCCGCACTGGACGATGACCTGGGCGTCGGTCTTCGTCGCCTCGCGGGCGAGCTGGAAGCTGTCGCCCACCACGTCGGCGACGCAGTTGTAGATCTCCGGCGTCTGGTAGTTGTGCGCCAGGATGACCGCGTTGCGGACCTTCTTGAGCTCGTTGATCGCCTTGACGTAAGGCGCGAAGAACGGCCACTCGACCGGCGGGATGACGGTCTTCACCCGGTCGTAGAGATGCGCGGTCGCGGCCTCGACCTCGGGCGTCCATTCCAGCGACGGCATGGCGACGGGAGAGAAGCGGCGCGGCTCCGCGATCGTGCGGAGGGGCGCGGAGGAGGCGAGGGCGGCGAGCGGGGACATGGCGTCCTCCCAGGATCGAACCGTTCCAATATGCTCATTTCGAGCATAACTATGATAATGCGTCGCAGGCCGGATTAAAAGGCCCGCAGACATGAAAACGTCATCTGGCATGCCAGTGACGTTGGGGACGTTTTCTTCGCCGGGTTCGCCACGCGAGCCCGCGTTCTTGGCGACAGCCTCCTTGTCCCGGCCTTGAGCCGGGACCCGGATACGCGCCGGTTGGTGCAGCCCGTGCTTCGGCGATCGAGCTCTCGCTGGGACGTGGGAGCCTCTGGGGCCCGGCTCAAGGCCGGGACAAGGAGGCCGACGCTCCGATGCGTGGCGTTTTCCATCGATTCCGGCGATGCGCGGGATCATGGAGTTTCATGAGATGCGGCGGCGTCGCGCCGCTACACTGCGGCGACGATACGCTCCTCAGGAAGCCCCTATGTCCGCCGTCGCCCGCGCCGCCCGCTCGCCGCTCGTCGTCATCCTGTGCGGCTGCGCCATCGCCGCGCTCACCTTCGGTCCGCGCTCCGCGGCGGGCCTGCTGCTCGCGCCGATCTCCGACAGCCACGGCTGGGGCCGCGACGTGTTCGCGATGTCGTTCGCGATCCAGAACCTGCTCTGGGGCGTCGGCCAGCCCTTCGCGGGCGCGGTCGCCGATCGTTTCGGGGCGGTGAAGGTGCTCATGGTCGGCGGCCTGCTCTACGCCGCGGGCCTCGCGCTGATGCCGTTCTCGAGCGATCCGCTCGCCATGCATTTCTCCGCGGGCGTGCTGATCGGCTTCGGCCTGTCGGGCGCCTCGTTCTCGCTGGTGATCGGCGCCTTCGGCAAGCTGCTGCCGGACGAGTGGCGCAGCATCGGTTTCGGCTTCGGCACGGCGGCCGGGTCGTTCGGCCAGTTCGTGTTCACGCCGTTCGCCTCGGCGCTCGTGGCGAACTACGGCTGGCAGTCGACCGTGCTGGTGTTCGCCGCGCTCATGCTGCTGGTCGTGCCGCTCGCGCTGGCGCTCGCCGCCCCGAAGGCCTCGGGAGCGTCCGGCCCGAAGGCCGCGGACCAGACCATCCGGGAGGCGCTGAAGGAGGCCTTTGCGACGCCGAGCTACTGGCTGCTCGTGATCGGCTTCTTCACCTGCGGCTTCCACCTCGCCTTCGTGACGGCCCACCTGCCGCCCTACCTCATCGACAAGGGAATCGCGCCCGCGATCGGCGGCTGGACGCTGGCGCTGATCGGGCTGTTCAACATCGCCGGCTCGCTCGGCTCCGGCGTGCTCGCGGGCCGCATGCCGAAGCGGGTGCTGCTGTCGGCGATCTATTTCGCGCGCGGCGCGCTGATCGCGGCCTTCATCCTGCTGCCGACCACGCCCGCGACCTCGCTCGCCTTCGGCGCCGGCATCGGCCTGCTGTGGCTCTCCACGATCCCGCCGACCTCCGGCATCGTGGCGACGCTGTTCGGCACCCGCTACCTGACGATGCTCTACGGCTTCGTGTTCTTTTCCCACCAGGTCGGCTCGTTCTTCGGCGTCTGGCTGGGCGGCCTGCTCTACGAGCGCACCGGCTCCTACGATCTGGTGTGGTGGATCGCGATCGGCCTCAGCATCATGTCAGGGCTCGTGAACCTGCCGATCCGCGAGCGCCCGGTCGCGCGGCTCGCGCCGGCCACCTGAACGGCGGCGTCGCGCCGGCGGGATGACGGACGGCCTCGTCTTCCCTATCTAGCGCCGACGACCCCATTCACCGATCCCGGAGCCCCGCGCCCCATGTCCACATTCCGCGCCCTGCGCATCGACAAAGGCGACGCCGGCCAGACGCTGGCGACGGTCGACTTCCCCGAGGCCGAGCTGATGGACGGCGACGTCGTCGTCCGCGTCTCGCATTCGACGGTGAACTACAAGGACGGGCTCGCGATCACCGGCAAGTCGCCGGTGGTGCGGCGCTTCCCCATGATCCCGGGCATCGATTTCGCCGGCAAGGTGACGGCCACCGAGAACCCCGAGTTCAAGGTCGGCGACGAGGTCGTGCTGAACGGCTGGGGCGTAGGCGAGACCCATCTCGGCGGCTACGCCGAGATCGCCCGCGTGCCGGGCGCCTGGCTGGTGCCGCTGCCCGAAGGTCTGAGCGCCGCCGAGGCGATGGCGATCGGCACCGCCGGCTACACCTCGATGCTCTCCGTGATGGCGCTGGAGCGCCACGGCGTCACGCCCGACCGCGGCCCGGTGCTGGTGACCGGCGCCGCCGGCGGCGTCGGCTCGGTCGCGGTCGCGCTGCTGGCGAAGCTCGGCTACGAGGTTGTGGCCTCCACCGGCCGAGAGAGCGAGGCCGGCTATCTCCGCGAGCTTGGCGCCGCGCGCATCCTGCCGCGCGAGGAGCTGGCCGCGCCGGGCAAGCCGCTGCAGAAGGAGATCTGGGGCGGCGTGATCGATTCCGTCGGGTCGGTTCCGCTCGCCAACGCGCTCGCCCAGACCAAGTCGGGCGGGGCGGTGGCCGCCTGCGGCCTCGCCGCCGGCATGGACCTGCCGACCTCGGTCGCGCCGTTCATCCTGCGCGGCGTGTCGCTGCTCGGCATCAACAGCGTGACCGTGCCGAAGCCGATCCGCATTGAGGCCTGGGGCCGGCTGGCGAAGGATCTCGACCGCGCGAAGCTCGCCGCCATGACCCGGACCGTCGGCTTCGACGACATCGTCCCCACGGCGACGGCGATCGTCGAGGGCAAGGTCCGCGGCCGGGTGGTGGTGGAGATCTGAAGAGGCCAGAAGACGTCATCCCGGACGGCCGCAGGCCGAGCCGGGATCGTCATTCGCGCAAGGCGAAGGTCTGCTATAGCGCTGCAATCGCGCGACGGTCCCGGCTCTCCGCTCGCGCTGCGGCCGGGATGACGACTTCAACGTAAGGCTTGAGACAATGACCGCCCCCCTGAACGTCGCGATCCTTGGCGCCTCCGGCTACACCGGCTCCGAGCTGGTGCGCCTGCTCGCGCGCCATCCGCGCGTGGCGATCCGGGCGCTGACCGCCGACCGCAAGGCGGGGCAGGCGATGGCGGACGTCTTTCCGCAGTTCGCGGGTCTCGACCTGCCGAGGCTCGTCACCATCGCGGAGCTCGACCTCGCGGGCGTCGACCTCGTGTTCTGCGCGCTGCCGCACGGCACGACGCAGACGGTGATCAAGGACCTGTTCGCGAAGAAGCCCGAGCTGAAGGTGGTTGATCTCTCGGCCGATTTCCGGCTGACCGATCCGGAGGCCTACGCCACGTGGTACGGCCACGCGCATCAGGCGCTGGAGCTGCAGGCCGAGGCGGCCTTCGGGCTCGTGGAGCTGAACCGCGAGGCGATCCGGGGCGCCCGGCTCGTCGCCAATCCCGGCTGCCACTCCTCGACCTCGATCCTGCCCGTGGTCCCGCTGCTCAGGGCGGGGCTGATCGATCCGGCGAACATCGTGATCGTCTCCTCCACCGGCATGTCCGGCGCGGGGCGGGCGGCGAAGGAGGAGATGCTGTTCTCGGAAGTGTCCGAGGGCGTCCACGCCTATGGCGTCGGCAAGCACCGGCACACTTCCGAGCTCGACCAGGAGTTCGGCAAGGCGGCGGGCCGGCCGTCGCTCGCGACCTTCACGCCGCAGCTTCTCCCGATGAACCGCGGTATCTACGCCAACATCACCGTGACGCTCGCGGCCGGCGCGACTGCGGAGCGGCTGCATGAGGCGCTCGCCGCGACCTACGCCGGCGAGCCCTTCGTGCAGGTGCTGCCCTTCGGCAAGGTCCCGCAGTCGCGCCACGTGCGCGGGTCCAACAACGTCCAGCTCGGCGTGGTCGCCGACCGCGGCCCGGACCGGGCGATCGTGATCTCGACGCTCGACAATCTGGTCAAGGGCGCCTCGGGCCAGGCGGTGCAGAACATGAACCTGATCTCCGGCTTCCCGGAGACAGAAGGGCTCGACCAGCTCGCGATCTTCCCGTGAGGCTTTCTCAAGCGCGCTGGCATCCTCCGGCTTGACCGGAGCACCCATCTCGGCCGTCGGGCTCCAGTCGGAGATGGATGGTCCGGTCAAGCCGGACCATGACGAGGCGTACGGGAAAGCGCTTCGCCGCTCACGCCTCGGCGTCGTCCTCGTCGCCGAGCGCGCGGTCGATGGCCTCGACCAGCACCTCCGGCGGATGGGCGCCCATCACCACGAGTTTCTCCGCGAAGATGAAGCAGGGCACGCCGTCGATGCCGATCGCGCGGGCGCGGGCCATCTCGTCGCCCACGTCCTCTGCGTCCTCGTCGCCGTCGAGGCGCGTCATCAGTGTGTCGGCGTCGAGCCCGGCCTCGTCGGCTGCGCGCGCGATCACGGCGTGGTCGGAAATGTCCTCGCCCTCGGTGAAGTAGAGCTCGAACAGCCGTTCGACGAAGGCGCCCTGCGCGGTCGGGCCTTCCTCCTCCGCGAAGCGGATCGCCCGATGGCAGTCGAGCGTGTTGGGAAAGCGCTCGATCTCGCCGAACAGGAAGGCGATGCCCTCGTCGCGGCCGATGGCGACGAGCTGCTCCTGGGTCGCGCGGACGCGGGCGGGGTCGCCGAACTTGGTCTCGAGATACTCGGCGCGGTCGAAGCCTTCCGGCGGCGTCGACGGATCGAGCTGGAACGGCCGCCAGCGGACGATCGCGTCCACGTCGGGCCGCGCGGCGAGCGCGGTGTCGAGCCGGCGCTTGCCCAGCCAGCACCACGGGCAGACCGGGTCTGCGTAGACGTCGATGGTTAGCTTTTCCATGGGGCGCGCCGTTTCGTTCGCTGCGGGATCGTCGCCCGCATATAGGCGGCGCCGGCGGCGCGGTTAAGTCAGGCCGTGCGCCGGACCGGCTCCGCGACGACGGCGCGCGGGAACAGCGCGGGCCCGAAGCCCGCTTCCTCCAGCGCCACGGCGGCGGTCTCGGCCGACAGCGCGTCGGCGCCGGGCTTCAGCGTCAGGCGCAGGCGCGCGCCCAGCACGGGATCGTCCTGCAGGTCGACCGAACCGTCGATTCCGGCGGCCGCGAAGGCGCGTTCGGCCTCGACCTGCGTCACCGACACGCCGCCCACCTGCAGCGCGCCGCGTCGCCGCCCGCCGAGCATGACGCGGCCGGCGGCGCGGTCCGCGACCCCGACGAAGCCGGTCTCCACGAAACCCTCGGCGTCGATCGCGACGGCCGCGCCTTCGGGCGAGGCGAACACGTTGGCCGGGCAGACCGGTCCGCGCGCGAACAGCCGTCCGTCCGGCCCGACGCGCGTCTCGATCAGCGGCGCGAGGCCATCCGGCGCGAAGGTTCCGAGCGGAACCGCCGCGAACCGCGCCGGTCCCGCGCGCAAGGAGGCGACGAGGGCGATCTCGCCGAGCGCGATCACGTCGACCATCTCGGCGCCGGGAACCGCGACCGGCGAGGACAGTCGCGGCTCGGGCGCGCGCCAGGCGGCGAACACGGCCTTGGGGCTGAGGCTGTCGAACGCGCCGTCGGCGACGAGCCGCTCCACAATCCGGCCCGGCAGCGCCACATGGGTCGCGTCGCGCGCGGCCTCGATCAGGGCTTCAAACGTGGAGGGCTGGTGGAAGGTCGCGGTCGCCCGCGTCACCAGCCAGGGCGCGAGGCCGGTGGCGAGACCGGGCAGGCCCGCGAGGTCGAGCGTCGACAGCAGCCGGTCGCCGCCGCCGAGCCGGCCGGCGAGCAGCGGGGCGAGGCCTAGCGCCACGAGCTCGTTGTGGCTGCGCGCGATCGGCGTCGCGGCTGGATCGAAGGTGATCACGGCGACATGGTCGGCGGCGTCGTCCGGTCGGTCTGGCCGCTCGCCCGCAGACGGCGCGGCCGAATCGAGCAGATGGTCGAGCGGCGTGGCGCCGTCCGGCGCGTCCGGCCCGAAGGTCGCGACGAAGCGCAGCCGGTCGAGCTCGAAGGCCGCCTCGCAGGCGCTTTCGCCGGGCCGGCCGCCGGCGGCCTCGGTGCGAACGACCACCGCCTGCGCGCCCACGGCTGCGAGCGCCGCCGTCATCTCGCGCCGCCGCCACGGCAGCGGCAGCAGCGCGGCGATCAGGCCGGCGCGCCAGAGCGCGAGACAGGTCAGCGCCGCCTCCGGCCCCGAGCCGAGCTGCACGCCGACGACCGCGTCGGGTCCGAGCCGCCAGCCCGCGAAGGTCTCCGCCAGCGCCGAGACGGCCCGGTTGGTCTCGCGCCACGTGCCGCGGAACGGCAGCGCCTCGTCCGCCAGCGCGGACCCGTCGGGATCGCGGAAGGCGTTGTGCGACAGCACCTCGTCAAGGGTCGCGATCCCCGCGACCGGGTTCGGCATCGGATCGGGCGAAGCCGCGTGGAGGCGCATGATCCGGGTTCCTTCGTCAGCGCGGCGTTGCAGGCGGGGCACGCCACCATGTTTCGGGCAGCGCGCCATAGAGAGGCACCTTTTCTGGGCGCTCGATTCGGGTCCACCGCGCAAGCCATTGCCGCTCCACGTGCAGCAACGGCACGACGTAGAAGCCCGAGAGCAACACTCGGTCGAGCGCGCGCACGGCGGAGACGAACTCCGGCCGCTCCTCGGCGGCTAGCAGCGCGGCGATCATCGCGTCCACGGCCGGCTGCTTCACGCCCATGTAGTTGCGCTCGCCCGGCGTGTCGGCGGCGACGGAGCCCCAGTATTTGCGCTGCTCGGCGCCGGGCGACAGCGTCGAGACCCAGTTGTACTGGATCATGTCGAAATCGTAGGTCTGCTGCCGGCGGAACGCCTGCACGCTGTCGACCAGCCGCACGGTCGCGCGCACGCCGGCCCGTTCGAGCGCGCGGGCGTAGGCGAGCGCCAGCCGCTCCTGGTCCTTGGTGCTGACGAGGATCTCGAACCGGAACGGCGCGTCGTCGCTCTCCCGCCGCAGCTCGCCGCCCTTCACGCGCCACCCCGCCGCGGCGAGCAGATCGAGCGCCTGCCGCAGCAGGTCGCGGTCGCGGCCCGTGCCGTCGGAGGAGGGCGGCGCCCAGCGCCCCTCGAGGATGTCCTCGCGCACAGCGCCTGGAAACGGCGCCAGCAGCTCGCGCTCGCGGGCGTCGGCGGGCCGGCCGGAGGATGACAGCTCCGAGCCCTCGAAATAGCTCGAGGTTCGGGTCATGGCGCCGCCGAACATGTTGCGGTCGACCCATTCGAAGTCGAACAGCAGGCCGAGCGCCTCCCGCACCCGCACGTCCTGGAACAGCGGCTTGCGGGTGTTGAAGACGAAGGCGTTCATGCCCCAGGGCAGGCCGGGCGTGAAGCTCTCGAGCGCGACCTCCCCGCGCCGCGCGGCGGGGAAGTCGTAGCCGGTGGTCCAGCGGATCGGATCGCTTTCGGGCCGGACGTCGATCAGCCCCTTCCGGAAGGCCTCGAACATCGTGTTGCCGTCGCGGTAGTAGTCGTAGCGGATCTCGTCGAAATTGTTCAGGCCGCGGTTCACCGGCAGCGCGGCGCCCCAGTAGTTCGGGTCGCGGCGGAACGTGATCGAGCGGCCCGGCTCGACGTTGCTGATGATGTAGGGCCCGGTGCCGACGAGCGGCTTCAGGCCTGTCTCCTCGAACGTCTCCGGGTCGGTCGCGTGCGCCGGCAACACCGGCATCAGCCCGAGGATCAGCGGCAGCTCGCGGTCGTCCGTGTCGGCGAGCTCGAACCGGACGGTGTGGTCGTCGGGCGCCGAGACCGTCCGCACGCGCCGGTAGTTGGCGCGGAACGAGGGATGGCCGTGGTCGCGCAGCAGGCCGAAGGTGAAGGTCACGTCCTCCGCCGTCACCGGCTCGCCGTCGGAGAAGCGCGCCTTCGGGTTGAGGTGGAAGGTGATCGACGAGCGGTCCTTCGGCATGGTCACGCTCTCGGCGATCAGGCCGTAGAGCGAGAACGGCTCGTCATAGTTGCGCGCGAGCAGGCTCTCATAGACGGGGCCGCGCAGCCCCTGCGGGCGCTGGCCGCGGAAGCCATAGGGGTTGAGCGTGTCGAAGCCGCCGAGCCAGCCGAGCGTCAGGCGGCCGCCTTTGGGCGCGTCCGGGCGCGCATAAGGCAGATGGTCGAAGTCGGGCGGCAGCGCCGGCTCGCCGTGCATCGCCAGCCCGTGCCGCGGTTCGCCGGCGTCCGGCGCGGCGCGGGCGGGGCCGGCCACGCCCGACGCCGCCCAGCCGAGGACGGCGATCATCGCCGCGCGCCGAAGCCGGCGCATGCGCTGAAGAGGAAACATTGGCCTGCGCGTCCGCCGAAGGTCCAAGGTCGACCCTGATTCGCCGCTCACCTCGCGAAGATACCACGGCGTCTGCATTTCCCCGGTCAGGACACGGTGAAAACTCCGTCACTCTCCTGCCGTATTTGCTCGACAGACAGCCGTTTCGCCGAGTAACGAAGCGCTCGGCTCCGCGCTTGCGCGCGACGCGCGTTCCGATGTTTCAGCGCGGCGGCCGCGGCGAAGCCGGTCGTCCAACGACAGGAAGGAAATGCTGCATGACCTTGGGTAGGTACTCGCGCCTCGCCGCCGCCGTGGCGGCCGTCTCTCTCGGCGCGGCGCTGCCCGCCGCCGCGCAGCAGAACAACGCTCCGGCGCCGGCCGCCCCGAAGGCTCCCGCGGCTGCGGCCCCGGCCGCTCCGGCGGGCCCGGGCCCGATGTCGGCCACGCCGCCGGCCGCCCCGCAGCCGAACTGGGTCAAGATCTGCAACACCGATCCGCAGGCGAAGAAGGAGGTCTGCCTGACCTCCCGCGACGTCAAGGCCGACACCGGCCAGACCATCGCCTCCGTCGCCGTGCGCCAGATCACCGGCGAGCCGAAGAAGTTCTTCCTCGCCGCCGTGCCGCCCGGCCTGCTGATCCAGCCGGGCGTGCGCATCGCGGTCGACCAGAACGCGCCGGCCAACGGCAAGTATTCGATCTGCTTCCCGAACGCCTGCTACGCCGAGATCGACATCAACGACGCCTTCTTCAACAACCTGAAGAAGGGCACTAACCTCGTCCTGCAGGCGATGAACCAGCAGGCCAAGACGGTGAACTTCCCGGTCAGCCTCACGGGCTTCACCAAGGCCTATGATGGCCCGGCGCTCGACCCGAAGCTCGTCGAGGCCGAGCGCGAGAAGGCCAACGAGGAGCTGAACAAGAAGGCGCAGGAGATGCGCGACAAGCTGCAGATGCAGGGCGGCGCGCAGGCCCCGGCCGTGCCGGCGAATCCGGCGCAGTGATCCGCGCCGGGCGCGTTCGCCCGGCGGCTCAGCTTTCGAAGGACGCGGGCTCCGCTTGGGGCCCGCGTTTTTTTTACGCCCGCGAACGGGCAGGGGCGTCGAGCGATCGACGCCTGCCTTTGGTCGCGCGGGTCGGGCGCGGCCTCGGACGCAGGGATTGGGGTAAAGTCATGGACGCCGGCGCGGGGCGTCGGCGCCGCCCGCGTCAGTGGCGGACGTCGCGGCGCACGCGGTAGGAGCCGTCCACCGTCCGCTCGAACATGGCCTCCACCTGCGGATGGCGCACCGGATCGCCCGAGGTGTCGGGCAGCAGGTTCTGCTCGGAGACATAGGCCACGTACTCGGTCTCCGCGTTCTCGGCGAGCAGGTGGTAGAACGGCTGGTCGCGCTCGGGGCGCACGTCCTCGGGGATAGACAGCCACCATTCCTCGGTGTTCGAGAAGGTCGGATCGACGTCGTAGATCACGCCCCGGAACGGGTAGACCCGGTGCCTGACGACTTCTCCGATCTTGAATTTCGCGTTCCGTGAGCGCGTCTGGCCGGCCATGATGACGATACTGTCCCGTTTCGGGCGCGGAACGGAGCGCGCCGCCGCGTCCAAGTCAATGGGATGCGACGGATTTGCGACGCGATCATGGCCTTGAGGCGGGACGGCGCCGGCGAGGCCGGCGCGGTCGGCGTCGTCAGAGCCCGTAGGCGGCGGCGAACTCGGGCTCGCGCTCGGCGATCTGCTTGGCGAGGTCCACGATGACCTTGGCCTGCTTCCAGGTGGCGTCGTCCTGCATCTTGCCGTCCAGCATCACCGCGCCGGTGCCGTCCGGCATGGCGTCGACGATGCGCTTGGCGAACTTCACCTCCTCGACGTCCGGCGAGAACACGCGCTTGGCGATCTCCACCTGGCTCGGATGCAGCGTCCAGGCGCCGACGCAGCCCAGCAGGAAGGAGTTGCGGAACTGGGCCTCGCAGGCGTCCGAATCCGAGAAGTCGCCGAACGGGCCGTAGAACGGCTTGATGTCGTTGGCGGCGCAGGCGTCCACCATCTTCGCGATGGTGTAGTGCCACAGGTCCTGCTGGTAGAAGGCGCGGGCCTCGTCGCCCTGCTTGTCGGTCAGCACGCCGTAGCCGGGATGGCCGCCGCCGACGCGGGTGGTCTTCATGCGGCGCGACGCGGCGAGGTCGGCGGGGCCGAGGCTCATGCCGTGCATGCGCGGAGAGGATCGGGCGATCTCCTCCACATTCATCACGCCCTGCGCGGTCTCGAGGATCGCGTGGATCTGGATCGGCCGGGTCAGCTTGTGGCGCGCTTCGAGCTGGGCGAGCAGGCGGTCGAGATAGTGGACGTCCCAGGGACCCTCGACCTTCGGCAGCATGATGACGTCGAGCTTGTCGCCGACCGCGCCGACGATCTCGATGACGTCGTCCAGCGCCCACGGGCTGTCGAGCGCGTTCATGCGGATCCAGAGGCCGGTCTGGCCGAAGTCGTTGGCCTTCGCCATCTCGATGAAGCCGGCGCGCGCGGCCTCCTTGGCGTCCGCCGGGACGGCGTCCTCCAGATTGCCGAGCACGACGTCGACCTCGGACGCCAGCTTGCCGACGCGGGCGCGGATCTTCTCCACATGCGGCGGCACGAAGTGGATCATGCGCTCCACCCTGACCGGCTGCTCCCGGAGAGGGGCGGGGGCGCCCAGCGCGAGAGGACGGTAGAACGCGCTGGGAACGATCATCGGGCAGGGCCTTTCGCGGGGAGGAAGCAGGATCGCCGGCACCTTCCCCGCGCGCGTGCTGCAGCGCAACGCTGCTTTCGTCGGAACGGGATCGGCCCGTTCAGCTCCAGCGGCGCATGCCCCAGAACCACTGCTCCGGCGTCTCGCGGATCCAGCGTTCGAAGGTCGCCTGAAGGGCGGCCGTCGCGGCCATCACGTCGGCGTCGCGGTCGGCCGTGCGCGGCGCCTCCACGATCTCGCTCGATACGACGAAATGGGCCCCGCGCGTGCGGGTGACGCGGCCCGCGACCAGCGGAACGTCGAGCAGGCGCGCCACGAGCGCCGGGAAGGTGGTCGAGCGCGCCGGCCGGCCGAAGAACGGAACGTCGACGCCGCGGGCCTCGCGCAGGTCGGCGAGGATGCCGAGCGCGTGGCCCGACCGCACCCAGGAGATGATCCGGCGTGGCGTCTCGGCGGACGGCGTGTAGAGGCCGCCGGGATAGAGGAAGGCGCGCCGCCGCGTGATCATCCGCTCGACGATCGGGTTGCGCATCGCCTTGTAGACGCCGGCTGGCTCGAAGCCGGCGGCCGCGGTCGAATGGATGCCGATCTCCCAGTTGCCGAAATGGGCGGAGACCACGACGACGCCCTGGCCGGCGCGGCGTTGGGCTTGGAACCGGGAGGCCGTGTCGTCCGCGACGCGCGCGGGATCGCCGACGATCCGGTCCATGAGGAAGCCCTCGGCCATGGTGCGGCCGATGTTCTCCCAGCTCGCCCGTGCGATCCGCTCGCGCTCGGCGAAGCTCATGTCGGGAAAGGCGACCGCGAGATTTTCGAGCGCGCGGCGATGGCGATGGTTCCACGGCGCGAGCGTGCGCCACAGCCAGCCGAACGCCGCGGAGGCGGCGTCGACCCCGAGCAGGCGGCAGAGGCCGATGATGGCGGCGACGCCCGCGGCCTCCAGCCGGTTCTGGAGCCACATCCGGGCGCCGCGCCGCGGCGGTCGGCGGCGCGTGACCCGTCGGCGGAACTGGCGAAGACCGCGTGGGGCGTTGGGTGCTTCTGGGGTTCTGTCAGGCATGCGTTCCGCGGGCGTTGACCCCTCTTGGCAACTCCGTTAGCCGCACGTCAAGCGGTCCGATCCTCGCAGTCCGGGGCCGTCGGCGAGCGGCGCGGGAGAGATCGGCAGATATGGCGGACGTCGCTTCTCTCGCCATGCCGTTCTTCGGGCTGATCCTGCTCGGCTTCCTGTGCGGGCGGTTCGCCACCGCCGCCGAGGGCGGGCTCGACTGGTTCAACGTCTACATCGTCTATGTGGCGGTGCCGGCGCTCTACTTCACGCTGATCTCCCGCACGCCGTTCGAGGAGCTCGCGAACGTCGACTTCATCGCAGTCACGACCGGCTCCACGCTGACGGCCTTCCTGATCGCGCTCGGCATCGGCCTTTTTGCTTCCCGCGGCAGGCTTCCCGAGGCGACGATCCAGGCGGCCGCGGGCAGCTACTCCAACGTCGGCTATATGGGCCCCGGACTGACGCTCGCGGCCCTCGGGCCGGCGGCCTCGGCGCCGACCGCGCTGATCTTCGTGTTCGACTGCATGCTGCTGTTCACGCTGGTGCCGTTCCTGATGTCGGTGGCGAGCGACCGGCGCGAGAGCCTGTGGGCGACGGCGGCGCTGGTGGTCCGGCGCATCGCGCTGCACCCGTTCAACATCGCGACCCTGATCGGCGGGCTGGCGGCCTACTTCCGTTATGTCCCGCCGAAGCCGGTGGAGCAGATCGTGACCCTGCTCAGCGGCTCGGCCGCGCCGTGCGCGCTGTTCGTGCTGGGCGTGACCGTGGCGCTCAGGCCTGTGGGCCGCGTTCCCGTCGAGCTGCCGGCGCTGCTCGCGGTCAAGCTCATCGCGCATCCACTGATCGTCTATGGCGCGCTGACCCTCGTCGGCGGCTTCGACCGCGTCTGGGTCGCGACCGCGGTGCTGATGGCCTCGCTGCCGCCGGCGCTGAACGTGTTCGTCATGGCGAGCCAGTACCGAACGTACGTCGAGCGCGCCTCGAGCACGATCCTGATCGGGACCGTGCTCTCGGTCGTCACGGTGACCGGCGTGCTCTGGCTCGTGGTTTCCGGCGCGCTCTGATCAGCGGCCCAGCCCCTGCCGCATGACGAACCGCCGCAGCGGACCGATGGCGGCGAGCGCGCGGACGCCGGCGCCGCGCGCGGCGTGCGCCGCGGGCCATCCGCTCATCAGCGAACGGTTCAGCGCGTCGGTCGCGACGGTGCGGCTCCAGACGTCGGACGCGCGGTCGCGGGAATAGGCGCCGAGGGTCGCGAGGCCGCCGACGTCGCGGCGTTCGGCGATCGCGGCTGCGATGGCGCGGGCCGCGGCTGCGGCGTCGCGCACGCCGAGGTTCAGCCCCTGCGCGCCGATCGGCGGCAGCACATGGGCGGCTTCGCCGACGAGCAGCGTGCGGCGCGCCGCCATCCGCGTCGCGGCGCCGACCTCCACCGGGAAGGCGCCGATCGGGCCGTCCGGCCGCATCGCGCCCAAGAGCCGCCCCGCGCGGCGGGTCAGCGCCTCGCCGAAGGCCTCCGGTCCAAGCGCGCGCAGCTCCTCGGCGCGCTCCGGCGTGACCACCCAAACGACGCTCGACCTCAGGCCCGGCATCGGCACCAGCGTGAACGGGCCTTCCTCGCAGTGGAACTCGGTCGACACCCCCTCATGGGCGCGCTCGTGCGTCGCGCAGAAGGCGAGCGCGGTCTGCGGCTGGCGGCGCAGCGAGAGCTCGATCCCCGCGGCCTCGCGCATCAGCGAGCGGCGGCCGTCCGCGGCGATCACGAGCCGCGCGGCGAGGGCGGACCCGTCCTCCAGCGTGATCGCGACCTGGTCCTCGTCGGGCCGGCTGGCGACGGCCGAGCCGGCGATCACGCGGGCGCCGGGCTCGGCCGCGAGCGCTTCGCCGAGAACGGCGGTGAGCGCCGCGTTGGGCACGTTCCAGCCGAAGGCGTCGAGCCCGACTTCGGACGAATCGAAGGTGATCTCGGGCGCGCGGAACAGCCGGCGGCCGCCGTCGACCAGCCGGAGACGCCGGAGCGGCGCGGCGGCGCCTTCGAGACGCGGCCACAGCCCGGCGTCGCGCAGGATCGCGACGGAGCCGTCGAGCAGGGCGGTGGTGCGGGTGTCGGCGCGCAAAGGAGCCGCGACCAGCGCGACCTCCGCCCCGGCGCGGGCGGCGAGCAGCGCGGCGAGCAGGCCCGCCGGCCCGCCTCCGATCACCGCGACGTCAATCATCTGCGCCTCCCTCCGGGCGGTATCCTTGCGCCGGGATTCGCGTCCGGCTTGTCCTCAACATGGGGCGCCCGCCGCGTCCTGTCGCCGGCCGGCGCGACTTGAGGCGCGGGCGAGACGGTCTATCTCACAGCGCCTGTGCGCCAGGCGACGATCTGACGCCCGCGGGAGGCGCCGGCCATGACGTGGATCAAGGCCAGGCCGGCCCTGCGGCTCTTGTCGGGCGCCCGAATCCTGTGTCACCGGAGTCGGGCTCCCGCGTCGTCGGCGGGCGCCGAGAAGCTGGAGCGGTTAAAGCGAACATGTCCATGATCAAGCTGTCCCGGCTCGCGCTTGCGGGCGTCGTAGCGGCCGCGCTCGCCGGCTCCGCCCACGCCGCCTCCGACGAGACGCGCGCGCGGGTCGACAATCTCAGCCATCCGACGAAATGCGCCGAGTTCGACAACGTCTATTTCACGCTGACCAATCCGAAGATCCGCGCCTTCCGCATCGAGGTCACGCCGCCAGTCTATCTGCCGGACCTCAAGGTCGACGACACCGCGCCGAACTTCGACCATTGCGAGGCGATGAAGGACGACCCGAAGTTCAAGTTCCAGCCGAAGAACCTGACGCTCTACGAGGACGACCACATCCGCATCCTCGGCTTCACCCATGAGGTGTCGTGGCGGGCGAGGGGAGCCGAGGTTGTCATCGGCGGCGTCGACGAGACCGACATCCACCTGATCCAGCTTCAGGAGAAGATCGACGGCAAGTGGACCGAGTATCTCGTGTTCTACCCGTTCGACGGCTACTGGCGCGCCAAGCCCATCCCGCCCGAGCGCTTCCCCGAGGCGGCCTACGGCTCGTCGTTCCTGATCGGCCCGATCGAGGAGCAGCACCGGCCGATCGTCGATGTGACGCGGCTCGAGATCGACGGCAAGGCGCGGGTCTTCCGCATGACCTTCGCCCGCGGCGGAACCGGCGAGCTCAAGGTCGAGAAGGTCTCCCGCGAGGGCGCGACGCTGTCTGTGAAGCTCGACGGCCTGCCGGAGGACGGCGACAAGACCGCCCCCTTCGCGGGCATCCGCTCGATGTTCGTGACGCCGGACAACGCCGACACGGCGCGGGTGGTCTGGCGCATGGACGGCGGGCTGTTCACTGAGAACGTCATGGATTTTAAGACCTCTGTGACCGACGACGTCCGCTTCGACCGCGTCGAGCTCTCGAAGCACAACACCAGCGCCCCGGACGTCAGCTTCCGCGGCTTCACGGGCGCCGCGAAGCCCTGAGCTTTCCGCGCGGCGTCCACGTGCGCCGCCCCGTCCTCGTCCGCGCCGCTTCGTCCGGAGCGCGGCCATCAACCGCCGACAGGAACATGCCCATGCCCAAAGCGATCCGCGTCCACCAGACGGGTGGCCCCGAGGTCCTGACCTTCGAGGACGTCGAACTGCCGGCGCTGAAGAAGGGCGACGCCCATATCCGCCAGACCGCGATCGGCGTGAACTTCATCGACGTCTACCACCGCACCGGCCTCTACCCGCAGCAGACGCCGTTCGCGCTCGGCTCGGAAGGCGCGGGCGAGGTGGTTGCGGTCGGCGAGGGCGTGACCGACGTCAAGCCGGGCGACCGCGTCGCCTACGCCGGCGGCCCGCTCGGTTCCTACGCGACCGAGCGCGTCATTCCGGCGGACAAGCTGGTGAAGATCCCGGCGGGCGTGTCCGACGAACTCGCGGCGGCCGCGATGCTTAAGGGCATGACGGCGCAGATGCTGCTGCGCAGGGTGTTCCGCGTTGGCCCGGAGCACACCATCCTGTTCCACGCCGCGGCCGGCGGCGTCGGCCAGATCGCCAGCCAGTGGGCCGCGCATCTCGGCGCGACCGTCATCGGCACCGCCGGCGGCCCGGACAAGGTGGCGCTCGCCAAGACCAAGGGCTGCGCCCACGTCATCGACTACCGCTCGGAAGACTTCGTCGAGCGCGTCCGCGAGATCACCGGCGGCAAGGGCGTGGACGCGGTCTACGACTCCGTCGGCAAGGACACCTTCCCGGGCTCGCTCGACTGTCTGAAGCCGCGCGGGATCTGGGTCAGCTTCGGCCAGTCCTCGGGCCCGGTCGCGCCGTTCAGCATCGGGTTGCTGGCGCAGAAGGGCTCGCTCTTCGCCACCCGCGCCAGCCTGTTCCACTACACCGCCACCCGCGCCGAACTGCTGGAGACGGCGGAAGACCTGTTCGGCGTGATCGCCTCAGGGGCCGTGCGCATCGACATCGGCGCGCGCTTCCCGCTGGCCGAGGCCGCCGACGCGCATCGCGCGCTTGAGGGCCGCGGCACCACCGGCTCGACGATCCTCATCCCGTAAGCCTAAGGCGCGGGATCGGCGCGGCCCCGCGACAAGCGCGCCGATCCCCCCTATATCGGAGCCACAGGCCCACGAGACTCCGACCGCGCATGCCGAGCTTCCGCACCACGCGCCGCGTGCGCCACTCCGCCGAGGAGATGTTCGACCTCGTCGCCGACGTGGAAAAGTATCCGCTGTTCCTGCCGCTGTGCGAGGGACTTCGGGTGCGCTCCCGCGAGGAGCGCGACCGGCTGCCGGTGCTGATCGCCGACATGACGGTGGCCTACAAGATTTTCCGCGAGACCTTCACCAGCCGGGTGACGCTCGACCGCGAGGAGCGGAAGATCCAGGTCGCCTATCTCGACGGACCGTTCAGCCATCTCGAGAACCGCTGGACCTTCGCGCCGCTGCCGAACGGCGGCTGCGAGGTCGGCTTCTACATCGAGTGGGAGCTGCGCAGCCGCACGCTGGCGATGCTGGTTGGCGCGGCGTTCGAGCGGGTGTTCCGACGTTACGCCGAGGCGTTCGAGCAGCGCGCCGACCGCGTCTACGGCTCCCGGCCGGCGCTCGCGTGAGCGGCGGCCGCGCGCGCCCCGACGAAGCCGGCCTGATCGCGCGGTTCTTCCGGCCGCTCGCGACCTCGCCGGGCGCGGCCGAACTGCTCGACGACGCCGCGACCGTGCCCCACGCCTTCGGCAAGGAGCTGGTGGTGACGACCGACGCGATCGTCGCGGGCGTGCATTTTTTCGCAGACGATCCCGCCGACGCTGTCGCCCGCAAGGCGCTCAGGGTCAATCTGTCGGACCTCGCCGCCAAGGGTGCGCGTCCGTTCGGTTATCTGCTGACGCTCGCTCTGCCCGGCCGCTGGGACGAAGACTGGCTCGAAGGCTTCGCCGAAGGCCTCGCCGCGGACCAGGAGGAGTTCGGCGTCTCGCTGCTCGGAGGCGACACCGTGCTGTCCCCCGCCGGCCTGTTCGTCTCCGTCACGGCCTTCGGCCATGCGGGCGAGGGGCAGGTGCCGCGGCGCGGAGGCGCGGCGCCCGGCCAGCGGCTCTACGTCACCGGCGCGATCGGCGACGCGGCGCTCGGGCTGATGCTGCGGCGCGACGACCGGCTCGCCGCCCATTGGGACCTGAGGCGCGCCGACCGGGAGGCGCTGCTCGACCGCTATCTCCTCCCCGAGCCGAGGGTCGCTCTGGCGGGCGTGGTCGGCTCCTACGCCACCGCCGCGATGGACGTTTCGGACGGCCTCGTCGGCGACGCGGGTAAGCTCGCCGACGCCTCGCGCGTGGGCGCGGTGATCGACGCGGCGCGGATACCGCTGTCGCCGGCGGCGGCGCGGGCGACGCGCGCGGACCCCGCGGCCCTCGCGACCGCGCTCACCGGCGGCGACGATTACGAGATCCTGCTCGCGATCGATCCCGACGACGCCGACGCCTTCGAGGCCGAGGCGGCGGGCGCCGGCGTGCGGGTCACCGACATCGGCGCGCTGGTCGAGGAGAGCGGCGTGCGGATCGAGCGGCAGGGCGAGGCGCTGAGCTTCGGCGCGGGCTCCTACAGCCACTTCTGACGCGGACGTGTTGCCGGCAGGGCACGACGTGCGCCGAAGCGCCGCCCGTCATGATTGAATCGGTAACCATGGACCATCAAAATGCCGCGGTCGCCGACGTTCTGTCGACGACGCTTCCGCTGCGGCGGATCGACGGCGGCGTGGCCTGCGTTCGGCGGGCCGGCGTCGCTTGAAGCGACATAACAACAGCGAAAGAGCCGGCGGAGCCCCCATGACGTCAACCCCCAAACGATTTGTCGCCGCCCTGTTCGGGCTGGGCGTCGCCCTTTCTGCGAGCGCGGCTTCGGCTGCGCCGTGCGGAGGCAACAACGGCGAAGGGTTCGACGCCTGGGTCCAGAACTTCCAGGCCGAGGCGATCTCGCGCGGCATCTCCCCGCGCGTCGCCAGCGCGGCGCTGTCGGGCGTGTCCTACGACCGCCGCCTGATCGCCTACGACCGCACCCAGCGGCCGTTCAAGCTCACCTTCGAGCAGTTCGTGGCCAAGCGCGCGCCGGCGTCGCTCATCAGCCAGGCCCGCTCGCGCATCCAGCGCAACAAGGCGCTGTTCGACCGCGTCGAAGCCAAGTACGGCGTACCGGCGCCGATCATCGCCACGATCTGGGGCATGGAGACCGCCTTCGGCGCGATCCAGGGCAACAAGAACGTCTTCAACGGCCTCGCGACGCTCGCCTATGACTGTCGCCGGACCGAGATGTTCCAGGGCGAGCTGATCGCCGCCATGCAGCTCGTCGACCGCGGCGACCTGACCATGTCCGAGATGCGCGGCGCCGAGCACGGCGAGATCGGGCAGGCGCAGTTCCTGCCGTCGTCCTATCTGAAATACGCCGTCGACGGCGACGGCGACGGCCGCGCCGACATGGTGCGCTCGTCGGCCGACACGATCGCCTCGATCGCCAACTATCTCCGGGCCAAGGGCTGGCGCGCGGGCGGCGGCTGGGAGGAAGGCTCCGCCAACTTCGGCGTGCTGGCCGAATGGAACAAGGCGCGGGTCTACCAGCGCGCGATCGCCTACGCCGCGACCCAGATCGACCAGGGCGGCTCGCGCGCGCAGCGCTGAGCCGCGTCCGACCGCAATAGAAAGAGCCGCGGCCCTCGGGTCCGCGGCTCTTTTCGTTTCGCTATGGGCGACGGGGCCTGGCGCCCCGACGTGGCGGAGCCGGCCGTTACTTCGCGCCTTCGGCCCGCGGCGCCTGGGCGTAGCGCTGGAGCAGGGGCGCCTGGGCCATGGCGAAGACCATCGTGATCGGCATCACGCCCCAGACCTTGAAGGCGACCCAGAAGTCGGTGGTCTGGGTCCGCCACACCACTTCGTTCAGCGCGGCGAGGAACACGAAGAAGAACGCCCAGCGCCAGGTCAGCTTCATCCAGCCTTCGCGGGTGAGCTGGAACGCCTCGTCGAACACGATCGCGAGCAGCGCCCTGCCGAAGGCGAGGCCGCCGAACAGCGCGCCCGCGAACAGCAGGTTCACGATCGTCGGCTTGAGCTTGATGAACAGCTCGTCCTGCAGCGCGAGCGTGAGGCCGCCGAACACCAGCACCACGACGCCTGACACCAGCGGCATCACCGGCACGCGCCGGACGAGCGCCCAGGACGCGGTCAGCGACACCAGCGTCGCCACCATGAAGGCGGCGGTCGCGGTGAACAGGTCGGCGCGGTTGTTGGCGATGAAGAAGACGACGAGCGGCCCGAGTTCGAGCGCGAGCTTGAGCACGGGATTGGCGGCGCGCGCCGAAGCTTTCTCTGAGGTCATGGAATCAGGTCTGCTCCCGCGAGACGGCGCGATCAAGGCGAAACTGGCGATGTCGACTCATGGCGTAGCCAGCCCGCGCACGCGCGCCGCCGCCTCGATGAAGCCGCGCGTCGTCGCCATCAGCTCGGGAACGTCGAGCAGGAAGGCGTCGTGGCCCTTGTCGGTCGCGATCTCGACGAAGCTCACATTGGCGGCCGCGGCGTTCAGCGCGTGGACGATCTGGCGGGAATCCTCGGTCGGGAACAGCCAGTCGGAGGTGAAGGAGACGACGCAGAACCGCGTCTTCGTGCCCTGGAACGCCTTGGCCAGCACGCCGCCGTGGTCGGCCGCGAGGTCGAAATAGTCCATGGCGCGGGTGACGTAGAGGTAGGAGTTGGCGTCGAAGCGCTCGACGAAGCTGGCGCCCTGGTGCCGCAGATAGCTCTCGATCTGGAAGTCCGCGTCGAAGCCGAAGGTGCGCGCCTCGCGGTCCTGCAGGTTGCGGCCGAACTTGGTCTGGAGCGCCGGCTCCGAGAGATAGGTGATGTGCGCCGCCATGCGCGCGACCGCGAGCCCCTTGCGCGGGATCGCGCCCTCGAGCAGGTAGCGCCCGCCGCGCCAGTCCGGATCGGCGGTGACCGCCTGCCGGCCGACCTCGTGGAACGCGATGTTCTGCGCGGAGTGCTTCGCGGCGGTCGCGATCGGCAAGGCCGCGAACACGCGGTCGCCATAGCTCGCCGCCCATTCCAGCACCTGCATGCCGCCCATCGAGCCGCCCACGACCGCGAACAGGTCGGGGATGCCGAGATGGTCGATCAGCATCGCCTGCGCCGCGACCATGTCGCGGATGGTGACCAGCGGCAGGTCGAGGGCGTAGGGCTCGCCGGTCGCAGGGTTGTTCGAGGCGGGGCCGGTCGTGCCCATGCAGCCGCCGAGCACGTTCGAACAGATCACGAAGAAGCGATCCGTGTCGATCGGCCGGCCGGGGCCGATCATGGTCGACCACCAGCCGGGCTTGCCGGTGACGGGATGGACGCTCGCCACATGCTGGTCGCCGGTGAGCGCGTGGCAGACCAGCACGGCGTTGGAGCGGTCGGCGTTCAGGACGCCGTAGGTCTGGTAGGCGATCCGGAGCGGGCTGAGCTCGCGGCCCGATTCGAGCGTCAGCGGCGGCGCGATTCGGGCGACGAGGCTGTGAGGCGCGTCGGCTTCGCGCCGCGCGGCCTCGTTCACCGTCAGCTCGATCGTCGCTTCGTTCACGTAACGCCGCCTCTTCGCTGGCGGATGGTGAAGCGCTGTCGCGGCCGGGAGTCAAGGCGAAGCGGCCGTTCCGCCGGGCCGTGGAGCTCGTCCTCCGGCGCGCCAGTCCGACTTCAGGCGGCTTGACACTCGTAATCTTTTAATTCTATCGAATATATGTATTGATAAGGAGCAAGCGATGTCCGTCACGCTTCAGGATCCTCGCGCCGACTGTAGGCGCTCCGCATGACCGCGCCGCGCATCGTCGCCATCAGCGGCAGTCCCTCTCCGCATTCCCGCACGCGGGTGCTGCTCGAGGACATCGTCGAAGCGGTGGTGCGCATCGCAGGCGGGCAGGTCAGGCTGATCGACATCGGCGAGATCGCGGCGGAGCTCGGCCCGGTCCGCTCCCGCGCGGAGGCGCCGGCCCTGATCGAGGAGCTGGTCGCCGAGGTCGAGCGCGCCGATCTGATCCTCGCCGCCACGCCGATCTACAAGGGCTCGTATTCCGGCCAGTTCAAGCACTTCGTCGACCTGGTCGACCACCGCGCGCTCGCCGGCGCTCCGGTCGGCCTGATCGCGACGGGCGGCGGCGACCGTCACGCGCTCGCCGTCGAGCACCAGCTCCGGCCGCTGTTCGGCTTCTTCGGCGCGCGCACGCTGCCGACAGGGCTCTACGTCTCCGAAACGCAGCACCGGCAGGGCCGCATCATCGACCCGCTGGTGCGCATCCGCGCCGATCTGCTGATCGGCGAGGCCGCCGACGCGCTCAGCCGGGCCCCCGTGCCCGCCCGCGCGGCGCAGCTTTTCCCGAACCGCTGACGCAGCAACGCGACAAAGGAGGCCGCCATGGCCGACGCACGCACGACGCATCACGGCTCCGAGCCGATCAAGTTCGCCTATTGGGTCCCGAACGTCTCGGGCGGGCTGGTGATCTCGGACATCGAGCAGCGCACCGGCTGGGACATCGGCTACAACCGCAAGCTCGCGCAGATCGCCGAGGCGGCGGGCTTCGAATACGCGCTGACGCAGATCCGCTTCACCGCCGGCTACGGGGCGGAGAACCAGCATGAATCGGTCGCCTTCAGCCATGCGCTGCTGGCCGCGACGGAGCGCCTGAAGGTCATCGCGGCGATCCTGCCCGGACCGTGGAACCCGACGCTCGCCGCCAAGCAGATCGCGACCATCAACAACCTCACCGAAGGCCGGGTCGCCATCAACCTCGTGTCCGGCTGGTTCTCCGGCGAGTTCCGCGCCATCGGCGAGCCCTGGCTCGACCATGACGAGCGCTACCGCCGCTCGGAGGAGTTCATCCGCGCGCTGCGGGGCATCTGGACCGAGGACAGCTTCACCTTCGCCGGCGACTTCTACCGCTACCGGAACTATTCGCTGAAGCCGAAGCCGATCGACCCGCAGCCGGAGATCTTCCAGGGCGGGTCCTCGCGGGCCGCGCGCGACATGGCCGCCCGGGTGTCGGACTGGTATTTCACGAATGGCAATACGCCTGAGAACGTCGCGAAACAGGTCGACGACGTGCAGGGCAAGGCCGCCGCCGAAGGGCGTCGCGTGAAGATCGGCGTCAACGCCTTCGCGGTGGCGCGGCCGACCGAGGCCGAGGCGCGCGCGGTCGTCGACGAGATCATCGCCAAGGCCAATCCGGAGGCGGTCAACGCATTCGGCCACGAGGTGAAGAACGCCGGCAAGGCCTCGCCGGAGGGCGAAGGCAACTGGGCGAAATCGAGCTTCGAAGACCTCGTCCAGTACAATGACGGCTTCAAGACCAACCTGATCGGCACGCCGCGCCAGATCGCCGAACGCATCCTCGACCTGAAGGACGCGGGCGTCGACCTCGTGCTGCTCGGCTTCCTGCACTTCCAGGAGGAGGTCGAGTTCTTCGGCCGCGAGGTCATCCCGCTCGTGCGCGCGCTCGAGGCCGAACGCGGACGGTCGCGCGCGGCCGCCTGACGGGTCTCTGACAACGAGACGCCCCCGCTCCTCCGTTCAGGAGTCGAGCGGGGCGCGCAGGGGTCGGCCGGAGGGGCGCTCCGGCCGACCCTCAGCGCCTTGGGTCAGACGCGCGCGGGCGTGCGCTCGCCGGAAAAGTCGGCCTCGATCTCCTCGAGCGTGCGGCCCTTGGTCTCCGGCACGAGCGCGAGCGTGAACAGCAGCGCGCCCACGCTCATGACCGCGAACAGGCCGAAGGTCGCGGCCGAGCCGAGGCCTGCGATCAGCATCAGGAAGATCTGGCTCACGATCAGGTTCGCGCCCCAGTTCGCGACCGTCGCGACGCCCATGGCGCGCCCGCGCACCGCGAGTGGGAAGATCTCGGAGATCAGCAGCCAGAACACCGGCCCGAGGCCGATTGCGAAGAAGCCCACATAGGCCGCGACCGACAGCGTGGCGATCCAGGCGAGCGGTCCCTCCGTGCCAACGGCGAAGCCCGCGGTGAGGATCGCGAGCATCGCCGTCATGCCAGCGAGGCCGACGATCAGCAGCTTCCGCCGGCCGGCCGTGTCGAGCAGCTTCAGCGCCACGTAGGTCATGATCACGTTGACGACGCCGACGCCGGCGGTGGCGAGGATCGCGGCCGAGGTCGAGCCCATGCCGGCCTGCTCGAAGATGATCGGCGCGTAGTAGATCACGGTGTTGATGCCGGTGACCTGCTGGAACACCGCGAGGCCCACGCCCACGATCAGCGGCAGCCGCACGCGCGGCTCGAGCAGCGCGGACCAGGGAACGAGCGCGCCGTTCTCCCGCGTCAGGTCCGTGCGGAGCTGGTTGAGCTCGGCGGTCACGTCCTGTCCGCCGCGCAACGTGCGCAGCGCCGCCGCGGCCTCGTCGATACGGCCCTGGCCGGCGAGCCAGCGCGGGCTGTCCGGCAGGCCCAGCATGCCGAGCCCGAGCACCACGCCCGGCAGGCAGCCGATCGCGAGCATCCAGCGCCAGCCTCCGTCGACCTCCGACAGCAGGTAGGCGACGATGTAGGACAGCAGGATGCCGACCGTGATGCACATCTGGTTCAGGGAGACGACGCCGCCGCGCTTGTCGGCGGGGGCCATCTCCGCGAGGTAGAGCGGCGTCAGCATGGAGGCGACGCCGATCGCGACGCCGAGCGTGAGGCGGCCGAGCAGCAGCACCGGCACGTTGGTGGCGATGGCGCAGAGCAGGGCGCCCACGACGAACAGCGCCGCCACCACGAGGATGACACGCCGGCGGCCGTAGGCGTCCGCGAGCTGGCCCGCGACGCCCGCGCCCGCCGCCGCTCCGCCAAGCGCGATCGAGACGAAGAAGCCCTGCATCGCCTCCGATAGCTGGAACACGTCGCGCACGAAGGGCAGGGCGCCCGAGACCACGCCGGTGTCGTAGCCGAACAGCAGCCCGCCGAGCGACGCGGTCGCCGCCACCACCTTGAAGTTCATGTCCGAAACCCCTTCGACGCGCGGGAGAAGCCCCCGCCTGGCCCGGTTGCGATCATAGCGCAGCGTCGCGCGGCGAAACCCTCGGCATATCGGCGGGGTTTCCGCGGGCGCGTTGCGCAGGGTGCGACGTTCTGGCAGCCTCACCTGCGACCAAAAGGTCGCGCGGGCGGAGTCGAACTCCAGACAAGCAAGAACCAAGAGGGCGCGGCGCGAGCCGGCAAGCCCTTATCCGTCCCGCGCACGAGGAAACGCAATCCAAGGATCCCAGTCTATGGCGCTGACGTTGATCATCATCTTGGGGCTGCTGTCGATCGTCTATGGCGTGTGGGCGATCCGCTCCGTCGTCGAGGCGGACGCCGGCACCGCCCGCATGCAGGAGATCGCCGGGGCGATCGCCGAAGGCGCGCAGGCCTATCTGCGCCGGCAGTACACGACGATCGGCGTGGTCGGCGCCGTCATCTTCGTCCTCGTCGCGATCTTCCTGTCGGTGCCGGTCGCGATCGGCTTCCTGATCGGCGCGGTGCTGTCGGCGGTGGCGGGCTTCATCGGCATGAACGTGTCGGTGCGCGCCAACGTGCGCACCGCGCAGGCGGCGTCCCACTCGCTTGGGGCTGGCCTCGAGATCGCGTTCAAGTCGGGCGCCGTCACCGGAATGCTGGTGGCCGGGCTCGCGCTGCTCGGGGTCGCGGTCTACTACGCGATCCTCACCGTCATCCTGGGCTACTCGATCGGCGACCGCGTGGTGGTCGACGCGCTGGTGGCGCTCGGCTTCGGCGCTTCGCTGATCTCGATCTTCGCGCGTCTGGGCGGCGGCATCTTCACCAAGGGCGCGGACGTCGGCGGCGACCTCGTCGGCAAGGTCGAGGCCGGCATCCCCGAGGACGATCCGCGCAACCCGGCCACGATCGCCGACAACGTCGGCGACAATGTCGGCGACTGCGCCGGCATGGCCGCAGACCTGTTCGAGACCTACGCCGTCACCGTGGTCGCGACCATGGTGCTGGCCGCGATCTTCTTCGCCGGGAACGCGGCGCTCGGCAGCCTGATCCTCTACCCGCTCGCGATCTGCGCCATCTGCATCGTCACCTCGATCGCAGGCACCTTCTTCGTGAAGCTGCCGGCGAACAATTCGATCATGGGCGCGCTCTACCGCGGCTTCGGCGTCTCGGCGGCCCTCTCGCTCGTCGGCATCGCGCTCGTGACCGCGACCCTGATCGGCTTCGGCACGGAATACGCCACGGCCAGCGGGCTGACATTCACGGGCTTCGACCTGTACCTGTGCGCGGTGGTCGGCCTCGTCATCACCGGCCTGATCGTGGTGATCACCGAGTACTACACCGGCACCGGCTACCGGCCGGTCCGCTCGATCGCGGCCGCCTCCGTCACCGGCCACGGCACCAACGTCATCCAGGGCCTCGCCATCTCGCTGGAGGCGACCGCTCTGCCGGCGCTGGTCATCATCGCCGGCATCATCGTGACCCACTCGCTCGCAGGGCTTTTCGGCATCGCCATCGCCGTCACCGCCATGCTGGCTCTCGCGGGCTTCGTCGTCGCCCTCGACGCCTTCGGTCCGGTGACGGACAACGCCGGCGGCATCGCCGAGATGGCCGGACTGCCCTCCGAGGTGCGGACCTCGACCGACGCGCTCGACGCGGTCGGCAACACCACCAAGGCGGTCACCAAGGGCTACGCGATCGGCTCCGCCGGCCTCGGCGCGCTGGTGCTGTTCGCCGCCTACACGTCCGACCTCAACCACTTCATCCAGAATTCGACGCAATACCCTTACTTCGAAGGCGTAAAACTCGATTTCTCGCTGGCGAACCCCTACGTCGTCGTCGGCCTGCTGTTCGGCGGCATGCTGCCCTTCCTGTTCGGCGCCATGGGCATGACCGCGGTCGGCCGCTGCGCCGGCGCGATCGTCGAGGAGGTCCGCCGCCAGTTCCGCGAGAAGCCGGGCATCATGGAGGGGCGCGACCGTCCGGACTACGGGCGCGCGGTCGACATCCTGACCAAGGCCGCGATCAAGGAGATGATCGTGCCGTCGCTGCTGCCGGTGCTGTCGCCGATCTTCGCCTATTTCGTCGTGCTCGCCGTCGCGGGCAAGAGCGAGGCGTTCTCGGCCGTCGGCGCGATGCTGCTCGGCGTGATCGTGACCGGCCTGTTCGTGGCGCTGTCGATGACGTCCGGCGGCGGCGCCTGGGACAACGCCAAGAAGTACATCGAGGACGGCAACCACGGCGGCAAGGGCTCCGACGCCCACAAGGCGGCGGTGACGGGCGACACGGTCGGCGATCCCTACAAGGACACCGCCGGACCTGCGGTGAACCCGATGATCAAGATCACCAACATCGTCGCGCTGCTGCTGCTCGCCGTGCTCGCGCACTGAGGGCTCGCGAAGGACGCGCCGCGGAGCCCGCGGCGCGTCCCGTTCTCAGAAGCGGCGGTAGCCGCGTCCCTTGGAGACGTCCTCGACCTTGACCTTGATGTCGAAGGTCTCGGCCGCGCCGCCGTAGCGCACGCCGCGGATCGGCGCCGCGCCGAGCGAGTCCAGACCTATGGCGACGCGCGCATGCGCCTCGGTGGCGCAGAGCCTGTGGGCGGGGTCGAACCCGACCCAGCCGAGGCCCGGCACATGGGCCTCGACCCAGGCGTGCCCGGCCTCGTGCTCCGGCATGTCGCCGGTCGCGAGCAGGTAGCCGCTGACGTAGCGCGCGGGAACGCCGATCGCGCGGGCGGCCACGATGAACACGTGGGCGAGATCCTGGCACAGGCCGCGCTTGAGGCGGAACGCCTCCGCCGCCGTGGTCGCGCTCTCCGCCGGCTTCGGATCGAAGGTCATCTCGCGGTGGAGCGCCCCAAGCAGGGCGTGGAGCTGCGACAGCGGATCGTCGCTGGCGTCCTCGCGCACGGCTTGCGCGAAGGCCGCGATGTCGAGATCGAAGCCGGTCAGCTCGGTCTCGCGCAGGTAGAGCGCCGGCGGGAAGCGCTCGACCGCGCCGGCCACCACGCCCGATGTGTCCTGCGTGTCGATCTCGCCCTCGACCAGCACCGTCATGTCGTCCACCGGCCCTTCGACGGAGAACACGTGGGTCTGGTTGCCGAACGCGTCCTCGGCGGAGCGCAGGCGGCAGTTGCGGTCGATGTCCACGCGCCAGCGGATGACGTGCTGGCCCTCGTGGTTGCGCGGCGTGACGCGCAGCGTCTGCGTCACCGCGGCGGCGGGCGTCTCGAAACGATAGACCGTCTCATGACGGATCTTCAGGCGCATGTCGTCGCGTGCTCCGCCATCGCCTCAGGCGAGGTACTGCTCGTGGATGGCCGCGCCGAGCCGGTTGTTCTCGCCGATGAACCCGGTGATGAACTCGTGCAGGCCGTTCTGGAAGACCTCTTCGATGCCGGCGTTCTCGAGCCTGGCCCGCGTGGCGCGGGCGATGCGCTGGCTCGGGCCCTGCCGGCCGTAGCCGCGCGACAGGTCGTCGAGATGGCGCACCATGTCGCCGTAGCAGGCGGCGAGCGACCGCGGCATCTGGTCGTTGAGGATCAGCAGGTCCGCGATCAGCCAGGGCTTGAGGCTCTGGCGGTAGACCCAGTGATAGCTCGTCTGCGCGGAGACGGCCCGCAGGATCGCCGACCACTGGTAGTAGTCGAGGCCGCCGCCGACCTTCGTCTCCTCGGGCAGGAGCAGATGGTACTTCACGTCGAGGATGCGGGCCGTGTTGTCGGCGCGCTCCAGCAGCATGCCGAGCCGCGAGAAGCTGTAGATGTCGTTGCGCAGCATGGTGCGCGAGGCCGAGCCGTCGAACCTCAGGCCGATCTCCTTGACCCAGCCGAGGAAGCGCGTGAACTCCTCGCCCACGAGCTTGCGTTCCGGCCGGCGGCGCAGCTCCAGCCACGCGCCGTTGATCGTCTCCCACATCTCGATGGTCAGCGCCGTGCGGACCGCGCGGGCGTTGTGGCGGGCGACCTCGAAGCAGTTGACGATGGAGGAGGGGTTGTCCTTCTCGAACACGAGATAGTCGACCACCGTCTCGGCGGTCGCCTCCTCGTGCTTGGCGAAGAACGCCGCGGAGCAGCCGGCGCTGTTGACCGCGCTCTCCCACTCGTTGGTGGAGCCGGCGTAGGCCACGGGCAGGGAGGCCAGCCGCTGCGTCGCCTCGAGGATGCGCGCGAGCGCCTCCGCGCGTTCGACGTAGCGGGACAGCCAGAACAGATTGTCGGCGGTGCGGCTCAGCATGGGCTGGCGTCCTCGTTCCGGAATGCGCCGCTCATTCGTCCAGCACCCATGTGTCCTTCGTCCCGCCGCCCTGGCTCGAATTCACCACCAGCGAGCCTTCCTTCATCGCGACGCGCGTCAGCCCGCCCGGCACGATCCGCACCCCGTCCGAGCCCGTCAGCACGAACGGCCTCAGGTCGACGTGCCGGGGCGCCACGCCGGAATTGACGTAGGTCGGGCAGGTCGAGAGCGCGAGCGTCGGCTGGGCGATGAAGCCGCCCGGCGAGGCCTTCAGCTTGGCCCGGAACAGCTCCACCTGCTCCTTCGAGGCGTGCGGCCCGACCAGCATGCCGTAGCCGCCGGAGCCGTGGACCTCCTTCACGACCAGCTCCTCGAGATGGTCGAGCACATAGGCCAGCGCCTCCGGCTCGCGGCAGCGGTAGGTCGGCACGTTCTTCAGGATCGGTTCTTCGCCGAGGTAGAATTTGATGATCTCCGGCATGTAGCTGTAGATCGCCTTGTCGTCCGCGACGCCGGTGCCGATGGCGTTGGTCAGCGTGACGTTCTGGGCGTGATAGGCGGAGATCAGGCCGGGCACGCCGAGCGCGCTGTCGGGCCGGAACACGAGCGGATCGAGGAACTCGTCGTCGAGGCGGCGGTAGATCACGTCGACCCGCTGCGGACCTTCGGTCGTGCGCATGTAGACGACGTCGTCGCGCACGAACAGGTCGCGGCCCTCGACCAGCTCGATGCCGAGCTTGTCGGCCAGGAACGAGTGCTCGTAGTAGGCCGAATTGTAGATGCCGGGCGTCAGCAGCACGACGTTCGGGTCGGCTGGAGCGGAGCGGGGCGCGAGCGAGCGCAGCGTGGCGAGCAGTTCGTCGGCGTAGCGCTCGACCGGGGCGACGCGGTGCTGGGCGAACAGCTCCGGGAACAGCCGGATCATCACCTCGCGGTTCTCGAGCATGTAGGAGACGCCCGACGGCGTGCGGGCGTTGTCCTCCAGCACATAGAACGTGTCGGCGTCGACGCGCACGATGTCGATGCCGGCGATGTGGACCCACAGGTCGTGCGGCACCGACTTGCCGGCCATCTCGGGCCGGAACGCCGCGTTCTGGAACACGAGGTCGTTCGGGATGACGCCGGCCTTGAGGATCTCGCGGCGGCCGTAGACGTCGGCGATGTAGCGGTTGAGCGCGTCGACCCGCTGCTCCAGCCCCTTGGCGAGCCGGGTCCACTCGTCGTTGGTGATGATGCGGGGGATGATGTCGAACGGTATCAGGCGCTCCTGCGCCTGCTGGTCGCCATAGACCGCGAAGGTGATGCCGATGCGGCGGAACAGCAGCTCCGCCTCCTCGACCCGGTAGTTCAGAAGATCTGCGGGCGCCTCCTTAAGCCACCGCGCGAGCTTGGCGTATGCCGTCCGGACGGACCCGTCGGCCAGCGACATCTCGTCGAATAAGGCGGTGCTCAAGCGGTGGCCCTTCGGTTGTGATCCCGACTGATGCTAATCCCGAACGACGGCGGGAAAAGGGGGCGTCTGAGCATTTTTACGGCAACCGTCGCGATTATTTTGTAATCAGAATAGCTTCAGCGCCCTGAAACTGGCGTGTCCGTCGCGGCCGACGACGACATGATCGTGAACGGCTATTCCGAGCGGCTTAGCGATGTCGACGATGGTGCGCGTCATTTCGATGTCGGCCCGGCTCGGCGTCGGGTCGCCGGAAGGGTGATTGTGCACGAGGATCAGCGCGGTCGCGCGCAACTCCAGCGCGCGCCGGACAACCTCGCGAGGATACACTGGCGTGTGGTCCACGGTGCCGGTCTGCTGCACCTCGTCGGCGATCAGCGCGTTCTTCTTGTCGAGGAACAGGATGCGGAAGCGCTCGCGGTCATCGAAGGCCATCGCCGTGCGGCAGTAGTCGAGCACGGACGACCACGAGGAAAGCACCGGCCGCTTGCCGATCGCGCCCTTCGCGAAGCGGCGCGCGGCGGCCTCCACGACCTTGAAGTCGGTCGCTGTCGCCTCCTTGACGCCCTTGATCTCGACCAGCCGTTCGATCGGCGCGGCGAGCGCCTCGGCGAACGAGCCGAAGGTCGTGATCAGCGACTTGGCGAGCGGCTTTACGTCGGCGCGGGGGATGGTGCGGAACAGCACCAGCTCCAGCAGCTCGTAGTCCGGCAGGCTTTCCGGCCCGCCTTCCAGAAAGCGCGCTCGGAGCCGTTCGCGATGTCCGGCGTAGTGCGGCGGCGCCGCATTCTGAGGCGCCGATTTCGACGCTGATCGGCCGGCCCGGGCCGGCGATCGCGGCGCGGCCTCGCTCAGGCCGGGCAGGAACGGCCCGTCGGAGCCGTCCGAACCATCGCCCTGAGCCATGCGTCGTCCTCCTCCGCCGACGCCATGGTGGCAGGCCGGCGCGACGAATCGCAAGACGCGATGCGGCGGAGGGCGGTCAGGCGGTCGCGAACACGGGCGCGTGGAGACCCTTGGGCGAGAGCGTGAAAATCTCACACCCGTCCTCGGTCACGCCGATCATGTGCTCGAACTGCGCCGACAGGGAGCGGTCGCGGGTGACGGCCGTCCAGCCGTCGGCGAGCACCTTCACGTGCGGGCGGCCGAGATTGATCATCGGCTCGACCGTGAAGAACATACCGGGCTTCAGCGGCGCGCCTTCGCCAGGGCGGCCGTAATGCAGGATGTTCGGCTCGTCATGGAACAGGCGCCCGATGCCGTGGCCGCAGAAGTCGCGCACCACCGACATGCGCTCGCCCTCGGCGAATGTCTGGATCGCCGCCCCGATGTCGCCGGTCGTCGCGCCCGGCCGGATCACCGCGAGGCCGCGCATCAGCGATTCGTGGGTCACCTCGATCAGACGCTCCGCGCGCCGCGGGATCGCTCCTACCGCGTACATCCGGCTCGAATCCCCGTGCCAGCCGTCGAGCACGAAGGTGACGTCGATGTTGAGGATGTCGCCCTCGCGCAGCGGCTTGTCGTTCGGGATGCCGTGGCAGACGACGTGGTTGAGCGAGGTGCAGATGGTCTTGGTGTAGCCGCGGTAGAACAGGCAGGCCGGCAGCGCGCCGTGGTCCATCGCGAACTCGAGCGCGAGCCGGTCGAGCGCCTCGGTGGTGACGCCCGGCGCGACGTGGTCGTTCATGAGGTCGAGCGCCTCCGCCACGAGCCGTCCGGCGCGGCGCATGCCGTCGAACGCTTCCGGCCCATGGATCTTGATCGCGCCGTTCTTCCGGAGCGGCGCGTTCTCGGCTTCGACGAAGGTCATTCGGTTCTCGAGGTTCAAAGGACGCCGCAATCTAGTCGCGCGGCCGGCCTGCGCCAAGAGGGCGGGACCGTAGCGAATTACCCTGCGGCTTCGAAGACCGCGACGTTCGAGACTGGCGTGTGTTATTCTTTGTCCAAATGCCGAAGGTCGCTCATCTGCGCCGCGCGTTCGACGCGGCCGTCGACGCCGTCGCCGCGCCGGCGCTCGGCCGGCGTCACTTCATCGTGTTCCGCGACTATCCCATCGCCTACGGCCGGGTGCCGAAGGTCGCGAACACGTCGATCAAGGACGCGCTGACGCGACTGCTGCCGGAGGGCGAGGCGCTGCGCCGCAAGGCGTCCCACGATCGCGTCTGGGCGCACGAGACCTGCGGGCGCACGCGAATGGTCCGCACGGCCGCCGCCGCCCAGCTCAACGGCGTGTTCGCCTTCGCCTTCGTGCGCGATCCGTTCGAGCGGGTGGCGTCCTACTACGACAACAAGGTCATCGGCCGCCCGATCCTGCCCGCCATCGCGCGGCGCGACGGCGTCCGCAAGGGCATGGGGTTCGGCGCCTTCCTCGAACGGCTCGCCGTGATGAAGGACGGCGACATGGACGACCATCTCGCGCCCCAGGCGGAGATCCTGGTCCATCGCGGCCGGCTGGTGCCGTCCTTCGTGGGGCGCTACGAGCGGATCGAGGACGACTGGGCCGCGCTTCAGGCCCGGCTCGAGGCGATCGGCGTGCCGGCGCTCGGGCCCCTGCCGACCCGGAACCGCCGGGCCCCGGACGGCCATCCCATGGTCGCCTACTTCGCCGACCCCGCCCATGTGCGCATGGTGCGGGAGCGCTACGCCCAGGATTTCGAGCTGTTCTACCCCGACGCCGAACCCTGCCGCCCCGCGTGAGCTTTCAGGCGCTTCTCAGCTCCAGATAGCGCAGGCGCTTCGCTTCGCGGCGCGCCTCCGAGACGCTCTCGACGATCACGCCGCAGACGAGGCTGAGCGTCGCGAGCTGCATGACAGAGGCCGCAAGCACAGCGGTCGGCAGGCGCGGCACCAGCCCGGTTTCAAGGAAGGTCGCCACCACTGGCGCGCCGAGCAGGACGGCGATCGCCGCGAAGCCCGCCGCGATCGCGCCGAAGAAGCGGAAGGGCTTCACCGCCCGGTACATCATCGCGATGGTCCAGAGGATGCGGAGGCCGTCGCGGTAAGTGGAGAGCTTGCTTTCCGAGTCCGCCGGCCGCCGCCCGTAGCGCACCGGAATCTCCTCGACCGCGAGCCTGAGGTCGAGCGCGTGGATCGCGAGCTCGGTCTCGATCTCGAACCCGCCGGACGCGGCCGGGAACGATTTCGCGAACCGCCGCGACACCACGCGGTAGCCGGACAGGATGTCGGTGAAGCCGTCGCCGAACAGGCGACCGACCATGGCGTTGAACATGCGGTTGCCGGCCTGGTGCCCGCGCCGCGACAGCAGGCCCTCGCCCTCGCGGGTCGCCACCACCATGTCGAGCTGGCCGGTCACGAGACGGTCGATCAGCAGCGGCGCCGCGAGCGGGTCGTAGGTCAGGTCGCCGTCCGCCATCAGGTAGATGTCGGCCTCGACGTCGGCGAGCATCCGGCGCACGACGTTGCCCTTGCCCTGCCGGCGCTCGCGCCGGACGATCGCCCCGGCCTCGATCGCGCGCTCGACGGTCCGGTCCTTCGAATTGTTGTCGTAGACGTAGATGTCGGCCGCCGGCAGCGCGGCGCGAAAGCCGCGCACCACGTCTCCTATCGCCGCCTCCTCGTTGTAGCAGGGCAGCAGCACCGCGACCTTCAGCGGGGCGGGGGCGCTGTCGCGGGCGACGCCGAAGGAGGTGTCGCGCAGACGCTCAATGTTGGACATAGGAGAGCTTCCGGTGGGGCGCGGCGAGGCGGACACCGCCCGCGCAGGCTAGCGTGAAGACGGCGAGAGTCGCCAGAAAGCCGAAGGGAACGAGGGTGGCCGCCGCGGCCGCGCGCGCGAAGGCCGGCGCGGCGTAGGCGAACAGCAGCAGCGCCGCCGCCTTCGGGGCCCAGCCGCGCAGCAGCGCGTCGCGCACGAGGAAGGCGATCGCCGGGCCGAGCAGCATCATGTCGTAGTCGAGCGCGTAGGGCGTCACCAGCAGCGAGCCGGCGAGCAGGGCGGCGGCCTTGCGCTCGAAGGCGGCGTCGCCTCGCCACAGCCGCACGCAGGCGGCGATGGCGCCGAGCGTCACGGTCGCCTGGACCGCGTAGCCGGTCGCGACCGAGCCGCCGAGCGCGCGCGCGGCGGAGAAGGCGCTGACGATCTTGGCCCAGCCGGTGTTGCCCTCCTCCAGAACCACGCCGCGCGTGAACGCGGCGCTGGCGCGGAACGCGTCCCAGGTCTCGGGCCCGAAGGCCGCGAGCGAGAGCGCGCAGAGGCTGACGACGGAGCCCGCGGCGCCCGCCACCGCCCGCCATCGGCCGGTCGCGACCAGCACGAAGGGGAGCAGCAAGCCGAATTGCGGCTTGTAGCAGAGCAGGCCGAGGACGGCGCCGGCGAGCATCGGCCGGCGGTCGAGCAGCAGCAGCCCGATCCCGAACAGGCCGGCCGTCAGGAAGCCGTTGTGGCCGTGGGTGAGGTTGACGAACACCGCGGGAAAGGCGAGCGCCGCGAGCAGGACCTCGCGCCGGTTCCGGCCGACGATCGCGACGACCGCGCCGAGATAGAGCGGCAGGGTCGCGGCCTGCCAGACCACGAGGGCGCCGAGATAGGGCAGCGTGGCGAGCGCCGCCGCAACGCCGAGGAACATCGGCGGATAGTGCCAGCCGAAGAAGGGGGTCTCCGCGCCGAAGCGGGCCTGCTGCACGCCGTAATGCCGGACGAGGTCATAGGCGGCCTCGGGCGACCCCTCCAACACCAGCCGGCCGGCGGCCCAGACATTGGCGAAGTCGGTGCCGAGCGGGCGCGCCATGGCGTCCACGCCGTCGTGGGACGTCGCCCACATCGCCACGAGCGTGACCGCGTAGCCGGCGACCAGCATCAGCGACACCGGGACGAGCCGTTCGGCGATGGCGGCGGGCAGGCGGTCGGACGGCGCCATCGGGCCCCGCGCTCCTTGGGATCGTTTCACTTTTGCGACGATCCCACGGCGCGTTTAAAGGCGGCTTAAGCCGTCACGGCCGTTGGAGCACGACGCCGCGGTCGGTCACGACCACCCACTGCCGGTCGCGGCGCTCGATCGAGCGGATACGGCCCAGGCCGGGCGCGCGGGCGCCGCGCATCACCTCGATCACGCCGTCGCGGCCGTCGAGCAGCGCGACGCCGTCATAGACCTCGCGCACGGTCCAGTTGCGCACGACCCGGCCGCCGGCGTCGGGCGCCGCAGCGATGCTGCCCGTGGTTTCGGGATCGGCCGGCTTCGCCCCGGCCAGCGCGGGAGCGGGCTTGTCCGCGGCCTTCTCGATGCGGTCGAGGCGCGCCTGGAGCTCGGCGAGCTTGCCGGCGTCCTCCTTGGGCTGCTCGACCCTGCTCGCGAGGGCCTCGATCTTCGCGGCGGAGGCCGCGCGGGTCTCGTCCAGCGTCTTCTGAAGACCGGCGATCTCGGTCTTGAGCGCTTTCACGTCGGCGTCGCCGGCGGCGGACTTCGCGAGCGCCGCCTGGTTCGCACGGGAGCGGTCGAGCGCGCGCTGGAGGCGGGCGATCTCCGCCTTCATGGTCGAGACGTCGCGGCCGACGGCCGCCTGGCGCGCGGCGGCGCCCGAGGCGTCGAGGCTGCGGGCGAAGCCCATGTCGCGGGCGTCGAGGGCGCTGATCTCGTCGACGCCGTCGGTCATGGCCGGCGCCGTCGCGAAGGTCGCGGCGCCGGCCCCGACGACGAGCGCGAGCGTCAGCACGGCGGCGTAGGGCGCGAAGCGCTTCAAGCGATCGAGGAGGTCGGGCTCGGGGGTCAGGTCGATGGTCGGGCGAGGCCGCTGCGTCGACCAGACCGCGACGGTCCGGCCGGGGCGGGGCGAAACCATAGGGCTCGGTTCGGCGGTCATGGGCGGCTCGGGAACGGCGCAGGCGCGAAAGAATGCGCGACGCCTCCGACTGTCGGCCCGGGATGGTTACCGAAACGTTAGCTTCCGGCAGCCGGCGGCTCCGACAGGGCGGCGAGCGCCTCCGCTCCCGACACCCTCCGGTCCTTCGGCCAGGCGAAAAAGTCCGCCTCCGCCATGAGCGCGTCGTCCAGCAGGCGGTGGTAGTCGCGCCGCGGCGTCTCGATCGCTCCGAAGCGCCGCAGATGATCGGTCACGAACTGGGTGTCGAGCAGCCGGAAGCCGCCCTGGCGCAGCCGCGCCACGAGATGCACGAGCGCCACCTTCGAGGCGTCGCGCTCCGTGTGGAACATGCTTTCGCCGAAGAACGCCGAGCCGAGCCGGACGCCGTAGAGCCCGCCGACCAGCCGGTCGTCGCGCCAGACCTCGACGCTGTGGCAGTGGCCGATCTCGTGCAGGCCGCCATAGAGGCCGCGGATGCGGTCGTTGATCCAGGTCTTCATGCGGCCGGGCGCGGGCGCCGCGCAGCCGTCGAGCACCGCGTCGAAGGCGGTGTCGATCCGGATCTCGAAGGCGTCCGCGCGCACCGTGCGGGCGAGGCGCTCCGAAACCACGAAGCCGTCGAGCGGGATGACGCCGCGCACCTCCGGCTCGATCCAGAACAGGCCGGGATCGTCCGCGCTCTCGGCCATCGGGAAGATGCCGCAGGCGTAGGCCTTCAGCAGGACTTCGGGGGTGAGCTCGACCAGGACGTCGTTGATGCGGGTCATGGGCGGGATGCTACGGCGCATGCGCGCCGGCGGGAAGGAGGACCGTGTGATCGCTCTCCCTTGTCCCGGCCTCGATACGCGACAAGGGAGAGCGCGCGTCGCGTCGTCTCAGTCCGCGCCGCCCGCCGTCTGCGCCAGCATGGTCTCGAGCCAGTGGATGTCGTAGTCGCCGTCCTGGATGGACGGGTTGCGCACCAGCCGGCGGAACAGGGGCAGGGTGGTGTCGACGCCGTCGACCACGAACTCGTCCAGCGCGCGCCGGAGCCGCATCAGGCATTCGGTGCGGTTGCGGCCGTGGACGATCAGCTTCCCGATCATGCTGTCGTAGTTGGGCGGGATCGAATAGCCCTGATAGGCGGCGGAATCGACGCGCACCCCGAGCCCGCCGGGCACGTGGTAGTAGGCGATCCGGCCGGGCGAGGGGCGGAAGGTCTCGGCGTTCTCGGCGTTCACCCGGCACTCGATGGCGTGGCCGCGGAACACCACGTCCTCCTGCGCGATCGCGAGCCGCGCGCCGCTCGCGATGCGGATCTGCTCGTTGATCAGGTCGATGCCGGTGATCATCTCGGTCACCGGATGCTCCACCTGGATGCGGGTGTTCATCTCGATGAAGTAGAACTCGCCGTTCTCGTACAGAAACTCGATCGTGCCGACGCCGCGGTACTTCAGCTCGCGCATGGCGCTGGCGACGGTCTCGCCGATCCGGTCGCGCTCGTCGGCGTTGAGCGCGGGCGAGGGCGCCTCCTCCCACACCTTCTGGTGCCGGCGCTGCAGCGAGCAGTCGCGCTCGCCGAGATGGATCGCCGCGCCTTCGCCGTCGCCCAGCACCTGCACCTCGATGTGGCGCGGGTGGATCAGATATTTCTCGAGATAGACGGCGTCGTCGCCGAAGGCGGCCTTCGCCTCGGAGCGCGCGGTCTGCAGCGCCTCGACGATGTCGTCCTCGGTCATCGCGACCTTCATGCCGCGTCCGCCGCCGCCCGAGGCCGCTTTGACCAGCACGGGATAGCCGATCTCGAGCGCGACGCGCTTGGCCTCGTCGTCGTCGGTGATGCCGCCGTCGGAGCCGGGCACCACCGGGATGCCGAGGCGCTTCGCGGTCTGCTTGGCGGCGATCTTGTCGCCCATGATGCGGATGTGCTCGGGCTTCGGCCCGATGAAGGTCAGCCCGTGCTCCTCGAGGATTTCGGCGAAGCGGGCGTTCTCCGACAGGAAGCCGTAGCCGGGATGCACCGCGTCGGCGCCGGTGATCTCGGCGGCGGCGAGCAGGGACGGGATGTTGAGGTAGCTGTCGCGGGCGGCGGGCGGCCCGATGCACACGCTCTCGTCGGCGAGGCGGACATGCATGGCGTCGGCGTCGGCGGTGGAGTGCACCGCCACCGTCGCGATGCCGAGCTCCTTGCAGGCGCGCAGGATGCGCAGCGCGATCTCGCCGCGGTTGGCGATCAGGACCTTGTCGATGGTCGACATCGCCGGGTCAGTCCACGATCAGCAGCGGCTCGCCGAATTCGACCGGCTGGCCGTCGGCGACCAGGATCTCGCGCACCGTGCCGGACTTCGGGGCCGGGATCGCGTTCATGGTCTTCATCGCCTCGACGATCAGCAGCGTCTGACCCTGCCGCACGGTCGAGCCGACCTCGACATAGGCGCGCGCGCCGGGCTCCGGCGCGAGATAGGCGGTGCCGACCATCGGCGACAGCACGACGCCCGGATGCTTGGCGGGGTCGGCGACGGCATCCACCGCGACCGGGGCGGCCGTGGCCGCGGGCGGCGGGGCGACGACGGTGGCGTGGGTCGGCGCGAGATGGCGCGCGACGCGGACGCGCAGATCGTCGTTCTCGATCTCGATCTCGCTGAGGTCGTTCTCCGACAGCAGCTTTGCGAGCTCGCGGATCATGTCCTGGTCGATGGAGGCGCGGGTCGGGGGCTTGCTCATGGGGTCTCGATCTCCGAAGGCGCGAAGGCTCACGCCGTGATCGGTTCGGATGAAGGGTCGCGCGGCAGAAGTCGGCGGGCGAGCGCCTGAAGCGCGAAGTCGTAGCCGTCCGCGCCGAGGCCGACGATCACGCCGGCGGCGACGGGCGACAGGTACGAGTGGTGACGAAAGCTTTCGCGCGCGTGAACGTTCGAAAGATGCACCTCGATCATCGGCAGTCCTACGGCGCGCACGGCGTCGTGGATCGCGACCGAGGTGTGGGTCAGGGCGCCGGCGTTGATCACCAGCCCGACAGCCTTGGTCCGTGCCTCCTGGATCCAGTCGACGAGGTCGCCCTCGTGGTTCGACTGCCGGAAGTCGATGGCGAGGCCGAGGCTTTCGCCCGCCCGGCGCGCGATCTGCTCCACGTCGGCGAGCGTCGCGGAGCCATAGATCGCGGGTTCCCGCAGGCCGAGCAGATTGAGGTTCGGGCCGTTGAGGACGAAGACGACGGGGGTCAAGGCTTGGCCGTTGCGCGGACAGCGTCGGAACGCGCCCCTCCCGCAGGGGAAGGACGCAGCGAGCGGCCCTTATAGGCAAGGCCGGCGCGGAACCCAAGCGATTCCGCCCGACGAAGGTCGATGTCCGTTCAGCCGGCCGCGCCGCCGTCGAGGCGCCGGCAGGGCATGCCGCTCTCGTTGAAGGCCGCGAGAATGGCTTCCGCATGGGCCTGGTCGCGGGTCTCGACCGTGACGTCGAGGGTCGCGCCCTTGGCGGGGACGTCGAGGAACTGCCGCTGGTGGTGGACCTCGATGATGTTGGCGCCGAGCTCGCCGAGCTTGCCCGCGATGATCCCGAGCATGCCCGGCCGGTCGGCGATCGTCATGCGGAAGGCCATGATCTTCTGCTCGCGCTCCAGTTCCCGCGTCATGATCGAGGCGAGGATGCGCGGGTCGATGTTGCCGCCGCACAGCACGAGGCCGACGCGCCGGCCCGCGAACTTGTCCGGCCGCGCGAACAAGGCGGCCAGGCCCGCCGCGCCCGCGCCCTCGGCGAGCGTCTTCTGGTGCATGAGGTAGGCGTTGACCGCGCGTTCGAGCTCGGTCTCGCTCACCAGCACGATGTCGTCGACGAGGCTTTCGACGATCGGCCGGGTGAGGGCGCCGACGTTCTTGACCGCGATGCCTTCGGCGAGCGTCGGGCCGCCGACCGGCAGTTCCGCTCCCTTCAGCGCGTTCCACATCGAGGGGTAGAGCGCGGCCTCCACCCCGACGATCTCGATCGACGGCTTGAGCGCCTTGGCGGCGACCGCGACGCCGGAGATCAGGCCGCCGCCGCCGATCGGGACCACGATCGCGTCGAGGTCGGGCGCCTGCTCCAGCATTTCGAGCGCGATGGTGCCCTGGCCGGCGATGATGTCCGGGTCGTCATAGGGGTGCACGAAGGTCAGGCCGCGCTCCAGCGCGATCGCGCTCGCGCGGATCTGGCTTTCGGCCACCGTCTCGCCGTCCAGCACCACCTCGGCCCCAAAGCCGCGGGTCGCGGCCACCTTCACGTGCGGAGTCGTGTCCGGCATCACGATGGTGGAGGGAACGCCGAGCCGGGTGGCGTGGTAGGCGACTGCCTGGGCGTGGTTGCCGGCCGACATCGCGATGACGCCGCGCGCCCGCGCCTCCGCCGGCAGGCGCGACAGCTTCACCACCGCGCCGCGCTCCTTGAACGCGTTGGTGACGTGCAGGTTCTCGTATTTCACCAGCACGTGCGCGCCGGTGAGCGCCGAGAGCTTCGGGGCCGCCAGCATCGGCGACGGCGTCACCGCGCCTTCGAGCGCCGCGCGCGCGGCCGTCACATCGGCGAGCGTCACCGTCATGTCCGTCTCGTCCCATCAGCCGACAAGGCGGCGCCGGGAGGCGCCGCGGAGCGCGGGACCATATGCGACGCGCCCGCGCGCCGCATCCTCGTTCTGCGCATTGCGGAACGGTCACGATCGCTTGCGTCCGGCCGCGCGGCTTGACCTGACGGCGGGGCGGGGCCCATCGTCCCGGGACAGGAACGGGAGGTCTGCCGCGTGACGGCGATCCAGCAACTTCGACGCTCCGCGCTCGCTGCGGCGATCGCCCTGCCGGCGCTGGCCGGCGCGGCGGAAGCGACGCCCGAATACGCAACGTTCGAGCCGGTCGAAGCCGCTCCCTCAGCAGGCTCCGCCCGCGCGCTCGACGGCGAGACGGTGACGCTCGGCCCCACCGCGGACCGGCCGGTTCTGGTGCACTTCTTCGCCACGTGGTGCGCGCCCTGCAAGGAGGAGCTGCCGGAGCTGGCGCGGTTCGCCGCAGCGCGCCGGGAGACGGTCCGCGTGGTCGGGGTCGACGTGGCGGAGCCCGCCTCGCGGGTGGCGGCCTTCGTCGCGCCGCTCGGTCTCGGATTTCCGGTGGCGCTCGACGAGGACCGGGCCATCGCGCGCGCGTTCGGCGTGCGCGCGCTGCCGAGCACGGTGCTGATCGCGCCGGGCGGCCGGTCGGCGCTGCGCGCCGCCGGTCCGGTCGACTGGAGCGCGGCCGCGATCGAGAATCTGATCGAAAATCATCGCATAAGAAATTGATCTAACGACAAAAACAGAGGGATGAGACTGTCATGATCGATCGCAGAACCGCCCTGAAGGGGGCCGCGGCGACCGCGGTCGCCGCGCTCGCCTGTCCGTCGCTGGCGCGGGCGACGCCTGCGGCCTTCGCGCCGAAGCCGGGCGACTGGCGCACCTTCGAGATCCGCACCAAAGTCACGCTGCCGCCGTCGAAAGGCGTGGCGCGTGTGTGGGTCCCGACGCCGAGCTTCGTCGCGGACGACTGGACGCGGCCGGAGCGTTCGACCTTCAGCGGCGACGCCGCCAAGGCGGACCTGATCGAAGGGCCGATCGGCATGGTCGTCGCCGAGTGGCGCGAAGGCGCCGCGGCCCCGACGCTGGAGGTCGTGAGCCGCTTCTCGACGCGGGACCGCGCCGTCGACCTCTCGGCGAGCGGCGCGACGCTTTCGGCAGCGGACCGGGCGCTCTACCTCGCGCCGACCGAACTGATCCCCACCGACGGCATCGTCGCCGAGACCGCGAAAAAGGCCGTCGGCGACGCCTCGACGGACCGCGCCAAGGCCGAGGCGATCTACCAGTGGGTGGTGGCGAACACCTTCCGCGACGCCAAGGTGCGCGGCTGCGGGCTCGGCGACGTCGCCACCATGCTCGAAAGCGGCAATCTCGGCGGCAAGTGCGCCGACCTCAACGCGCTGTTCGTGGGCCTCGCCCGCGCGGCCGGGCTGCCGGCGCGCGACGTCTACGGCATCCGCGTCGCGCCCTCGCGCTTCGGCTACAAGAGCCTCGGAGCGAATTCGGAGACCATCACCAAGGCCCAGCACTGCCGCGCCGAGGTGTGGCTGGACGGTCCGGGCTGGACGCCGGTCGACCCGGCCGACGTCCGCAAGGTCGCGCTCGAGGAGCCGCCGGCCAATCTGCCGCTCGACGATCCCAAGGTCGCGGCCGCGCGGAAAACGCTTTTCGGGGCGTGGGAGGGCAACTGGCTCGCCTTCAACGACGCCCACGACGTGGCGCTGCCGGGATCGGCGGGCCCGAAGCTCGGCTTCCTGATGTATCCGCAGGCCGAGACCGTCGCTGGCCGGCTCGATTGCCTGGACGCCGACAGCTTCAAATACGCCATCACCACGCGCGAGATCGTGGCTTGATCCATGTCCTTCGCCGTCATTCCCGGCTCTGCGGGCGTGACGGCGAATGCGGTCATGATCGCGCCTAGGCCTGCCGATGCGTTTCGTAAAACTACGAATTGCGGAGCATGCGCCACGAAATCAGTGTTGCGGTCTATGGAGAGGGGCGGCGGTGAACGGAAAAGTTTTCGGTATGGTGGCGATGACCATTGCGCTGTTCGCCTCGGGTGCGCCGGCGAGCGCAGGTTCGTCGGACATCGACCGCGTGTTCGGCGCCATGGCCCCGCTGATCCGTGAGACCTTCCGCACCCGCGATGCGCCCTCACGCTACGAGCATGGATATGCGCGCCAACGGTCCGATCGGGGCCGTGCGTCGCAGCGGGGGGCACAGTCCCGCAAGAGCGCGCCGGTCAAGTCGCGCAGCGCCTCTACCCGGAGGGCGGCTCCCGTACGGTCGGCGCGCCAGCCTGCGCCGCAGTACTATACGCGCGGCCAATTTGACGGCGGCTACTATAAGTGCGGCATGGTCTGCCCCGCCAACGTCAGCGCGGACTACTGAGCGCGAAAGTGCGTGGGCACCAGACCCGCTCTTGAGCCGCCGAGGGCCTGAACCAGCCTTCCGCGGTCACAGGCCGCGCTGGAAGAAGGCGAGATCGAGCGCCGGCCCGGCGTCCGGCCCGCCGAACTGCGTCAGCAGCGCATGCGCCTGCCCGCGGTGGTGGGTCTGGTGGTTGAAGAGATGCGCCAGCGCGAACTCCAGCGGCTGGCGAATCTCCTCTGGAGACGTCTGGCGGCGGTAGACGATCATGCGGTCGGCGTCCTTCTCATCCAGCCCGCCGACGAAGGCGCGGAGTCGGGCGTCCTCGGCCTCGCGCGCGGCCGTCAGATCGCCGAGGTCGTCGTAGAGGATCTGGTCGAGCTTGAGGTCGGAAGCGGGCTCGCCCTCAAACCGGCCGAGCCAGATGCGGTCGGCGACGAGGATGTGGTTCAGCGTGCCGCTCAGGCTGCGGAAGAACGCGCCGCCGTCGCGGCTGAAGTCGGTCGGGGGCAGGGCCGCGACCGCCGCATAGAGCCGCCGGTTCGCCCAAGTGTTGTAGTCCCCGAACATGATCCAGCGTTTCATCATCACCTCGCCTTGATGGCATCTGGCATGCCAGTGTGCGTCGTCAGACCAAGAAACGTGGAAGGAACGCCATGACCGCCCATCTCTACGATCTCGTCCTCGCGGACGGCCGCCGGCTGTCGCCCTATTGCTGGGCCGCCAAGCTGGCGCTGGCCCATAAGGGCGTGACGCTCGAAACCACGCCGACGCGGTTCGTCGACATCTCGACCGTCGCGGGCGGTGGTTTCAAGACCGTCCCGGTGACGGAGATCGACGGGGCGACCATCGGCGATTCGTTCGCGCTCGCGCTTCATCTGGAAACGACCCGGCCCGAGGCGCCGCCGCTGTTCGCGGGCGAGGGCGCCGTCGCGCTCACCCGCGGCGTGGCCGCCCAGGGCGCTTATCTCCTCGGCAAGATGTCCCGCCCGATGGTCCTCGCGATCCACGACGCGCTCGACGCGGAGACCCAGGCCTACTTCCGCGCCTCGCGCGAAAAGATGTTCCGGCGCACGCTCGAGGAGGTCGCGGCGAACCCGGACGCGAGCGTTGCCGCGGCGAAGGACGCCATGACGCCGTTGCGCATCCTGCTGCGCGGCCAGCCCTTCCTCGGCGGCGACGCGCCGTTGTTCGCGGATTTCCTGATCGCGGGCCTGTTCCAGTGGGCGAGGGTGGTCGGCGCGGTCGACTATCTCGACGGCGAGGAGCGGATCGGTCCGTGGTTCGGCCGGCTCGAGGAGCGCTACGGCGAAACGCTCGCCGCCGTGAAGGGCTGAGGCCGCGGACAGGTCGAAGCCGCGGGGCGCTTCCGCCTCGCGGCGCCCCGCGCTATAAGCCGCGCGCTTTCCGCGGTTTCCCGCGCGCGGCGGGCGTTCCGCCCAGGGCGACGCCGGCGCGCACCCTTCCAGACGACAAGGCTGTTTCCATGGCTATCGAGCGCACCTTCTCCATCATCAAGCCCGACGCGACCCGCCGCAACATCACCGGCAAGGTGCTGACCTACATCGAGGCCGCCGGCCTGCGCGTCGTCGCCCAGAAGCGCCTGCAGCTCACCAAGGAGCAGGCCGAGGGCTTCTACGCGGTCCATAAGGATCGCCCGTTCTTCAACGACCTCGTCGGCTTCATGATCTCGGGCCCGGTCGTCGTCCAGGTGCTCGAGGGCGAGAACGCCGTCGCCAAGTACCGCGAGGTCATGGGCGCGACCAACCCGGCGAACGCCGCCGAGGGCACCATCCGCAAGGACCTCGCCGAGTCGATCGAGGCGAACTCGGTGCACGGCTCCGACGCTCCGGAGACCGCCAAGGAAGAGATCGCCTACTTCTTCAAGGACGACGAAATCGTCGGCTGAGGCCGACGAAAGTTAAAAATCCGGCATGCCAAGACTGGCGGCCCTGCGACCGGCGTGCGACAAAACGCGCCGGTCGTTTTTTTGTGAGGCAGGCGTGATGGGCCTCGGTTCGGTGGACTGGCTGGCGTTCGGCGAGATCGTCTGGATCAACGCCCTGCTTTCGGGCGACAACGCCGTTCTGATCGCGATGGCCTGTCGCGCTCTGCCCGCCGGGCAGCGGCGCATGGGCATGATCCTCGGCGCCGGGGTCGCGATCGCGCTGCGCATCCTGTTCACGCTGGTCATCGTCGCGCTGCTGGGCGTGCCGTACCTGAAGGTCGTGGGCGCGCTCGCCCTGCTCTACATCGCGGTCGACCTGCTCGCGCCGGGCGACGAGACGGAGGGCGAGGTCAAGGGCTCCGAGAGCCTCCTGCGCGCCGTCGGCACCATCGCTGTCGCAGACGTGGTCATGAGTCTCGATAATGTGATCGCCATCGCGGGCGTCGCCGGCGATCACTTCGGGCTTCTCGTCGCGGGGCTTGTTATCTCGGTGCCGATGATCGTCGCCGGCAGCGCGGTCATTCTCGCCGTGATGGATCGGTTTCCGCTCATCGTGTGGGCGGGCGCCGCGCTCCTCGGCTTCGTGGCCGGCGAGATGCTGATCTCCGACGCGGCCCTGGTCGACAGGCTCGGCGCCGCCGTCGTCCACGACTGGGAGACGACGACCGCGGTGACGCTCGCGGCGCTGGTCGTCGCGGCAGGGTGGCTCGTGCGGCGCATGAAGCGCCGCGCCGCTCTGTCCTGACGGAACGTGGCGGAGCCGGCGGACCGAACCGAAACGATCCGATTGGTTTTCCTGTAACGAAGATCGTGCGCCGCGAGAGCGCGACACAAGGGGACACGAATGGAATTCAGCTTCGCCTTCGACCAGCCGACGTTCTGGATTTCGCTGCTTCAGATCATCTGGATCGATCTGCTGCTGTCAGGCGACAACGCCGTGGTCATCGCGCTGGCGTGCCGGAAGCTGCCGCCGAAACAGCGCAAGATGGGCATCCTGCTCGGCGCCGGCGCCGCGGTCGGCCTGCGCATCATCTTCGCCTTCTTCATCACCTTCCTGCTCGGCGTGCCCTTCCTGAAGATCGCCGGCGGCCTGCTGCTGTTCTGGATCGCGGTCAAGCTCGCGACCGACGAGCATGAGGACCACGCCGACGTCGCTGCGAGCGAGAACCTGTGGGGCGCGGTGCGCACCATCGCCATCGCCGACGCCGTTATGAGCCTCGACAACGTGGTCGCCATCGCCGCCGCCGCGAAGGGCCATCCCGAGCTCTTCATCTTCGGCCTGCTGCTGACGATCCCGCTGATCATCGCCGGCTCGACGCTGCTCTCCGCGATCCTGCAGAAGTACCCGTTCCTGGTCTGGCTCGGCGCGGCCCTTCTCGGCTGGATCGCCGGCGAGATGATCCTCGGCGACGTCATCGTGCTGAACTGGCTGAACGGCCTGAACGCGGGATACGTCATCCCCGATCCGGAGCACGCGGGCGGTCTGACTGCCGTGAAGTGGCTGCACTACGCCGCGGCCGCTGCGGGCACGGTCGTGGTCCTGGCGATCGGCTACGGCCTGAAGCGCCGCCGTCACGCCACGGCGGAAGGGACCATCAAGGACGCAAGCTGACGTTTTCCGGCGGGTCCGGTTCGTCCGGGCCCGCCGGGGGCGCAGCCTCCTGAAACGAAAAAGGGCGCGGCCTCGGCCGCGCCCTTTTTGCATTTAAACTCCGAAAATCAGCGCTCAGGGCCAGAGGTAGGGTCCGGGCGTCGCCTCGGCGCTCTCCGTGATGACGCGGCCGTCGGCCAGTCGTGCCGCGCCCGTCGCCCACAGCCGCAGCGCGCGGGGATAGAGCCGGTGCTCCGCGGCCAGCACCCGGGCGGCCAGGGTGTCCTCGTCGTCGCCGTCGAGCACCGGCACGGCGGCCTGCGCGATGATCGGGCCGGAATCCATCTCCGGCGTCACCACATGCACGGTGCAGCCGTGGAGCTTCACCCCGGCCTCGAGAGCGCGCGCGTGGGTGTCGAGCCCCTTGAAGCTCGGCAGCAGGGCCGGATGGATGTTGATCATCCGGCCGGCCCATCCGGCGATGAAGCCGTCGGTCAGGATGCGCATGAAGCCGGCGAGGCAGACGACGTCCGGCGCGAAGCCGCGCAGCGCCCGGTCGAGCTCGGCGTCGAACGCCTCGCGGCTCGGAAACGCCTTATGGTCGACCACCGCCGTCGCGATTCCGGCCCGCTCCGCGATCGCGAGCGCGCCCGCGTTGGGTCGGTTCGAGATCACAGCGACGATCTCGGCTGGAAAATCCGGCTCCGCGGCGGCGTCGATCAGCGCCGCCATGTTGGAGCCGCGCCCCGAGACGAGGATCGCGACGCGGACGCGGCTCATGCGGCCGGCGCGGCGAGGTTGAGCGCGCCTTCGAAGCGCACGGGGTCGTCGGCTAGGGTGATCGGGACGATCTCACCGATGGTCGCCACCTGCTCGCCCTCGTCGGCGAGCTTGGCGGCGACGGCCTCGGCGTGCTCGGCCGCGGCCACGACGACCATGCCGACGCCGCAGTTGAAGGTGCGCAGCATCTCGGCCTGGGCGACGCCGCCCGCGGCGGCCAGCCAGCCGAACACCGGAGGCACCGCGATCGCGGAGAGGTCGATCCGCGCGCCGAGCCCGTCGGGCAGCACGCGCGGCAGGTTGTCGGGCAGGCCGCCGCCGGTGATATGGGCGAGCGCCTTGACGCCGTCGCCGGCCTTCAGCGCCGCGATCAGCGGCCGGACGTAGAGCTTGGTCGGCGCCAGCAGCGCGCGGCCGAGCGACTTCTGGGGCTCGAACGGGGCGGGGGCTTCGAGCGGCAGCCCGGAGCGCGCCACGATGCGGCGGACGAGCGAATAGCCGTTGGAGTGGACGCCAGAGGAGGCCAGGCCGAGCAGCACGTCTCCGGCCTTGACGTCGCGGCGCGGCAGCAGCCTGCCGCGCTCCGCGGCGCCGACCGCGAAGCCCGCGAGGTCGTAGTCGCCGTCGGCGTACATGCCGGGCATCTCGGCGGTCTCGCCGCCGATCAGCGCGCAGCCGGCCTCGATGCAGCCGGTGGCGATGCCCTTCACCACCTCGTAGGCGGTGTCGCCCGAGAGCTTTCCGCAGGCGAAATAGTCGAGGAAGAACAGCGGCTCGGCGCCCTGCACCACAACGTCGTTGACCGACATGGCGACGAGGTCGATGCCGATCGTGTCGTGGTGTCCGGTTTCGATCGCGATCTTGAGCTTGGTGCCGACGCCGTCATTGGCCGCGACGAGGATCGGGTCCACGAAGCCGGCGGCCTTCAGGTCGAACAGTCCGCCGAAGCCGCCGATCTCGGCGTCCGCCCCGCTCCGGCGGGTGGCGCGCACCAGCGCCTTCAGGCGTTCGACCAGCGCGTTGCCGGCGTCGATGTCCACGCCCGCGTCCGCATAGGTCAGGCCGCCGCTTGTCTTCGTCGTGTCGGCCATGGTCTCCCGGCTCCGCGTCGCGTCGCCGACCCCTTAGACCGCGTCCGTTCGGGGCGCAACACGAAGCCGGCGTTCTCCCCGCGCGGGCATCGTCGAAGGGCGAAGTGGCCCGCGGCGCGTCACGTGCTTATCTCGCGGCTGGAGGCGGCGACAGCGCCTCCGGAGCGCGCATGGTGAACCTGCCCAACCTGCTGACCATCGGCCGGCTGTTCGCGACCCCGCTGGTGATCTGGCTGATCGCGACCGGCGAGCATCTGGCGGCGTTCTGGGTGTTCGCGATCGCTGGGGCGACGGACGCCGTCGACGGCGCGCTGGCGCGGGCGCTCGACCAGCGCACGAAGCTCGGCGCCTATCTCGACCCCGTCGCGGACAAGGCGCTGCTCGTCTCGATCTACGTGACGCTGGCGCTCGCCGGCGAGATACCGGCAGGGCTCGCCGCGGCCGTGGTGGCGCGCGACGTCCTGATCGTGGGCGCCGTCGTCCTGGGCTGGGCCCTGCAGCGGCCCCTGCCGATCGAGCCGCTGCGGATCAGCAAGGCCAACACCGCGGCCCAGATCGTGTTCGCGGGCCTCGTGCTCGGGGGCGACGGATTCGGGCTGCGTTTCGGCATGCTCGAGGCCGCCGCGGGCTGGGTGGTCGCCGCCTTGACGCTGGCTTCGGCGGGGGCATATCTGCTCTCATTCGCAAAGCACATGGCGCGCGCGGAGCCCGGCCGGCGGGACCCGTGACCGCGGGCCGTCGCGGGAGAGACGAGACCACGATGGCCTTGCAGCGTCAGGTATTGTTCTGGATCGGACTGGCGGCGGTCGTCGTCCTCTTTCTCTACCTGTTCTCCGGCATCCTGCTGCCGTTCGTCGCGGGCCTCGCGCTCGCCTATCTTCTGGACCCGCTGGCCGACCGGCTCGGACGCATGGGGCTGCCGCGCGTCTGGGCGACGGTCGTGATCCTCGTCACGGTGGTGCTGGCCTTCGTGCTGCTGATCATGCTGATCGCGCCGCTCTTGGCCGAGCAGCTCGCCAATTTCGTCGAGCGGCTGCCGCAGACCATCGCCCGCCTGCAGGAGCTGATCGCCCAGCAGAACCAGCCTTGGATCGAGCGGCTGCTCGGGCAGGGGCTCGGCCAGGTCCGCTCCTCCATCGGGACGATCGTCAGCCAGGGCCTGAACTGGATGACGACGTTCCTCGCCTCGCTCTGGACGGGCGGGCAGGCGGTGATGTCGGTGGTCAGCCTGCTGGTGGTGACGCCGGTCGTCGCCTTCTACATGTTGATCGACTGGGACCGGATGGTGGAGACCATCGACGGCTGGGTGCCGCTGCGCCACAAGGTCACCATCCGCCAGCTCGCGCGCGACATCGACAAGGGCGTCGCGGGCTTTGTGCGGGGCCAAGCGCTGGTCTGTCTGCTGCTCGGCACGTTCTACGCCATCGCGCTGAGCATGGTCGGGCTGAACTTCGGCCTGCTGATCGGCCTCGGCGCCGGCCTGATCGGCTTCATTCCCTATATCGGCTCGATCACCGGTCTGCTGGTGTCGCTCGCCGTCGCGATCGTCCAGTTCTGGCCCGACTACAGCATGGTGGCGATCGTGCTCGGCATCTTCGTCTTCGGGCAGTTCGTCGAGGGCAACTTCCTGCAGCCCCGACTCGTCGGGCGCTCGGTCGGGCTGCACCCGGTGTGGCTCATGTTCGCGCTCGTCGCCTTCGGCTACCTGTTCGGCTTCGTCGGCCTGCTGGTCGCGGTGCCTCTGGCGGCGGCGGTCGGCGTGCTGGCGCGGTTCGGGCTGGACCGCTACCTCGAGAGCCCGTTCTACACCGGCGACGAGGGCGAGCCCGACGTGCTCCCGGGCGGCCCCAAGGGCGCGAGCCTGTTCGGGCCGCGCACGACGATCGCCCCTCCTTCTCCTCCGCCGGCCGCCCCTCCCGCCGAGGGGCGCTGAGGACCGCCGTCTTGGCCCGTGACATTCCGCGCCAGATTCCGCTCGTCCTGCCGCACGCCCCGCGCTTCGGCGCCGAGGATTTCCTCGTCACGCCGGCGAACGCCGCGGCGCATGCGATCGTCACCTCGTGGCCGCGCTGGCCGGATCGCTCGCTGCTGCTGGTCGGCGCGGGCGGCGCGGGCAAGAGCCATCTCGCCGAGATCTGGCGCGCCGCGAGCGGGGCGGAGGCCGCCGCGTCGGCCGAGGACGCGATCGAGCGCCTGCGGGGCGGGGCGGATGGCGCAGCGCTGCTGCTCGACGACGTCGATCGTGACGGCGCGGACGAAAACGCGCTTTTCCACCTGCTCAATCTGGCGCGCGAGCGCGCCGCCCGGCTGCTGCTGACCGCGCGCCAGGCGCCCACGCTGCTGTGGCCGACGCTGCCCGACCTTGCGTCGCGGCTTCGCGCGCTGCCGGTCGCGCGGCTTGAGGAGCCCGACGACGAGACGGTCCGCGCCGTCCTGCTGAAGCTGCTCGACGACCGGCAGCTCAAGGTCGAGGCGGGGGTGATCGACTATGTCGCCCGACAGTGCGACCGTTCGCTCGGCGCCGTCCGCGAACTGGTGGAAGCGCTCGACCGGGAATCGCTCGCGCGCGGCCGATCGATCGGCCGGGGACTCGCGGGCGACGTCCTGCACCGCCTGAGGGGAGACGATGACTGAGAGCGCCGTTGCGAAGTCGTCACACAACCGTCGTATGCAGCCTCGCCGCGCCCGCGCCAAGCCGAGCGCCGCGGCGACGGTTTCGCCGGTGAAGGGTGACGACATGGCCGAGATTGCAAGCGTGACGCCGCGAGCTGCGATCGCCGAGGCGAAGCTGGAGAGCACGCCGGCGGCGCCTGCGCCGGAGAAGACGGGCGACCCGTCGCGCTTCGTGAACCGCGAGATTTCGTGGATCTGGTTCAACCGCCGCGTGCTCGAGGAGGCGGCGAACCAGAGCCATCCGGTGCTGGAGCAGCTCCGCTTCCTCTCGATCTCGGCGAACAATCTCGACGAGTTCTTCATGGTGCGCGTCGCGGGCCTGCGCGGCCAGCTCCGTTCCGGCCTGACCGAGCTCAGCCCCGACGGCCGGACGCCGGCCGAGCAGCTCGCGCGGATCGGCGAAGTGGTGTCCTCGCTCGCCCACGACCAGCAGATCCGCTGGCTCGAACTGCGCGCGGCGATCGAGAAGGCCGGCATCGTCCTCGTCGAGGGGGCCGGTCTGACCAAGGCCGAACTGGTCTGGCTCGAGGAGCATTTCCTGAACTACGTGTTCCCGATCCTGACGCCGCTCGCGGTGGATCCGGCGCATCCGTTCCCGTTCATCCCCAATCTCGGGTTCACCATCGCGCTGCAGCTCTCCCGCCATTCGGACGGCCGCCCGCTGAACGCGCTGATCCGTATGCCGGCGCGCATCGAGCGCTTCATCAAACTGCCGGACGGCGAGCCGGGCGTGACCCGCTTCATCAGCCTCGAACAGGTCATCGGCCTGTTCACCCGTCGGCTGTTCCCCGGCTACGACATCAAGGCGCAGGCCGCCTTCCGCGTCATCCGCGACAGCGACCTCGAGGTGGAGGAGGAGGCCGAAGACCTCGTCCGCGTGTTCGAGAGCGCGCTGAAGCAGCGTCGCCGCGGGTCTGTGATCCGGCTCGAGATCGAGAACGCCATGCCGCCGGAGCTGCGCGCCTTCGTGGTCGCCGCGCTCCACGTGGCGGACGACGAAGTGTTCGTGGTCGACGGCGTGCTGGCGCTGGCCGACCTCAGCCAGATCGTTTCGGTCGACCGCCCGGAGCTCAAGTTCAAGCCCTACAATCCGCGCTTTCCTGAACGGGTGCGCGAGCACGCCGGCGACTGCTTCGCGGCGATCCGCGAGAAGGACATCGTCGTCCATCACCCCTACGAATCGTTCGACGTCGTGGTGCAGTTCCTGAACCAGGCGGCGCGCGATCCGAACGTGGTCGCGATTAAGCAGACGCTCTACCGCACCTCCTCCGACAGCCCGATCGTGAAGGCGCTGGCGGAAGCCGCCGAGGCCGGCAAGTCCGTCACCGCGCTGGTGGAGCTCAAGGCCCGCTTCGACGAGGAGGCCAACATCCGCTGGTCGCGCGATCTGGAGCGCGCCGGCGTGCAGGTGGTGTTCGGCTTCATCGAGCTGAAGACCCACTCCAAGCTGTCGCTTGTGGTGCGGCGCGAGAGCGGCGGGCTCACCAGCTACTGCCACGTGGGCACGGGCAACTACCACCCGATCACCGCGAGGATCTACACCGACCTGTCGTTCTTCACCGCCGATCCGGTGATCGGGCGGGATGTGGGCCGGCTGTTCAACTTCATCACCGGCTACGCCGAGCCGGACGCGCTGGAGCGCATGGCGGCCTCGCCGCACACGCTGCGCAAGCGCTTCCTCCAGCACGTCCATGAGGAGATCGCGCACGCCAAGGCCGGCCGGCCGGCCGCGATCTGGGGCAAGTGCAACAGCCTCGTCGACCCCGAGTCGATCGACGCGCTCTATGCGGCGAGCCAGGCGGGCGTGCAGGTCGATTTCGTCGTGCGCGGCATGTGCTCGCTCCGTCCCGGCGTGCCGGGCCTCAGCGAGAACATCCGCGTCAAGTCGATCGTCGGCCGCTTCCTGGAGCACAGCCGCATCTACGCCTTCGGCAACGGCCACGGTCTGCCGTCGCCGAACGCGCATGTCTACATTTCGTCCGCGGACCTGATGCAGCGCAATCTCGACCGGCGCGTCGAGGCCATGCTGCCGATCCTCAACCCCACCGTCCACGAGCAGGTGCTCGACCAGATCATGGTGGCGAACCTCAAGGACAACCAGCAGAGCTGGACTCTGTTGCCCGACGGAACCTCGCGACGCATAGTCCCGGCCGACGGCGAGGAGCCCTTCAATGCGCATCAGTATTTCATGACGAACCCCAGCCTCTCGGGACGCGGCAAGTCGTCCAAGACCAGCTCGCCGCGCCGCCTGGCCAAGCGTGGCTAAGCCCAAGCTTCCTCCGGCGGGGCCGTCCGCGAATGGACGCGCCCTGCCGCCCGGGCGCCTGCCCTACGGCCCGCCCGTCGCCATCGTCGACATCGGCTCGAACTCCGTCCGCCTCGTCGTCTACGAGGGGCTGTCGCGCGCCCCGACGCCGATGTTCAATGAAAAGGAGCTGTGCGCGCTCGGCCGCTCCGTCGCCGTCACGGGCCGGCTGTCCGAGGACAGCATGGCGAAGGCCTACGCGGCGCTCCGGCGGTTCCGCGCGCTCGCGGACGCGATGGGCGTTGGCAGCATGTTCGTGCTCGCGACCGCGGCCGCCCGCGACGCCGCCAACGGCCCGGAGTTCATCGCCGAGGCCGAGCGCCTGTGCCGGACGGAGATCCAGCTCCTGTCGGGGAAGCGCGAGGCCAGGCTCTCCGCGCTCGGCGTGGTCTCCGGCTTCTTCAAGCCGGACGGGATCGTCGGCGATCTCGGCGGCGGCAGCCTTGAGCTGATCAGCGTCTCGAAGACGCGGCTGTCGGACGGCGCCACCTTCCCGCTCGGCGGCATCCGCCTGCAGGACGTGTCGGAGCAGTCGATCAAGAAGGCGGACCGTATCACACGCGACGCCCTCGACGACGCCCGTGAGCTGGAGAAGCTCAAGGACCGCACGTTCTACGCCGTCGGCGGCACCTGGCGCGCGCTCGCCCACATGCACATGGTGCAGAAGAACTACCCGCTGCACGTGCTGCATGGCTACACCATCCCGGCCAAGGAGGCGCTGGAGTTCTGCCGCCTCGTGCGGCGGGTCGACCCCGAGACGCTGCCGGGGATCAGCGTGGTGTCCTCGGAGCGGCGCCCGCTGCTGGCCTATGGCGCCGTGGTGCTCGAACACATCCTGCGCATCGGCAAGCCGCGCGAGGTGGTGCTGTCCTCCCTCGGCGTGCGCGAGGGCCTGCTCTACGAACTGCTCGACGACGACGGCCGCCGCGAGGACCCGCTGCTCTCGTCGGCGCGCGATCTCGGCTATCTCCGCGCCCGCGCGCCGCGGCACGGCGACGACCTCGTGGAATGGACCGATCGGCTGTTCCGCTCGGTCGACATCGACGAGACGGTGGAGGAGCGGCGCTGGCGGCACGCGGCCTGCCATCTCGCCGACATCGGCTGGCGCGCCCACCCGGACTACCGCGGCGAGCAGAGCCTCGACACGATCGCCCATGGCAGCTTCGCCGGCGTCGACCATCTCGGCCGCGCCTACATGGCGCTCGCCATCTTTTACCGGCACATGGGCCTGCTGGACGACGAGGCCAGCCCGCGCATCCGGGAGCTGGCCTCCACCCGCATCCTCGACCGGGCGCGGACGCTCGGCGCGGCGATGCGCGTCGCCTATCTCGTCTCCGCCGCGGTCGCCGACGTGCTGCCGCGCGCGCCGCTGACGCTGAAGCGCGACGTGCTCACGCTCCGGCTGCCGACCGAGCTCGGCGAACTCGCCAGCGACCGCCTGCGCAACCGGCTGAACAAGCTCGGCAAGCTGCTGGCCCGCCCGACCGCGATCGAGACGATCTGAAGCGCGAGTCGCCGCTGCGGCCGCGGTTTTCGATCCGCGCCGATGGCGGCGAGGCGGCGGCTCAGTCGGCGGACGCTGCCGCCGGCTCTTCGTTGCGGCGTTCGCCGCCGCCGCGGCGCTTGCGGCGCTGGGGGGCGGGCAGGGGCTCGTCGCTCGATGGGTCGCGCTCCACCGCGACGACGCGGCCGCGCTCCAGCGCCAGCGCCAGCGTGCCGGCCTTCAGGCTCAGCGCGCGCTGGCCGAACAGCTCCCGCCGCCATCCCGCGAGCGCGGGCACGTCGGCGTCGTCGTCGGACGCGATCCGCTCCAGATCGTCGGCGGTGGCGATGATCTTGGCGGCGACGGCGTTCTGCTCGGCGATCATCCGCAGCAGCACCTTCAGAAGTTCGACGGTCGCGCCGCTCGCGGGCGTCGCGCCGCGTTCGCGGTCGATCGGCGGCAGCGAGGCGGGATCGCGCTCGAGGCCGCGGGCGACCGCATCGAGAATGTCCTGTCCGGCGCGGGAGCGTTCGTAGCCCCGCGGGAAGGTGCGCAGGGAGCCGAGCGCGTCGACGGTCTTCGGCGCGCGCATCGCCACCTCGACCAGCGCGTCGTCCTTCAACACGCGAGAGCGGGGGACGTCGCGCCCCTGCGCCTCGCGCTCGCGCCAGGCCGCGACCTCCATCAGCACAGCGAGATCGCGCGGTTTCCTCACGCGGTTCGCGAAGCGCCGCCAGGCGTCCTCCGGATCGGCGCGGTAGGTGGCGGGCGAGGTCAGCACCTCCATCTCCTCCACCAGCCATTCGGCGCGGCCGCGGCGCTCGAGATCCGCCGACAGCTTGGCGTAGACCGTGCGCAGATGGGTCACGTCGGCGATCGCGTAGGTGATCTGCTCCTCGGACAGCGGGCGACGGCTCCAGTCGGTGAAGCGCGAGGACTTGTCGAGCGTCACGCCGGCCGTGCGCTGCACGAGTTGGTCGTAGGAGATCGAGTCGCCGAAGCCGAGCACCATCGCGGCGACCTGGGTGTCGAACACCGGATGGGGCACGAGGCCCGCGAGATGGTGGAAGATCTCGATGTCCTGTCGGCCGGCGTGGAAGACCTTGAGAACGGTCTCGTTCGCCATCAGCTCGAACAGCGGCTGCAGGTCGATGTCCGGCGCGAGCGCGTCGACCACGACCGGCCCCTCGGCGTCCGCGATCTGCACCACGCAGAGCTTCGGCCAGAAGGTCGTTTCCCGCAGGAACTCGGTGTCGACGGTGACGAAGTCGGCGCGCGCGAACCGCGCGCAGGCGGCCTGAAGGTCTTGGGTCGTAGTGATCATCATGTCGTCTCCGCATATAGCGGAGTCGGGGCGACGTGTCTCGCGTCCGTCGGGCCATTCGCCTTGACAAGCCGCGCGCGCGCATGCCGTGGTCCGGCGGCTTTTTCAGGCGCCTTACGGGCGCCGACCGATCCGGGACCTATCGACGATGCACCGCTACCGCACCCACACCTGCGGCGAACTCAGGACCGAGCATGTCGGCCAGAACGTCCGCCTGTCCGGCTGGGTGCACCGCGTGCGCGACCACGGCGGCGTGCTGTTCATCGACCTGCGCGACCATTACGGGCTCACCCAGGTCGTGGTCGATCCCGACAGCCCCGCCTTCGGGCTCGCCGAGACGGTGCGCTCCGAATGGGTGATCCGCATCGACGGCGCCGTGCGGACGCGGCCCGCAGGGACCGAGAACGCCGAGCTGCCGACGGGGCAGGTCGAGATCTACGCCCGCGACGCCGAGGTGCTCGGGCCCGCGGCGGACCTGCCGCTGCCGGTGTTCGGCGATCAGGACTATCCGGAGGAGACGCGGCTCAAGTACCGGTTCCTCGATCTGCGCCGCGAGAAGCTGCACCGGAACATCATGACCCGCGGCGCGATCATCGACGCCATGCGGGCGAAGATGAAGGGGCAGGGCTTCTTCGAGTTCCAGACCCCGATCCTGACCGCGTCGAGCCCTGAGGGCGCGCGCGACTTCCTGGTGCCGAGCCGCATACATCCCGGCGCGTTCTATGCGCTGCCGCAGGCACCGCAGCAGTACAAGCAGCTCATCATGATGAGCGGCTTCGACCGTTACTTTCAGATCGCGCCCTGCTTCCGCGACGAGGACCCGCGCGCCGACCGCCTGCCCGGCGAATTCTACCAGCTCGACCTCGAGATGAGCTTCGTCGAGCAGGAGGACGTGTTCGCCGCCGTCGAGCCGGTGATCACCGGCGTGTTCGAGCAGTTCGCGAATGGCAAGCCGGTGACGAAGAACTGGCCGCGCATCCCCTACGCCGAGGCGATCGCGAAATACGGCACCGACAAGCCGGACCTGCGCAACCCGCTGATCATGCAGGACGTCTCCGAGCATTTCCGGGGTTCGGGCTTCAAGGTCTTCGCCCGCATGCTGGAGACCGAGGGCAATCAGGTCTGGGCGATCCCCGGGCCGACCGGCGGCAGCCGCGCCTTCTGCGACCGCATGAACTCCTGGGCGCAGAGCGAAGGCCAGCCGGGGCTCGGCTATGTCATGTGGCGCGAGGGCGGCGAGGGCGCGGGTCCGATCGCCAACAACATCGGGCCGGAGCGCACCGCCGCGATCCGCGACCAGCTCGGCCTCAAGGAGGGCGACGCGGCCTTCTTCGTCGCGGGTGACCCGGAAAAGTTCTGGAAGTTCGCCGGCCTCGCCCGCACGCGCGTGGGCGAGGAGCTAAAGCTCGTCGACCACGACCGCTTCGAACTCGCCTGGATCGTCGACTTCCCGTTCTACGAATGGAGCGAGGAGGAGAAGAAGGTCGACTTCTCCCACAACCCGTTCTCGATGCCGCAGGGCGGGCTCGACGCGCTGAAGGGCCAGGACCCGCTCACCATCAAGGCGTTCCAGTACGACATCGCCTGCAACGGTTTCGAGATCGCCTCCGGCGGCATCCGCAACCACCGCCCCGAGGCGATGGTGAAGGCGTTCGAGATCGCGGGCTATGACGAGCAGACGGTGATCGATCGCTTCGGCGGCATGTACCGCGCGTTCCAGTACGGCGCGCCGCCCCATGGCGGCATGGCGGCGGGCGTGGACCGCATCGTCATGCTGCTCACGGGCGCGCAGAACCTGCGCGAGATCTCGATCTTCCCGATGAACCAGCGCGCCGAGGACCTGCTGATGGGCTCGCCTTCGCCTGCGACGCCGAAGCAGCTCAAGGAGCTGCACATCCGGCTCAACCTGCCGCAGAAGTAGGACGGGCGCTCAGAGCGCCCGGCTGAGCACCGACACGTCGAGCGCCTGGGCGACGCCTTCCGGGCCGAGCCGGATCAGCCCCAGCAGCCGGAGCAGCGTGGTGTCGGGCGAGCGGGGAACGATCCGGGCCTCGAGCGTTCCGCCGGTCCGCAGGAACAGCTCGGTCGCGGTCGCCGAGGCTTCGGCGCTCGGGCCCAGCACCGCCTCCATCCGCTGCTTCGCCTCCTGCGCGAAGACGTTGCGATAGGCGGTCGGGTCCGTCCCCTGCGCCTTTGCGGCGGAGGCGAGCGCCCCCGCGATCCCGCCCTTGTCGGTCAGCCGCAGCGTGAAGGGCTGCAGCGTGACGCGGGACAGCTTGTCGACGAACTCGGCCCCGGTCGCGACCGCGAGCGTCGGGTCCACCTGCGCGAGTTCGCCTTCGAGGTGCAGGTCGGCGATCTCGGGCGAGGAGTAGTCGAGGCCGTCGAGCTTCAGAATCTGCGTGGTGGGATCGAGCGACAGCAGCACCCGGAAGTCGAGGTCGAGGCGCTCGACGCCTGCGTCGGCGAGATACTTCGAATACCAGCGGTCGGTCGGCGCCGCCGCCTCGAAATCCTCGACCCGGAGCCCGATGCGGTTCGGAACCGTGTCGTTCTCGCCGCGCGCTCCGGTCCGGATCATCCCGACCCGGACGACGCCATGCCGGCGCGTCAGCAGCTCGACGCCCGAGACGCCAGCGCGGCGCGCGCGCGGAACAAGCCCGAGCATCTCGTCGGGCGCAGGCGTCGTGGTGAGCAGGATCTCGTCGCGGCCGACCCGCTCGGCGTGGGCGAGCAGGTTCGCGGCGTCGATCTGGTCGACATAGGCCTCGCCGATCGTGGCGCTGCGGCCGTCCCAGGCGATGCGGGCCCCCATCGTGACCACACGCTCCAGCGCGGCGTCGGCGTAGCCCGCGAACACCACGCGCTCCGCCGCGAGCGTCAGGGGCGTGGAGGCCGGGCGCTCCGCGTCGAGCGAGGCGTCGAACGCGCCGACGCGCGCGAAGGCCACGGCGCGGGTGGCGTCGGTCATGAGGGTGATCTTCCGGCGCGTTTCCGCGGGCGTCAGCGGTTCGCCGCTCTCCGCCTTGCTCTGCAGCAGCTCCAGCGTCTCGCCGGGGGCCGCCAGGGCGCGCAGGCGCAGGTCGTCGATCTCGAGCCGCCCGATCGCGCCCTTGACCAGCCCCATCGTCGCCGTCGGCGCCGAGAAGGCGATCCGCTCGATCGAGGCCTTGGCGATGGCGGCCTCGCGTTTGCCTTGCCCATCGCCGGCGAGGAAGCGCAGCAGCGCCGGCACGCTCAGGCCTTCGAAGCTCATCGCGCCCGTCGAGGCCTCGAAATCGAGGCCGCCGCGGGTCGAGAACAGGCGCGCCGGCGCCCGCGCGCTCGCTCCCCCGACGTCGACGCGCTGCGCGACGCCGGCCTCTGTCGGCCCGAAAACGACGTCCGTAACCCGCCGCCGCACTCCGGCCTTGTCATTGTCGATCTCGATCAGGGGGATCGTCGCGCCGTCGGCCCAGACGCCCGCCGCGATCTCGGCCTGCGTGCGGGCGACCACGCCCGAGCCCGTCGCGGTCACCAGCCCTTGGGGCGGCCCCGCATAGCCCGTCAGCGTGACCGACGGGACGCGAACGGTCTCGCGCCCGAGGCTCATGACGACGTCGTCGAAACGCACCTTCGCCGCTGTGATCCGGCCGCCGCTCTCGCTCGGGCGCTCGATCGTCACAAGCGCGATCCGCAGCCGGGCGCCGTTCTCACCCGGCGTGTCGACGGCGACGTCGCGCACGGCGACGGAACGTCCGCCGATGTCCACGGAGACAGCGCCGCGGGTGACGACCGCGGTGCTGCGGACGCGGACGTCGTCAAGCGCCTTGTCGACCTTGGCCGTCGCGTAGCGGTCGACCGCCCAGGGCAGGGCGGCGAAGCCGGCGAGCAGAAGCAGGCAGGCCGCCGCGGCGATCGTGATGGCGCGTGTGTTCATCAGCCCTCGGAGCGTCTTTTACGTCGGCGCGTTTCGCAACGCCCCTGACACGCGTCGAGGTAGGACGCCCTTCGCCGCCGTCCATCGCTTGAAGGGGCGATCGTTCGGCGGCATGGTGCCGCCCTCGCTCGGCCGCCGCGGCCGCAGCCCCGCCCGCGCTTCCCGGACTTCGATGTGACCCAGACGTTCATCTGCATTCGCTGGGGCGAGCTCTACGGACCCGATTACGTCAACAAGCTCTATGCCATGATCGCGCGGAACACCGCGCGGCCGATGCGGCTCGTCTGCTACACCGACGACGCTTCCGGCATCCGGCCTGAGGTCGAGACCTACCCGCTGCCGCCGATCGACATGCCGGCGAGCCACATGTGGAAGTCCTGGCGCAAGGTGTCGCTGTGGGGCCCGGCGCTCGAAGGAATCTCGGGCCGCGTGCTGTTCACAGACCTCGACGTGGTGATCACCGGCGACCTCGACGCGTTCTTCGACTTCGCGCCCGAAGCGGACTTCGTGGTGGCCGAGAACTGGACCCAGATGGGGCAGGGCGTCGGCAACACCTCGGTCTATCGCTTCGACGTGGGGTCGAAGGCCCATATCTACGAGGCGTTCCGCAAGGACCCCGAAGGCACGATCGCGGGTTACGACAACAGTCAGACCTACATCTCGCGCACGATCGGCGAGCGGCGCTACTGGCCCGCGCCTTGGTGCGTCAGCTTCAAGCACAGCTTGATGCCGCGCTGGCCGCTCAACTTCGTCAGGACGCCCGCGCTGCCGGCCGACGCCCGGATCATCTGCTTCACCGGGCGTCCCAATCCGGACGAGGCGCGTGACGGGCGCTGGCCGGCCACGCCCATGAAGCGGATCTACAAGCACGTGCGGCCGACGCCCTGGATCGCCGAGCACTGGCGGGAGTAGGTCCGGTGGACGACGGCGCGGCTCCGCTCCGCGCGCTCGTGCTGACGGACGGCGTCGCGGGCCACGACCGAATCAATCTCGGCGTGCTGGCGGCGCTCGGCCGTCTGGCGCGCGTCGAGGCGCGCTGGCTCGGCGTGCGGGAGACGGGCTCGCGCTCGCGCGGCTTCGATCGGATCGCAGGGCGGTTCGCGCCCTTTGAGCGGTTCTTCCACGCCCGCTACGACATCGAGGACGCTGAAGCCGACCGACTCGGTCCGGCGGAAGGGGCGCGCTTCGACGTCGTGGTCTCGGCCGGGCCCTCGACGGGCGCCGCGAACATCGCGCTCGCGCGTCATGCGGGCGGGCGCTCGATCTTCTTCGGCTTTCCGAAGCTGCCGCTGGTTCCGGAGTTCGACGTGCTGCTGCGGCCCGATCGGCCGGCGGTGCGGCTCGGCCGCGGCGTCACCGTGCTGCGGCCGAGCGAGATCGATCCCGACGCCCTTCCGCGTCCGCGCCGCGGCGGGGAGGCGCGCACGATGGCCGCGCTGATCGGCGGCGACACCAAGCATTACGCTTTCACCGCCAAGGACTTCGCGCTCCTCGCCGAAGGCCTGCGCCGCGCGGGGGCGCGGGGCGTGACTGTCACTGCCTTCAACTCCCGGCGAACGCCTGCGGCCCATTTCGACGCCTTCGTCGCGGCTTTCGCCCCGGACGGCGTCACGCGCCGCGTGGTCGATTTCCGCCGCGAGGGCTTCCGCTCCAATCTCCAGGCCTACGCCGCCGACGTCGTGGTCGCGACGGCGGATTCCATGTCGATGATCGCCGAGGCGCTCGCAGCGCGGCGGCCGACTCTGATGGCGAGGCCGGCCGGATATCGTCCGCCGGCGCGCGACGTGGCGGAGCTTGCGGAGCACGTCCAGGCGGGCGTCGCCGCCTTCGTCGGCTTCGACGAATTCGCCTTCGACCACTGGCTTGATCGCGCGGCGGAGCTCCGCGAGCTACCCTATCATCCGCTCGCCCGCCTGGCCGAAGCCGTCCGTCCCGCGATACGACGCGCAGGCGCGAGATAGCCGCTGGCAATTCGCTCGATCTGTGCGAAAAGGCCGCATTAGACGTCCGACGTAGAACGACGCCGTCCTGGGAGAGTCCGCATGCCGATCCAGATGTCCGACGACCTGCGCACGGGCGCGCTGGTCTATCACCGCGGCTCGGCTGCGACCGGCGCCCGACCGGGCAAGATCGAGATCCAGGCGACCAAGCCGCTCGGCAACCAGCGCGACCTCGCTCTCGCCTATTCGCCCGGCGTCGCCGCGGCCTGCGACGCGATCGCCGAGGACCCGGACCAGGCGGCCGAACTCACCGCGCGGCAGAATCTGGTGGCGGTGCTCTCCAACGGCACCGCGGTGCTCGGTCTCGGCGACATCGGCCCGCTCGCCGGCAAGCCGGTGATGGAGGGCAAGGCGGTCCTGTTCAAGAAGTTCGCCGGCATCGACGTGTTCGACATCGAGGTGGCGGAGAAGGACGCGGCGCGCCTCGTGGAGGTGGTCTGCGCGCTGGAGCCGACCTTCGGCGGCATCAACCTCGAGGACATCAAGGCCCCTGAGTGCTTCGAGGTCGAGGAGGCCTGCAAGAAGCGGATGGGCATCCCGGTCTTTCACGACGACCAGCACGGCACCGCGATCATCGTGGCGGCGGCGATCGTCAACGGGCTGGAGCTCGCGGGCAAGTCGCTCGGCTCCGTCAAGATCGTGACCTCGGGCGCCGGCGCCGCTGCGCTCGCCTGCCTCAACCTGCTGGTCACGCTCGGCGCGAAGCGTGAGAACATCTGGGTCACCGACATCGACGGCGTCGCCTACAAGGGCCGCGAGACGCTGATGGACCGCTGGAAGGCGGTCTACGCGCAGGAGACGGACAAGCGGACGCTGGGCGAGGTGATCGACGGCGCCGACGTGTTCCTCGGCCTGTCGGCCGGCGGCGTGCTGAAGCCCGAGATGGTGAAGCGCATGGCCGACAAGCCCATGATCCTGGCGCTCGCCAACCCGACGCCGGAGATCATGCCCGACGTGGCGCGCGAGGCGAGCCCCGGCGCCATGATCTGCACCGGCCGATCGGACTTCCCGAACCAGGTCAACAACGTCCTCTGCTTCCCCTACATCTTCCGCGGCGCGCTCGACGTGGCCGCGACCGAGATCAACGAGGAGATGAAGGCCGCCGCGGTCCGCGCCATCGCCGCGCTTGCGCGCGAGCCGTCGTCCGACGTGGTCGCCAAGGCCTATGGCGGCGAAACCCGGCTGTTCGGGCCGGAATCGCTGATCCCGAGCCCGTTCGATCCGCGCCTGATCCTGCGCATCGCGCCCGCGGTCGCGCGCGCGGCGATGGAGAGCGGCGTCGCCCGCCGGCCGATCGCCGATTTCCGGGCCTACGAGGACCAGCTCAACCGCTTCGTGTTCCGCTCGGGCTTCGTGATGAAGCCTGTCTTCGGCGCCGCGAAGGCCGCGCCGAAGCGCGTGATCTACGCCGACGGCGAGGACGAGCGCTCGCTGCGCGCCGCGGAGGTCGCGCTGGAGGAGGGGATCGCGACGCCGATCCTCATCGGCCGCCCCCACGTGATCGAGGTCCGCGCCAAGCGCTGGGGCCTGACCTTCAAGCCGGGCGACGTCGAGGTGATCAATCCCGAGGACGACCGGCGCTACCGCGACTATGTCGCGCTCTACCTGGAGCTCGCCGGACGCCGCGGCGTGACGCCGGAGCTCGCCCGCACGGTCGTGCGCACCAACGCGACCGCGATCGCGGCGCTCGCCGTCGTGCGCGGCGACGCCGACGCCATGATCACCGGCCTCGAAGGCCGCTTTCACGACCATCTCGAGATCATCGATCAGGTGATCGGTCGATCGGACGCGGCGCCGGACTATTCCACGCTGTCGCTGCTGATCACCGGGCGGGGCGTCTACTTCCTGACCGACACCTACGTCACGCCCGATCCCGACGCGGACAGCGTCGCTGAAAGCGCGATCCACGGCGCGCGCAGCGTGGAGCGGTTCGGCATCACGCCGAAGATCGCGCTGCTGTCGCACTCCTCGTTCGGATCGCACGACACGCCGTCGGCGCGGAAGATGCGAGACGCGCTGCGGATCATCCAGGAGAAGGCGCCGCAGCTCGAGGTCGACGGCGAGATGATGGGCGACGTCGCCCTGCTGCCGTCGCTCAGGGAGCGGCTGCTGCCGTCCTCGACGCTGACGGGGGAGGCGAACCTGCTGGTGTTCCCGAACCTCGACTCCGCCAACATCGCGGCGCAGCTCATCAAGGCGCTCGCCGACGCGCTGCCGGTCGGCCCCATCCTGGTCGGCGCCAAGCGCCCGGCGCACATCCTGACGCCGTCCGTCACCGCGCGCGGCGTGGTCAACATGACCGCGATGGCGGTGGTTGAGGCGCAGGTCGGGCGCGCGGATTAGGCCGCCGTTAAGCGCGTCTGGCATATCTGAGACAGGGAATCGGGAGCTGACGCCGTCCCGTCGGATGAGCAGGGACAGGCCAGCGTTGCGCGACGTCGCAAGCTCTTGGAGAAAGGCCTTACTCACGGGGATCGCGCTCGCCGCGGTCCCGATCGTCGGCCTCAACCTCGTTCTCGGCGCCAACATCGTCACCACCGCCCAGGACGAGGCCGACGGCGTCGCGGCGGAGGTTCTCGCGGTCGTCGAGCAGCGGATCGACGACGCGGCCACCGCCCTCGTCAAGCTCGGCCTCAGGAATCCGCAGGGCTGCGGCGACGGAACCCGGGCGGCGCTCATATCCGCGACGCTTCGCTCCGGCGACGGCGCGGAGGTCGTCGCGGTGGACGAGAACGATCGCGGCGAATGCGGCGCCTACGCGCCGCCGCGGATCGTCCGGCGAATATCGGCCGAGCACGGCACGCGCAGCCCCAATGTCACGTTCTCGGCCGCAGGCTATGGCGCGTCGGGCGGGCCGCAGCTCATCCGGCTGCTCTGGCGGGCGACCCCCGGGGGCCCCGGCTACCGTGCGCTGCTGCTCGGCGAGAACCTCGTGCCGCTGATCCTGAAAAGCCGTCTGACGGGCGACTTCTCGATCAGCGCCGTGATGATCGACGGGGCGACGGTGTTCCGGAAGTCGCTGGGCGCGCCGCCGTCCGAGGAGGCTTCGGCCTGGCATCTGCCGGCCGTCTCGGCCTCCGTCGTCTCCGAGCGCTACCCGCTGCGGATCGACGTGACGGCGCCCGGCGAGGAGCTGCTCGCGGCGAACGCGAGCCTTTTCCTCTACGCGAACTTCGGCGGGCTCGCCTTCGCCCTGTTCGTCATCGGCGCCTCGGTGCTGCTCACCCGCCGCGGGGCCGGGCCGTTGCGCGAGATCGCGGACGGCATAAGGCGCCGGGAGTTCGTGCCTTACTACCAGCCGGTGATCGACATCGCGGCCGGCAAGCTCGTGGGCTGCGAGGTGCTCATGCGCTGGAAGCGGCGGGACGGCGCCGTGCTGGCGCCGGGCCGGTTCATCGCGCTCGCGGAGGCGAGCGGCGAAATCTTCCCCATGACGCTGTCGGTGATGGAGGCGGCGCGCGACGATCTCTCGGAGGTGTATTCCCAGCTTCCCCAGCTCGAGCTCGGCTTCAACCTCGTCGCCGGCCATTTCGACAGCGCCGCCATCGTCGACGACGTCGTGCGCATCTTCGGCTCCTCGCCGATCCGCATGAACCAGCTCATGTTCGAAGTGACCGAGCGCCAGCCGTTGCAGGACATCACCCGCGCCCGGCTCGTCATCGCCCGGCTCCAGGCGCTTGGCGCCCGCGTCGCGCTCGACGACGTCGGCACCGGCCACGGCGGCCTGTCCTACCTGCTGAAGCTCGGCGTGGACGTGATGAAGATGGACAAGATGTTCGTCGACGCCATCGGCACGGAGCGCTACTCGGTGGCGATCGTCGACAGCCTCGTGAAGCTCGCCGACGACATGCGCCTCGAGCTGGTGGCGGAGGGCGTGGAGACCTTCGAGCAGCTCGAGTACCTGCGGGCGAAGGGGGTGCGGCGCGCCCAGGGCTACGTGTTCGCGCCGCCCCTGCCGGCGTCCTCGTTCGTGGCGCTCGTGCGCGCGATGCATCCCGGCCTCGCTTCCGCCGCGGGGCCGACGCCCATGCGGGACTATGTCGGGCCGCTGCGGCGGACAAGTTCGGTTTGATCCGGCGGCCGCCTTCCGCGTAAGCAGGAGGGGCGGCGACCACGCGCCGCGCCGCGCGGGAGGGTTGGATGACCGTCGATCGCCGCACGTTCCTTGGTTTCGCCTGCGGGCTCCTCGGCTGCGCGCCTGCGATCCCGGCGCTGGCGCAGGTCTCGTCCCGGTCCAGCGCCGCCTCGTTCTCGTTCGAGGCGCTCGACGGCGGACGCATCAACCTCGGCGCCTATCTCGGCAAGCCTGTGCTGGTGGTGAACACCGCCTCGCGCTGCGGTCTGGCGGGCCAGCTCGGCGATATGGCCGAGCTCTGGACGCGGTACCACGATCGCGGGCTCATGATCGTGGCGGTTCCCAGCAACGACTTCCGGCAGGAGCCCGGCGACCCGGCGGCGATCCGCCAGTCCGGCGCGGCCCATGGCGCGAACTATCCCTTCGCGGCCGTGCAGAAGGTGACCGGCGCGGACGCCCACCCGTTCTATCGCTGGGCCGCGCGGCTCGCGCCCGAATCGACCCCGAGCTGGAACTTCCACAAGTATCTCGTCGGGGCTGACGGAGGCCTCGCCGGCAGCTTCTCCTCCCGGACGAGCCCGACCGACCCGAAGATCGTCGCGGCGATCGAGCATGAACTGGCGTCGCCTGCTCAGGCGCCCGCCGTCCGCTGACGCCGCCGGTCGCGCCGACATGGACCTTTGGGCGCCGGTGCTGGGCGTCTACTGCGAACGGCAGGACGCGAGCTTCTGGGCCGAGCCCGTCAACGCCGTCACCAACCTCGCCTTCGTGATCGCCGGCCTCGTCGCGTTCCGGCGCTCCGGAAGCGATCGCGCGGCCGCGGCGCTCGGCCTGGTCGTGTTCGCGATCGGCGTCGGCAGCTTCCTGTTCCACACCTTCGCGACCCGCTGGGCCCTGATCGGCGACGTCGCGCCGATCCAGCTCTTCATCGCAGCCTATTTCGTCCTGGCGATGCGGCGCTTCCTCGGACTGTCGCGCGGCGGCGCGATCGTCGCGATCGCTGTCTTCCTCGCCGCCGCCGCAGGCCTTGGCGCCGCTCTGGCGCAGGGGCCGCTTCGCGGCGCTGGCGGCTACGCCGGAGGCCTCGCGGGGCTCATTGGCGTGGGTGTGAGCTGTCTCATCCGTGCGCGAAGCGGCCCGCCCGGACCGGCGGCCGGGATATCGCACCGCACGGGCCGCGCGCTGCTTGGCGCGGCGGCGCTGTTCGCGGTTTCGCTCGGCTTCCGCACGGTCGACGGCCTCGCCTGCGCCTATGTGCCGACCGGGACCCACCCGCTCTGGCACCTGCTGAACGCGGTGACGCTGTTCTGGCTGGTCGAAACGTTCCGGCGCTCCCGCGCCTGACATTGCCACGCGTGGGGCGTCGTCACGTCACGGCTTATCACTTTTGGCGAAGCCTCTGGCCGGCGGGCGCTTTCGGCCTAATTCCGCCCGCATCGACCACGGGAGCCAGGACGCCCATGAAGAAGATCGCCACTCTCACCCTCGTCGCCGGCCTTGGGCTTGGCCTCGCCGCCTGCGGCGAGACCCGCAACGAACGCACGCTCAGCGGCGCGCTGATCGGCGCGGGCACCGGCGCCGTCATCGGCGGCGCGGCCACCGGCAAGGCCGGCGGCGCCCTGGTCGGCGGCGCGCTTGGCGCGGGCGCCGGCGCGGTGATCGGCTCGCAGACCCGCGGCCCGCGCCGCTGCTACGCGACCAACCGCTACGGCGAGCGCTACCGCACCCGCTGCCGCTACTGAGACCACGCGTCTCCGGTTCTTCCGCTACGGGCGCCCCGCAAGGGGCGCCCGTTTCGCGTCAGGGGGCTTTACTGTCCGCGGCGCGCGGCGTGAGCGAAGCGACGGGCTTCCTCGGCCGCACGGAACAGCGCCTTGGCCTTGTTGACGCACTCCGCCTGCTCGGACGCCGGCACGCTGTCGGCGACCACGCCTGCGCCGGCCTGCACATGGATGCGGCCGTCCTTCACCACAGCCGTCCGCAGCACGATGCAGGTGTCCATCTCGCCATTGGCGCCGAAATAGCCGACGCAGCCGGCGTAGACCCCACGCTTGTGCTTCTCGAGTTCGTCGATGATCTCCATCGCGCGCACCTTGGGCGCGCCCGAGACGGTGCCGGCGGGAAAGCCCGCGATCAGCGCGTCCAGCGCGTCGAGCGAGGCCTTCAGCCGCCCTTCGACGTTCGAGACGATGTGCATGACCTGGCTGTAGTATTCGAGGAAGAACTGGTCGGTCACCTCCACGGAGCCGATCTCGGCCACGCGGCCGACGTCGTTGCGGCCGAGGTCGAGCAGCATGAGATGCTCGGCCCGCTCCTTGGGGTCCGCGAGCAACTCCTCCGCCAGCGCGCGGTCGTCCGCCGGCGTCGCGCCCCGGGGCCTCGTGCCGGCGATCGGGCGGATCGTGACCCGGCCGTCGCGCATGCGGACCAGGATTTCGGGGCTCGATCCGACGATCTGGAAGTCGCCGAAGTCGAGATGCACGAGGAACGGCGCAGGGTTGGTGCGGCGCAGCGCGCGGTAAAGCGCGAAGGCCGGCAGATCGAACGGCGCCTCGAACCGCTGCGACAGCACCACCTGGAACACGTCGCCCGCGGCGACGTACTCCTTGGCGCGCAGCACCATCGCCTCATACTCCTGAGGCGTGGTGTTCGAGGTCAGCTCGTAATGGTCGGCGCCGGCGTTCGGCGCGGCCGGTTCGCGCGGGGCGGGACGGTCGAGGCCCTCGACGATCTCGGTGAGCCGATCGACCGCGCGGGCGTGCGCGGCCGCGGCCGGAACGCCGGGCTCAGGCCGGACCGGCGTGATGACGGTGATCTCGTCCTTCACGCCGTCGAACACCAGCATGACCGTCGGTCGCATCAGGATCGCGTCCGGAACCTGCAGCACGTCGGGATTGGGGGAGGGCAGCTCCTCCATCTCGCGCACCATGTCGTAGCCGAGATAGCCGAAGACGCCGGCCGCCATCGGCGGCAGGCCCTCGGGCGTGTCGATGCGCGAGCCGGCGAGCAGTTCGCGCAGCGCGTCGAGCGGCTTCCCGGCGCAGGGCTCATAGGCGGCGAGGTCGGTCAGCGCGGTCCGGTTGATCTCGGCGGCCCCGCCGCGCGAACGCCACAGCACGTCCGGCTTGAGGCCGATGATCGAGTAGCGGCCGCGCGTCGCGCCGCCTTCGACGGACTCGAGCAGGAACGCGTTCGGCCGGCCTTCGGCGAGCTTCAGATAGGCCGAGACCGGCGTCTCGAGGTCGCCCACCAGAGTCGTGAAGACCACCTGCGGCGCGCCGGCGTCATAGGTTGGAGCGAACGCCTCCAGCGGCGGCGATATCAGCATGGCGGAAACTCTGGGGGTGTGGGCGCGTCAGCCTTCGCCGCCGCCGACGACCTGCGACACGGCGCCGGCGTTGATCGTGGCGCCGAGATCGTCGCGCAGGCGGCGCACGAACGAGGTGACGAGATCGGCGCCGAGCCCTTCGGCGATGCGGTCGGCCTGGCCGCTCGGATCGGAGGCGTTGGGGTCGAAAGGCCGGGTGTTCTCGGCCGTGACCTTGAACACGAGCCGCGCGCCCTGCTCGTTGGGGGCGGTCTTGCCGAAGCCGTCGACCGGGGTCGCGAACACGGCGGTCGCCTGTTCGGCGGTGATGTCGGGCGCGCCGCCGGAGCGGGTCGTCTCGGACTGGTCGACCTCGAGCTTCTGCGCCTGCGCCACCTGCTCGAGCGTGCGGCCGCCCTTCAGCTCCGCGATGATCGCGTCGGCGCGCGCGGCGAGGCGCTTGCGCGCCTCCTCCTCACGCCAGCGCGCCTCGGCGACCGTCCTGGCCTCATCGAAGCTGCGGTCGTGGGCGGGCGCGATCTCGCGCACCTCGTACCAGACATAAGCGTCGCCGGCCGCGACCGCCTCGTTCTCGGCCCCGACCTGCGCGGCGAAGGCGGCCTCGGCCACCTTGGCGAACTCGGGAACGTCAGTGACCGGATTGCCGGCCTTGTCGGCGCCCTGAGCGTCGATTTCGAGCGTGCGGACCTTGAGCCCTTGGGCCTTGGCGATCTCGTCGAGCGTCTGGCCGCCGAGCCGGGCTTCGTCGATCTTGTCGTGAAGGCCGCGCAGTTCCGAGCGCGCCTGCTGGTCCGCGATCACCTTGCGGATGTCGCCGCGGACGTCCTCGAAGCGACGGGCCTGCTCCTGCTGGACGCCGGTGACGCGCAGCAGGACGGTGGAGAAGGACCCTTCGACCGGCTCGCTCACCGTGTTGGGCGCCAGCCCGAACGCGGCGTCGGCGATCTTCTTGTCGAACATCTCGGCCTTGGTCAGGTTGCCGAGAAAGGCGTCGTTGGGCGCGAGCTTGCGCGCGATCATCTCCTGCTCGAACAGGCCGCCGGCCTTGATGCGGTCCGAGGCCGCCTTGGCCTCCTCGAGCGACGGATAGGTGATCTGCTCGATCGAGCGCTTCTCGGGAGTGACGTATTTCGGCTTGTTCTGGTCGAAATAGGCCCGGAGGTCCTGCTCGCTCACCTGCTTGGTCGCGGCGATGGCGGCGGGGTCGAGCGTGAGGATCGCGAGCTTGCGGTACTCCGGCGCGGCGAAGCTGCCCTTGCGCTCCTCGAAGAAGGCCTTCAGCGCCTGCTCGGACGGCGCAGGCACGGCCGACGGCGCCTCGGGCGCGAGCGTCAGGTAGGAGATGGTCCGGCTCTCGGAGCCGAAGGCGTGCAGCGCCTCGCGCATCGCGGCGGGGGCGGCGACCGCGCCGGTGAGAGCGTCGGTGAGCTGGCGGCGGGCGGTGAAGGCGCGCTGCAGCGCGACGTAGTCGCTCTCGCGCAGGCCGTTGCTGCGCAGGATCTCGTTGAAGCGGTTGCGGTCGAACCGGCCGTCGAGGCCCTTGAAGATCTGGTCGTCGGCGATCTCGCGCGCGACCTCGTCGTCGGAGATGGCGAGGCCGAGCGCCTGCGCGCGCTGGTCAAGCGCCGCCTCGTTGATCAGGTTGCCGAGCACGCGGTCGCCAAAGCCCGCCATGCGGGCGATCTCGGGCGTGATCGGGCGGCGGGCCTGCTCGCTGACGCGCTGGATCTCGTTGCGGTAGGACTGCCGGAAGGTCTCGACCGAAATCTCCCGGTCGCCGACCTTGGCCGCGACGTTGGGAGAGCCGCCGCTGCGGAACACGTCCTCGATTCCCCACACCGCGAAGCTCAGCACCAGCGCGCCGAGAAAGATCTTGGCGAACCAGCCGGCGGCGCCTTTGCGGAGAAGCTGCAGCATTGCGGATCACATGTCGTTTCGTTCGAGGGACGGCGGCGCGTGACGCCGTCCGCCGGGGAGCGCGACCTTAAGCATCACCGGCGGACGGCCGCAAATCGCAAGAGCGCGCGCGATTTGCAAGCGCGTCGCGTTTCGCTTAACCCGCGGAGCGAGAGAAGCGCCAGACTTTTCAGGACATGAGAGGACGCCGACGCATGGCAGACGCCGCACGCAAGCCGCTGGTCGCAGGCAACTGGAAGATGAACGGCCTCGCGGCCTCCGCGCCGGAGTTCGTCCGCATCGTCGGCGGCCACGCCGCGCTGAAGGACAAGGTCGACCTGATGGTGTTCCCGCCGGCGACGCTGCTGACCAGCTTCGCGACCGCGACGCGGGGCTCCAGCGTCATCGTCGGCGCGCAGGACTGCCACGCCAAGCCCTCCGGCGCGCACACCGGCGACATATCCGCGGAGATGATCGCCGACGTCGGCGGCCGGGCCGTGATCGTCGGCCATTCGGAGCGCCGCGCCGATCACGGCGAGACCGACGCCGTCGTCCGCGCCAAGGCGGAAGCCGCGCTGCGGGCGAAGCTCGTCGCGGTCGTCTGCGTGGGCGAGACGCGCGAGGAGCGCGACGCAGGCCGCGCGACCGAGGTGGTCGGACGCCAACTCGCAGGGTCGCTGCCGGACGCCGCCACGGCCGCGACCGTGGTCGTCGCGTACGAGCCGGTCTGGGCGATCGGGACGGGTCTGACGCCCACCGTCGCCGACGTCGCCGAGATGCACGGCTTCATCCGCGCCGCGCTGGCCGAGCGCTTTGGGGAGCAGGGGACCGCGACGCGCGTCCTCTACGGCGGCTCGGTGAAGCCCGACAACGCCGCGGAGCTGTTGCGCGCCGGGGATGTCGACGGCGCTCTGGTCGGCGGCGCGAGCCTCAAGGCGGACGACTTCCTCGCGATCGCGCGCGCCGCGATCGCTTAAAGCCGCCGGGAACCCGGTTTCGACTTCGCCGTTTCGCCATGGTGGTAACGGCGGGGCGCGTGGTGTAAACAGCGCGCCAACTTTGTCCGGCCCCTCTTTTAATCCAAGACCGTATCGCGAGCGTCATGCAGACCGTTCTCATCGTCCTCCATCTGATGATCGTGCTCGCGCTCGTCGTGGTCGTGCTGCTCCAGAAGTCGGAGGGCGGCGCCCTCGGCATCGGCGGGGGCGGCGGTTTCATGGCCGGCCGCGGGCAGGCCAATCCGCTGACGCGGCTCACCGCCTATCTCGCCGCGGGCTTCTTCGCGACGAGCCTCGCGCTGACGATTCTCGCGGGCTACGGCGGCGGCTCCGTGCTCGACCGGCTGCAGCCGACCTCCTCGACGCTGAACCCGGCCAACGCGCCCGCCGGCGCCGCGGGTCCGCAGGCGCCGCTCGGCACGGGGCAGGGCGGCATTCTGCCGGCGCTGCGCAAGGCGACCGAGGAACAGCAGGGCGCCGCCGGCGCGCCGCCGCAGCCGCAGGCTCCGATCGGCGGAGCGCAGCCGCCTTCGCCTGAGACGGCGCCGGCAGCGCCCACCGGGACGCCGCCCGGCACGCAGACCGACGGCTCGGTGACGCCGCAGTCGGCGGACCCCGCGCAGCAGGAGCAGGGCGCCGCGCCTGCGCTGAAGGAGGAGCCGCTGCAGGCGCCGGCGCAGGCGACCTCTCCGGCCCAGGAGGGAACCGACGCGTCATCCCCGCCCTCGCCGGCGACCCCGCCCGCCGCGACCGAGGACCCCGCCAAGCCTCAGGGGCAGCAGTAATCGGAGCCTTCTGCGGCTCGAACCGCGATTAAAGAAAAAGCCGGCGCTCAGCGCCGGCTTTTTTGTGATTGCGAGGGCGCTGGATGTCAGCCGACGCCGTCGTCGTTCGCGCTGGACAGATCGTCGACGGCGATCGACTGCGGTTCGCCGAATCCGCCGTGGTTCTGGACGTAGTCACGCAGGGCCGCGTTGATGCGGTCCTGCCAGCCGGCGCCGTCCTCCTGAAAGTAGAGCAGCACGTCCTGATCCAGCCGCAGCGTCACCTGCTCGCGGGCGCCGGGAATCGCGGAGGCCTTCGGAGCCGGCGGGGCGGCTGGCGCCTTCGGCTTGAACGCGGCTTCCGCGGCGGCGCGGGGGTCGGACGGGCGGCGGGCCATGGCGGTCTCCTGGCGTCGGAATCGCGCCCGACGGGCGCAGCGTCGCTTCATTATGTGGCCGCCTGGCCGTGGATTACGAGCCGAATGGCCCGGCAAACCTTCCGACAGGCCGGCGGCGTGGCGCCCACGCGATCGTGTTCGAAACCGGAGCCCGATCCACGCCGTTGCGATGCAGGCCTCGTCAGAGGCGACAAGGGTGCGCGAGGCCGTCCGGCATGCAAGGCCCGATCCATCGGACCTGCAAGGCGAATCCAGCCTTTCCTGCAACCGCTCCATCCCTGGGATAGACGCGACAAGCCACGAATTTCATCCCCAAGCCTGGGCAGGTCCGCCGCGGAAAAAGGCTTTTTGCACGTGTGAACGCTGGAGATTGCGCCGCGGCGCTCTCGCCGCAAGGCTGCGCCCCCGCTAGCTTTCGCCCCTGGTTCTGTAATTGGAGGACGCCCGATGAACACCACCGCCCTCGCCGCATGGACGCCACGCGTCCTGAGCGTGCTGCGCATCATGGCCGCGCTGCTCTTCATCCAGCACGGCACGGTGAAGCTGCTCGGCTTTCCGGTGGCCTATCCTAACGCGCTGACCCCGCTCAGCCTGACGGCTGGCATCCTCGAACTGTTCGGCGGCGTGCTGCTGGCGATCGGCCTGTTCACGCGCCCGGTGGCCTTCATCCTGTCGGGCATGATGGCGGTCGCCTATTTCATCGCCCATGCCGGGAGCAGCTTCTATCCGATCGTGAACAAGGGCGAGCTCGCGATCCTGTTCAGCTTCGTGTTCCTGTACATCTTCTTCGCCGGCCCGGGGCCGTGGAGCGTGGACGCCAAACGCGGTTCGGGCGCGGTCTGACCCACACAAAAAAACGGCCGGCGTTCACGCCGGCCGTTTTCCGTTCGAGCGTCGGGCGATTCAGGCGAACCGGCGCTTCAGGCGCGCGATCCGCCGCTTCACGCCGGAGAGGCTGTAGCGCCAGGCCGTGCGGAGCGACGACCTCAGCGCGGGCAGGGCGCTTTCGGGATGACCCGCGACGCGCCCGCCCGCGTCGCGCCAGGCTTGCAGGCCGCCGCGCATGGCGCGGGCGTCGAGGCCCATGGCGCGGGCCTTCCGCGCTGCCGCAAGCGGAGACGCGTTCGGGCCTCCGTAGAACACGATGGTCGCGCCCGGCTCGAACAGCCGGACATGCAGCGGGCTCGACGGATCGATCAGCGCCGCGAACTCGCCCGGAGGACAGTGCAGGGAGCCGCTGACCCAGCCGGTGCGGTCGAGCACCTCCCAGTCCCGCAGATCGACGATCGCGCACGCCTGCCTGCGCTTGAGGGCGATCACGCTGCGAGCGTCGATCGCCACCGGGCGGCGCGAACGGCGCGCGCGCGCTGTCTGGGGGGTGGAGCCGAAGCCGGCGGTGAAATTGAGCATGTCGGGGGCGGCGGGGGCGGTTGTCGAGGTCATGCGCATCATCCTCTCGGATCAGCGTTCTTGTTGTGTGGTTAGAATGACCCAAGCGGTGGATGGTTCCAGCCCGACTATGGTTTTGCTAAAGTTGTCCGTAGTGCGGCGCGGCGATGTTGTCGATCAGCCGGACGCCTTGAATGCGGGCGGCGACGAGGAGCCGGCCCGGCCTGCCGGGTTGCGGACGCCCGAGCGTCTCGGCGTCGCGGTGCTCCACATAGTCGATGGCGAAGCCCGCCGCGGCGATCTCCGCTGCGGCCGTGGCGACTGCGGCCTCCGAGGGCTGCCCCGCGCCGATCGCGGCCGCCGCACGCGTCAGCGCGGCGTAGAGCGCCGGCGCCCTGCTCCGGCTTTCGGCGTTGAGATAGACATTGCGCGACGACATTGCGAGGCCGTCCGGCTCGCGCACCGTCGGACGCCCTTCGACGCTCACCGGCAGGCTGAGGTCGCGCGTCAGCCGGCGGACCACCGCGAGCTGCTGGAAGTCCTTCTCACCGAAATAGGCCACGTCCGGCAGGCACTGCGCGAACAGCTTCGTCACGACGGTCGCGACGCCAGCGAAGAAGTGCGGGCGCGCGTCGCTCTCGAGGCCGGTCGCCGGGCCGCCGACGGTGACCGTGGTCGCGGCGCCTTCCGGATACATCTCTCCCGTCTCCGGCGCGAAGACGAGATCGACGCCTGCGCCCGCGAGCTTGACGAGGTCGCCGTCGAGGTCGCGCGGATAGGTGGCGAGATCCTCGGTCGGCGCGAACTGGGTCGGGTTGACGAAGATCGAGACCACGACCCGATCCGCGCCGCGGCGTGCGGCCTCCACCAGCGAGAGGTGCCCGTCGTGCAGCGCGCCCATGGTCGGGACCATGCCGATGCGGGCGCCGTCGCGCCGCCACGCGGCGACGCGGGCCCGCAATTCGGCGACGGTCGTGACGACGTCGGGACGGGACATGCTCGGCTCCAGGCTGTCGCGGCCGACAGGCCGCTTTGGGCCGAGCGGATTATCAGGATAGGAAGCCTGACGCCACGCGACATCCGCGGGGCGGACCCGCGGCGTCGGAGTGGGCGATGATCTGGATCCTGCTTGGAGCGATGGCGGTGGCGGCCTTCCTGGCCGTCGGCCGCATCGTCATCCGGACCGATCCGCGCCGGCTGCTGCGGGCGGTGAGCTTCGCGTCGAGCGCGGCCTGGGCGGTCGGGCTCGCTCTCACCCTGTCCGGCAAGCCGGTGTTCGGCCTGACGCTGCTGGGGCTCGGCGCGATGGGCCTCGGGCTCGCGGCGCTGCCTAAGGCCTCAGGCGGACGGGGGGCGTCCGCAGGTCACGGACGCGGCCCGTCGGCCGGTCGGGGTCCAGACGTCGAGGGTGATGCGCACCGGCGGCAGAGCCGGGGCGGCGGGATGTCCCGTCCGGGCGTAATGACGGAACAGGAAGCGTATCAGGTCCTTGGCCTGGAGCCGGGGGCGAGCGCGGAACAGATCGTCCGTGCGCATCGGACGCTGATGAAGAAACTCCATCCCGACCATGGGGGGACGACGGCGCTCGCCGCCCGCGTCAACGCCGCCAGGGATCTTCTGATGCGGCCGAGCCATCGCTGACCCTCCCTGCGTCAGTTCTTGATCGCGAAGCAGCTCATGGAGCTGCGCTTCAGCGCCTTGCAGGCGGCGTCGGCCGAGCGCTCGTTCAGGCCGGCGAAGCGCGCGCGGTAGAAGGTGGTGTCGCCCTTCGCGTAGACCTCGGTGTAGGGCTCAGCGGAAGCGAGAGCGCGGCCGGCCTTGGACTTGGCGTCCGAGAGCAGCGCCTGCGCCGCATCGGCCGCCGTGGTCGCGCCGATCTGGATCATCCAGCCCTTGCGGACAGGCTGGCGCTCGGCGACCGGCGCGACGCTGGGCGCGCCCTCGATGTCGGAGATCTCTTCGCGCGGAGCCTGCGCGGCGTAGGCGGCGACCGTTGACGGCTTGTCGGCGGCCACGCTGCCGGTGGTCGCAGGCGCGCCGACGACCCAGCGCATCGGCTGCGGGGTGCGGGTCGGGCCGGTCGAGGCGATCACGGGCTCGGCGTCCGCGGCGACGGCGCGCGGAGCCGACGGCGTGGTGGCGGCCGCCTGGGCGACGCGCACGGGCGCGGGAGCCGGGGTCGGAAGCGGAACGGGGTCCGGCGCGGCCGCGGCGACGCGGGCTTCGACAGGAGCCGGCGCAGGGGCGGGCGTCGGGACCGGAATCGGAGCGGCGGCGACCACAGCGGGCCGGGCGCGGACGGGCGAGCGATCCTCGACCTCGGCGACCAGCGGCGCGACGCGCGAGCCGGTCGACGCCTTCGGCAGATTGAGCGCGATCAGCTCGCGCATGTGGGCGTCGCGCGCGGCGCCGGTGCGGCCGCCCATGACCACTGCGACGATGCTGCGGCCGTTGCTCTTCACGGAGGTCAGCAGATTGAAGCCGGAGGCGTTGGTGTAGCCGGTCTTGATGCCGTCGACGCCTTCAACCCGGCCAAGCAGCCGGTTATGGTTCGGCATGGTGCGTCCGGCGAAGTTGAACGACCGGGTGCCGAAGTAGCCGTAGTAGCGCGGGAAGCGGTCCTGGACGGCGCGTCCGAGCACCACGAGATCGCGCGCGGTGGTGACGTGCGCCGGGTTCGGCAGGCCCGAAGCGTTGCGGTAGACGGTGTCGGTCATGCCGAGCGCGCGCGCCTTGCGCGTCATGCGGTCGGCGAAGGCGAGCACGGAGCCTTCGAGATTCTCGCCGACGGCGCAGGCGACGTCGTTCGCGGATTTGGTGACCAGCGCGCGGATGGCGTCGTCGACGCGCAGGGACTGGCCCGGACGCATCCCGAGCTTGGACGGCGCTTCGGCGGCGCAATGGGCGCTCATGGTGAGGCGGGTGTCGAGTTTGATCCGCCCGCGCTCGAGATCCTCGAACATGAGGTAGACGGTCATGACCTTGGTGACCGAGGCCGGGAAGCGCCGGGCGTCGGCGTTGCGCTCGAACAGCACCTTGCCGGTCTTGGCGTCGACCACGAGCGCTGCGTAGGTCGGTCCGCCCGTGAACGGCGTGGCCCGGGCGGCGATCGCGGGCCGCTTGGACTTCACGACCTTGCGCTTCGACCTCGCCTCGGCGTCGCCGACGCTTGCGGCCAGAGCCCCGAAGACGACGCTCGCCGCCAGAACGCAGGAGAGGGCGCGCCCGCCCCATTTCGTTACGCAACTCGCAGTCATCACGCCGTCCCGCCTGGTCTCGGCCCGACCGTTCTGGCCGGCCTCGTCGCACCTCCGCGGCGGGGTGATTTGTCCCGTAATGCGCCTGGGCTTCCGAACAAGGCCAAGCGCCCGTTGACGAATCCGTTTCCGTCGCGGCCTCCGCCACGTGGGCGAAGCTGTCAACGAGGTTAGGAAGACGCGGTTACGGAGCGGTTAAGGGCCGAACAATTGTGCGCTGCAAAAAGCATGTCATTGACATTCATGTTGCAGTGCATATAAAACAGTCGGCGGGAGCGATCCCGCACCGCATCCGTCGAACGGGTCGAACCGGCATCGACGGCGCCGCCACATCTGGCGCGGCGTTCGGGCAAGACGCCGACGACCGCAGGAGGAAGCTATCATGACCGCCACTTTTGAAGACGCTCAGAAGTTCAGCAAGGAAAACGTCGACCTCGCCCTCAAGAGCTTCGGCGCCGTGTCGAAGGGCTTCCAGGCGATCGCCGTCGAGGTCGCCGACTACTCCAAGAAGTCGTTCGAGGACGGCGCCGCCCACGTCGAGAAGCTGCTGGGCGTGAAGTCGCTGGACAAGGCCGTGGAAGTGCAGTCGGCCTTCGCGAAGTCGGCCTACGAGGCCTACATCGCCAAGGTGACGAAGCTCGGCGAGCTCTACGCGGACATCGCGAAGGAGTCCTACAAGCCGGTCGAGACCGCGTTCGCCAAGGTCAAGTGACCGCGCCCGTCGCGACGGGGCCGCGTTGAGCGGCCCAATCCGATCAAAGAATGCCAGCCCGGCTCGCGCCGGGCTTTTTTTTGGCCTCGTGCGACCATACCTGCCAATTGGCCGCCGGGGTCCGCCCGGTCTGGCGCACCTGAAAAAGCAGAGTTAGGATCGCTGCATCGGACGCGTGCGCCGCAGCAGCGGCGAGCTTCGCGAGAGGCGGGCGGCGCAAGCGAGGAACCATCGCGGAACGATGCACGACCGAACGATCGACACTGCGGCCGGCGTCCCGACGTCGGCGTCCCGGCTCCCGGCGCTCGCCGGCCCCCGTCGAGCCGACGACGGGCCGGGGACGGCCGTGGTCACCAAGACGCGGCCAAAGGTCAAACGGCCGAGCCTGTACCGCGTCCTCATCCTCAACGACGACTACACCCCGATGGAGTTCGTCGTTCATGTGCTCGAGCAGTTTTTCCAGAAAGACCGTGAGGCGGCGACGCGGATCATGCTCCACGTCCACAACCACGGCGCGGGAGAGTGCGGCGTCTACACTTACGAAGTCGCCGAAACCAAAGTGACGCAGGTGATGGATTTCGCCCGAAAGCACCAGCACCCCCTGCAGTGCGTCATGGAAAAGAAGTGAGGTTCGTCCATTGCCGTCATTCTCGCGCAGCCTCGAACAGTCCCTTCACCGCGCTCTCGCCTTCGCCAATGAGCGCCGCCACGAATACGCGACGCTGGAGCACCTGCTGCTGTCGCTGGTCGACGACCAGGACGCGGCGGCGGTCATGCGCGCGTGCAACGTCGATCTCGAGATCCTGCGCCGCAACCTCGTCGAATATGTCGACACCGAACTCGACAACCTCGTCGGCGACACGTCCGAGGACTCCAAGCCGACCGCCGGTTTCCAGCGCGTCATCCAGCGCGCGGTGATCCACGTCACCTCGTCGGGCCGCGAGGAGGTGACGGGCGCGAACGTGCTCGTCGCGATCTTCGCCGAGCGCGAGAGCCACGCCGCGTTCTTCCTGCAGGAGCAGGACATGACGCGCTACGACGCGGTCAATTACATCAGCCACGGCATCGCCAAGCGGCCGGGCCTCAGCGAGACGCGCCCCGTGCGCGGCGCCGAGGAGGAGACCGCGACCAGCGGCGACGAGGCGGCCGGCGCCAAGAAGAAGGCCGACGCTCTGGAGGCCTACTGCGTCAACCTCAACAAGAAGGCGCGGGACGGCAAGGTCGACCCGCTGATCGGCCGCGACGCGGAGGTCACGCGCACGATCCAGATCCTCTGCCGCCGCACCAAGAACAATCCGCTGCTGGTGGGCGACCCCGGCGTCGGCAAGACCGCGATCGCCGAGGGCCTCGCGCTGCGGATCGTCCGCAGCGAGGTGCCGGAGGTGCTCGAGGACGCGATCGTGTTCTCGCTCGACATGGGCGCGCTGCTCGCCGGCACCCGCTACCGCGGCGATTTCGAGGAGCGGCTGAAGCAGGTCGTGAAGGAGCTCGAGGCCACCCCCGGCGCGATCCTGTTCATCGACGAGATCCACACCGTGATCGGCGCCGGCGCCACCTCGGGCGGGGCGATGGACGCCTCGAACCTGCTGAAGCCGGCGCTCGCCTCCGGCACGCTGCGCTGCGTCGGCTCGACCACCTACAAGGAGTATCGCCAGTACTTCGAGAAGGACCGGGCGCTGGTCCGGCGCTTCCAGAAGATCGACGTGGCGGAGCCCTCGATCCCGGACGCGATCGAGATTCTCAAGGGCCTCAAGCCCTATTACGAGACCTACCATCAGGTCCGCTACACCGCCGAGGCGATCAAGGCGGCGGTCGAGCTGTCGTCGCGCTACATCAACGACCGCAAGCTGCCGGACAAGGCGATCGACGTCATCGACGAGACCGGCGCGAGCCAGATGATCCTGCCCGAGGCCAAGCGCCGGAAGACGATCGGCGTGAAGGAGATCGAGGCGACGATCGCGACCATGGCGCGCATCCCGCCGAAGTCCGTCTCCAAGGACGACGCCGAGACGCTGAAGACGCTGACCACGAGCCTGAAGCGCGTGGTCTACGGTCAGGACGCGGCGATCGAGGCGCTGTCTTCGACCATCAAGCTCGCCCGCGCCGGCCTGCGCGATCCGGAGAAGCCGATCGGCTGCTACCTGTTCTCGGGGCCTACCGGAGTCGGCAAGACCGAGGTCGCGAAGCAGCTCTCCTCGCTGCTGGGCGTGCGGCTGCTGCGCTTCGACATGTCGGAATACATGGAGCGGCACACCGTCAGCCGGCTGATCGGCGCGCCTCCCGGCTATGTCGGCTTCGACCAGGGCGGCCTGCTGACCGACGGCATCGACCAGACGCCGCACTGCGTGCTGCTGCTGGACGAGATCGAGAAGGCGCATCCCGACCTGTTCAACATCCTTCTGCAGGTGATGGACCACGGGAAGCTGACCGACCACAACGGCAAGCAGGTCGACTTCCGCAACGTCATCCTGATCATGACCACCAACGCCGGCGCGTCCGACCTGGCGAAGGAGCCGATCGGCTTCGGCCGGACGAAGCGCTCCGGGGAGGACACGGAGGCGATCAACCGTCTGTTCGCGCCCGAGTTCCGCAACCGTCTCGATTCGATCATCGCCTTCGGCAACCTGCCGATCGAGGTGGTGCGTCAGGTGGTCGAGAAGTTCGTGCTCCAGCTCGAGGCGCAGCTCGCCGACCGCAACATCACGATCGAGCTGTCGGACGAGGCGCGGGACTGGCTGGCCGAGCGCGGCTACGACCCGCAGATGGGCGCGCGGCCGCTCGCCCGGCTGATCCAGGAGACGATCAAGACGCCGCTCGCCGAAGAGGTCCTGTTCGGCAAGCTCAAGAGCGGCGGCGCCGTGCGCGTCGTGGCCGTGACGAAGGAGGACGGCCAGGCTGGCCTCGGGTTCGAGTTCCCGGAAGGGCCCGTGACGCCGAAGCCCGAGCCCGTCGGACGCGGCGACAAGGCCGAGCCGAAGGAGCCGAAGAAGCGCGGCTCCCGCGACGGCGACCGCAAGGCCTCCGCGAGCCGGACGCCGCCGCTCGTGCGGACGTGAGCCGCCTCGCGCCGCCCGCGGCGATGAGCGCTGACCGAGGCGGCGTCTTGGCGGCATGAGTCGGAATGACGAAGGCGGGACGGCGCTCGACGCCGCCTCGCACAGTCCCAAAGGATGGGCGTTGCGCGGGGCGCGGGCGGCGATCGCCGTCCCGGGCGTGGTGCTGTTCGGCAGCTTCATCGGCTTCGGCGCGATGACGCACGACTATGGCTGGCCGCTCTGGATCGCCGTGCTGTCGACCCTCCTGGTCTGGGCCGCGCCGGCGCAGGTGGTGCTCGCCGGCGCCCTCGCGAGCGGCGCCGGAATCGCCGGCGCGACGCTCGCGGTCACGGTTTCGGCCGTGCGGCTGCTGCCGATGGTGGTGTCGATCCTGCCGGTGCTGCGCTCGGAGCGCACCTCGGTCTGGATGCGTCTTCTCGCCGCCCACTATGTCGCCGTCACCGCCTGGTTCGAGGGGCTGCGGCTCACGCCGACCCTGCCCAGGGCGGCGCGCATGCCGTTCTTCCTCGGCCTCGCCAACGCGCTCGTCGTGGGCAGCGCGCTCGCGACCGCCGCCGGCCATGCGCTCGCGGGCGTGCTGCCCACCGCGCTTTCGATCGGCCTGCTCGGGCTGACGCCGCTCTACTTCCTGATGTCGCTGGAACGGGGCTCGAAGGGCTTGGGCGAACGCGTCGCGCTCGTGCTCGGGCTTGCGCTCGCGCCGCTCATCGCGCCGTTCACGCCGCAATACGACATCCTGCTGACCGGCGTCGTCGGCGGCACGATCGCCTTCGCCGTCGAACGCGCCGCGCGGCGGGGGCGCGCCGCATGAGCCACGTCTCGCTCGACGCCGGCTACCTGCTGCTGGCGGTGGCGCTGGCCTTCGTCGCGAACGACCTCTGGCGCGTGCTCGGGGTGGCCCTGTCCGCGCGGATCGACGAAGACAGCGGCCTGTTCGCCTGGGTGCGGATGGTGGCGACCGCGCTGGTCGCGGGGCTGGTGGCGAAGCTGATCCTCGCGCCGGCCGGCGGCCTCGCGCTCGCGCCGCTCTGGCTGAGGCTGTTCGCCGTCGCGGGCGGCCTCGCGGCCTATGCGATCGGCCGCCGCTCGCTCGCTCTCGGCGTCGCGGCCGGAGAAGCGGTCCTGATCGGCGGCGTGCTGCTTCTGGACGCCTGAAACGCGACAGTCGCCGTCAAACGCCGCGTCAGGGTCCGGCTTAACCGGACCATCCATGCCCGGCGTGGCGCTCGGCGTCGGAGATGGGTCCTCCGGTCGAGCCGGAGGACGACGGAGCGTTTTATCTCGCCCGCCCGTCAGTCGGCCGCGAGCGCGACCCGGATCTTCTCCGCCAGCGCCGCCAGCGCCTCCGGAGCCTCCATCTTGCCGGTGTGCGGCTTCAGCGGCACATCGGTCCAGCGCGGGATGACGTGGACATGGGCGTGGAACACGCTCTGGCCCGCGGGCGCCTCGTTGAACTGGGTGATCGTCACGCCGTCCGCGCCGAGCGCGGCCTTCACGGCGCGCGCGATCTTCTGGACCGCCGCGAACAGCGGCGCAATCGTCGCCTCGTCCATGTCGAGCAGGTTGCGCGAGGGCGCGCGCGGGATCACCAGCGCATGGCCGTCGGCCTGGGGCATGGCGTCCATGATCGCGACGACGGCGTCGTCCTCGTAGATCTTGTGGGACGGGAGATCGCCGCGCAGGATCTTCGCGAAGATGTTGTCGGGATCGTAGTCGGCCATCGGGACGGTCCTCGGAGACGGGGCGTCGGGCGCAAACCCATCGCGGAGCGGCGCGCCGACGTCAAGCGTCGGGCGCGACGCCTTCGGTCGCATGCCGGAATGGGGCCGCCGCCTCCAGTTCGTCGGTGACGGCGGCCATGTAGGCGCGTTCGCGCGCGAGATAGTCGGCCACGGCGCGCTGCAGGCCGGGATCGGCGAAGGCGTGGGCGGACCAGGTGGTGACGGGCCGGTAGCCGCGCGCGAGCTTGTGCTCGCCCTGCGCTCCTGCCTCGACGCGCGCGAGTCCGCGGGCGATCGCGGCGTCGATCGCCTGATGGTAGCAGACCTCGAAATGCAGGAACGGCCGTTCCTCGAGCGCGCCCCAGTAGCGGCCGTAGAGCGCGTCGTCGCCGATGAAGTTGAGCGCGCCGGCGATCGGGCGGCCGCCGGCCTCGGCGAGCACGAGCAGGATGCGTTCCGGCATCGCCTCGCCGACGAGGCTGAAGAAGCGCCGCGTCAGATAAGGACGTCCCCACTTGCGCGCGCCGGTGTCCATGTAGAAGGCGAAGAACGCGTCCCAATGGGCTTCCGTCAGCTCGGCCCCGGTGACGTGGCGGATCGTGACGCCGTCGGCGAGCGCCTCGCGCCGCTCGCGCTTCAGCTGCTTGCGCTTGCGCGAGGCGAGGGCGGCGAGGAAGTCGTCGTAGGAGCCGTAGCCCTCGTTGCGCCAGTGATACTGCTTGTCGACGCGCGGCAGGAAGCCGGAGCGGACGAGCGCCTGCTGCTCGGCCTCGCTCGCGAAGGTGACGTGGATCGAGGAGGCGTCAGTCTGGCGCATCAGGCCGCGGAGAGCCGCCGCGAGCGCGCCGCGGACCGTGTCCGGATCGCGTCCCGGCGCCGGCATCAGCCGCGGGCCGGTGACGGGCGTGAAGGGCGCCGCCACCTGCAGCTTCGGATAATAGCTGCCGCCGGCCCGCTCATAGGCGTCGGCGAAGGCGTGGTCGAAGACGTACTCGCCCTGGCTGTGGCTCTTCAGATAACAGGGCGCGAGACCCGCGAGGCCCGCCCCGTCCTCCAGCACGATGTGGGCCGGCGCCCATCCGGAGCGGCCGCCGACCGACCCCGAGCGCTCGAGCGCCAGCAGGAAGCGGTGGTCCACGAACGGGTTGTACGCCGCCCCGCCGGCGCGCGCGCAGGCGTTCCAGTCATCGGGGGAGATCGCGGCGAGGTCCTCGACGACGCGCGCGCGGAAGGTCGGTTCTGTCGGCATTCCGGAATCCGGGAGCAGGCTCCGTCGCCGCCGCACGCGGCTTGACCCACGCTCCCAACTTAATCCGGCCGGCGCGACTTCCAAGCCGTCAGGCCGGGCGAAAGCCTTCGAACACGATCTGGTCGGCGCCGGCTGCGGCGCGCGCGACGTCCTCCGGCGTGCGCACGGTCCATGTCGTGACCGGCCGGCCGGCCTTGCGCGCCATGCGGACGGCCCGGCGGTCGAGGTCGCGCACGTTCCAGGACAGGAAGTCGGGCCGCGTCGCCCGCCAATGCAGCAGGTTGCGGGCGAAGAAGCGCTTGGCGGGCGACAGGTGCGCCCAGTGCGCGTCGGCGTCGGCGAAGGCGTCGCCCACGATCCCGCGCGGCACGTGCGGCGCGAGCTGCCGCATCAGCGCGAGCACGCGCGGGTCGAAGGACTCGACCACGACCGGCCCGCCGCGGCTGCCCACCACCTCGGCGACGCGCCGGGCGAGCCGGGTGTCGCCGGTCGCCGACGATTTGACCTCGACCACGAGCGGAACCCGGCCGCCGACGATGTCGAGGCACTCGTCGAGCGTGATGAGGCGCTCGCCGCAGTCGCGGAAGGGCAGGCTGCGAAGCTCGGCGATAGTGCGCTTCGCGACCGGCCCGGTGGCGTCGATCAGGCGGTCGAGATCGGCGTCGTGGAACACCACCGCCTCACCCTCGGCGGTGGAGCGCACGTCGATCTCGATCCCGTAGCCGGCGGCGGCCGCGGCCTCGATCGCGGCCGCGGTGTTCTCGATCACCCCAGCCGCGCGATCATGCAGCCCGCGATGGGCGATCGGGCGGGCGATGAGCCAGTCGAGCCCGGCCATGGCGGATCAGGCGAATTCGATGATCGCGTCGATCTCCACCGCCGCGCCGAGCGGCAGGGCCGCGACGCCGACCGCGGAGCGGGCGTGGCGGCCCTTGTCGCCGAGCGCCTCCACGAGGAAGTCGGACGCCCCGTTCACCACTTTGGCGTGATCGGCGAACTCGGGCGTGGAGGCCACGAAGGCGCCGAGCTTGACGATGCGGGTGACGCGGTCGAGATCGCCGAGCGCGGCGCGCGCCTGCGCGAGGATGTTGATGGCGCAGAGTTTGGCGGCGGCCTGCGCGTCCTCGATCCGGACGCCGTCGCCGAGCCGCCCGGTCAGCGACACGCCGTCGGGGCCCATCGGGAGCTGGCCCGAGATGAAGAGCTGCTGGCCGGTCCGCACGGCGGGAACATAGTTCGCGACCGGCGCGGCGGGCGTCGGCAGGGTCACGCCCAGTTCGCCAAGTTTCGCTTCGATCTGTCCGGCCATGCGCGTGAGGCTCCATTCGATGACGTCGCGGCTTAAGGCTTGCGGGTTTGGCGCAAGCCGCTCGCCGCCGCAAGCCTCGAGACCCGCGGCCGCGACCCATTTCCGCCACTTCGGCCGTTGAATGCTGGTGGCGCGCAGCCGCGACGCGTTTGCGTTCGCGGCCCGGCGCCGCATGATGATCCCCGATAGGTTCACGCGAGGCAGATTTCGTGGCGACGTCGACACTCCCGAATTCCCGCTCCCTCCTGATCGCCGCGGCGGTCGCGACGGCGTCCGTCTGGTCCGGCCAGGCGAGCGCCGACGCCGCGCTCGCGCCGCACCGCGCCATCTACGAGCTGAAGCTGCGGGAGGCCCGTAACTCCACCAACGTCGACCGTATCCGCGGCCGCATCGTCTACGAATTCACCGGCGACGCCTGCGAGGGCTATGCGCTCAGCTTCCGGCAGGTGACCGAGATCGGCAACGGCGAGGGCGAGACCAACGTCTCCGACCTCAGGGCCGCGACCTGGGAGGACGGGCAGGCGCAGAGCTTCCGCTTCACCGCGCAGAACTATCTGAACCAGGTGCTGGACAAGGACACCGACGGCCGGGCCGAGCGCGCCGACGCGGCGCTCAACGTCGCGCTGTCGAAGCCCAATAAGGACAGCAAGACCTTCGACGGCCGGACGCTGTTCCCGACCGAGCATCTCAAGTCGATCATCTCGGCGGCCGAGAAGGGCGAGACCCTGCTCGAGGCGCCCGTCTATGACGGCTCCGAGAACGGCGACAAGAGCTACGACACGCTGACCGTGATCGGGAAGCAGGAGCAGGGCGAGCCGGCGGGAATCGAGGAGGCGGCCAAGACGCCGGAGCTCCAGAAGGCCAAGCGCTGGCCCGTCTCCGTGAGCTATTTCGAGAGGGGCAAGCGCGACGCCAACGGCGAGCAAACCCCGGTCTACGCCATGAGCTTCGACCTCTACGACAACGGCGTCAGCCGGGCGATGAAGATCGACTACGGCGACTTCGTGCTCGACGGCGAGCTGAAGGAGCTCAAGTTCCTGAAGGCGTCAGCCTGCAAGTGAGCTGAGCGTCGTCGAGCGATCTCAGCCGTCATCCTCCGGCTTGACCGGAGGATCCATTTGGGAGGTTACGCGCGGCGTATGGATGGTCCGGTCAAGCCGGACCATGACGGGGAGTGGTTGCGAACCACCCCCGCCTCCCACGCCGCGCGACCTCTCACTCGCGCTTCGGCCGTCTCGCGAAGGCGCGGTCGACGGCGTCGCGGCCGAAGCGGTCGCGCAGGGCCGCGACGGCGGTCTCGACCGCCGCGAGCCGCTCGCCGCGGTCGTCGACAAGGTCGCGCGGGTCGGCTTCCGCGGCCGGACCGAGGTCGGACAGCGACACCCCGATCAGCCGGAACGCCGAGCCGTCCGCCTCGCGGCGCAGCATGGCGGAGGCGGCCTCGTACAGCCGGCCGGCGAGCCGGGTCGGGTGCGGCAGCGCGCCGGCGCGGGTTCTGAGCCGGAAGTCGGCGGTCTTCAGCTTCAGCGTGACGGTGCGTCCGGCGATGCCGTCCTTGCGCAGGCGGTCCGCCACCCGCTCGCACATCCGGTAGAGGTGGACCGAAAGCTCATCAAAGGTCTTAAGATCGACGTCGAAGGTCGTTTCCGCGCCGACGCTTTTGCGTTCGTGGACCGGGTTCACAGGCCGCTCGTCGCGTCCGAAGGCGAGGCGCGAAAGCCTCAGGCCGCCGTCGCCGTAGCGCCGGGCGAGGTCCTTCGGGTCGGCGCGCTGCAGGTCGCCGATGGTGCGGAACCCGTCCCGGACCAGAGAGCCGGCGAAGGCGGGCCCGACGCCCCACAGGAACGACACAGGCCGAGGGGCGAGGAAGGCCGGCGCCTCGTCGATCGACAGCACGGAGAAGCCGCGCGGCTTGTCGAGGTCCGAGGCGATCTTGGCGAGAAACTTGTTGGAGGCGAGGCCGATCGACACCGAGATGCCGATCTCGCGCTCCACCTCCTGTGCGAAGCGCGCGAGCGTGACGGCGGGCGGGGCCTTGTGCAGCGCGGAGGTGCCGCCCAGATCAAGAAACGCCTCGTCGATCGACAGCGGCTCCACCAGCGGCGTCAGCGCGAGCATCTTCGCCCGCACGGCGCGCCCGGCTTCGACGTACTTGGCCATGTTGGGCTTCACGACCACCGCATGCGGACAGAGCTTCAGCGCCTTGAACATCGGCATCGCCGACTTCACGCCGTAGATTCGCGCGATGTAGCAGGCGGTGGAGACGACGCCGCGCCGGCCGCCGCCGATGATGACCGGCTGATCGGCGAGGCTCGGGTCGTCGCGCTTCTCGATCGCGGCGAAGAAGGCGTCGCAGTCCACATGCGCGATGGTCATGCGCGCGAGTTCGGGATGGCGCGCGACCCGCGGGCTGCCGCAGGACGGGCAGCGCGGCGCGGGGCCGGCCGGCGAGAGGCAGTCCCGGCAGAAGGCGAGGGCGGCCTCCACCTCGGGTCAGAGCGAGGTTCCGGGCGTCGCGCCGCCCAGCAGCCGGCGCGCCTCGGAGACGGTCTCCGGCGCAAGCGCCTCGGCCTCCGCGAAGTCCAGCAGCAGCCGTTCGTCGGCGAGCACATGGTCGAGGACCGACGGCAGGAAGCCGGGATCGGCGGCGGCGGCCCGCACGTTCGAGGGATCGAGGCCGGACAGGGCGAAGAATCGGCCGAGGCGGTCGGGGTCGGCGGCGAGGAAGCCGAGCGCCCGGGCGGCGACGCCGCCGGCGGAATCGAGATCGAGGCGAAGCGGCCGGATCATCTTTGCGTTCGTCCTTTCTCAATGAATCTTCAGTAGAAGTCTCGATAGCGTCGAACGGGCACAACCGCCGCGCACGGGCGGGCTCTCCAGCCAGCGCGCGCGCAAGGCGCATGTTCGAACCGCGTGTCGCGTAAGGCGGGAGAAGAACGGCTCATGCCCAAGACAGTCCTGATCGTGGAGGACAACGAGCTCAATATGAAGCTCTTCCACGATCTTCTGGAAGCGCATGGCTACGCGACGATCGAGACCCGGAACGGCGTCGAGGCGCTGGAGCTCGCGCGCACGCATATGCCGGACCTCATCCTCATGGACATCCAGCTGCCCGAGGTCTCCGGCCTCGACGTGACGCGCTGGATCAAGGAGGACGAGCGCACCCGCGCGATCCCCGTCATCGCCGTCACCGCCTTCGCGATGAAGGGCGACGAGGAACGCATCCGCGGCGGCGGCTGCGAGGCCTATCTGTCGAAGCCGATCTCCGTCGCGAAGTTCCTGGAGACGGTGCGGCACTATCTCGGCGACCTCTGACCGGAGCCGCAGGCATGACCGCACGCGTCCTCGTCGTCGACGACCTTCACAGCAACCGCAAGCTGCTCGATCAGCGGCTCACCGCCGAATATTTCGAGGTCATCACCGCCTCGAACGGGCAGGAGGCGCTGGACATCTGCGCCCGCGCCCAGTGCGACATCGTCCTGCTCGACGTGATCATGCCGGGCATGGACGGGTTCGAGGTGTGCCGCCGGCTCAAGATCGATCCCAAGACGCACCACGTGCCGGTCGTGATGGTGACCTCGCTCGACCTGCCGGCCGACCGCGTGCGCGGGCTCGAAGCCGGCGCCGACGACTTCCTGACCAAGCCTGTCGCCGACGTGCCGCTGTTCGCGCGCGTACGATCGCTCGCCCGCCTCAAGATGCTCGGCGACGAGCTCCGGCTGCGCGCCCAGACCACGCGCGAGCTCGGCATGAGCGACATGCTGATGGACGTCATCAAGGACGACGGCCTCAACGGGCGCGTCCTTGTCGTCGACGACCGCCCGAGCTCCTCGGACCGCGTCGCCGCCGCGCTGGCGGGCCAGCAGCGGGTGGAGATCGAGCCCGACCCGCACGAGGCGCTGTTCCGCGCCGCGGAAGGCGACTTCGATCTCGCGATTGTCGCGCTCGGGCTCGAGGGCTTCGACGCGCTGCGGCTGTGCGCCCAGCTCCGTTCGCTGGAGCGGACCCGGACGCTGCCGATCCTGCTGCTGGCCGACCCCGACGACAACGGGCGGGTGCTGCGCGGGCTCGAGGTCGGAATCAACGACTACCTTGCGCGCCCGATCGATCCGAACGAGCTGGTGGCGCGCGTCCGCACGCAGGTGCGTCGCAGGCGCTACACCGAGCGGCTCCGCTCCAACGTCCAGGCCAGCATGGAGCTCGCGATCACCGACGGGCTCACCGGCCTGCACAATCGCCGCTACCTCGAGATGCACCTGCAGAGCCTCCTGGACCAGGCGACGGCGCGCAACCGGCCGCTGTCCGCGCTCGTGGTCGACATCGACCACTTCAAGGCCGTGAACGACACCCATGGCCACGACGTCGGCGACGAGGTGCTGCGGGAGGTCGCGAGGCGCCTGAAGGCCAGCGTGCGCGGCATCGACCTCGCCTGCCGGCTCGGCGGCGAGGAGTTCGTGGTGGTGATGCCGGAGACCGACGCCGCGGTGGCGCGCCTCGTGGCCGAGCGCATCCGCGGCCGGCTGGCCTCGGAGCCGGTCGCGAGCCGGGTCGCCGCGCCGCTGGCGGTCACGGCGTCGATCGGCGTCGCGACGTTCCATCCGGAAGCCGACGACGCCGCGGCGCTGATCAAGCGCGCCGACGTCGCGCTCTACCGCGCCAAGCGCGAGGGCCGGAATCGCGTCGTCGACGACGCCGCCTGACCGCCGCCACGACCCGCGAACGAAAAAGGCGCCCCGGAGGGCGCCTTTTGCGTTCAGAGATCCAAGATCACTTGATCTTGGTCTCCTTGAAGTCGACGTGCTTCTTGGCGACCGGATCGTACTTCTTCAGCACCATCTTCTCGGTCTTGGTGCGGGAGTTCTTGCTGGTCACGTAGAAAAAGCCGGTGTCGGCCGTGCTCAGCAGCTTGATCTTGATGTTGGCGGCTTTCGCCATGGCATGGACCTCGAGCGGGCGGGCGCGCGAGACGCCAGCGTCAGAATGTGAGCGCGCAACCTACTCACGCGCGCTCGGCTGTCAAGGGCGTCAGGCGCTGCGCAGCCGCGCGGCGGCCACCGCGACGAACAGCGCCATCAGCACGGCGATCGCGACGGGCACGCCGTAGGGCGGCCACAGGTCGAAGCCGACGCCCAGCGTCGGCGGGCCCGCGATCAGCCCGAGCGAGTACATCACCACGAAGGCGGCGTTGGCGGTGGCGAGGTCGACGCCGGAGAAGCGCGCTCCGAGATGGGCGAGCGCCACGGTGTAGAGCCCGCACACCACGCCGCCCCAGGCCGCGACGGTGACGTAGAGCCCCCAGCCGGAGCCTGCGAACGGCAGCGCGATCGCGCCGAGCAGCCCGACGACGCCGATGATCAGCAGCAGCAGGCGGCGGTCCATCCGGTCGCTGACGAGGCCGAGCGGAATCTGCAGCGCGACGTTGCCGACCTCCATCGCCGTGACCAGCAGCGCCGCCGACAGCGGCGCGAGGCCGACGTCGACGCCATAGAGCGGCAGGAAGGCGAAGGCCCCGGTCTCGACCGCGCCGAAGGTGAAGCCGGACAGGGTCGCGACCGGCGCGACGGCGAGGAAGAACAGGATGCCGCGGCCCGGCGCCGCGCGCTCGATCGGGGGCGCCGCGACGCCGGCGAAGAGCAGCGGCGCGCCGGCGACGAGGAACAGCGCCGCGCAGGCGAAGTAGGGCGCGAGCGAATCCATGCCGACGCCCGCGAGAATCAGCGGCCCTGAGCCGAGGCCGATCGACAGCGCGGTCGCGTAGACGCCCATCACCAGCCCGCGCGAGGCGGGCGGCGCGAGCGCGTTGATCCAGAACTCCGACAGCACGAACAGGATGGCGAGCGCGACGCCGAAGGCGAATCGCAGCGGGAACCACGCCCAGAGCGGCGCGACGAAGGCGAAGCCGAGAATCGACAGCGCGCCGAGCGCCAGCGCCGCGAACAGCGTCGCCCGAACCCCGAACCGGGACGCGACGCGGGGAATGAAGGGCGCGGTCACGACCGTCGCGATGCCGCCCATGGCGGTGTTGAAGCCGATCAGCGCCCCGCTCGCCCCGCGGCTTTCCATCGCGAAGGCGAGCAGCGGGATGGACAGGCTGAGGCCGACGCCCACCAGCGCGATGCAGGCGATGGCGACGCCGATGCCGACCTTGCGGTCGCGGGCGCTGAAGGCGGCGAGGGGATCGATCACGGCGGACATGGCGGCGGCGAGAAAGCACGCCCGCGCCCGCCGCGCCAGCCTCCGCCGCGCGCGGCCGGATTGCTCGGCGTTCCCGGTGGTCGAGCCGGAGGGGCGCCGGACGAGCGTGCTACAGCAGCTCCTGCTCCGACTTCGAGCCCTGGCGGTAGAAGGGAACGGGCAGGTCGCGCTCGAGCCCCTCGTCGAGGCGGCGCGCAAGATCCTTGAGCACGATCCGCGTGATCGGCGGCAGGTCGAGGTCGAGCGCATCGTCGAAGGTCACCCAGACCAGCTCCACCAGCTCCGCGTCCGGCGTGACGATTCCCTCGACGCGGCCTGCGACGAGGCTGGCGTCGGCGGCGAAGAAGCGGGTGTCGAACCGGCGCGGGCGGCCGGGCGGCGTGATCGCGCGCGCCACGAAATGCAGCCCTTCGAGCGAGGGGAACACGTCGGCCTCCGCGAACGGCTTCCAGGCCTCGCTCCGGGCTGCGAACGCGCCGGTTTCGCGCTCGCCGATCAGCAGCCCGGTCTCCTCGGCGAGTTCGCGCAGCGCCGCGAGGCCATAGGCGCGGGCGCGCGAGATGGTGGGGCGGCGCACCTGCGTCTGCAGCCGGCGCTCCACATGGGGGGCGTAGGCGCCGGCGATGTTGACCCGGCCGTCCTCGGTCTCGACGCGGCCGCCGGGGAAGACGTACTTGCCCGGCATGAAGCGCACGCCCTCGTGGCGCTTCCCCATCAGCAGCTTCGGCGACGCAGCCTCGCGGTCGACGAGGATGATGGTCGCGGCGTCCTTCGGCACGAGCCGCTGCGGCGCGGCGGCCTTCGCGGGCGGGACGACGCCCTGCTCCTCGCCGGCGCTCACGCCCGCGCGCCCCTGCGGGCGGGCGCGGGCGCCAGATGGGCGTCGTCGTCGGCGCCGCCGAAGCCGTGCATGCGCAGCGCCCATTGCAGGCCGACGAGCGCGCCCTTCACCGGCGGCAGCAGCGCCAGCGACATGGCGATGGTGAGCGGGATCCACAGGACGAGATGCACCCAGATTTCGGGCTTGCACGTCAGCTCGACCGCCATCAGCGCCGCCACGACCACATGGGCGACGATGCTGATGACGACGTAAGGCGGAGCGTCGTCGGCGCGCTGGTGGTGAAGCTCCTCGCCGCAGGCGGGGCAGGCGTCGTTCACCTTGAGATAGGCGCGGAACAGCCGGCCCTCGCCGCAGGCCGGGCACCGCAACTTCAAGCCGCGGCCCATGGCCGGCGCGACAGAGCGCGGAGGTCCTTCGGCCGCCTCGTCATGGCGGTGAAGCTCGAGCGTCATCAGCGTCGTCCTTTCGCCTTGCGGCCAGCTTTGGCTTTGGAGGCGGTCTTCCTGGCCCCCGAGCGGGCGGACTTCGCTCCGTCGCCGCCCGGCTTCGAGGCGCTCGCGGCCCGCCGCAGCCCGCGCTTGCCGCGCCCGACGGGCTTCGCCTGCCGGCCTTCCGACAGCATCTCGAACCGCAGCGCGCCCGCGACCGGCGCCGCCTCCACGAGCTTCACCCGCACCGTGTCGCCGAGCCGGAAACTCTCGCCGGTGGCGCTGCCGGTGAGCGCGCGGGCGGCTTCGTCATGCACGAAGTAGTCGTTTCCGAGCGAGCCGATCGGCACGAAGCCGTCCGCGCCGGTGCCTTCGAGCTTCACGAACAGGCCGGAGCGGGTGACGCCCGCGATGCGGCCGGTGAAGCTCGCGCCGACGCGGTCGGCGAGGAAATGCGCGATCAGCCGGTCGACGGTCTCGCGCTCGGCCGCCATCGCCCGGCGCTCCGACGCCGAGATGCGCGCGCCGATCTCGCCGAGCGTCTCGGGCGTCGCGCCGTCGGGCAGGCCGTCGGAGCCGAGATCGAGCGCGCGGATCAGCGCGCGGTGCACGATCAGGTCGGCGTAGCGGCGGATCGGCGAGGTGAAGTGAGCGTAGCGCCGCAGGTTGAGGCCGAAATGGCCGTAGTTCTCCGCGGCGTACTCGGCCTGCGCCTGGGTGCGCAGCACCACCTCGTTGACGAGCGTGGCGTTGTCCGAGCCTTCGACGCGGGCGAGGATGCGGTTGAAATGCATCGGCCGCAGGTTGCCCGCCTTCGGGGCCTCGATGTCGAGCGTCGCCAGCAGCTCGCGCAGCGCCTCGAGCTTTTCGAGCGAGGGCGCGTCGTGCACGCGGTAGATCAGCGGCGTCCGCCTCTGCTCCAGCGTCTCGGCGGCCGCGACGTTGGCGAGGATCATGCATTCCTCGATCAGCTTGTGGGCGTCGAGGCGGACCGGCGTGATGACGTCGTCGAGCGAGCCGTCCGGCTTCAGCAGCAGCTTGCGCTCGGGAATGTCGAGGTCGAGCGGCCCGCGGCCTTCGCGCGCGACCTTCAGCGAGGCGTAGGCCGCCCAGAGCGGGCGCAGCGCGACGTCGAGCAGCGGGCCGGTGGTCTCGTCCGGCGCGCCGTCGATCGCGGCCTGCGCCTGGGTGTAGGACAGCTTCGCCGCCGACTTCATCATCACGCGGTGGAAGGAGTGGCGGAGCTTGCGCCCGTCCTTCGCCAGATACATGCGCACCGCGAGCGCCGGCCGGTTCTCCAGCTCCCGCAGCGAGCACAGGTCGTTCGAGATCCGCTCCGGCAGCATCGGCACGACGCGATCGGGGAAATAGACCGAGTTGCCTCGGTCGAGCGCGGCGCGGTCGAGCGCCGAGTTCGGCCGGACATAGGACGCCACGTCCGCGATCGCGACGGTCAGGATGTGGCCGCCCGGATTGTTCGGGTCGGGGTCCGGCTCGGCGTGGACCGCGTCGTCGTGGTCCTTGGCGTCGTGGGGGTCGATGGTGACGAGCGGCAGCCGGCGCCAGTCCTCGCGGCCTTTCATCGTCGCCGGCCGCGCGGCCTCCGCCTCCGCCAGCGCCTCGCGGGCGAAGACGTGCGGGATGGCGTGGGCGTGGATCGCGATCAGGCTGACCGCCTTCTCGCTCTTGAGCGAACCGAGCTTCTCGCGCACCCGCGCGGTCGGCAGGCCGTAGCGCCCCTGCTTGACGATGTCGGCCGCGATCAGGTCGCCGTCCTGCGCGCCGTCGGCGAAGTCGGCGGGGATGGCGAGCTCCTTGCCCATGTTGCGCTTGTCGACGGGCACGAGCCGGCCGGACCCGTCGGGAAGCCCGCGGAACACGCCGAGCACGCGGGCCTGCGGTTTCGACAGCACCTTGACGACGCGGCCCTGGTGCGTCGGGCCGTCCGGCTCGATCTCGTCGAGCGGCTCGACCCGGATCAGAATGCGGTCGCCCACGCCCGGCGCAAGGCCCGGCGCGCGGCCGCGGGACGGGATCTGCACCAGGATGCGCGGGGAGGGGCCGAGATCGTCCTCGTCCCAGTCGGCCGGCGTCGCGATCAGCTCGCCGTCGTCGTCGCGGCCCGTCACATCCGCCAGCACCACGGACGGGAGGTGGCCGGCGCGGCCGATGGTCTTGCCGCGGCGGTTGACCACGCCTTCGGTCTCGAGCTCGGCCAGCAGGCGCTTGAGCTCGATCCGTTCCGCGCCGGTGATGTGGAAGGCGCGGGCGATCTCGCGCTTGCCGGTCTTGCCGCCCTGCGACGCGATGAAGGCCACCAGCTCCTCGCGCGAGGGCAGGCCGCGCGGCAGGACGGGCGGCGTCTTCGAAGATCTGGCGCTGGCGGCGGGTTTGCGGGCCAAGGTTTCCCTGCGGGCGATTATGCGATCAGGGCCGACCCTATACGATTTTCGCGCGCCGGGCGGCGAGCCCGCCGATCGGCGACGTCATCCGGGGCCGGACGCCGCCTGGGGTCAGATCATCCGGGGTCGGATCACTTGGGCTGGGTTCACTTGGGCGCGTCGGCCAGATGCTCCAGCAGCGCCACCGACGCCCGCTCCACCGTCATGCGCGGGTTCTTGTCGCACCAGTCGTCGACCCACTTGGTCAGCGCCTCGGCGTTGATGTCGACGTCCTTCTTGAGCGCGAGGCCCTGCCGGCCGAAGGCGGCGCCGGTGACGAAGGCGTGCGCCCAGGACTGGTAGGCTTCGTACCGGCCCTTGTCCGTGCGCTGGGCGTCGGTCCAGGCGCCGCAGGTCTTGGAGCCGATGCCCCACACGACATAGGCGCCGTCGGCCTTCGCCGGAGCGGACGCGAAAACGGCGGCGACCGCCGCGGCGAACATGATGCGTCGCATGATCCCGATTCCTCCCGGGGCCGCTCTTACTCGGCGGCCTTGCGCGTGGTCTTGGCGGCGGCGGGCTTCTTGGCCGCCTTTTTCGCCGCCGGCTTCTTCGTCGCGGTCTTCTCGGACGCCGGCTTCTTCGCTGCGGCCTTGCGCGCCGGCTTTTTGCCGCCGCCGGCCGCGGCCTTGGCGTCCACCAGCTTGATCGCGTCCTCGAGCGTCAGCGCGTCCGCTTCCGTGCCCTTGGGCAGCGTGGCGTTCACCGAGCCGTGCTTGACGTAGGGGCCGTAGCGCCCGGCGTGGACCGTGATGGCGCCGCCGTTCGGATGGTCGCCGAGCGCGCGTCCGGCGGGCGCAGCGCCGCGTCCGCGGCCGCCGCGCTCCTTCTTCTCCGCGATCACCGTGACGGCGCGGTTGAGGCCGACCGTGAACACCTCCTCGGGCGAATCGAGGTTGGCGTAGGAGCCGTCATGGCTGACATAGGGGCCGTAGCGGCCGAGATTGGCCTCGATCGGCTTGCCCGTCTCCGGGTGCAGGCCGACGAGCCGCGGCAGCGACAGCAGCTTGAGCGCGCCTTCGAGGTCGAGCTCCGCGGCCGACCAGCCCTTGGGCAGCGAGGAGCGCTTGGGCTTCTCCTTCTCCGCCGGCTCGCCGAGCTGGACGTAGGGGCCGAAGCGGCCGGCCCGCAGGGTCACGTCGAGCCCGGTCTCGGGGTCCTGGCCCAGCACCTTGACGCCGTCCGGCCCGGTGGCGGCCCCGTCCTCGCCGCCGGAATCGGCGCCGAGCGGCCGCGTGTAGCGGCATTCCGGATAGTTGGAGCAGCCGACGAAGGAGCCGAACTTGCCGAGCTTCAGCGACAGCGTCCCGGTGCCGCAGACCTGGCAGGTGCGCGGGTTCGAGCCGTCCGGCCTCGGCGGGAAGATGTAGGGGCCGAGAATCTCGTTCAGCGCGTCGATGACCTGCGCGAACCTGAGCTCCTTGGTGCTCTCGACGGCGCCGGCGAAGTCCTTCCAGAAGGCGCGCAGCACCTCCTTCCAGTCCAGCTCGTGGTTCGAGACCTTGTCGAGCTGCTCCTCGAGCGCCGCCGTGAAGTCGTACTCGACGTAGCGGTCGAAGAAGCTCTGCAGGAAGGCGGTGACGAGCCGGCCCTTGTCGTCCGGCACCAGCCGCTTCTTGTCGATCTTGACGTATTCGCGGTCGCGCAGGACGGCGAGCGTGGCGGCGTAGGTGGAGGGACGGCCGATGCCGAGCTCCTCCATGCGCTTGACGAGCGCAGCCTCGGTGTAGCGCGGCGGCGGCTCGGTGTGATGCTGCGTGGCGGCGACGGGACCGAGGCGCTTCAGCGGATCGCCCGCGGCCATGGCCGGCAGGCGCTTCGCCTCTTCGTCGTCCTCGTCGTCGCGGCCTTCCTGGTAGAGCGCGAGGAAGCCGTCGAAGGTGACGACCGTGCCGCTGGCGCGCAGCTCGATCGGGCGGCCCGATCCGACCGCCGCGATGTCGACCGTGGTCCGCTCGACCTCGGCAGACTCCATCTGGCTCGCGACGGTGCGCTTCCAGATCAGGTCGTAGAGCCGGGCCTGGTCGTCGTCGAGGCGCTTCGCCATCTCCTTCGGCGTGCGGCGCGGATCGGTCGGGCGGACGGCCTCGTGGGCCTCCTGCGCGTTCTTCGCCTTCACGGCGTATTTGCGCGGCGCGCCGGGAACATAGCGGTCGCCGTAGTCCGCGCCGATCACCGCGCGCACGGCCGTGACCGCGCTCGGGTCCATGTCGACGCCGTCGGTCCGCATATAGGTGATGAGGCCGACCGTCTCGCCGCCGAGGTCGATGCCCTCGTAGAGCCGCTGGGCGATCTGCATGGTGCGGTTCGGGGCGAGGCCGAGCTTCCGGCTCGCCTCCTGCTGCAGGGTCGAGGTGGTGAAGGGCGGCGGCGGGTTGCGCTTGCCGGGCTTCGCCTCGACGCTCGACACCTTGAGATCGGAGGCCTCGATCGCGGCCTTGAGCGCCTTCGCGGTCGCTTCGTCGGGAATGTCGAGGCGGCCGATCCTGCGGCCGTCGGCGGAGGAGATGCGGGCCTCGAAGGCCTCGCCCTTCGGCGTCGCGAGATTGGCGACGAGCGACCAGTATTCGCGCGGGACGAAGCGCTCGATCTCGGCTTCGCGCTCGCAGACGAGCCGTAGCGCGACCGACTGCACCCGGCCGGCGGAGCGGGCGCCCGGCAGCTTCCGCCACAGCACCGGCGAGAGGTTGAAGCCGACGAGATAGTCCAGCGCCCGGCGGGCGAGATAGGCGTCGACCAGCGCGACGTCGATCTCGCGCGGCTTCTTCATCGCGTCGAGAATCGCCTGCTTGGTGATGGCGTTGAAGACGACGCGCTCGACCGGCTGGTCCTTGATCGCCTTCTTGGCCCGCAGCACCTCGAGCACATGCCACGAGATGGCCTCGCCCTCGCGGTCCGGGTCGGTCGCGAGGATGAGCCGGTCGGCGCCCTTCACGGCGCGGGCGATCTCGTTCAGCCGCTGGGCGGACTTGCCGTCGACCTCCCACAGCATCGCGAAGTCGGCCTCCGGATCGACCGAGCCGTCCTTGGCCGGCAGATCGCGCACGTGTCCGTAAGAGGCGAGGACCTCATAGTCGGAGCCGAGATACTTGTTGATCGTCTTCGCCTTCGCAGGCGATTCGACGATGACGACGTTGTGCATGAAACGGAAGCCCTTCCGCGACGCCCGGGCCATTCGGCGGCGGCGGCGAAAATGGGGAAGCGCCCTGCCGGTGTCAAATCCAGGGCGCGGGGCGGTTATGCAACCTATATGCACGTCTGTTCATAACGTGCAATCAAAGGTATATATCGCGATCATTTTAGGGATCGGAGGATGGCCGTCGATGGTGAAGGTCGCGCGCGGAACGCAGTCGATGTCGCCGCCGGTCGGGGCGGAAGAGACCGCGGCCTATGTCGCGACGTTGGCCGGGGAGCTGTCGCGGCTTTCGCGGCGGTCGGGCCTGCCGACGCTCGCCTATCTCCTGGACATGGCGCGGCTTGAGGCCGAAGGGCATCTGGCGGGCGAGGCGGCGTTGCGCGCGCGACCCTCAGACCCAGGCGTCGGGCTGCCGTAGCGCCACGCGCCCGCCGGCCATCCGCTCCAGCCGGCCGGCGAGCTCGAGCTCCAGCAGCACGAGCTGGACGCCGCGGGCGTCGACGCCGGACTGGCGCACGATCTCGTCCACGGCGGCGGGGGCGGGACCCAGAAGCTCCAGCACCCGGGCGCGCTCGTCGGCGGCGGGCTCCGCGGGGCGGAAGCCGGCGGTCTCTGCCTGCGCCAGCGAAATCGGCTTCGGCTCCGGCGGCCCGCGGTCGACCATGGGGGACAGCGCCTCCAGCACGTGCTCGGCGCGGGTGACAAAGGTGGCGCCGTCGCGCAGCAGCGCGTTCGAGCCCTCGCAGCGCGGATCGAGCGGCGAGCCCGGCGCGGCCATGACCTCGCGGCCGATCTCGGCGGCGAGGCGCGCCGTGATGAGCGAGCCCGACCGCGTCGCGGCCTCCACGATCACGACGCCGAGCGACATGCCGGCGATGATGCGGTTGCGGCGGGGGAAGTCGCGGCCGCGCGGCTGCCAGCCGAGCGGCATCTCGGTGACGAGCGCGCCGTGCTCGATGATGCGTCGGGCGAGGTCGGCGTGCTCGGGCGGATAGATCCGGTCGAGCCCGCCCGCGCAGGCCGCGACGGTGCCGCTCTCGATCGACGCGGCGTGGGCCGCGGCGTCGACGCCGCGGGCGAGGCCCGAGGCGATCACCCATCCGGCCCCGCCGAGGTCGGCCGCGAGGCGGGCGGCGAAGCTGCGGCCGGCGGAGGAGGCGTTGCGCGCGCCGACGATTCCGACCGCCGGACGATGGAACACGGAAGGATCGCCTGCGACCGTCAGCAGCGGGGGCGCGCCGTCGGCGGCGGCGAGCGCGCGGGGATAGTCCGCCTCGCCGAGCGCGATCATGCGGGCGCCGAGGCGCTCGACCTCGGCGAACTCGTCCTCGGCCTCCGCGCGTGACGCGACCCGGATGGCGCGTCCGCCGCGGCGCGCGAGGGTCGGCAGCGCGTCGAGCGCGGCCGAAGCGCCGCCGAAATGGTTCACAAGATCACGGAACGCGCGGGGGCCGACGTTCTCGGACCGGATGAGCCGCAGCCAGGCGACGCGCTGTTCGGGCGTCAGGCGCGGCATGGCGGTCAGGCCCCGGCGCCGGGCGAGGGCGAGGACCGCTCGCCGATGCGGCCTTCACGCCCCTCCAGCAGCCGCCCGATGTTCTCGCGGTGGAGCAGCCAGAGCGCCGCGGTCATGGCCCCGAACACGCCGGCCGCGACTGGGCCTTCCCCGAACAGCAGCAGGAGCAGCGGCGCCAGTAGGCTCGCCGTCAGCGCCGAGGCGGAGGAGTAGCGCGTCGCCGCGGCGACCGCGATCCATGTGGCGGCGAAGGCGAGGGCGACCGGCCACGCCACGCCGATCAGCGCGCCGAGATAGGTCGCGACGCCCTTGCCGCCCTTGAACCTCAGCCAGACGGGGAAGACGTGGCCGACGAAGGCGGCCGCGCCGGCGACGAGGCCCGCCGTAGGTCCCCAGAGAGGCGCCGCGATCAGGACCGCGGCGGTCGCCTTCAGCATGTCCCCGAGCAGCGTCGCGGCGGCGAGGTCCTTGCGCCCGGTGCGCAGCACGTTGGTGGTGCCGATGTTGCCGGAGCCGATCTTGCGGAGGTCGCCCGCGCCGGCCGCCCGGGTCACGATGACGCCGAACGGAATCGAGCCGAGCAGGTAGCCGAGGACGGCGGCTGCGATCAGTGCGGCTGCGGAGACATCCGGCATGGCGGGAGCTCGAAATGACGGCGGGGCGGCGCGCGCCGCCGCTCAACCGTAGGGATAGACGGGGCGGCCGGCAACGACCGTGCGGAGCACGCGGCCCTGAAGCCGGGCCTCGTCATAGGGCGTGTTCTTCGACTTGGACTTGAGCGTCGCGGCGTCGAGGACCCAAGGGGCCTCGAGGTCGAACAGCACGAGGTCGGCCGGCGCTCCGGCCTTGAGGGCGCCGCCGGGCAGGCCGAGCATCTCGGCCGGCCGGGTCGACATCGCGGCCAGCAGCCGGTGCAGCGTGACGTCGCCGGAATGGACGAGACGCAGCGCCGCCGGAAGCATGGTTTCGAGCCCGATCGCGCCGTCGTCGGCTTCCGCGAACGGCCGGCGCTTGGTCTCCACGTCCTGCGGGTCGTGCGCGGAGCACACCACGTCGATCAGCCCGTCGGCGAGCGCCTGCACCAGCGCGCGGCGGTCGTCCTCGTGGCGGAGCGGCGGCGCGAGCTTGAAGAACGTGCGGTACTCGCCGACGTCGTTCTCGTTCAGCGTCAGATGCGCGACGGAGGCGCCGCAGGTCACAGTCGAGCCCGCGGCCTTGGCGCGACGCACCACGTCGAGGCTCTCCGCGCAGGTGACGAGGCTCGCGTGGTAGCGGGCGCCGGTCAGCGCCGCGAGGCGGACGTCGCGCTCGATCACGATCGCCTCCGCCGCCGTCGGGCGGCCGGGCAGGCCGAGCCGGCTCGCGAACTCGCCCTCGTTCATGGCGCCGCCGGAGGAAAGCTCGGCGTCCTCGGCGTGATGGCAGATCAGCGCGCCGAAATCGCGGCCGTAGGCCATGGCGCGGCGCATCACGCGCGCGCTCGCGATCGAGCGCGGCCCGTCGGTGAAGGCGACAGCGCCGGCTTCGAGCAGCAGCCCGATCTCCGTCATCTCGTTGCCGGCGAGCCCCTTGGTGAGGGCCGCCATCGGATGGAACCGGACGCTCGCGGTGTCGCGGGCGCGGCGCATCAGGTAGTCGACGATCTCCGGCGCGTCGACCGGAGGCGTCGTGTCGGGGCGCGCGACGATGGTCGTCACGCCGCCGGCCGCCGCCGCCCGGCTCGCGGCTTCGATGGTCTCGCGGTGCTCGGCGCCCGGCTCGCCGACGAAGGCGCCGAGATCGACGAGGCCCGGCGCCAGCACATGGCTGCGGCAGTCGATCGTCTCGGCCCGCGCCGAGGGCGCGACCTTCGCGCCGACCTCGGCGATGACCCCGTCGTCGACCAGCAGCGAGCCGATCTCGTCGCGGCCGCTCGCGGGGCAGATGAGGCGGGCGTTGACGTAGAGGGTGGGACGGTCGGCGGGCGGCTGCATCTTGGTCACGCGTCCGGCAGGTGCTGCGCGAGCGTTTCGAGCACGGCCATGCGCACCGCGACGCCCATCTCGACCTGGTCGCGGATCAGCGAGCGCGGGCCGTCGGCGACCTCGGAGGCGATCTCGACGCCGCGGTTCATGGGGCCGGGATGCATCACGACCGCGTCCGGCGCGGCGTAGGCGAGCTTGACGGCGTCGAGCCCGAAATGGGCGAAGTACTCCTTCACCGAGGGCACGAACGAGCCGTTCATGCGCTCGAGCTGCAGGCGCAGCATCATCACCACGTCGGCGCCGGCGAGGCCCTCGCTCATAGTGCGGAACACCTTGACGCCCATCCGCTCGATCCCGACCGGGAGCAGCGTCGACGGCGCGATCACGCGGACCTCGGCCCCGAGCGCGTTCAGCAGCAGGATGTTGGAGCGCGCCACGCGGCTGTGGAGCACGTCGCCGCAGATCGCCACCACGAGGCCGTGGATCCCGCCCTTGGCGCGCTTGATGGTGAGGGCGTCGAGCAGCGCCTGGGTCGGGTGCTCGTGGGCGCCGTCGCCGGCGTTCACGACCGAGCAGTCGACCTTCTGCGCCAGCAGCGCGACCGCCCCGGCGGCGTGGTGGCGCACGACGATCACGTCCGGCCGCATCGCGTTCAGCGTGGCGGCGGTGTCGAGCACCGTCTCGCCCTTCTTCATCGACGAGTTGCCGACCGACATGTTCATGACGTCGGCGCCGAGGCGCTTGCCGGCGATCTCGAACGAGGACTGGGTCCGGGTCGAGTTCTCGAAGAACAGGTTGATCTGGGTGCGTCCGCGAAGCGTGGCGCGCTTCTTCTCGACCTGCCGGTTGAGCGCGACCGCGTCCTCGGCGGCCGCGAGCAGATGGGAGATATCGGCCGGCGACAGCCCGGCGATGCCGAGCAGGTGCCGGTGCGGGAACAGCGCGGGGGAAGCGGCGGGCGTGGGCATCGAGGAGCGGTCATAGCCTCTGCGCGCGCGCTCCGGCAAGCGGCCCGGGCGCACGCTCCACCGCCGCTTTGCCGCGAATGGCCGCGTAGGTTATCATCTTGTTCGGGAGCGCGGCGTTACCGTCTGCGATCCGCCGGCCGTGCCGGCGGCGTCGGGCGGGGGCCGCATGAGGGCGGCGACGACACGACTACGCGACAGGAGATTGCGCGAATGACGTCCTTCATCAAGCTTGGTCTGGCCGGCGCCTGCGCGTTCGGCATGGCGTTCGGCAGCCTGCCGGCGCAGGCGGCGTGGGTCGGCTCAGCCGCCGCCGTCCAGACCGCCAAAACGTCCTCGATCGAGACGGTCGGCTGGCGCGAGCGCCGCGGCTACTATCGGGGCGGCGGCCGCCACTATCACTACCACCGCCATCGCCGCGGCGGCGGGAACGCGGCGGGCTACGCCGCGGCCGGCATTCTCGGCCTCGCGGCGGGCGCCGCCATCGCCGGGTCCGCGAGCCGCGACCGCTACTATGACGAGGGCCCGCGCCGCGTCTATGTCGAGGAACCGCGCCGCTACCGCCAGTGCCGGGTCACCCGCTGGGGCGAGAACCGCTACGGCGACCCGGTGCGGGTGACGAGCTACCGTCCCTGCTGATCCGAACCGCGCCTCATGGC
>NZ_JBHUER010000001.1:173168-348635 GCF_042681025.1 Methylopila henanensis
GCCACGCTCCGCCGGCCGTTTTGGTTCCAGCCTCACGAAGAAAAGATTCCGGAGCGGCGAACTCTCGCGCGTCTGTGAGCGTTAAAGGCGCGTCAAGGTCGAGACCGAAGCTTGGGGGCGGCGGTCATAATCCTCGGCCCGATCACGGCCTCCGCCGGACGTGTCTGACGGCGGAGCGCTTCAGGAGGCTACCCCATGACGTCCATTCGAAACGCATTTCTGGCCGGCGCCTGCGCGCTGGCCGTCGTCCTCGGCTCGATGCCCGCGGAGGCCGCGTCCTCTAACCGCGGCGATCGCGCCCCCGCCGCGAACACGATCGCAGGCGTGCCCTACGACCAGATCCAGACCGTCGGCCGACGCGACGGCGGCTGGCGAGGCGGCGGGTGGCGCGGCGGCGGCCATCGCGGCTGGCGCGGCGGAGGCTATCGCGGCGGTCGCTGGGGCGGAGGCCGTCACTGGGGCGGCGGACGCTATTACGGTCGCGGCTGGGGCGGACGCCGGTACTATTACGGCCACCGTCACCGCAACTACGGCGGCTACGCCGCCGCCGGCATCCTGGGCCTCGCGGCCGGAGCGGCGATCGCCGGCAACGGCTACGGCTATTACGACCGGCCCTATTACGACGGCGGGTACGGCTACTACGACCGCCCGTACCGTCGCGGCTACTACAGCCGGGCCTATTACGGCGGTCAGTGCAAGGTGCTGCAGACGCGCCGGGACTATTACGGCCGGCGCTACACCGTCGCGCGCTATCGCCCCTGCTGAAATCGCTTCGCAGGCCGAACGAAAGCCGCCATCGAGCGCGCCGCCTCCGGGCGGCGCGCTTTTTTCTGTCGGGCCGTCCGAGTTCGCCTGGCCGAACTGGACGTCCGGACAGCCGTATCCGGCGGCTTCTTCCGAAAACGCATGGCTGATCTGACGCCGTGAATCCGCCGGCGGGATCCGCGTTTATCGGGTGAGCCCACCGAAGAGGCTTCCCATATCGGGGCGGCGCAGTCCGTATGCTTTCGGCGGACTTTCCTTGGATGATGAGGACAGTTCGATGTCGTCTCTTCGCACCAAAATCGCAGCGGCGGTCTGCGCGCTCGGCGTCGCAGGTTTGGCCGCGGCTCCCGCCAGCGCGGAGCCGTTCCGCCATGGCCCCGGCGGCTACGGCCATTCGGGATGGGGCGGGTCGCACTGGGGCGGCGGCCCTCGCTGGGGCGGACCGCGCTATTACGGCTATCATCATCGCGGCCCCGGCTGGGGCGGCGCGGCGGCCTTCGGCGCTCTTGGCCTCGCCACCGGAGCCGTTCTCGCCAGCGAGGCGGGCCCCGCGCCGGGCTATTATGCCTATGGCGGCGAGTGCCGGGTGACCTCCTGGCGGCATGACGCCTACGGCTATCCGGTCAAGGTGATCAGCTACCGCCCGTGCTGACGGCGCGGCCCCGAATGCGAAGCGGCCCGGCTCGCCCCGGGCCGTTTTCGCGTCAGACGGCGTCTTCGGACGCGCGGCGCATCCCTGCGATCCGGTCGAGCGCGCCCTGCAGGATGTAGGCGGCGGCGAGCTTGTCCACGACCTCGTCGCGGCGCTTCCGGCTGGTGTCGAACGAGATCAGCATGCGCTCGACGGCGGCCGTCGACAGCCGCTCGTCCCAGAAGCCGATCGGCAGCGGCGTCCGGCCCGACAGGCTGCGGGCGAAGGCGCGCGTCGCCTGGCAGCGCGGCCCTTCGGTGCCGTCCATGTTGACCGGCAGGCCGAGCACGAAACCGACCGCCTTGCGGCTGTCCGCGATCGCGAGCAGCCTGTCGGCGTCGGGCGTGAACTTTTTCCGCGCGATGGTCTCGAGCGGCGAGGCGACCATCCGGTGGGGGTCGGAGGCCGCGACGCCGATCGTCTTGGTTCCGAGGTCGAGCCCGAGCAGCGTCCCCAGCGGCGGCAACGCCGCGACGAAGGCGCCGAGGTCTTGGAAGATCGTGGACATGTTCGTCGGCGTACCACGCCAGCGTGACCGGGGCGAACTTGTCCTGATGCGGAGCAGGGCTATTCTCCGCCTCCGACTCGACCAAGCAACAGCACAAGGACGTCGCCCGCCCATGCGCATCACCTGGTTCGGCCACTCCGCTTTCCGGCTCGATTTCGGATCGAAGGTGGTCCTGATCGACCCGTTCCTCGAGAACGGCGTGTTCAAGGGCGACAAGGCCGCCGCCGCGAAGGGAGCGACGCACATCCTGCTGACGCACGGCCATTTCGACCATGTGGGCTCCACCGTCGAGATCGCGCAGCAGACCGGCGCGACGGTGGTCGCCGACTACGACCTCGCCGTCTGGATCGGCTCGAAGGGCGTGAAGGCGCTGGAGCCGATGAACACCGGCGGGTCGATCGAGCTCGGCGGCTTCCGCGTGACCATGACCCAGGCGCTGCACTCCTCGGGCCATCTCGACGAGAACGGCGTCTCGCAATACCTCGGCGACCCGCACGGCCTGATCGTCGCGCCGGACGGCGAGGACGAGCCGGTGGTCTACGCCATGGGCGACACCGGCATCTTCGGCGACATGAAGCTGATCAACGAGCTCTACGCCCCGACCGTCGGCTTCGTGCCGATCGGCGACCGCTTCACCATGGGCGCGAAGACCGCGGCCTACGCCTGCCGGCACTTCTTCGACTTCGACCTCGTGGTGCCGTGCCACTACGCCACCATGCCGATCCTCGACCAGACGGCCGACCGCTTCGTCGAGCTGATGGAGAGCGTCCGCGGCACCACCGTGAAGGTTCCGAAGGTCGGGGAGCCTTTCGAGGTCGAAGGCTGAGCCTCAGCCGGCCCTCAGAAGTCTGACGGCGGCGTCGCGCTCGAACAGGTGCAGCAGCAGGCGCAGCGCCCCGCCGCGCTCGCCGGTCAGGCTCGGGTCCCTGGCGAGCACGAGCCCGACGTCGTCATGGGCGACGCGCACCAGCTCCGCGTGGCGCTCCATGCGGGCGAAGCGGAACACCGGCGCGCCGGACTGGCGCGCGCCCAGCACCTCGCCCTCGCCGCGGAGCTCCAGGTCCTTCTCGGCGATGACGAAGCCGTCGTCGGTCGCCTTCATGGTCTCCAGGCGCTGCTTCGCGGTCTCGCCCAGAGGCTCCTTCCACAGCAGCAGGCACATGGAGCGTTCCGCGCCGCGCCCGACGCGTCCGCGGAGCTGGTGGAGCTGCGCGAGGCCGAAGCGCTCGGCGTGCTCGATCACCATGACGGTCGCCTCCGGAACGTTGACGCCGACCTCGATCACGGTGGTCGCGACCAGGATCGACGTCCGGCCCTCCACGAAGGCGGCGACGGCGGCGTCCTTCTCCGCGCCCTTCATCTTGCCGTGCACGAGGCCGACGCGGCCTGGAAAGATCTCCGCGAGGCTCGCGAAACGGTCCTCGGCGGCGGCCACGTCCAGCGTCTCGGACTGCTCCACCAGCGGGCAGACCCAGTAGACCCGCGCGCCGGCGCCGATCGCCCGGCCGATCGCGGCGATGATCTCGTCGAGGCGGTCGAGGTTGAACAGCCGGGTCTCGATCGGCGTGCGGCCCGGCGGCTTCTCGTCAAGCGCCGAATGGTCCATGTCGCCGAAACTCGTCAGAACCAGCGTCCGCGGGATCGGCGTCGCCGTCATCACCAGCACGTCGACCGCCGCGCCCTTGGAGGCGAGCGCCAGCCGCTGGCGGACGCCGAACTTGTGCTGCTCGTCGACGATCGCGAGCGCGAGATCGCGGAACGCCACGTCGTCCTGGAACAGCGCGTGGGTGCCGACGAGAAGGTCGATCTCGCCGGCCGCGAGCCGCTCCAGCGTGCGCGTCCGTTCGCGGCCCTTTTCCCGGCCCGTCAGCAGCGCGACCGTGAGGCCGCCGGCGGCCGCGAGCGGCTCCAGCGTCGCGAGGTGCTGGCGGGCGAGGATTTCGGTCGGCGCCATGAGCGCGGCCTGCCGTCCGGCCTCGACGGCGGTCGCGGCCGCGAGCAGGGCGACGACCGTCTTGCCGGATCCGACGTCGCCTTGCAGCAGCCGGAGCATGCGGGTCGGCGCGGCGAGATCGGCGCGGATCGCCTCGAGCGCCCGGGCCTGCGCGCCGGTGAGGCGGAACGGCAGTGCGGCCGTGATCCGTTCCGCGATGCGCCCGTCGCCGGCGGTGGCGCGGCCGCTGCCCCGCTTCATGTGCGCGCGCACGAGCTGCAGCGCGAGCTGGTTCGCGAGCAGTTCGTCATAGGCGAGGCGCGTGAGCGCGGGACCGTCGGCGGAGACGTCGCCGGGCGTCGTCGGCCGGTGCAGCGCGTTGAGGCTCGCGGCGAAGCTCGCGAATCCGCGCCGGGCGAGAAATGCGCCGTCCTGCCATTCGGGCAGCCGCGGCAGCCGCTCGAATGCGGCGCGCGCGATGCGGGCGACGAGATTGTGGGTGAGGCCTTCGACCAGCGGATAGGTCGGCTCCACCGGAGGCAGCTTCGCGACCCCCTCCGCATCCAGCACATGCGCCGGATGCACCATCTGGAACATGCCGTCGAACAGCTCGGGCGCGCCCGAAACCCACCGCGTCTCGCCGAGCGGCAGCAGGCGCTCGATGTAGGGGCCTTGCGCCTTGAAGAACACCAGCGTCATCGCGCCGGTGCCGTCGGCGACCACGACGCGGTAGGGCGCGCGCGGACTGCGCGGCGGCTGATGCCGCTCCACCACGACCTCCACCGTCGCAATCTCGCCGGGAACGAGCTCCGCGATGGTCGGACGGGCGCGCCGGTCGATCGCTCCGGTCGGCGCATGGAACAGCGCGTCGATGACCCGCGGCGCTCCGCCCGCGGGCGACGCGCCGAGCAGGCGAGCCAGGGCCTTGGCGACCTTGGGCCCGACGCCGGGCAGGGCGGTCGCGTCGGCGAACAGGGGATCGAGCCGGGAATCGCGCATGGGCCGCTAAAGAAGTCCGTGGCCGCCGCGAAGGCAAGGCGTCGCGCGCCTGTTCAGGCCGCAGCCTCGATCCGGGCGCGGAGCGCGCGCTGAGACGCCTCGTCGAGCGGGAAGCGCCACACGAGCGCGACCGCGACGAGCTTCAGCGCCACCGGCAGCCCGCCATAGAGCCAGGCGAGCGCGGCGAGCCCGGCGTCCGTCTTCTCGCCCGCCGCCGGATCGAAGCCTGTGGCCGACAGCGCGGGAAAAGCCAGTCCGACCGCGAGCGCCAGCGCGAGCTTGGTCGCGAGGCCCCAGGCGGCGAGGTAGAACCCGCTGCGCTGCTCGCCGGAGGCCGCGGTGTCGACATCAATCACGTCCGCCTGGATCGAGGGCGGCAGCGCGAGATCGGCGCCGACGGTGAACCCTGTGACGGCGCAGATCACGCCGAAGGCCGTAAGGTCGCCGGGGCCGAGGAACGGCGCGAACACGAAGGTCCCGCAGGCGAGGAGCATGGCGTAGCTCCAGGCCGCGTGCTTCGACGTGCGCCGCGCGAGCCACAGCCAGAACGGCACGCCGATCAGGCCCGCCGCGAAGTAGCCCACCAGGAAGGGGCCGGCGTAATCCGGGGCCGCGAGCCGGTCTCCGACGTAAAACAGGAACAGCGTCGCCGGCAGACCGTTGGCGAAGCCGTTGAGCAGGAAGGCGGCGAGGAGGCGCAGGAAGGCGGTGTTGGCGCGCATTGCCCTGAGGGCTTCGCGCAGGCCAAGCCGCGTTCGCGAAGCGTCGATCGGCTCCGGGGTGAGCGACAGCGTCGCAAGCGCGAACAGCGGCAGGCCGATCCCGACCACCGCCGCGTAGGCGGCGAGCCCCGCCCGCGGGGCGTCGTTGGACAGCGCGGGCGCCGCCGCCTGAAGCGCGAGCGCCACGAGCGTGCCTACGAGCGCGGCGGTTTCCCGCCATGCCGCGATGCGGCTGCGCCCGGCATAGGAGGTGGATAGCTCGGCGCCCCAGGCGTTGTAGGGGACCAGCGCCGCGGTCCAAGCGATCGAGAGCAGCGAGCCCCACAGCAGCAGATAGCTGATCCCGGCGGACTCGTGCGGCCGGAACAGCATCCATGCGGACACCGCGGTCGGCAGCGTCGCGGCGGCGAACCAGACCCGGCGCCGCCCGAAGCGCGGTTGGAAGCGATCTGCCAGCAGGCCGACGGCCGGATCCGCGACGGCGTCGACCAGCCGCACAATTAGGAGCGCGCTGCCGACCGCCGCGATCGGCAGACCGAGCTCCGCCGCGTAGAAGTTCGGCAGCACCACGTAGAGCGGCAGGGTCAGAACCGCGAAGGGGATCGCGGGCAGCGCGTAGGCCGCGAGCGCGAGCAGGCTGGGCTCGCGCCTCCCGGCGGAGCGGCCGTCAGCCACGCGCGAACACGACCTGACGCACGTCGATGTTGCCGGAGCGGAAGCCGGCCTCGCAGTAGGACAGGTAGTACTCCCACAGCCGCCGGAAGCGCTCGTCGAAGCCGAGCGGCGCGATCGACGGCCACGCGGCGCGGAAGCGCGCGCGCCATTCGGCGAGCGTCTCGGCGTAGTCGAGCCCGAAGACGCGCTCGCCGGCGATCCGCAGGCCCGCCTTCACCGCGGCCCCGTTCAGGGCCGCAGGCGAGGGCAGCATCCCGCCGGGGAAGACGTAGCGCTGAATGAAGTCGACCTCGCGCCGGTAGGCGTCGAACAGCCGGTCCTGGATGGTGATGACCTGAACGCCCGCGGCGCCGCCCGGCTTCAGGCGGTCGCGCAGCTGCGCGAAATAGGTCGGCCACCAGCGCTCGCCGACCGCCTCGAACATTTCGATCGAGGCGATGCGGTCATAGCTTCCGCGCTCGTCGCGATAGTCCTGCAGCCTGAACTCGACCCGGTCGGCGAGCCCCGCCTCGAACAGGCGCCGACGGGCGTAGTCGAGCTGGGCGGGGCTGATGGTCAGGCCCGTGACCCGGCATCCGATCTCGCGCGCGGCGTATTCGGCGAAACCGCCCCAGCCGCTGCCGATCTCCAGCACATGCTCGCCGGGCTGGGCGCCGATCGCGCGGGCGAGGGTTTCGTATTTCCGCGTCTGGGCGGCCGCGAGGTCGCGGGACGAGCCTTCGAAGATCGCCGAGGAGTAGGTCATCGTCGGGTCGAGCCAGGCGGCGTAGAAGGCGTTGCCGAGGTCGTAATGCGCGAGGATGTTCCTGCGCGCGCCTCGCCTCGTGTTGCGGTTGAGGAAATGCCGGACGTTCTGGAACGCCCGGTAGAGCGGCTTCATCGCGAGATGGGCGTTGACGTGGTCGGCGTTGACGCAGAACAGCTCGAGGAACGCCGTGACGTCCGGGCTGTCCCATTCGCCGCGCATGAAGCCCTCGGCCACCCCCAGATCGCCGTTGCGCAGGATGCGTCCCGCGAAACGCAGGTCGTTGACGACGAGCGTCGCCGAGGGGCCGGGCTCTCCGCCCTGAAACACCAGCGTCCGCCCGTCGGGAAAACGGGCCGTGAGCCGACCGCGCGCAATCCGCGCCGCGATCTGGACGGCGAGCTGTACCTGAAGCGGCAGGCCGCGCACGGCCTCCCGCAGGGTCTCGGGGGTGACGGGAACGGCGACGTCATGACAGGGGGATGCGGTCGTCATGGCGCGATCGGGTCCGTGTGGGTGGCGGGGGGCGGAGAGGGAGGCGCGGCCGGCCGCGGCGCGTGGCGGCCATGGCGGAACGGGCCGGGCGCGTCGTAGCTCGCGGGCGAGGGTGGGCCGACATGGGCGACCAGCGGCAGCCCCTTAAGCCACAGCCGGAGCGCCTCCCAGTGGATGCCGGCGAACACCTTCAGCGTCATCAGCGGCATCGCCGCGCAGAGCCGCAGCAGCGCGCGGGAGGAGAGGGGGGAGCGCTCGCCGGCGAAGGCGGCGGACAGGATCGGCCCCTCCGCGTCGCGTTCGAGGATGCGCAGCCGCACCGAGCCGGTGGTCGGGGGGCGCAGCCGGAAGCCGTAGCGCATCGCCGTCTCGATGAAGGGCGAGACGTAGAACAGCTTGTCCCGCTCCTGACGGAGGCCTGCCGGCCCGAGCTCGCCCGGCGCGACCGGCGCGACATAGGCGTGGCGCTCGCCGAAGGTGTTGGTCACCTCGTAGATCACCGCGGCCAGCGCGCCGTCCGCCCGATAGCACCAGTAGACGCTGATCGGATTGAACACGTAGCCGAGGATGCGGGGGTAGCAGAGCAGCAGGATGCGCCCGTCCGTAAGGTCGACGCCGCCGCGCGCGAGCAGGGCGCGGGCGTGCTGAGAGAGCGAGCCGCCCGTCGCGCCATGGTCGCGTTCGTAAAAGCTCGCGAGGTTGAACCCGTTGACGGAAAACAGGCGGCACATGCGGTCCGCGTCCTCGAGCGCGTCGAGGTCGATCAGCAGCGAGAACACCTTGTAGGCGAAGCGGTGCGGCTTCGGCTTCAGCCGAGCGTGCATCACCTCGCCGACGTAAAGCGACGCCGCCGCCTCCGGTGGCGGAAAGTCCGCGTTCTGGGCCGTCATTCCGCTGCCGCCAGCACTCCCGGGTCGCGCCATGGCGCGCGGACGCCCAGAGCTTCGGCCACGGCGAGGCCGGAGGACAGGCCGTCCTCATGGAAGCCGTAGCCAGTCCAGGCGCCGCAGAACCATGTCCTGCGCACACCCTGAATATCGGGGAGTTCGCGCTGCGCGGCCAGCGCCGCGGCGTCATATTGGGGATGATCGTAAACATAGCGCCCGAAAACCTTGGCGGGATCGGGCTCGGACGGCGGGTTCAGCGTCACGAACAGCGGGCGCGCGGGATCGACGCCCTGCAGCGCGTTCATCCAGTATGTCACGGCCACGTCGCGGCTCGCGGCGTCCGGGTCCTTGCGGCTGCCGAGATAGTTCCAGGCCGACCAGACGCCCTCGCGTTTCGGCATCAGCGTGCGGTCGCGGTGCAGGACGACGTCGTTCGGCCGATAGCGGATCGCCGACAGCACACGCCGCTCCGCCGCGTCGGGCTCGGCCAGCATCGCCAGCGTCTCGTCGGTGTGCGCGGCCATGACGACGTGGTCGAACCGGTCCCGCCCGCCGCCCGAGTCGATCACGGTCACGCCGGTGTCGTCGCGCTCGACGGCGGCGACGGCGACGCCCGACCGGATGGCGCGCCTGAACGGCGCCGTCAGGCGCTCGACATAGCGCCGCGAGCCGCCCTCGACCGTGCGCCAGACCGGCCGGTCGTGGTTGATCAGGCGGTGGTTCGCGAAGAACGCCACGAAGCTCTCGGCGGGAAAATCGAGCACGTGCGCCGCCGGCGTCGACCAGATCGCCGCCGCCATCGGCAGCAGGTAGTCGTCCCGGAAGCGCCGCGCGAACCTGCGCCGCTCGAGCCAGGCCCCGAGACTGAGCCCCACCAGCACGCCGGCGGCGCGGTCCGCGAGGCAGAGCTTGTTGAAGCGCAGCACCTCGCGCAGCATCCAGAGGTAGGACGGCGCGAGGATGTTGCGGCGCTGGGCGAACAGCGCTCCGATCGTCTTGCCCGACCACTCGAAGGCGCCGCCGTCGAGCGACAGGCCGAAGCTCATCTCGCTCGGCTTCGTGGCCACGCCGAGGTGGGCGAACAGCGCGGTCAGGTTCGGGTAGTTCAGCTCGTTGTAGACGATGAAGCCGGTGTCGACCGCGACCGCCGCGCCGTCATAGTCGATCTCGACCGTGTGGCTGTGCCCGCCGAGGCGCGGCTCGCGCTCGTAGACGACGACGTCGTGCGCTCCGCACAGCGCCCAGGCGGCGGAAAGCCCGGAGACGCCCGAACCGACGACGGCGATGCGCATGGGGGCTCCTGTGACGCCGCGGCGTCGAAATGCGGTTCGCATCGGCCTCAGGCCTTGATGCGGTCGAAGGCCGCGAGCGCTTGATCGCGCGCGGCGCGGTGATCGACGATGGGCTTCGGGTAGTCCTGGCCGAGCGTGACGCCGGCGGCGCGCAGGGCGTCCTCCGGGGCCTCCCAAGGCTTGTGCAGCCACTTCAGTGGCACATCCTTCAGCTCGGGCACGAAGGTTTTGACGTAAGCGCCCTCAGGGTCGAATTTTTCGCCTTGCAGCGTCGGGTTGAAGACGCGGAAGTAGGGCGCCGCGTCCGCGCCGGATCCCGCGACCCACTGCCAGCTTGCGGCGTTGTTGGCGGGATCGGCGTCGACGAGCGTGTCCCAGAACCAGTCCTCGCCCACCCGCCAGTCGACCAGCAGGTCCTTGATCAGGAAAGAGGCGCAGATCATGCGCACGCGGTTGTGCATCCAACCGGTGGTCCAGAGCTGGCGCATGCCGGCGTCGACGATCGGATATCCGGTCCGCCCCTTCCGCCACGCGCGGAGATGGGCGGAATCGGGCTTCCTCCAGGGAAAGTCGTCGAACCGAGCGTTGAAGTTCCGGGACGCGAGGTCGGGATTGTTGTGGAGCAGATGGTAGGAGAACTCGCGCCACCCGAGCTCGGCGTGGAACTTCTCCACGTCCTTCGCCGAGGCCTCGCCGCCGTCCGCGGCCTGTTTCGCCGCATGCCAGAGCTGGCGCGGGCCGACCTCGCCGAAGCGGAGATAAGGCGACATCCGCGACGTCGCGGGCCGGTCCGGCCGGTCCCGGTCGGTCGCATAGCCCTTCAGGCCGCGCTTCAGGAACGCCGAGAGCGTCCTCCGCGCGCCGGCTTCCCCGACCGGCCAGGCCTCGCGCAGTCCGCCGGCCCAGTCGGGTTTCGTCGGCTCGAGCCCCAGTTCGTCGATCGCGATTCCCTCGAGCTTCGGACCGGCGGCGATTTTCGCCTTGGCAGGCTTCGGCAGCGGCTCCGGCGGTTCGCCTTTCGCGCGGCAGGCGCGCCAGAACGGCGAGTACACCTTGAGCGGGCCGCCCGACCTCGCCTCGATCTCCCAAGGCTCGTACAGCAGGCGGGCGTTGAAGCTTTCGACGTCGACTCCTTCGTCGCGCAGCCCGCTCTTGATGTCGGCGTCCGTGTCGCGCTCGGCCGCGACGTAGCGCCGGTTCCACCCGACCAGACCGGCCCCGGCCTCGGCGACGGCCTTTCGCACCGTCTCCTCCGTCGGCCCAACGCGGACGGCGAAGGGCAGGCCGATCGCGGCGCAGTCGTCGGCGAGCGCTCGCAGCGACTGCGCCAGCCACCAGCACGACGCGGCTCCAAGGCCGCGCGCGCCACGGAGGTCGGGGTCGAACACGTAGAGGGCGGTGACGGGCCTGCCCGACCGCGCCGCGGCCGTCAGCGCGGGATTGTCCGCAAGCCGCAGGTCCTCCCGGAACAAGAGCAGCGCGCAGGATCGGCCAGGATCGGACGTCATTCGGTTCCGCGGATCGACAGGAAGGCCACGGCGGAACTTACGGCTGCGAGCGGCCGCCGGATCATGGGGGCAAGGCGTCCATCATCGCCGGCGCCGGAGGCGGCCGAAACGGGCGAGGGGGCCGGTTCATCTGAACCGACCCCCTCGCGAAACTGGCTCCCCGGGCAGGATTCGAACCTGCGACCGATCGATTAACAGTCGATTGCTCTACCGCTGAGCTACCGAGGAACACGGGGCGCTGACGCGTCGTCCCGAGGGCCGGGCCTATAACAGATGCCCGGTCGGTCTGCCAAGCGGCATCGCGCCGAAAACCGCGTCTGTCTCATTTGTCGCTGGCGCCGTCTCCGAGCGCGTCGAGCCCCTGCGGCGTGACTTCCCAGCCTGTGACCTCGAACGCCACCAGTCCCTTCTCGTGCAACTCGCACAGTGTCGATCCGTCGAACACCTCGAACGGCGTCCGTTGCGCGAGCTGCATGAGGGTTTCCCGCTCGCAGTCGTCGACAGTCGTCATGGCGTTCCTCCCGAATCGACGGTTCGGGCTGGTAACGCGAACGTGGGCGAGGGGTTCCAGGCCGGAAGTCGCGCGCCGCAGGTGGAGCGTCGCCGCAGGGCGTTTCGGGAAAGTGGAGGCCACGCCCGGAATCGAACCGGGATACAAGGATTTGCAGTCCTCTGCGTAACCATTCCGCCACGTGGCCTCGGGAAGCGACGAGTTTGGCGTCGAAGCGACGCCGGCTCAGCTCCGCGGAACGGCGCACTCCCATAACGCGGCGCCTGCGAGGCCGCAACTCGCGAATGATGGAACTGTTGCAAGCGCGCCGCCGCTGGAGCAGAACGGGCTCAAGGCGGGTGTCCGCCGAAAGACGAAGGTGACGTCGATGACGGATTTCGCCCGCCTCCGGACCGGAATGGTCGACTGCCAGATCCGCGTCGCGGACGTGACCGACCACCGGGTGCTCGGCGCCTTTCTCACCGTCGAGCGCGAGCGTTTCGTGCCTGAGTCGCGCCGCGGGCTGGCCTATCTCGACACGCGCACGCCGCTCGCGCCCGGACGCGCGACGATGGAGCCGATGACGCTCGCGAAGCTCATTCAGCTCGCCGATCCGCAGCCGAACGAGCGTGCGCTCGTGGTCGGGGCGGGGCTCGGCTACACCGCGGCCCTGCTGGCGCACCTCGTCGCCGAGGTGGTCGCGCTCGAATCCGATCCGGAGCTCGCGGCGGGCGCCCGCGCGGCGCTGTCCTCGCTTCCGAACGTCGCGGTCGTCGAAGGGCCGCTGCCGGACGGCGCGCCGTCCGAGGGTCCGTTCGACCTGATCTTCTGCGACGGCGCGGTCTCGGACGGGCTCGACGGGCTCGCGCGGCAGCTCGCGCCGGGCGGCCGGATCGTGGCGCCCTGGGGCGGCGTCCGTCCCGGCAAGGCGGCCGTCTTCCGCCTCAATGGCGGCGAACTGTCCGCAGCTCCCGCCTTCGACGCGGCGGCGCCTGCGCTGCCCGGTTTCGAGCGGATTGAGGCCTTCGCACTCTGATCCCGCCGGAGTGGGGCGTTTGCGCCACACGCATACGGCTTTCTGACTATGGCGCCGCGGAGTCGTTTCGCCGCCGCGAAGGCGCCGGTAGGATGGCCGTGGGACGCGTCTTGCAGGCCGTACGGAAATATCCGGCGGTCCGAACTCGGAATCCGGTGAGTAACATGTCGACGAGCGAATCCCCTCGCCGCCGTAGCGGAACGCTGCGCGTTTCGCTTCTGGCTCTCGGCGCAGCGCTGGCGTTCCTGCCGGCGCCGGCCGTGGCGCAGACTCTGGAGAGCGCTCTGTCCCGGGCCTACGGCTCGAACCCGACGCTCAACGCCCAGCGCGCGCAGGTGCGCGCCACCGACGAGCAGGTGCCGCAGGCCCTGTCCGGTTACCGTCCCATCATCACGGCCACCGGCGACGTCGGCGCCCAGCGGACGCAGCAGAAGGGAACGTCGACGACCGTCGTGCCGACGGCGGTCGATCCTGTCACAGGCGCAGTCGTAGGGTTTGCGCCGCTGAGCCAGCGTTACAGACAGACCGCGACCGAGCACCCGCGCGGCGTCGGCGTGTCGGTTCAGCAGAACGTCTTCAACGGCTTTCAGACCCGCAACCAGGTCCGCTCCGCCGAATCGAACATCCTCGGCGCGCGCGAGACGCTGAGGAACAGCGAGCAGAACGTGCTGTTCGACGCGGCGCAGGCCTATATGGACGTGCTGCGGGACTACGCCATTCTCGACGTGCGCCGGAACAACGTGCAGGTGCTGGAGGAGGAGCTGCGCGCCGCGCGCGAGCGCTTCCAGGTCGGCGAGGTGACGCGCACCGACACGGCGCAGGCGGAGGCCGCGCTGCAGGGCGCACGCTCGCAGGTGAGCGCCGCCGAATCCCAGCTCAACACCAGCCGCGCCACCTACCGGCAGGTGGTCGGAGAGGACATTTCGCGCCCGCGCGCCGCGCGCTCGATCGACCGCCTGCTGCCGAAGTCGCTGCCGCAGGCGATCGGCCTCAGCCAGGCCCAGCACCCCGCGATTCTCGCCGCGTTCCACGGCGTCGACGCCGCGACGCTGCAGATCCGCGTGTTCGAGGGCCAGCTTCTGCCCTCGCTTAACCTCGAGGCGTCGTTCCAGCGCCGCTACGACGAGAGCTCGGTCGACCGGCTCACCTCCGGCGCGGTCGTCGGCCGGCTGACGATCCCGATCTACGAGGGCGGCTCGGTCTACAGCCAGGTGCGCCAGGCCAAGGAGACCGCCGGGCAGCGCAGGCTCGAAGCCGATATCGCCCGCGACCAGGTGCGGCAGGCCACCGTGTCCGCATGGGGGCAGGTCGAGGGCGCGACCGCGCAGATCGCCGCCGCGCAGGCCCAGATCGAGGCGTCGCAGACGGCGCTGAACGGCGTGCGCGAGGAGGCCAAGGTCGGCCAGCGCACCACGCTCGACGTGCTGAACGCGCAGCAGGACCTGCTGAACGCCCGCCAGTCCCTGATCACCGCCCAGCGCGACCGCGTCGTCGCGGCCTATGCGCTGCTGTCGGCGGTCGGCTGGCTGACCGCCGACAGGCTCGGCCTCAAGGTCGTCCGCTACGATCCCAACACGCATTACGATCAGGTGCGCGACAAGTGGATCGGCCTGCGCACGCCCGACGGCCGCTGAGCGGAGCCTGTGGGCGGCGCGGCCGGCGCGCTTGTTCCTCGTGTCGGCGGTGCAATACTGACCCGCGATCGGGATCGGCGTCCCGCGGTGATTCGGTCTGGTCGCGCGCGGTCGCGGCCGGCTCCCGCAGGCGGTCCCGGGCGCGAGCGGAGACATCATGAACACGACCGCGAAGGCTCACGAGCCGACGATGGAGGAGATTCTCGCCTCCATCCGTCGCATCATTTCCGATGACGAGCCCACCGCCGCCGCGAAGGAGCCCGTTTCCTTGAAGCCGCTGGAAAAACCCGCCGCCGAAGCGCCGGCCTCGCTCGGTCAGGACGACATCGACGCGATGCTCGCCTCGTTCGACGACGCCGAGCCCGCGCCCGTGTCCGCAAAGGAGCCGCTCGTCGCGCCGCCGCCCGCCGCCAAGGCGCGCGAGCCGGAAGCGCCGCTCGCGGCGCAGCGCGGCGCGAAGCTCGAGCTCGGGCATGACGTCGACGTGTTCGAACTGACGGACGAGATGGCCGCCGAACCCGCCGCGGCCGCCGAGCCCGAACCGGAGCCAGCGCCGCGGTTCGCCCCGCGCGCGCAGCCGCGGGAGCCGGAGCCGGCCGCGGCGTTCGCGGACCGGCTGGTCTCGCCTTCGACCGACGAGACCGTCGGCGCCGCCTTCGGCTCGCTCGCCAACACCATTCTCGCCACCAACGGCCGCACCATCGACGATCTGGTCAAGGAGATGCTGCGCCCGATGCTGCGCGCCTGGCTGGACGACAATCTGCCGCCGCTGGTCGAGCGTCTGGTGCGGCAGGAGATCGAGCGGGTCGCCCGGGGTCGCTGACGGGTTTTAGCCTGCGCGGCGCGCCCGTTCGGCGCACCGCGCAGCCATGTCCGTCGCGCGGCTTCCCCTCGCGGCGCGACCGATGTAGGAAGATCGCCCAGACACAACGTGCGACCGTTTTCGCTCCCGCCGGAGACCCGGCCGGGGGACGGACGCGCGTTTGATCTGTGTACAGGCACGACCGCCGCCTGCCCGAATCGGGCGCGGTCGGATAGGTCCGGACAGTCGTCGCCCGACGCGGTCCGGACGCGACGGATGAGCGGAAGAGAGCGGATGGCCCGATACGTCTTCATCACCGGCGGCGTGGTGTCCTCGCTCGGCAAGGGCCTCGCCTCGGCGGCGCTGGGCGCCCTGCTGCAGGCGCGCGGCTACACGGTGCGGCTGCGCAAGCTCGACCCCTACCTCAACGTCGATCCCGGGACCATGAGCCCGACCCAGCACGGCGAGGTGTTCGTCACCGACGACGGCGCCGAGACCGACCTCGACCTCGGCCATTACGAGCGCTTCACCGGCAAGGCGGCGTCCAAGCAGGACAACATCACCACCGGCCGCATCTACCAGGACATCATCGCGAAGGAGCGCCGCGGGGACTATCTCGGCGGCACCGTGCAGGTGATTCCGCACGTCACCGACGCGATCAAGACCTTCGTCCGCGAGGGCAACGAAGGCGTCGACTTCGTGCTGGTGGAGATCGGCGGCACGGTCGGCGACATCGAGGGCCTGCCGTTCTTCGAGGCCATCCGCCAGCTCGGCAACGACCTGCCGCGCGGCGACGCCATCTACATCCACCTCACCCTGCTGCCGTGGATCCCGAGCGCGGGCGAGCTCAAGACCAAGCCGACCCAGCATTCGGTGAAGGAGCTGCGCTCGATCGGCATCCAGCCGGACATCCTGCTCTGCCGCTGCGACCGGCCGATCCCGCCGGAGGAGCGCCGCAAGCTCGGCCTGTTCTGCAACGTGCGCGAAAGCGCCGTGATCGAGGCGCGCGACGTGGAGACCATCTACGACGTGCCGGAGGCGTATCACCGCGAGGGCCTCGACACAGAAGTGCTGCGCGCTTTCGGGATCGAGCCGGGCGACGCGCCGGACCTCGCGCGCTGGCGCAACGTCACCCATCGGGTCAAGAACCCCGAGGGCGAGGTGACGATCGCGATCGTCGGCAAGTACACGGGGCTGAAGGACGCCTACAAGTCGCTGTCCGAGGCGCTGGCGCACGGCGGCATCGCCAACACGGTGAAGGTCAACCTCGACTGGATCGAGAGCGAGATCTTCGAGAACGAGGATCCGGCGCCGTTCCTCGAGCATGTCCACGGCATTCTGGTGCCCGGCGGCTTCGGTCAGCGCGGCGCGGAAGGAAAGATCAGGGCCGCCACCTTCGCGCGTGAGCGCAAGGTGCCCTATCTCGGCATCTGCTTCGGCATGCAGATGGCGGTGATCGAGGCGGCGCGGAACCTCGCCGGCATCCCGGACGCCAACTCCACCGAGTTCGGCCCGACCGACGAGCCGCTCGTCGGCCTGATGACCGAATGGACGCGCGGCAACGCGCTGGAGGCCCGCCGCGCCGACGGCGATCTCGGCGGAACCATGCGCCTCGGCGCCTACGACGCGCGCCTGAAGCGCGGCTCAAAGGTGGCGGAGATCTACGGTTCGGAGGACATCTCCGAACGCCACCGCCACCGCTATGAGGTCAACACCGCCTACCGCGAGCGGCTGGAGGCGAACGGGCTGGTGTTCTCGGGTATGTCGCCGGACGGGCTGCTGCCGGAGATCGTGGAGTACGAGGACCACCCCTGGTTCGTGGGCGTCCAGTTCCACCCCGAGCTCAAGTCCCGCCCGTTCGAGCCGCACCCGCTGTTCGCGTCGTTCGTAACCGCCGCGCTGGCGCAGAGCCGGCTGGTGTGAGGCGGCGACTGAGGTATTGCGCGCGGGTTCGTATAGGGCTGCGTCGTCCTCCGGCTTAACCGGAAGGACCCAGGTTGGACGTCAGGGTCCACGCCGGACATGGATGGTCCGGTCAAGCCGGACCATGACGAGCTTCATTCTGCAGACGACCCCGATCGGCCCGTGGCCGTCCGGATGACGCCTCACGTGGCTGTCTTCGCCGGCCCCGTCTCGACCGGCCGTCCGCCGGCGCCCCATTCGGCCCAGGAGCCGTCGTAGAGCCCCTCCGCCTTAGACCCGGCGCCTTCGAGCGCGAGCGCGAGGATGGCGGCGGAGACGCCGGAGCCGCAGGTGGTGACGATGGGGGCGGAGACGTCCACGCCCGCCGCCTCGAACGCGGCGCGCAGCTCCGCTTCCTCGGCGAGCCGGCCGTCCTTCACCACCTGGTCGAACGGGACGTTGCGGGAGCCCGGGATGTGCCCGAGCGCGAGGCCGGGCCGCGGCTCCGGCGCTTCGCCGCGGAAGCGCGGGGCGGGGCGGGCGTCCACCACCTGGAACAGGCCGGCGTCGACGCCTTCGGCGATCTGGTCCGCGGTCCTGACGACAGTCGCGTCGAAGCGCGGCGTGAAGGTTTTCGCAGGACGGGCCGCGGCGCCGCTTTCGAGCGGGCGGCCTTCGGCCTTCCACTTCGGCAGGCCGCCGTCGAGCACATAGACCTGCTTCACGCCGAAAGCGCGGAAGGTCCACCACACGCGGGCGGCGGCGAACAGGCCGGCGCCGTCATAGGCGACCACGGTCGCGCCGTCGCCGATCCCGAGCTTGCCGACCGCGTCCGCGAAGGCCTCGGTCGAGGGCAGCATGTGCGGCAGGTCGGTCGAGAGGTCCGCCACCGCGTTGATGTCGAAATAGACCGCGCCGGGAATGTGGGCCTCGAGGAACTCCGCGGCGCCGTCGCGGTTCGCGGCCGGCAAGTACCAGGAGCCGTCGACAGGGATGACGTCGGGGTCGCCGAGGCGTTGGCTAAGCCATTCGGTGGAGACGAGGTTGGGGTTGCTCACTGCAGCACCTTCCTAAGATCGACCGTACCGGGCCGTTCGAGCCAGCCGGGAACCGGCAGCTCCTTCGAACGGAGGAAGTCGGGATTGAAGAGCTTCGACTGGTAACGCGTGCCGTAGTCGCAGAGAATCGTCACGATGGTTTGGCCGGGCCCGAGCTCCTTCGCGAGCCGGATCGCGCCGGCCACGTTCACGCCGGTGGAGCCGCCCAGGCACAGGCCCTCGTGCTCCAGCAGGTCGAACACGATCTGAACCGCCTCCGCGTCCGGGATCTGGTAGGCGAAATCGACCGGGGCGTCTTCGAGGTTGGCGGTGATGCGGCCCTGGCCGATGCCCTCGGTGATGGAGGAGCCTTCGGCCTTCAGCTCGCCGGTGGTGTAGTAGCTGTAGAGCGCCGCGCCGGGCGGGTCGGCGAGGGCGATCTTGACGTCCTTGGAGCGCTCCTTCAGCGCGATGCCCGTGCCGGCAAGCGTGCCGCCGGTGCCGACGGCCGAGACGAAGCCGTCCACCTTGCCGTCGAGGTCGTCCCAGATCTCCGGGCCGGTCGAGTCGATGTGCGCCTGGCGGTTCGCCACGTTGTCGAACTGGTTCGCCCAGATCGCGCCGTTCGGCTCGGTCTTCGCCAGCTCCTCGGCGAGCCGGCCGGACAGCTTCACGTAGTTGTTCGGGTCCTTGTAGGGGACGGCCGGCACCTCCACGAGCTCCGCGCCGGCGAGCCGCAGCATCTGCTTCTTCTCGTCGGACTGGGTGTCCGGAATGACGATCACGGTGCGGTAGCCGAGCGCGTTCGCCACCAGCGCGAGGCCGATGCCGGTGTTGCCGGCGGTGCCTTCCACGATCACGCCGCCGGGCTTGAGCGCGCCGCGCTTCTCGGCGTCGCGGATGATCCACAGCGCGGCGCGGTCCTTGACCGACTGGCCCGGATTCATGAACTCCGCCTTGCCCAGAATCTCGCAGCCCGTCGCCTCCGAAGCGCGGTTGAGCCGAATGAGAGGCGTGCGGCCGATGGCGTCGACGAGACCGCTGCGAATGGACATGGAATAACTCTCGATCGATGAACTGAAGTGTGGCCGAAGCGCCACGCGCACCCTAGTGGGCGAACCCCCGCTTGAAAAGACGACCTATGCCGATCGGCGCCGTCGAGCGCGGCCGATCCAGACTTCCCACCGCAACGTAAGGCCTTTATGCCCGGTACAGGGCGCGAAGGCCGGCGCGAGCGGCGGCTTTCCGGCGAGAGGACTTCGATCTTGAACCCCACAGTTCCGCCGGATGGTGGCGGCGGCAGGCCGATCGACGCCCTGCTGGCCGGTTTCGTGGCGGGAACGCTCGATCCCTACATGCACGCCCTGATCGGCTCGCACCTGACGCTCTCGGACGCCAACCGCGGCTTCGTGCGCGCGCTCGAGGCCGAGGCCGGCGCCGCGCTTGACGAGATCGACGCGCCCAAGCCTCTCCGCCCCGCCCGCGACCATGTGCTCGCCGCAATCTTCGCCGGCGGCTATTACGGCGCGCCGCGCCCGAAGCCGCGTGATCCGGAGATCCCCGAGCCCTTGTTCCGGCTGGTGGGGCGCGGCGTCGACGCGATGCCGTGGAAGATGAAGGCGCCGGGCATCAAGGCGCACGTGCTGCATGACGAAGACGGCGTCGAGGCGTCGTTCCTGTCCGTCCGGCCGGGCTGGGGCGCGCCCGCCCACACTCATGAGGGCGTCGAGGTCACGCTGGTGCTGCGGGGCGCGTTCTCCGACACGTCCGGCAGGTACGGTCGCGGCGACATCCTGATCGCCGACCAGACGGTGGATCACCACCCCATCGCGGATCCTAAGACCGGGTGCGTCTGTTTCGCGGTGACGGAAGGCTCCCTGAAGATGACCGGCCCGGTCCTCGGCCTGCTGCAGCGGATGTTCGGCAGGTGAAAGGCGTCCGCCTCGCCTGGGTCACCGGCGCGAGCTCGGGCATCGGCCGCGCGGTGGCGCTGGAGCTCGCCCGCGCCGGCGTGACGGTCGCCGCCACCGCGCGGCGAGGGGACGCGCTGGCGAGCCTCGCGGAGGAGGCCGCCGGGTTTGGCGGGCGCATCGCCGCCTATCCCGGCGACGTGACCGAGCGCGACGGAATCGCGGCCGTCGCCGGCCGCATCTCGGACGAACTCGGCCCCATCGATCTCGCCGTCCTGAACGTGGGAGCGTTCATCCCGGTCCGGGCGGCTCCGTTCGACGTCGACGCCTTCCACAGGACGTTCGACGTCAACCTGGGCGGAACGGTCAACTGCCTCGGCGCCGTCCTGCCGGCGATGACGTCCCGCCGCGCGGGCAAGGTGGTGCTCGTCGCGTCGGTGACGGGCTATGGCGGCCTGCCGACGTCGGCGGCCTATGGCGCCACCAAGGCGGCGCTGATCAATCTCGCCGAGAGCCTGAAGTTCGATCTCGACGCCCTCGGCGTCGAAATCCAGCTGGTCAATCCGGGCTTTGTCGATACGCCGGCGACGCGGAAGAACGCGTTCCGCATGCCGGCGCTTCTGCCAACCGCCGACGCCGCGCGCCGCATCGTCGAGGGGATCGGGCGCGGCGGGTTCGAGATCACCTTCCCGAAGCGCTTCACCTATGCGTTGAAGCTCCTTCGCCTGCTGCCCTATCCCGCCTATTTCAAGCTGGTGGCGAAGGCCACGGGCTGGGACGGCCGAACCGGCGGCTGACATGGCGCCGGGCGGCTGTTAGGCCACGGGCGCAGCCGCAGTCCGCCGTAGGAGTTCGCGATGACCGGAACCACACGCACGGGCGAGGGGCTCGATCCGCGCCGTCGCCGCGCGCTCTACCGCTCCTGGCGGCGGGGCACGCGCGAGATGGACCTGCTGATGGGCCGCTTCGCCGACGCCGAGATCGACCGGCTGGACGACGACGAGCTCGGCGTGTTCGAGGCGCTGATCGAGGTTCCCGACCGCGACCTGTTCGCGTGGATCGCGGAGAAGGAAGCTGTCCCCGACAATTACGACACGCCGGTCTATCGCCGTCTGCGCGCCTTTCACGAGGCCTATCCGACCACGGAGAACATCGGGTAGGGCGGCCTTCTTGTCCCGGCCTTGAGCCGGGACCCAGAAACGCAGGCTGTTCGAACAAATTACGCCTGCGTCGCTTTTTCTTCCCGACTGTCGCGGTTATGGGTCCCGGCTCAAGGCCGGGACAAGGCCGCTCATGTTTCCGGAACGATGACCCTCAAGCCCGACGCCCTTCTGACCCTCGCTCCCGTCACCGTCACCAACGTGCCGGACGGGTTCGACGCGCTGATCCTTGCCGACCTCGCGCGGGCGATGGCCGCGCGCGCGCATGACGCCGCCGGCGTCGTCTTCGTCGCGCGCGACAGTCAGCGGCTGGCGGCCATGGAGCGGGCGCTCGACTTCGTCGCGCCGGAGGTTGAGCGGCTGACGTTCCCGGCCTGGGACTGCCAGCCCTACGACCGGGTGTCGCCCAACGCCGCCGTGATCGCGCAGCGGACGACGACGCTGGCGCGCCTCGCCCGCACCCGCGGCGGCGACAAGCCGCGCATCGTGCTGACCAGCGTCAACGCCGCGCTCCAGCGCGTCGCCACGCCGGAAGCGGTCGCGCGGCAGAGCTTTTCCGCCGCGCCCGGCAACGTCGTCGACCTGAAGAAGCTCGCGGACTGGCTCGAGATCAACGGCTTCCTGCGCTCGTCGACGGTGCGCGACTATGGCGAGTACGCCATCCGCGGCGGCATCGTCGATCTGTTCCCCGCCGGGCACGCCGAACCGATCCGGCTCGATTTCTTCGGCGACGTGCTGGAGACGATCCGGCCGTTCGATCCCGAGACCCAGCGCTCCACCGGCCAGCTTCGCGCGCTCGATCTGGTGCCGATGTCGGAGGTGCAGCTCACCAGCGACACGATCCGCCGTTTCCGCCAGGCCTACGCCGCGACCTTCGGCGCGCCGACGCGCGACGACCAGCTCTACGCCGCGATCAGCGAGGGCCGCCGCTATCCGGGTCTCGAGCACTGGCTGCCGCTGTTCGCCGACCGGCTCTCCACGCTGTTCGACCATGTGGCGGACGCGCGCGTGGTGCTCGACCCGCTGGCGGACGACGCGGCCGGCGAGCGGCTCGCGCTGATCGCGGACTATTACGACGCCCGGGTCACGCAGCTTCGCCAGGACAGGGACGGCGGCGCCTACAAGCCGCTGCCGCCGGACGCGCTCTACCTCAAGCCCGAGGAATGGCGCGAGCGGCTGGAGCAGGTGGCGCCGGTTCGGCTGACGCCGTTCGCGCTGCCGCCCGGGCAGGGCGGCAGCGTGCTCGACGCCGGCGCCCGCGCCGGCCGCAGCTTCGCTGCGGAGCGGGCGGACGAGAACGCCAACGTCTTCGACGCGGTCGTCGCGCATATCCGCGAGCTGAAGCAGGACGGCAGACGGGTCGTCGTGGCGGCGTGGAGCGACGGCGCGCGCGACCGGCTGAAGACGGTGCTCGCCGACCATGGGCTCGCAAGCGGTCGGGAGGTCCGGAACTGGCGCGAGGCCGTCGGCCTGCCGAAGGACGCGGTGGCCTTCGGCGTGCTTGGAATCGAGCACGGCTTCGAGACCGGCGACGTGGCCGTCGTCGCCGAGCAGGACATTCTTGGCGACCGGCTGGTCCGCGCCAAGGCGAAGAGGCGGCGTCCGCAGGATTACCTCACCGAGGCGGCCGGCCTGGCGGCGGGCGATCTCGTGGTGCACGTGGATCACGGCATCGGCCGCTTCGTGGGCCTCAAGACCATCGAGGCAGCCGGCGCGCCGCACGACTGCGTCGAGCTGCATTACGCCGACAAGGCCAAGCTGTTCCTGCCGGTCGAGAACATCGAGCTGCTGACGCGCTACGGCTCGGAGGAGACCGAGGCGGTTCTCGACCGGCTCGGCGGCGCCGGCTGGCAGTCGCGCAAGGCGCGGATGAAGAACCGCATCCGCGAGATGGCGGGCGAGCTGATCAAGATCGCCGCCGCGCGCATGACCAAGGAGGCGCCGCGCGCCGTCCCGCCGGAAGGGCTCTACGACGAGTTCTGCGCGCGCTTCCCCTACGACGAAACCGAGGACCAACAGGCCGCGATCGACGCTGTGCTGGACGATCTCGCCGCCGGCCGCCCGATGGACCGGCTGATCTGCGGCGACGTCGGCTTCGGCAAGACCGAGGTCGCGCTGCGCGCCGCTTTCGTGGTCGCGATGAGCGGGCGGCAGGTGGCGGTCATCGTCCCCACCACGCTGCTCGCGCGCCAGCACTTCAAGACCTTCGCCGAACGCTTCCGGGGCCTGCCGCTGAAGGTGCGTCAGGCCTCGCGCTTCGTCTCGCAGAAGGAGCTCAACGAGACCAAGAGGGGTCTCGCGTCCGGCGACATCGACATCGTGGTCGGCACCCATGCGCTCTTGGGCAAGACCATCGGCTTCAAGGACCTCGGCCTCGTGATCGTCGACGAGGAGCAGCACTTCGGCGTCGGCCACAAGGAGAAGATGAAGCAGCTCCGCGCCGAGGTGCATGTGCTGACCCTCTCCGCGACGCCGATTCCGCGTACGCTTCAGCTCGCGCTCACCGGCGTGCGGGAGTTGTCGATGATCGCGACCCCGCCGGTCGATCGCCTCGCCGTGCGCAGCTTCGTCGCGCCGTTTGATCCGCTGATCGTGCGCGAGGCGCTGCTGCGCGAGCGCTATCGCGGCGGCCAGTCGTTCTTCGTCTGCCCGCACATCGAGGATCTCGCCACGGCCCGCGCCTTCCTTGAAAGCCAGGTGCCTGAGGTGAAGTTCGTGGTCGCGAACGGCCAAATGGCGGCCGGCGACCTCGAGCAGGCGATGACCGACTTCTACGAGGGGCGCTACGACGTGCTGCTCTCGACCGCGATCGTCGAATCGGGTCTCGACATCCCGAACGCCAACACGCTGGTGGTCTACCGCGCCGACATGTTCGGCCTCGCCGCGCTCTACCAGCTTCGCGGCCGCGTGGGTCGCGCCAAGACGCGCGCCTACGCGCTGTTCACGGTGCCGGCCAACAAGGCTCCGACCGTCAACGCCGAACGCCGGCTCAAGGTGCTGCAGTCCCTCGAGGGGCTCGGCGCCGGCTTCCAGCTCGCGAGCCACGACCTCGACATCCGGGGCGCCGGCAACCTGCTGGGCGAAGAGCAGTCCGGCCACATCCGGGAGGTCGGCTACGAGCTCTATCAGCAGATGCTAGAGGACGCCGTCGAAAGCCTGAAGGAGGGCGGGGCGGCCGTCGTCGCAGACCAGTGGTCGCCGCAGATCACCCTCGGCGCGCCGGTGATGATCCCCGAAGAGTTTGTCGGCGATCTCGCGGTTCGCCTGTCGCTCTACCGGCGCCTCGCCGAGATCGACACCGACGAGGGCCTCGATTCGTTCGCGGCCGAACTGGCGGATCGCTTCGGGCCGCTGCCGAGCGAGGTGAAGCAGCTGCTGGAGATCGCCGCGATCAAGGCGCTCTGCCGCCGCGCCAATGTGGAGAAGATCGACGCCGGCCCGAAGGGCGTGGTGCTGTCGTTCCGCGACAACTCCTTCGCCAATCCGGACGGCCTCGTCATGCACATCGCGCGCGAGGAAGGCCCGAACGCCAAGGTGCGGCCTGACATGAAGATCGTGTTCAAGCGCGAATGGCCGACGGTCGAGAAGCGGCTTAAAGGCGCCGCGAAGCTGCTCCGCGATCTCGTGAAGATCGCCGAGGTCGGCAAGAAGGCGGCGTGAACGTCCTAGCCGTTCCTCCTGCGCGCAGCAGGCGAGGGGCGAGGGTCGTTCAGAACCAGCGCTCGTTGACGGTGATGGTGTCGCCCGGCCGGACCGGATAGGTCAGCGGCACCTCGGCCTTGTACACCCTGTCGCCGTGGCGACGGGTGAGCTCGACCCGGTCCTTGACGGCGCGGGGGGAGAAGCCGCTCGCGATCGCGACCGCGTTCTGCGCGGTCATGCCCACGACGTAAGGGTATTGCCCGGCGTTGTTGACCTCGCCGAGAATGTAGAACGGGCGGTAGCCCTCGATCTCGACCGACACGTTCGGATCGCGCAGGAAGCCGGTCTTGAGCTTGGCCTCGAGGCCGGTGCGCACCTGGTCCGGCGTCTTGTTCACGACCTCATAGCGGCCCACCAGCGGCATGGCGATGCGGCCGTCGGCCTCGACGGTGTAGCTGTTCGAGAGGTTCGGCTGGCCGAACACGTTGATGCGCAGCCGGTCGCCTGTGGCGAGAACGTAGGGCTCGTCGAAGGCCGCCGCGAGAGGCGGGGGGACCGCCCGCGGTCCGGCGCAGCCCGCCAAAGCGAGGGCGAGCGCCAGAGAAGCCAAGCAAACACGCGGCATGTCGAACCCCATCGCCGGCCACCAAGGTTTACGGTTAGTTACCGGAACAGGGTTAACAATCGGTTGTCTCGCCTTAAGGGCCGATGTCGAATGATTAACGCGTCGGCAACCATGTTCGTGATGTTTTGGACTCACGAACGGTCAGCGGCATTAGGAATCGGGTCCAGCCATGTCGGAGCGCGGCAGCCATCGCGGAGAGGAGCTTCCCGAAGCCGGGGAGATCGATCTGCGCGTCCTCGGCGCCGGCATCTGGCGACGCCGGCTCTGGATCATCGGCCCGACCATCGTCGCGACGCTGCTCGCGATCGCCTTCGTGCAGCTGACGTCGCCTTACTTCCGTTCGTCCGCCCTGGTGCTGATCGAGAACAAGGCCTCGCTCGCGCCGGGCGGAGCGGGGGCTGAGCGCGAGACCTCGCTGCCGGACGAACAGGCGGTCGCGACGCAGGTGCAGTTCATCGAGTCCCGCGACCTCGTTCGCAAGGTCGCGCGCGACCTCGATCTCGGACGCGATCCCGAGTTCGCCGCCAAGGGCGACCGCTCGCTGGCCCGGCGCCTGCTGGGCTTCCTCGGCTTCGCTTCGCCCGACGACAACCAGCCGATCAGCGAGCAGGTGGTCGACAAGGTCGCCGAGAACCTGTCCGCCTATCCGGTCTCCGGCGCGCGCGTGATCGGCGTCGAGTTCGTCTCGACCAGTCCGGACACGGCCGCGCGGGTCGCGAACGGCTTCGTCGACGCCTTCTTCGACGTCCAGCGCGAAGCGAAGCGCGACGTGAACCGGCAGGCGACGACCTACTTCTCCGGCGAGATCGAGCAGCTTCGCCAGCGCGTCGCCGACGCCGAGGGCAAGGTCGAGGCGTTCCGCTCGCAGGCAGGCCTTCTCGTGGGGCAGAACAACACCACGCTCGCAGCCCAGCAGCTCGGCGAAAGCAGCACGCAGCTCGGCACCGCGCGGACCCAGCAGGCCGAGGCGCGCGCCAAGGCCGACGCGATCCGCGACTCTCTGCGCGCCGGCCGCGCGGCGGAAGCGCTCGACATCGCGAATTCCGACGTGGTCCGCGCGCTCGTGCAGCAGCGGTCGCAGCTTGCGGCGCAGATCGCGAGCGAGGGCCGCACCCTGCTCGGCCAGCATCCGCGCATGCGCGAGCTGGCCGCCCAGCTCGCGGGCCTCGACGGCCAGATCCGCAACGAAGCCGAGAAGCTCGCCCGCGCCTACGAGAACGAAGCCAAGACGGCCGGCGCCCGCGTCGCCGCGCTGTCCGCCGCGCTCGACGCCCAGAAGCAGAACGCGGCGACCGCGAACGAGCGCGACGTCGAGCTTCGCGCGCTCGAACGCGAGGCCCGCGCGGCCCGCGACCTGCTCGAGCAGATGCTGGCCCGCTACCGCGAAGCGGCCGCCCGCGACAACCCCGACGCGCTGATGGCGGACGCCCGCATCATCTCGCGCGCCGCCGCGCCGACGGAGGCCTACTTCCCCAAGAAGGCGCCGACGGTGGCGCTCGCGGCCATCGCCGCCTTCGTGCTGGCGCTGTTCGCCGCGGCCACCGCCGAAGTCTTCGGCGGCGGGGCGCGCCGGCGCGACGGCGTGGCCGCCGCTCCCCCGCCGCCGCCCGCGATCGGCGAGGTTCCCGTGTTCGGCCGGCTGCACGGACCGCAGCCGTCCGCGCAGGCCGAGACAAAGCCGTCGGCAGAGCCGACGCCGACCGAAGCGTCCGCGAAGCGCGCGGCGCCGGCGCTGTCGCCGCAGCGGATCGACGCGATCGAGGTCGCCGACGCCACGCTGGTGGCCGCGCTGGCGCGCCAGCTCGCCTCGATGCCGACCACGGACGGCGCGCTGCGCATCCTGGCGGCCGGGGCCCATCCCGGCGTGCGCGTCGACGAGGTGGTGACGGAGCTCGCCCGAACCATGTCGGAATCCGGCCGCCGCGTCGTGGCGGTGGACGCCGGCGGTGGCGCGCCGCGCCCCGCCGACGCCGACCGCGGGCCAGGCCTTGCGGAACTGCTGGCGGGCTCCGCCACCTTCGCGCAGGCGATCCACCGTGATCCCGGCTCCCGCGTCCATGTGGTGCCGCGCGGCGAGGCCTCGTTCGACGAGCTCGACCGGGCGTCGCAGGCCCGCGTCGGCGTGGTGCTCGACGCTCTGGCGCTGACCTATGACTTCGTGCTGCTCACGGCTGCGCCGGGCGCCGCGGTCTCCGACATCTTTTCGCAGCAGGCCTCCGCCGCGATCCTCGTCTCGAACGCCGGCGCCGGCGATCTCGCCACCGTCGAGGCCCACGACAAGCTGAAGTCCCACGGCATCGAGGACGTCGTCGTGCTGCTGGTGCGCGACGGCGACGGCGCGCCCGAAGGCGGCTCGCGGCTCGCGGCCTGACGCCGCCAGCCTCACGATCCCGAAGACCAACAGGACGAGCGCCGGCGCGGCGCTATATCCCGCTCGCCCGTTCGCCGCATCCGCGGCGGGCGGGAGGAAAGTGGGAGGAAGTCCGATCATGCGTCTGTCCGCGTCGCTCGCCGTCGCCGCAACCGTTGCGCTCGTCTGCCCGGCATGGGCCGCGGAGCCTGAGAAGCTCTGGGAGGTCGGCGGTCTGCAGGAGCCGGAATCCGTGCTCCCGGACGGCGACGTGCTCTACGTCAGCAACGTGGTCGGCGGCTTCCGGGACAAGGACGGCGTCGGCTTCATCTCGAAGGTCTCGCCCGACGGGCGGATGCTCGAGCTGGAGTGGGTGTCGGGCCTGAACGCGCCGAAAGGGTTGGGCAAGGTCGGCGGCACGCTCTACGTGGCCGACATCGACGAACTGGTGGCGATCGACGTCGCCGCGGGCAAGGTCGCGAAACGTTATCCGGCCAAGGGCGCCGTGTTTCTCAACGACGTCGCCGCCGCGCCGGACGGGCGCGTGTTCGTGTCGGACACCGGGACCAACACGATCTGGAAGCTTGAGGGCGGCGTCTTCGCCCCCTGGGTCGAGGGCGAGGCGCTCAAGGGTCCGAACGGCCTGCTGGTGGAGGTCGACCGGCTGCTGGTCGCCGGGATCGGCAGGACGCCGAAGGAGGGCGACGCCGGAACGCCGGCCAACCTGATCGCGGTTCCGTTCGCGACGAAGACGCCGAAAGACCTCGGGGACGGTTCGCCGGTCGGGTTCCTCGACGGCCTCGCCCGGACGGCCGACGGCGTCTATCTCGCGACCGACTACGTCCGCGGGCCGCTCTATGAGATCAAGTCCGACGGCTCGTTCCGGACCCTGATCGACGGTTTCGGCCCTGGCACGGCCGATCTCGCCTATGACGCGGGATCAAAGATCGCCTTCATCCCGTTGTCGCGCGACAAAAAACTGGTGGCGTACCGGCTCCCCTGAGCGTCCAAGCCGCGGCCGGATTAAGAACGGGGATGCCGTCGTTTCTCATGCGGCCGCCGCAGAGGTGGGGGCGAAAGCGCCACGCTGCGCTCGGCCTCGATGGCGGCTCCCGTCAGCCTGTCGCACGCCAAGCCGACCTGGTGCGCGGCCACTGCCTGCGGCGTCACGAGATCAGCGATGTGCCAGAAAGATTCCCGACCGGCTGGCGGATGAGACGGACGATCCGGAGCGGGCCGCCGCACGGATCGGCTTGGCGATCATCGAGGGCGGGCGGCTGACAGGCTGGGAACGCGAGGGACGAAGCTCGCCAGAGGTCGAAATGCGCGGGCAAGGTTATCGATCGATCTCGATGACCGGTTGCAATGAACGATCGCCCCTCTCGGATCAGAGTTTTGACTTAAACTTTAGTTTAATAATAAATTAGTTCGTCTGAGCGAGTGTCCGAAGGTGTCCGTTAACCGCCTCCGCGACGAGTTCTCCATGCTGAAGACCGCCACCATCCGACGTAAGCTGAACCTCGCGTTCGGCGGCCTCGTCGTTCTCGTCGCAGGTCTCGGCGGGTTCGCGCTCTATGAGCTTGGCCAAGTCAACAGCGCCGCCGAGGATCTTCGCGCAAGCCGGCTGCCGACCACGCAGATTCTGGGCAAGATGCAGGTCGCGACGCTGCGCCTGCGCATCAACGGCGGCCGCTTGATCTCCGCGGATACGCCCGCGCTCCGGGACGAGATCGCGGCGACGCTGGCGAAGCGGGAGAGCGAACTCGTCGAGCTTCAGTCGCAGTACGTGGGGCAGACCATCACGCCGGCCGAGAAGGAGGCCTACGTCGCCTTCGAGCAGGGCCGCGCGGCCTACGGCCGGCTCCAGAGCGAGATGAACGCGCTGGCCGCGGCCGGCGACGTCGTCGGCGCGCAGCGGATGTACAACACCACCATGTCGACCGCGAGCAACGCCGCGCTGTCCGAACTGCAGAAGCTGATCGACCTCAACGACGCCGCCGCCCAGCAGAGCGGCGCCGCGGCCCAGAAGGCCTACGCGGAGGCCACGATCGCGACTGTGATCTTCGTCGCGCTCGCCATCGTCTTCGCGATTGGCGCCGCGGCGCTGCTCACGCTCAACGTCGCGCGTCCGCTGCGGCGCATGACCGACGACATGAAGCGCCTCGCCGGCGGAGATCTCTCCGTGGACGTGGTGGGCCGCGACCGCGGCGACGAGGTCGGCGGGATGGCGCAGGCGGTCGACGTGTTCAAAGACGGCATGATCCGCGCCCGAGCGCTGGAGGAGGAGACGGCGCTCGCCCGCGCCGGCGCCGAGGCGCAGCGCAAGGCGACGATGCGCGAGATGGCCGACCGCTTCGAAGCGGCGGTGAGCGGCGTGGTCGGCACCGTGGCGGCCGCCTCCACACAGCTCCAAGGCACGGCGTCGGGCATGGACGAGGCCGCGAGCGACACCGCCCGCCGCTCCACCACAGTGGCTGCGGCCGCCGACCAGGCGGCCTCCAACGTGCAGATGGTCGCCGCCGCGGCGGAGGAGCTCGGCGCCTCCGTTCAGGAGATCGCGCGTCAGGTCCAGGGGTCGGCGGAGCTCGCCCGCGCCGCCGTCGCCGACGCCGGCGCGACCGCCGTGCTGGTGCGCGACCTCAGCGTCGCGGCGGACACGATCGGCGACGTCGTCGCGATGATCCAGGCGATCGCGAGCCAGACCAACCTGCTCGCGCTCAACGCCACCATCGAGGCCGCGCGGGCGGGCGAGGCCGGCCGCGGCTTCGCGGTGGTCGCTTCCGAAGTCAAGAACCTCGCCAGCCAGACGGCCCAGGCGACCGAGCAGATCTCGTCGCAGATCGCCCAGATCCAGCTCTCCACCACCGACGCGGTGGCCGCCATCAGCGGCATCACCAGCCGGATCGAGGAGATCTCGTCGGCGTCGAGCGCGATCGCGGCGGCCGTCGAGGAGCAGGGCGCGGCGACGCAGGAGATCGCCCGCAACGTCTCGCAGGCCGCCGTCGGCACCAACGAGGTGACCGAGAACATGGGCGCCGTGGCGAGCGCCGCGCAGGGCGCCGGGATCGCGGCGGGCGAGGTCCTCTCCTCGGCCTCGAACCTGTCCGAGCGCTCCGCCGAACTCCGGGTCGAGGTCGAGCGCTTTCTCGCCACAGTCCGGGCCGCCTGAAGCGGCCAGAGAGCGCCGACGCCGGACTTCTCCGGCGGCAGCGTCGCGGCGAGAAAGGCGCCGACGAACAGGCCGCCATAGGTCGCGGCGCCGCTCATCCGCATCCGCGATTCCGGAAGCGTCCGGAGGACGCGACGGGCGACGGCGAAGCATCCGGGCGGCCGCGCCGCGTGTCATCGACCGCGTGGGGAGTGAGAGCGCGCCCGATCGGTTCGGCGTCAGAACGGGATGTCGTCGTCCATCACGTCGCTCATGCGGCCGCCGCCTGAGGCGGGAGCCGGAGCGCGGCGCTGCTCCATCGGGCTCGACCGGCCGAAGCTGTCGTTGGAGGAGGCCTCGTAGCTGTCGTCCGATCCGCCGCCGCCGCGGCCGTCGAGCAGGGCGAGCTCGCCGCGGAAGCGCTGGATCACGATCTCGGTCGTGTACTTCTCGACTCCGGACTGGTCGGTCCACTTGCGGGTCTGGAGCTGGCCCTCGACATAGACCTTGGAGCCCTTGCGGAGGTAGTTCTCAGCGACCTTCGCGAGGTTCTCGTTGAAGATCACGACCGAGTGCCACTCGGTCTTCTCGCGCCGCTCGCCGGACTGCTTGTCGCGCCAGTTCTCGGAAGTCGCGATGCGCAGGTTCACCACCGGCTCGCCCGAGTTCAGGCGGCGCACTTCCGGATCGCGGCCGAGATTTCCGACCAGAATGACCTTGTTGACGCTGCCCGCCATGACGATCTCCTGAAAGCTTGATCGCGCACCCTAGTCGCCATGCCGCCTTGCGTCGCCCTTGGGCTCGGGCTTGTCCACAAGCCGCGGGAGAGGCACTGTCGGACTGGACAGCGATCTTTGTTCTATTTATGTTCCTTAACATGCCGATGGGAACGCGACAAGCGCCCGGCTTGACCCGAACGGCGTGCGGGACGACGTGACGAGCGGATGGCGGCGCGGGCCGCCGCGGGACGACGAGTGCCTATGACGAAGACCCCCTCGCAGGCCGGAAAGGCCCGCGCGCCGAAGCAGGCTGCGGCCTCCTCCAGGCCGGACGACGCGCCCGCGACGCCCAAGGCGGCGAACGCCAAAGCCTCTGCGCCCAAGGCGCCGAAGGCTGCGGCGCTGGAGGCCGCCTTCGACGCGGCCGCCGAGCGGCGGCTGGAGCGGCGCGACCAGCGGATGATCTCGATCCGCGGCGCGCGCGAGCACAACCTCAAGAACGTCGACCTCGACATTCCGCGCGACAGGCTCGTGGTGTTCACGGGGCTGTCGGGCAGCGGAAAATCGTCGCTCGCCTTCGACACCATCTACGCCGAAGGCCAGAGGCGCTATGTCGAGAGCCTCTCGGCCTACGCCCGCCAGTTCCTCGAGATGATGCAGAAGCCGGACGTCGACCAGATCGACGGCCTGTCGCCGGCGATCTCGATCGAGCAGAAGACGACCTCGAAGAACCCGCGCTCGACGGTGGGCACGGTCACCGAGATCTACGACTACATGCGCCTGCTGTGGGCGCGCGTCGGCATCCCGTATTCGCCGGCGACCGGCCTGCCGATCGAGAGCCAGACGGTCAGCCAGATGGTGGACCGGCTGATGGCGCTGCCCGAGGGGTCGCGGCTCTATCTGCTCGCGCCGGCGATCCGCGGCCGCAAGGGCGAGTACCGCAAGGAGATCGCCGAGTTCCAGAAGAAGGGGTTCCAGCGCCTCAAGATCGACGGGACCTTCTACGAGATCGCCGACGCGCCCGCGCTCGACAAGAAGCTGAAGCACGACATCGACGTTGTGGTGGACCGCGTCGTCATCCGCGGCGACATCGCGAGCCGGCTGGCGGACAGCCTGGAGCAGGCGCTCGGCCTCGCCGACGGCATCGCGATCGCCGAGTTCGCCGGCGAGACCGACGAGAACGGCGACCCGAAACGGCTGACCTTCTCGGAGAAGTTCGCCTGTCCGGTGTCGGGCTTCACCATCGCCGAGATCGAGCCCAGGCTGTTTTCCTTCAACAATCCCTTCGGCGCCTGCCCGGCCTGCGATGGCCTCGGCACCGAGATGAGCGTCGACCCCAACCTCGTCGTTCCCGACGGCGGGCTGACGCTGCGCAAGGGCGCGATCGCGCCCTGGGCGCGCTCGACCTCGCCCTATTACATCCAGACGCTCGACGCGCTCGCGAAGCATTACGGCTTCTCGCTGACCAAGCCCTGGGCGGACTTGGCCGAGAAGGCGCGCAACGTCATCCTCTATGGTTCGGGCGACGAGAAGGTGCGCTTCGTCTACGACGACGGGCTGCGCTCCTACGAGACCAACAAGACCTTCGAAGGCGTCGTCCGCAATCTGGAGCGGCGCTGGAAGGAGACCGAGAGCGACTGGTCCCGCGAGGAGATCGGCCGCTACATGTCGGACGTGCCGTGCCTCATCTGCGAGGGCTACCGGCTGAAGCCGGAGGCGCTCGCGGTGCGGGTCGCCGATCGCCACATCGGCCGCGCCTCCGCCCTGTCGGTGAAGGCGGCGCACGCCTGGTTCGAGGACCTGCCGAACCACCTCACGGACAAGCAGAACGAGATCGCCTACCGCATTCTCAAGGAGATCCGCGACCGGCTGCGCTTCCTCGTCGACGTCGGGCTCGACTACCTGACGCTTGCGCGCAACTCCGGCTCGCTCTCCGGCGGCGAGAGCCAGCGCATCCGGCTCGCGAGCCAGATCGGCTCGGGCCTCACGGGCGTGCTCTACGTGCTCGACGAGCCGTCGATCGGCCTGCACCAGCGTGACAACGAGCGCCTGCTCGGCACGCTGGAGCGCCTGCGCGACCTCGGCAACACCGTGATCGTGGTGGAGCACGACGAGGACGCCATCCGGCTCGCGGACTACGTGGTCGACGTCGGCCCGGGCGCCGGCGTCCACGGTGGACAGATCGTGGCCCAGGGCACGCCGGCCGAGGTGATGGCGAACCCGGCGAGCCTCACGGGCCAGTACCTCACGGGCGAGAAGATGGTGCGCACGCCGGCGCGTCGCCGGCCGTTCGACAAGAAGCGGGTGCTGAAGGTCGTCGGCGCCAAGGCCAACAACCTCAAGGACGTGACGGCCGAGATCCCGCTCGGCACCTTCACCTGCGTCACCGGCGTCTCCGGGGGCGGCAAGTCCACGCTGCTGATCGACACGGTGTTCAAGGCGGCGGCGCGCAAGCTGAACGGCGCCAACGAGAATCCCGGCGCGCATGAGCGCATCGAGGGCTTCGAGGCGCTCGACAAGGTCATCGACATCGACCAGTCGCCGATCGGCCGGACGCCGCGCTCCAATCCGGCGACCTATATCGGCGCCTTCACGCCGATCCGCGACTGGTTCGCGGGCCTGCCGGAGGCGAAGGCGCGCGGCTACATGCCGGGCCGCTTCTCGTTCAACGTGAAGGGCGGCCGCTGCGAGGCCTGCCAAGGCGACGGCGTCATCAAGATCGAGATGCACTTCCTGCCGGACGTCTACGTCACCTGCGACGTCTGCAAGGGCAAGCGCTACGACCGCGAGACGCTCGAGGTGCTCTACCGCGGCAAGTCGATCGCCGACGTGCTCGACATGACGGTCGACGAGGCCGCGGCCTTCTTCAAGGCGGTGCCGTCGATCCGCGAGAAGATGGACACGCTCGCGCGCGTCGGCCTCGGCTACGTCAAGGTCGGCCAGCCCGCGACCACGCTGTCCGGCGGCGAGGCGCAGCGCGTGAAGCTGTCCAAGGAGCTGTCGCGGCGCGCCACTGGCCGCACGCTCTACATTCTCGACGAGCCGACCACGGGCCTGCACTTCCACGACGTGGCGAAGCTGCTCGACGTGCTGCACGAACTCGTCGACCAAGGCAACACGGTCGCTGTGATCGAGCACAATCTCGAGGTCATCAAGACCGCGGACTGGATCATCGACATGGGTCCGGAAGGCGGCGACGGCGGCGGGACGGTTGTCGCGGCCGGAACGCCGGAGCAGATCGCCGGGAAACGAGCCAGCCACACCGGCCGCTTCCTCGCCGAGGTGCTGGAGCGGCGTCCGCTGAAGCGCGCCGACGCGGCGGAGTAAGGGGAGCCGCGCGAGCGACACGACGGCGCCCAACAGGCGTGCATGATCAAGTCGTGGCCGAAATTCGCCTGACCATGAAATGGGCGTGTCGCGGTTTGCGGCAGTAATCGGGCCGGTCGGAAGGTTTTATTAAGTCGTCATGACGCGCGCGCATCCCAGCAACGCGCGGACGAGCATTTGTCGACTGCGGAGCATCACGTATATCGAGGCCACGAAACGCAGGCGGCTACCAGCCATCGACCGCCGCGGCGGCCGGAACGCCTGAGCGACCGGCGGCCGCGCCGCGGGCGCGCTCCGACCGCCACAGGATTTGGGACTTGAGACAATGCTGTTCTGGGCTTTCCTTCTGAAGCGCTACCGGATGTGGCGCGTGTACCGCGAGACCTTCGTCGAGCTGACGAGCCTCGACGACCGCACCCTGGCCGACGTCAATCTCGGCCGCGGCGACATCGAACGGGTCGCGCGCCGCGCCGCCCGCGAGGCTGTCGCCGCCTGATCTTGCGATCGGCGGGATGACGACGAAAAGGCCCCGGCTTTCGCAGCCGGGGCCTTTTTCATGCGCGGATTTGAAGGAATCAGACCCGTACCTTCACATAGGTTCCCGGCGCGTCGTCGATCGCGGGGTAGGGGCCTTCGCCCGGAACGCGCGCCGGCACGGCGGTGGCGTCGGACGCGGCGAGCCAGGCGCGCCAGTCCGGCCACCACGAGCCGGGACGCTCCTCCGCCTTCGCGAACCAGTCCTCGAACGCGCCCGTAGGCGCCTCGCCGACCCAGTGCTGGTACTTCATCCTGGCCGGCGGGTTCACCACGCCCGCGATGTGGCCGGAGCCCGCGAGCACGAAGCGCACCGGGCCGCCGAACATGGTCGCGCCAAGGAAGGCGGAGCGGGCCGGGGCGATGTGGTCTTCCCGGGTCGCGAGCTCGTAGACCGGAACCTTCACCTTGCCGAGATCGAGGATCTCGCCGGCGATCTCCATGCGACCCTGCGCCAGGTCGTTGTTGAGGTAGCAGCCGCGCAGGTAGAATGAGTGGTTCGCCGCCGGCATCCGGGTGGTGTCCGAATTCCAGTACAGCAGGTCGAACGGGAAGGGCGCCTTGCCCTTCATGTAGTTGTTGACGACGTAAGGCCAGATCAGGTCGTTCGAGCGCAGCATGTTGAAGGCGTTCGCCATGCTGGAGCCTTCGAGGAAGCCGAAGGCGGCCATTCGCGCCTCCACCGCGGCCACTTGCGCCTCGTCCACGAACACCTTCAGGTCGCCGGCGTGGGTGAAGTCCACCTGCGTGGTGAAGAAGGTGGCGCTCGCGATTCGCTGGTCGTCGCGCGCCGCCATGTAGGCGAGCGTCACCGCGAGCAGCGTGCCGCCGACGCAGTAGCCGACGGCGTCGACCTGTTCGGTCCCGGTCGCCGCGCGCGCGATGTCGACCGCGGTCATCACGCCGTCGCGCATGTAGTCGTCGAAGCTCATGGCGGCGTGACGGGCGTCCGGGTTCACCCACGACACGCAGAACACCGTCAGGCCCTGGTCGACGCACCACTTGATGAAACTCTTCTCGGGCGTCAGGTCGAGAATGTAGAACTTGTTGATCCATGGCGGCACGATCAGCACCGGCCGCGTGCGCGTCATCGCCGTCGTCGGGGCGTACTGGATCAGCTCCATCAGCTCGTTGCGGAAGATCACCTTGCCGGGCGTGGTGGCGAGGTTGCGGCCGACCTCGAAATTGGCGTTGTCGGTCTGCCGGATGCGGAGGTCGCCGTTTCCGGCCGCGATGTCCTCGGCGAGCATCTGCATGCCGCGGACAAGGTTCTCGCCCTTCTGGGCGAAGGTCTCGCGCAGCAGCTCCGGGTTGGTCGGCACGAAGTTCGACGGCGACACCGCGTTGGCGATCTGCCGCACGTAGAAGGCCGCCTTGTGGCGGGTGTGGGGGTCGAGCTCGTGCGCCTCCTCCACCATGCGCTCGGCCCAGCGGGCGGCGTGGAGATAGGCCTGCTTCAGGAAGTCGAAGAACGGGTTGTCCGACCATTCCGGGTCCCTGAAGCGCGCGTCCTTGGGGTCGGGCGCCGCGGTCGGCGGCGCCTGTTCGCCCGAGAAGCGCCGCAGCGTTCCGGTCCACAGGTCGAGAAAGCCGGTGGTGAAGGCCTTCTGCGCCTCGACGGTGCGCGAGGGGTCGGCCATCCAGCGCTCGGCGACCTGGCCGATGGTCTTCACCACGTCGACGATCTCGTTGGTGGCCGCGAACGGGCGCTCGCCGTTCTCTCGCGGGCGCATGTAGGCGGAAATCGCCCGCCCGCCCTCCTCGTACAGCCGCGCCATGTTCGCCGCGAACGCCTCGACGTCGACCGTGAGGAACGGGTTCGCCTCGGGAGCTTCCGTTCCTGCGGCGGAGGATGAGGGACGCGGCGCCTCGGCTGGCCGCGGCTCCGCCGGCTGGGCGGTCTTCGGCGCGCGGCGTTTCGGTTTTGCGGCTTTCGCGGGATCCGATGTGGATTCGCGCGCGGCGGCGGCTTTCGCGGGTTTGGCGCTTTTCGTCTTCGGCTTTGCGGCGGCCGGCCGCCCGGTCCCAGAGGCCGCGGCGGGTTTCGGCGCCGCCTCGTCCGGCGCGCGGGGCTCGGTCGGAGCCGGACGCGTCTCGGCCTTGCTCGTCCTCATGGCCTGCGGTTGCCGTCCGGGCTTCGAGGCCTTCGCGCGCCCCGCCGGCGCAGCGGGAGCCGTCGAGCGCTCGACCGCGTTCCGAGCCATAGACCCATACCCTCCCAAGGACCCCGCGGTTGCGACGCGTCCTGCGCGCCGCTCCACGGGTTGCTTCGTAACCGCTTCCCATGACAATAGGCGCAACCCGCGCCGCGCGTCACGTGCGGCATGGGCGGTCGGCCCCCGAAATCGGGCCGGGATCGTTCCCGTTTCGAGACCCTGCCCATGAGCGTTTCACGGCCCGCTTTCGCCGTCGTCCTTCTCGCCGGCTGCGGCCTGCTGCTCGGGGGCTGCGATCTCGAGAAGTACCGCGGCACGCGGGGGCTGCCGCCGGCTCCCGACAATCTGGCCTATCCGGACGTCAACGTGACGCCGCCGCAGCGCCCCGGAACTCTCCGGACGCCTGAAGAGCAGAAGAAGCTTGAGGCGGACCTGCTGGCGCGCAAACGCCGCTGACGGGCCTCGGAAGTGGGTGGGCGGCAGGCGCGGCCCCCGACGAATTGCCGAGAGCAGGCCCGCGCCTGCGTTTGCCCGCAATCCGGCCATACGGTATCTCGGATGATCCCCGCGCGCTGGTGCGCGGGTAAGCCCCGAATCGTGCCGCCATGACCGAATTCCATTCCGTGCGCCGTCTGCCGCCCTACGTGTTCGAACAGGTGAACCGGGTGAAGGCCGCAGCCCGGAAGGCCGGCGCCGACATCATCGACCTCGGCATGGGCAACCCGGACCTGCCGACGCCCGACCACATCAACGAGAAGCTGGTCGAGGCCGTCACCAAGCCGCGGACCAACCGCTATTCGACGTCGAAGGGCATTCCGGGCCTGCGCAAGGCCCAGGCGGCCTATTACGCCCGCCGCTTCGGCGTGTCGCTGAACCCCGACACGCAGGTGGTCGCGACGCTTGGCTCCAAGGAGGGCTTCGCCAACATGGCGCAGGCCATCACCGCGCCGGGCGACGTGGTGCTGACGCCGAACCCGAGCTACCCGATTCACGCCTTCGGCTTCCTGATGGCCGGCGGCGTCATCCGCAACGTGCCGGCGACTCCGGGACCGGAGTATTTTCACGCGCTCGAACGCGCGGTGATCCATTCGGTGCCGAAGCCGATCGCGCTCATCACCTGCTTCCCGTCGAATCCGACGGCGGAAGTGGCCGACCTCGAATTCTATAAGGACGTCGTCCGCTTCGCGAAGCAGCACGACATCTTCGTGCTCTCGGATCTTGCCTATTCCGAGATCTACTTCGACGGGAACCCGCCGCCTTCGATCCTGCAGGTGCCGGGCGCGATGGACGTGGCGGTCGAGTTCACCTCGATGTCCAAGACATATTCGATGCCGGGCTGGCGCGTCGGCTTCGCGGTCGGCAACGAGCGGCTGCTCGCGGCGCTCGCCCGGGTGAAGTCCTATCTCGATTACGGTGCCTACACCCCGATCCAGGTCGCGGCCTCCGCCGCGCTCAATGGGCCGGACGACTGCATCGCGGAGATGCGTGAGATCTACAAGAAGCGCCGCGACATCATGGTCGACACGTTCGGCCGCGCCGGCTTCACGGTGCCGAGCCCGAAGGCCTCGATGTTCGCCTGGGCGCCGATTCCCGAGAAGTTCCGCCCGCTCGGCAGCCTGGAGTTCTCGAAGCTGCTGGTCGAGAAGGCCCATGTGGCGGTGGCGCCGGGCATCGGCTTCGGCGAGCACGGCGACGAGTTCGTGCGCATCGCGCTGGTCGAGAACGAGCACCGCATCCGGCAGGCGGCGCGATCGATCCGCCGCTTCCTTGAAACTGCGGACGAGACGTTGCACAACGTCGTCCCGCTCGCCGCGGCGCGCTGAGGGACCGAACGTCGCGACGGTCCTCCCGCCGCGGCGTTCCTTCTCCTGAACGCATTCGGATGTCCTCATGGCGGAACCTCTGAGGGTCGGCGTCGCCGGCCTTGGCACGGTCGGCTCGTCCGTCGTGCGCATTCTCGGCGCCAAGGCTGAGGAGCTCGCGGCGCGCGCCGGTCGCCCGATCGTCGTCACCGCGGTCTCGGCCCGCGAGAAGGGCCGCGACCGGAAACTCCATCTCGACGGCGTCGCCTGGCACATGGACGCGACCCAGCTCGCGCGCTCGAACGACGTCGATCTGGTCGTGGAGCTGATCGGCGGCGCCGAGGGCGCCGCGCGCGGCTGCGTCGAGACCGCGATCGAGTTCGGCCGCCCGGTCGTCACCGCCAACAAGGCGCTGCTCGCCCGGCACGGCCTCGCCATCGCGACGGCCGCCGAGCAGAAGGGCGTCGCGGTCGGCTTCGAGGCGGCGGTCGCCGGCGGCATCCCGATCGTGAAAGCCCTGCGCGAAGGTCTGTCGGCGAACAGCCTCAACCGCGTCTTCGGCATCCTGAACGGCACGTGTAACTACATCCTCACGCGGATGGAGCGCGAGAAGCTCGGTTTCGCCGAGTGCCTCGCTGACGCGCAGAAGCTCGGCTACGCCGAGGCGGACCCGACCTTCGACGTCGGCGGCTTCGACACCGCGCACAAGCTGGCGCTGCTTGCGTCGCTCGCCTTCGGCGTCGCGCCCGATCCGGACGGCATCTATGTCGAGGGCATCACCTCGATCACGCCGTTCGACCTCGCCATGGCCGAGGAGCTCGGCTACCGCGTGAAGCTCCTCGGCGTCGCGACCCGCACCGGTTCCGGCGTCGAGCAGCGCGTGCATCCCTCGATGCTGCCGAAGGACGCCGCGGTCGCCCGCGTCGACGGCGTGACCAACGCGGTCGAGATCGACGGCGACGTGGTCGGCGCGCTGGTGCTCGCCGGGCCCGGAGCCGGCGGCGACGCCACCGCCTCGGCCGTGATCGCCGACATCGTCGACATCGCACGCGGGCTGCGCATGCCGGCCTTCGGCGTGCCGGCCGCGAGCCTCGCCGCGCCGACGCGCGCGCCTATGGGCCGCCACGAGGGCGGCTACTACATCCGCCTGTCGGTCATCGACCGTCCGGGCGCAGCCGCGGCGATCGCCGCGCGCATGGCGGAGCAGGGCATCTCGCTCAAGAGCATCGTGCAGCGGGGCCGCGAGTCCGACAGCGATTCGCCGGGCGTGGAGCCGGTGGCGGTCGTGCTCATCACCTACGCCACCACCGAGGCCGCGCTGCGCGTCGCTCTGGACGCGATCGAGGCGGACGGCCACATCGACGGCGCGCCGCAGGTGATACGGATCGAGAAGCGCTGATCCGAAAGGCGCAGCCGCTTCCCGCCCGCCGCGCTTGATCGCGCGGCCGGCGGCATGTTCGAATCGACCGGGGAAGCCGCGACGGCTCCGGTCGTTCGCATCGCGTCGCGGGCGATCCCGGTCTGTTCGGACCGGGGTCCATGCGCGGCGCGGGCCGCGCGGTTCGGGGAGCGGGACGTGGCGAAGAAGCTGGCGGCGGAAGCCGCGCATCAGTCCATGGCGGACGACCGGGTCGTGATCGACGCGGTCGACGTGATCGACCGCGCCCTGACGATCGAACTCGTGCGGGTGACGGAGCGCGCCGCCGTGGCGGCCGCGCGGCTGCGCGGGCGGGGCGACGAGCGCGCGGCGGACGAGGCCGCGGTCTCCGCCATGCGCCGCGAGCTGGACCGGTTGCCGGTCAGCGGCACGGTGGTGATCGGGGAAGGCGAGAGCGACGAGGCGCCGCTGCTGTGGATCGGCGAGCAGGTCGGAACCAGGCAGGGGCCGCGGGTCGACATCGCGCTCGATCCGCTGGAGGGCGCGACGCTCTGCGCCAAGGCGCAGCCGAACGCGATCGCGGTGCTGGCGCTCGCCGAAGCCGGTTCGCTGCTGAAGGCGCCCAACGTCTACATGGACAAGATCGCGATCGGGCCGGGCTATCCGCCGGGCACGGTCCGGCTCGACCGCTCGCCGGCGGATAACCTCGCCTCGCTCGCAGCCGCGAAGGGCGTGGAGGTGTCGCAGCTCACCGCCTGCATCCTCGACCGGCCGCGGCATCTTCGGCTGATCGACGCGGTGCGCGCCGCAGGCGCCGCGATCCGGCTGATCACGGACGGCGACGTCGCGGGCGTCATCCATACGACCGACCCGGAAGAGACCGGCATCGACATCTATCTCGGCGTCGGGGGCGCGCCGGAGGGCGTGCTCGCGGCCGCCGCGCTGCGCTGCACGGGCGGGCAGATGCAGGCCCGCCTGCTGCTGGACCAGCCCGACAGCCGCCGCCTGGCCGCGGAGGTCGGGATCGCCGACTTCAGCAAGATTTACGATCTCAACGACATGGCGCGCGGCGACGTGCTGTTCGCGGCCACCGGCGTCACCGACGGCGGCCTGCTGTCCGGCGTGCGCTTCGGCCGGCGCGGCGTCACGACGGAGACGCTGGTGATGCGCTCCTCCACCGGCACCACGCGGCGCATCCGCGCCGAGCACGCGCAAACGGAGAAGTTCCATCTCGATTGAGGCCCGCCGCCCCCCGGCGGAGGCCTTCCTCGGCGTGGAGGCCTCGTTCGGCGGCCGCGTCTGGCGCGACAGGCTGGACGCGCGCGGCCGCGCCGTCGCCGCGGAGATCGCGCGCCACCACTCCGTGTCCGATCTGCTGGCGCGGGTGCTCGCGGGCCGTGGAGTGGCGACCGCGGACGTCGCGGAGCACCTCGACCCTTCGATCCGCCGGCAGATGCCGGATCCCGACACGCTGACCGACATGGCGGCGGCCGCCTCCCGTCTCGCGGACGCCGCCGAACGCGCCGAAAAGGTCGCCATCTTCGGCGACTACGACGTCGACGGCGCGACCTCGACCGCGCTGCTCGCCGAGGCGCTGGCCCGCGCCGGCTGCGACGTCCGCACCCACATCCCCGACCGCATTTTCGAGGGCTACGGCCCGAACGTGGCCGCGATCGACATGCTCGCAGACGCCGGCGCGACGCTGCTGATCACCGCGGACTGCGGCTCCACCAGCTTCGAGCCGCTGGCCCACGCGAAGGCGCGCGGCATGGACGTGGTGGTGGTCGACCATCACCAGGTCGGCGCGGCCCTTCCGGAGGTCGCCGCTCTGGTGAATCCGAACCGGCAGGACGACCTGTCCGGTCTCGGCCATCTCGCGGCCTGCGGCGTCGCCTTCATGACGCTGGTCGCGACCAGCCGCGAGCTGCGCCGCCGCGGCTTCTGGGCGGCGAGGGGCGGGGAGCCCGACCTGCTGGCCGGGCTCGACCTCGTGGCGCTCGGCACCGTCGCCGACGTGGTGCCGCTGAAGGGCCTCAACCGCGCCTTCGTCGCGAAGGGCCTGATCGCGCTGCGCGGCCGGGGACGCGTCGGCCTCCGGGCGCTGATGGACGTCGCCCGGCTCGACGGCCCGCCCACGCCCTACCATCTCGGCTTCCTGCTCGGCCCGCGCGTCAACGCCGGCGGACGGATCGGCGACGCCGGGCTCGGCTGCCGGTTGATGCTCTGCGATGACGAGCCGGCCGCGGCCGCGATCGCCGCCGAACTCGACCGTCTCAACGGCGAGCGTCAGGCGATCGAGCGCGTCACGCTCGCCGAGGCGATGGCCGAGGCCCAGGCCGCGCTCGGCCTCGACGAGGAGGGCGGCTCGACCGTCGTCGTCTCGGGCGAGGGCTGGCACGCCGGCGTGGTCGGGCTGGTGGCGGCGCGGCTGAAGGAGCGCTTCCGCCGGCCGGCCTTCGCGGTCGCCTTCGGCCCGGACGGCGTCGGAACCGGCTCTGGGCGTTCGCTGCCGGGGGTCGACCTCGGCGGCACGGTGCGCGCCGCGGTCGAGGAGGGCCTGCTGGTCAAGGGCGGAGGCCACGCCATGGCGGCCGGCGTCACGCTGAAGGCGGACCGGCTCGGCGCCTTCCGCGCTTTCCTCGAAGAGCGTCTCGCCGCCGCTGTGGCGCTTTCGCGCGCCGACCGCTCGCTCAGGATCGACGCCGCGCTCACGGCGACCGCCGCGACGCCGGAGCTGGTGCGCGATCTCGACCGCGCCGGGCCCTTCGGCTCGGGCGCGCCGGAGCCGGTGCTGGCGCTGCCCGCCCACATCGTCGCCTCCGCCGACGTGGTCGGGCAGGGGCATGTGCGGCTCAGGCTCCGCGCCGGCGACGGGGCCTCCGTCGGCGCGATCGCCTTCCGCGCGGCGGACGGCGATCTGGGCCGCGCGCTGCTGGACGCCCGCGGCGCGCGCGTCCATGTGGCCGGCAGTCTCGGCGTCGACCGCTGGGGCGGCTCCGAACGGGCGAGCCTCAGGGTTCTCGACGCGGCGCCCGCCGAGCGCTGACCGCGAGAAGGCTTGCGTCTCGCCACTCGATCTTCACGATTTGCGGCTCTATGTGCTTGGAGCGCGACGGCTTCCGCCGTCGTCCGAGCCCTCTGGAGCGACGTGACCGACATCGCCACGCCCCCCGATACAGCCGGCGAGCCGTCGCCGGAGCCCCAGCATCGCGGCTTCTCGCAGGTGCTGCGCGAACTCGCGGGCGGCGCCGAGCCGCGCATCAGTGTCGCCGCGATCCTCGACGCCTTCGGCGATCGCGCCTTCGGGGCGCTGCTGCTGATGTTCGCGCTGCCGAACGCGCTGCCGATGCCGCCGGGCACCTCGGCCGTGCTGGGCGCGCCGCTCGTCTTCATCGCGCTGCAGCTCATGATCGGCGCGCAGCGGCTTTGGCTGCCGCGCTTCATCACGCAGCGCTCGATGCGCCGCGAGGACTTTCGGGCGCTCACGAGTAAGGTGGTGCCCTGGGTGAACAAGCTGGAGCGCCTGCTGAAGCCGCGGGCCGAGGTGATGACGACTTATGTCGCGGACCGCCTGACGGGCCTCGCCTGCTTCGTGCTGTCGCTGATCCTCGTGCTGCCGATCCCCTTCGGCAACATGCCGCCCGCGATCGCGATCTCGGCCTTCGCGCTCGGGGTGATCGAACGCGACGGCGTCGCCATCGGCGTCGGCTGGGCGGCGACCGCCGCGAGCTTCGCGATCCTCGGGGCGCTGTCGACGGCGATCGTGAAGGGCGTGGAGTATTTCGCCGGTCCGCTGCTTCGCCTGTTCGGGGGCTGATCGGCGCACTTGCGGCGCCGTCCGAACCCCCCTATACGTCGCCGCCGCAAGCGCCCTTCGTCTATCGGTTAGGACGTCAGCCTTTCACGCTGAAAAGACGGGTTCGACTCCCGTAGGGCGCGCCATTTCTCTGAAAATCGCCTGCGATAACAATGGCTTAGGCTCCGAATGCGCGAACCTTTCCGGAAGGTTCGCGCTTTTGACGCTTTTGTCGACAGCGAGCGCGGCGATTCCCGCCCGCGCCCGACGCCGCCGATCTCGCGCCTCGATATACGGCATCACCTCGGCAAGATTTTTGTGGCCGGTGATCGACATGATCGTAAGCGCGTCGCAATCCGCGTCAGCAAGGCGTCGGCAGATCGCCTTGCGTAGGCCGTGGGGCGACGAGTTCGACGGCAGGCCCGCGTCGTGGGCGGCCTGGCAAATCCAGCTGGTGAAGCCTTTTGCGGTGCGAGCCTCGCCGGCGATCGTTGTGACGAAGGTCTCGGCGTCGCGGGGAATGCCCTTGAGCACCGCCCGCAGCTCCGCGTGGATCGGGATATGCAACTCGGTCGAGTGTCGGGACTGGGACGTCGTAATGACGATATCGTCGTCGACGATGTGGCACCAGCCGAGACGAACGGCATCGGCTCGTCGTAAGCCAGTGTAGAGCAGGATCTCGAACGCCAGCCGAACCGGCGCGCCCACGGGCCACTTTTTGCGGAACGCAGTGATGTCGGCCTCGGTCCACGTGCGATAGCCGCGCCGCTCATGAACTAACATTCCAACTGGAGCACTCGATGGGGCCGGCCTAAAGCCCTCGCGGCGCGAGTCCCGCCGGCGATCGGCGGGACTCCAGCCGAGACGAGCCTTCTTGACTCCTTTTTGAACCGGGATTGTTATAGGAACAAACGGGAAACAAAAATGCTCGCTGCGCACGAGAACGCCCTTGCACGATTGCGGAAAGACGTCGCGGCGCTGGAGCGCGGCGCTTGCCGGCGCGGCGGCGCGTCGTTCCGCCTGGGCTTGCCGCCGCTCGACGCGGCGCTCGGCGGCGGGCTGGCGCGCGGCGTCCTGCATGAGGTCTACGCCCGCGGGCAGCAGGACGCTGTGGCCGCCGCCGGGTTCGGGCTCGGCGTCGCTTTGAGGGCCGCGGACGGACGGGCGCTGGTCTGGGCGCGGCAGGATCTCTTGGACGTTGAAGCGGGCGCGCTCTACGGCGATGGGCTCGCCGCATTCGGCGCCGACCCGAAGCGTCTGCTCGTGGTTCGCGCGCGCGATCCGACCGGCGTTCTGCGCGCTGCGGCGGAGGCCGCGCGTTGCGCGGCGGTCGGGGCCGCGGTCATCGAAATCTGGGGCGAGCCGAAGACGCTCGACCTGAACGCCAGCCGGCGGCTGGCGCTTGCGGCCGGCGCTTCGGGCGTGACCGTCGTCATGATCCGGCTCGGCGCAAAGCAGCCCGCTCCGAGCGCTGCGACCAGCCGATGGAGCGTGGCCGCCGCGGCTTCCGCGCCGCTTGAGGCGAACGCTCCGGGCCGCCCGGCCTTCGAAGCCGCCCTGCTGCGTCATCGGGCCGGTGTCGGCCCACGAACCTGGCTTCTGGAGTGGGACCGTGACCGCGCATCTTTCGAGCCCGCGCCGCTATCTCGCTTTGTGGTTTCCGTTCCTGCCCGCGGACCGGGTGCTGCGGACGCCGGCGCGCCATGGCGACGCGCCGGGTGAGCCGCTCGTCCTCGTCCATTCCGTCAAGGGCGCGCTGCGGCTCGCCGCGGCGAGCCGGGAGGCTTCCGCGCTCGGCCTGACGCCGGGCCTGACGCTCGCCGACGCGCGCGCGCGCATTCCGGGCTTGGTCGCCGCCGACCACGATCCGGAGGCGGACGCCGCGCTGCTCGGCCGGATGGCGGAGGCGTGCGACCGCTGGACCCCGCTCGTCGCCCTCGACCCGCCGCACGGCCTGATCCTCGACGTGACCGGCTGCGCTCATCTCTTCGGCGGCGAGGCCCCCTTGAGACGGCGGATCGCCGGGCGCTTCCGGCAGAGCCGCCTCGCGACGCGCGCGGCGATCGCCGGAACGCCCGACGCCGCGCGCGCTCTCGCACGGTTCGGTCGCGTGCCGATCGCGCCGCCGGGCGGCGAGGACGAGGCGGTCCGGCCTCTTCCGGTCGCGGCGCTGGGGCTCGGGGAGGACGTGCGACGTGCGCTCTCGCTCGCCGGCCTGAGGCGGATCGCCGATCTCGCCGACCGGCCGAGCCGACCGCTCGCCGCCCGCTTCGGCGAAGACCTCCTCACGCGGCTGCGGCGGACGCTTGGGGAGGAGGACCGGCGCATCACGCCGCTGAGGCCGCAATCGGCCTGCCGCGTGGAGCAGATCTTCGCCGAACCGATCGCCCATATTGACGCGATCGAGGGCGCGATCCGGACCCTGCTCGGCCGCGTCGCGGAGCTGCTCGAAGCCGCCGGCCAGGGCGGGCGCGCCTTCGAGGCGAGTTTCTTTCGGACCGACGGCGCGGTGCGGCGCGTCGGCGTCGCGACGGGACGGCCGACGCGTGACGCCGCCGCCGTGCTCCGCCTTCTGCAGGAGCGGATCGACGCGCTCGCCGATCCGCTCGATCCGGGCTTCGGTTTCGACCTGATCCGGCTCGCGGTCCCCGTCGCCGAGCCGCTGGCGCAGCTTCAGCCGCGGTTCGACGGCGAAACGCCGGAGGATGACGCGGTCTCCGACCTTGTCGACCGGCTCGTGGCGCGCTTCGGCGCATCCCGCGTCCTCAGGTTCTCGGCCGCCGACACGCATGATCCGACGCGCGCCTCGCGGCTCGTTCCCGCGACGTCCCCTGTCGCGGCGACGTCGGCGGCGTCCTCTCCCGAAGAGCCGGGCGAGCCGCCCCTGCGCCCCCTGCGCATGTTCGATCCTCCGCAGCCGATCGAAACGCTCGCCGAGACGCCGGACGGGCCGCCGCTGCGGTTCCGCTGGCGGCGGGTGCTCCACAGGGTCGCGCGCGCCGAAGGGCCGGAACGGATCGCGCCGGAGTGGTGGCGGGAGCCGGATGCGCCGACGCGCGACTATTACCGCGTCGAGGACGCGGAAGGCCGCCGGTTCTGGGTGTTCCGCGCCGGCCTTTACGAGCGCGAGACCGACCGGCCGCGCTGGTACCTGCACGGACTGTTCGCATGACGGGCGCCGTCCCGCCTTACGCGGAGCTCGCGGCCGCGACGAACTTCTCCTTCCTGCGCGGCGCGGCGCCCCCGCAGCACATGGTGCTGACGGCGCTGCTGCTCGGCCAGGCCGGGATCGGGATCGCGGACCGCAACACGGTGGCGGGCGTCGTGCGCGCCCACCGCGCGCTGAAGGAGCTGCGCCTGGAAGGCGCGCCGCCGCCCGAAAAGGTCCGCGAAGGATCGGGCCCCGGCGAGTTCGTCTTCATCGAGAGCCCCTGGGCGCCCGACGCCCCGTTTTCGCGCGAAGAACTCAGGCGCCGCGCCGAGGCGTTCAGGCTCGTGGTCGGCGCGCGGCTCGTCTTCGCCGACGGCGCGCCGGACGTGATCGCCTATCCCGTGGACCGCGCAGCCTGGGGCCGGCTCTGCCGTCTCCTCACCCTCGGAAACCGCCGCGCCAAGAAAGGCGATTGTATCCTGCGTCTCGACGACCTGCTCGCCGACGCCGAGGGGCTTCTTCTGATCGTCATGCCCGACCGCCGCCTCAGCGGGCTTTCCGCCACGCTGTGCCGGATCGAGGAGGCCGCCCCCGGAGCCGTATGGCTGGGGACGGCGCTGCACCGGCGCGGCGACGACCTGAGGCGGCTCGCCCGCCTCAGGTCGGTCTCCGGGGACACAGGCGTCCCCCTGATCGCGGTCAACGACGCGCTCTATGACGAGCCCGGCGCGCGCGACCTGCAGGACGTCCTCACCTGCATCCGGGAGGGCCGGACGGTCGAAACGGCCGGGCGGCTGCTCAACGCGAACGCCGAGCGGCATCTCAAGCCGCCCGAGGAGATGGCGCGCCTGTTCCGCGACGCGCCCGAAGCGATCGCCGAAACGCAGAACCTGCTCGTGCGCATCGACTTCTCGCTCGCCGACCTGAAATACGACTACCCCGAGGAGCCGGTCCCGCCCGGCTGGGAGCCGCAGGACTGGCTGGAGGAGCAGACCTGGCGCCGCGCCGCGATCCGCTATCCCCAGGGCGTGCCCGCGAAGGTCGAGGCCCTGCTGCGCGACGAACTCGCCCTCATCAAGAAGCTCGACTACGCGCGCTATTTCCTGACGATCCTCGACATCGTGCGGGTCGCCGAGGACAAGGGCATCCTTTGCCAGGGGCGCGGGTCGGCGGCCAACTCCGCCGTCTGCTATGTGCTCGGCGTCACCGCCGTGGACCCCGCCGAGCACGATCTCCTGTTCGCCCGCTTCCTCTCGGAGGAGAGGCGCGAGCCGCCCGACATCGACGTCGATTTCGAGCACGAGCGGCGCGAGGAGATCATCCAGCACATCTACGCCCGCTATGGGAGGGAACGGGCCGGGATCGCCGCGACCGTCATCAGCTACCGGCCGCGCAGCGCCATGCGCGAGGTCGGCAAGGCGCTCGGCCTGACGGAGGACGTCACCGCCCGTCTCGCCTCGACCCAGTGGGGAAGCTGGGGAACGGACATCAAGGACGAGCACATCCGTCAGACCGGGCTCGACCCGCAAAACCCCGCCATCCGCCGCGCGCTCGATCTCGCCCGCCGCCTGCTCGGCTTTCCCCGTCACCTCTCGCAGCATGTCGGCGGCTTCGTCCTGACCCGCGGCCGGCTCGACGACACCGTGCCGATCGGCAACGCGGCGATGCCGGACCGCACCTTCATCGAGTGGGACAAGGACGACATCGACGAACTCGGCCTGATGAAGGTCGACGTGCTCGCGCTCGGCATGCTGACCTGCATCAAGAAGGCCTTCAAGCTCATCCACGCCCATGGCGGCCCAGATCTCGGCCTCGCCGACATCCCGCAGGACGACGAGCCCGTCTACGAGATGCTGCAAAGGGCGGATTCGCTCGGCGTGTTCCAGGTCGAAAGCCGCGCGCAGATGAACATGCTGCCGCGGCTGAAGCCGAAGAAGTTCTATGACCTCGTCATCCAGGTCGCGATCGTGCGTCCGGGGCCGATCCAGGGCGACATGGTGCATCCCTATCTCCGGCGCCGGTCGGGGCGGGAGGCGGTGGACTACCCGTCGCCCGGGCCGGAGCACGGACCAAAGGACGAGCTCGAGCAGGTGCTCGCCAAGACGCTCGGCGTGCCGCTGTTCCAGGAGCAGGCGATGCGGCTCGCCATGGTCGCCGCGCGCTTTAGCGACACCGAAGCGAACCAGTTGCGCCGCGCCATGGCGACGTTCCGCAACGTCGGCACGATCCAGACCTTCGAGGCCAAGATGGTCGAGCGAATGGTCGCGCGCGGCTACGAGCGGGACTTCGCGCAGCGCTGCTTCGACCAGATCAGGGGGTTCGGCTCCTACGGGTTTCCGGAGAGCCATGCGGCGTCCTTCGCCAAGCTCGTCTATGTCTCATCCTGGATCAAACGCCATCATCCCGCGGTCTTCGCCTGCGCCCTGCTCAACGCGCAGCCCATGGGCTTCTACGCGCCCGCGCAGATCGTGCGCGACGCCCGCGAGCACGACGTCGAGGTCCGCCCCGTCGACGTCAACCACAGCCTTTACGACAACGCGCTGGAGCGCGACGCGAAGGGGTCGCTCGCCCTGCGTCTCGGCTTCCGTCAGGTGGAAGGTCTCGGCGAAGCCGACGGTCGCCGGCTTGTCGAAACGCGTGGCGGCGGATTTGGCGGCGTCGAGGAGCTGGCGACGCGCGCGCGTCTTTCATCACGCGCTCTCCGCCAGCTCGCGGAGGCCGACGCGTTTCGCTCCCTGGGTCTCGACCGGCGAGAGGCTCTGTGGAACGTCCGCCGCCTGCCGGACGACGCGCCGCTGCCCCTGTTCGCGGCGGCCGACGCGCGCGAGCTCGGCGAAGAGCCGGCCGTCGACCTGCCCGCCATGCCGCTCGGCGCGCATGTGGCGGCCGACTACCTCTCCCTTCGCCTCTCGCTCAAGGCCCATCCGATGCAGATCCTGCGGCCGGTCTTCGCGGGAGAAGGCGTCGCGACATGCGCGGCGACCTCCGCCCGGCCGGACAAGGCCTTCTGCCGCACGGCGGGCGTGGTGCTGGTCCGCCAGCGTCCGGGCGCCGGCAACGCGATCTTCATCACGCTGGAGGACGAAACCGGCGTCACGAACGTCGTCCTGTGGGCGCGCACCTTCGAGCGGTTCCGCCGCGACGTGATGTCCGCGCGCCTGTTGCTCGTCGAGGGCCGCGTGCAGAAAAGCCCGGAAGGGGTGACGCACCTGATGGCCGAGCGCGTCGTCGACCGTTCGGACGAGCTCGGCCGGCTGTCGGAGGACCAGCCGCTCACGATCGAGCTCACCCGGGCCGACGAGTTCAAGCACCCTCAGCAGCCGCGCGGCGCCTCCGGCCACCCGCGCAACGTCCGCGTCATGCCGAAGTCGCGGGATTTCCATTGAAGCCACTTCACGGCGCGGACCCCGAGGACGACCGACGACGAGGCCATGGGGGAGGGCGTCCGGCGGCTGAGGCTTCGGCGCATCAACCTTCGCGTGATCGAGGGCGCGGGGCGCGCCCTGACATCGTTCCGCCTCAAACGGATGGCCAAAGGTCGGTATGGTGAAGGCGTGCGGCGGGTTTCGCGTTCGGGTTCAGGGCGCTAACGGGCTGCTGTTCCGAATGTGATCGCCTCGGCGCGACGTCCACCGGCCGCAGGAGCTCTGAGTCGGGGTTCCTTAACCATGGCCGCCGCATTTTGCTCGGAGGCGAGCCGCCGCGTCTGTGACGCGCAGAGCGCGCCTCCTCTACGGTGTGGGAGCTGACGATCGTGACGGAACGGTCCATGAACTTCGGCATGATGACGCGCCGCGGCGCGATGCGTCTTGGCTTCGGCGCCGCGGCGGGCGCGCTCGCCACCGCGGCTTCCGCGCAGGAGATGACGCTTTCCTTCGACAGCCAGGCCGAGTGGAAGGACCGTTTCGACGCCTCCTCGTCCCGCGTCACGCGCACCTCCGGCTCCCGTACGCCGACGCTCTCGCCGGAGACGGTGCAGCAGACCGAACTCGCGATCCAGGACTACGCGTCGCTGGTGTCGCGCGGCGGCTGGGGCCGCGTGCCGGGCGGCGAGCGGCTGAAGCTCGGCTCCCGCGGCGAGCGCGTGGTCGCCCTGCGCCAGCGCCTCGCGGCCACCAACGACCTCGATCCCAATCTCGGCATGTCGCCGGTGTTCGACTCCTATGTCGAGGGCTCGGTGAAGCGCTTTCAGGCCCGCCATGGCCTGATCCCGGTCGGCGTGGTCGGCGACGACACCCTGCAGTCGCTCAACATTCCAGCGGAGACCCGGCTGCGGCAGCTCGAGACCAATCTTGTGCGCATCCGCACCATGGCCGGCGGCAATCTCGGCGAGCGCTACGTGCTCTGCAACATCCCGGCGGCCGAGATCGAGGCGGTCGAGAACGGTCAGGTCGCGGCGCGCTACACCGCGGTCGTCGGCAAGGTCGACCGCGCCTCGCCGGTGCTCGACGCCAAGATCCAGCAGGTGAACTTCAACCCGTTCTGGACCGTGCCCGCCTCCATCATCCGGAAAGACCTCATTCCGATGATGCAGAAGGATCCGCAGTACCTGACGAAGAAGAAGATCCGCATCATCTCGCCCTCGGGCGAGGAGGTGCCGCCGACCGCCATCGACTGGAACACGATGGAGGCGACCAAGTACATGTACCGGCAGGATCCGGGCGACGACAACTCCATGGGCGTCGTCCGCATCAACATGCCGAACAAGGACGGCGTGTACATGCACGACACGCCGTCGAAGAACCTGTTCGGCGAGAACGCCCGGTTCCACTCCTCCGGCTGCGTGCGCATCCAGAACGTCAAGGAGCTGGTGGGCTGGCTCGCCAAGAATCAGGCCGGCTGGGACCGCCGCGCGATCGACGCGGCGATCAAGTCGGGCGAGCGCATCGACATCAACCTCACGCCCTATGTGCCGGTCTACTGGCGCTACATCTCGGGCTGGGGCGGCGCCGACGGCCTGGTGCAGTTCCGCGAAGACATCTACGGGCTCGACGGCACCGGCGAACTGGCGATGGCGCGCTGACGCGCCGTCCGCCCCGGAGCATCGAGCAGTGACAGACGGCCGCCCGCGCTCCCCGCAGGCGGCCGTCGCCGCATCCGGCGAGACCCTGTTCGAGATCACGATCATCGGCGCCGCGGCCCGCTGCGCGGCGATCGACGCCGCGACCGGCGTGGAAGTGGTGGTGACCGGCCCTGCGAACGCCGCCGAGACGCACCTGAAGACGCTCGCGCTCAGGAAGCTGCGCGCCCGGCTGGGGCGCCTGTGAGGCGTCCGGCCATCCTCTTTTCGCCGTATCGCTGTCGTGTAGATTGACGCGCCCGATTGGGGCCGCGTCGCCGCTTGATGACCGAGGAGCTTTCATGAGTCAGACCACCGCCCGTCCTGCGATCGCGAGCGGCGCGCGGCGCGCGCTGGCTCTGGCGCTTGCGGCGACCGTCGCGTTCTCGCCGCTCGCCGTCGCGCCGGCGGCGGCCCGCTCCGCGCCGGAGAGCTTCGCCGACCTCGCCGAGGGGTTGCTGGACGCGGTGGTCAACATCTCCACGTCCCAGAACGCGCCGGCCGCGCAGGAAAAGTCGGTGCCGAAGCCGGACCTGCCGGAAGGCTCGCCGTTCGAGGAGTTCTTCGACGAGTTCTTCAACAAGCGCGGCGGCGGCGGGGCTCCGCAGCAGCGCCAGCGCAAGCAGAGCTCGCTCGGCTCCGGCTTTGTGGTGGACCCGTCCGGGATCGTGATCACCAACAACCACGTCATCGACGGGGCGGACGAGATCACCGTCAACTTCAACGACGGCTCGAAGCTCGTCGCCGAACTCGTGGGCAAGGACACGAAGACCGACATCGCCGTGCTGCGGGTGAAACCGCCGAAGCCGCTCAAGGCGGTGAAGTTCGGCGACGCGGCCGCCTTGCGGGTCGGCGACTGGGTGCTCGCGATCGGCAACCCGTTCGGTCTCGGCGGTTCGGTCTCGGCGGGCATCGTCTCCGCCCGCAACCGCAACATCAACTCCGGCCCCTACGACAACTTCATCCAGACCGACGCCGCCATCAACCGCGGCAATTCGGGCGGCCCGCTGTTCAACATGGCCGGCGAGGTCGTGGGCATCAACACGGCGATCATCTCACCCTCGGGCGGCTCGATCGGCATCGGCTTCTCGGTTCCCTCCACCACCGCGCAGCCGGTCGTCGACCAGCTGCTCCAGTTCGGCGAGACGCGGCGGGGCTGGATCGGGGTGCGCATCCAGGAGGTCACCGACGAGATCGCCGAAAGCCTCGGCGTGAAGGGTCCGAACAAGGGCGCGCTCATCGCCGGCGTGAACGACGAAGGCCCGGCCGACAAGGGCGGAATCGAGGCCGGCGACGTGGTGCTGAAGTTCGACGGCAAGACCGTCAAGGACGTGCGCGACCTGCCGCGGATCGTGGCCGACACGCCGATCGACCGCGACGTCGACGTGGTGGTGCTGCGCAAGGGCAAGGAAGAGACCAAGAAGCTCAAGGTCGGCCGTCTTGAGGAGGCCGCCGACGCCAAGCCGGCGGCGCTGAAGCCCGGCGGGCCCGAGGAGGCGCCGAAGACCGTTCAGGCGCTCGGGTTGACCTTCTCGGCGGTGACCGACGACCTCAAGGGCCGCTTCGGCCTCAAGCCCGACGCCAAGGGCGTCGTGATCACGGATGTCGAGGACGGCTCGAAGGCGCAGGAGAAGCAGATCCAGCCGGGCGACATCCTGGTCGAGGTCGCACAGGAGGCGGTCGAGACGCCGGCCGACGTCTCGAAGCGCATCGAGGCGCTGAAGAAGGACGGCAAGAAGACCGCGCTGCTGCTGCTGTCCAACAAGGCCGGCGACGTGCGCTTCGTGGCGGTCTCGATCGACTGAGGTCGGCCTTCCGGAACGACGCCGTCCTAGAGCCGGACGGCGTCGTTGAGCCGGCTTAGTTCTTCCTCCACGCGTTTCATCAGCGTCTCGCCGGCGCTGGCGAGCGCGTTCATCTCCTGCGCCACCACGTTGAAGCCAAGGCCGTGCTCGGCGGCGCGCGCGGCCTCGATCCGCGCGTTGAGGGCCAGCAGCCGCAGCGTCTTCAGCGTGCTGAAAATTTGCGCGATGGATCCGTTCATCGCGGACACCGAAGCGCGCCCCATCTCCAGCCGTTCGGCGACATTGGTCAGGCGGCCGGAGTCCAGGATGATGCCGTCGAGGTAGAGAATCTCGCCCGTCTCGGGATCGCGCTCGCAGCCGCCGCCGGTCTCGTGCACGAATCGCCAGCCGCGGGGCGTCTTGAGGCGATAGGCCACCTGCCAGCGGCCGTCCGTCGCCAGCGCCGCGGCCACCGCGTCGTTCACGGCGGTCAGGTCCTCTGGATGGATCAGGTCGCTGAACGACATCCGGCGACGCACGAACTCGTCGCCGCTCAGGCCCGTCAGGGCCTCGAAACCGTTCGAAACCCAGATCATGGCGTAGTCGTCGCGGTTCAGGCCGCGGTAGAGGAAGCCGTCGATGCGGGCGCCGATGCTGTGGGTGTAGTCCGCGAGATCGATCGCGGCGCTTCCTGCCATGGCTGCCATCGGATGAGCCTCCAGCCGTCGTGACGGAGCGGCCGGCGGCCGTCTCCCGCCGCGCGGGCGCGCGGACAGAACCGAGGCTCGGTCGGCAGGCTTAACGACAGGTTGCGCCGGTTGATCGAATGTTAATCACGGACAGCGCCCGCATTTTGTTCGTGAGCCGCTTTAATGATCAGTCGGCTTCGATCTCGTGCGCCGAGTAACCCTGCAGGTAGAGCAGGGCGGACAGGTCGCCGTGATCGATCCGGACGTGGGCGGCTTCCGCCACGGCGGGCTTGGCGTGGTAGGCGACGCCGAGGCCGGCCGCCTGCAGCATGGCGAGGTCGTTGGCGCCGTCGCCGACAGCGAGCGTCTCGGCGCGGTCGAGGCCCTTCGCGGCGATCAGCTCTTCGAGCGCCGCAAGCTTCGCCTCGCGGCCGAGGATCGGCTCGGTCACGAGCCCGGTCAGGAGCCCCGCGCCGTCGATCTCGAGCACGTTGGCGCGGTTCTCGTCGAAGCCGAGCCGCGCGGCGACCTCCTCGGTGAAGGCGGTGAAGCCGCCGGAGACGAGGGCGGCGTAGGCGCCGTTCGCGCGCATGGTGGCGACGAGCGCGCGGGCCCCGGGCGTCAGCGTGATGCGCTCGTCTAGCACCGCCGCGATGGTGTCGGCGGCCGGAAGTCCCTTCAGCAGCGCGACCCGCTCGCGCAGGGCCGGCTCGAACGCGATCTCGCCGCGCATGGCGCGTTCGGTGACGCCGGCGACCTGGTCCTTGAGCCCGACCCTGTCCGCGAGCTCGTCGATGCATTCCTGGCCGATCATGGTGGAATCCATGTCGGCGATCAGCAGCTTCTTCCGGCGCCCCTCAGCCGGCACGACGCAGACGTCGACCGGCGCCGAGCCGATCGCCATCTGCAGGCGGCGGCGGAGCGTCGCGGGCGCGACGTCGCTGTCGAGGATGAACTCGGCCGCGACGCCGCCGTCAAGCATCCGCACCTCGGCGCCCTGCACGACCTGGGCGGCCTTCATCACCAGCGCGGCGTCGACCGCCGGCTCGTTCGGGTTCGCGATCAGGACGGCGGCGAGGGCGGGCATGGGCGCTCCGGCGGGGGCGAGCGGGGATGGCGTCGGCGAATGAGCTGTCTATAACGGCCCGCCGCGCGCGGGGAAATGCGCAGACGGCCAGGGACGGGGAACGAGTTCGATGACGCAGCCGGTCTCGGCCATCCTGATCGCAGGCCCCACCGCCTCCGGCAAATCAGGGCTGGCGCTCGCGCTCGCCGAGCGGCTCGGGGGCGTCGTGGTCAACGCCGACGCGCTGCAGGTCTACGCCGATCTCCGCACGCTCACCGCCCGCCCGCCGGACGCCGATCTCGCGCGCGCTCCCCACGCGCTCTACGGCCATGTGGACGGCGCGGCGCCTTACGCCGTCGGCCGCTGGCTCGACGAGGTCGCGGGCCTTCTGGGCGGGCCGCGCCTGCCGATCGTCGTGGGCGGCACGGGGCTCTATTTCGACGCGCTCACCCGCGGGCTGTCCGCGGTGCCCGAGATCGCGCCGGACGTGCGGGAGCGCTGGCGCGCGGCGGGGCCGGACGTCGACCTCCACGCCGAACTCGCCCGTCGCGATCCTCTAATGGCGGCGCGGCTGAGACCGTCCGACCCGCAGCGGCTGATGCGCGCGCTTGAGGTGATCGAGAGCACCGGCCGTTCGTTGAGGGATTGGCAGAACGACGCGGCGGCGCCCCTGCTTGTGTCCGACGCGGCGCTCCGGATCGTGCTCGCACCCGACCGCAAGGCGCTGGACGCGCGGATCGCGACGCGTCTCGGAGGCATGATCGAAGACGGCGCGGCGGAGGAGGCGGAGCGGCTCGTGGCGCGCGGCTTGCCGCGCGCGGCCCCGGTGATGAAGGCGCTGGGGGTCCAGCCGCTCGCCGCGTGGCGTCGCGGCGAGATCGCGCGCGACGACGCGGTGGAGCGGACCCGCGTCGACACCCGCCGCTACGCCAAGCGCCAGTCGACCTGGTTCCGCAACCGCATGCAGGACTGGCGGCATGCGGCGCCTGACGACGCGTTCGACCTCGCGACGGGCGAGATCGAACGGCGCGGCAGGGTTTGAGCTTTACGCCGCGGCGTCCTTGCGCTTCGCGCTCTCGGCTTCGGCGGCCGCGAGCAGGATGCAGATCGCGATGCCCTCGGAGGCCGCCTTCACGTCCGAAAGCGAGGGGAACGACGGCGCGAGCCGCAGGTTCTGGTCGCGCGGGTCCTTGCCCTTGGGCCAGGTCGCGCCGGCGCCGGTGAGCAGCAGCCCGGCGTCCTTCGCGAGTTGGACGACGCGCGCGGCGGTTCCTTCGACCACGTCGACGCTGATGAAGTAGCCGCCTTCGGGCTTCGTCCAACGCGCGGCGCCGGTTCCGGCGAGGCGCGCCTCCAGCGCCTCGTGCACCGCCGCGAATTTCGGCGCGAGCAGGGCCTTGTGCTTCGCCATATGGGCGACGAGGCCGTCATGGTCCTTGAGGAAGCGGACATGGCGGAGCTGGTTGAGCTTGTCCGGGCCGATCGTGCGCTTCGAGGCGCTCGCGAGCAGCCACGCCACATTGGCCGGCGACGACGCGAAGAAGGCGAGGCCCGCGCCGGCGAGCGTCATCTTGGAGGTCGAGGCGAAGACGAAGGCGCGGTCGGGGTTGCCGGCCTCGGCGCAGGCGTCGAGCACGTTCAGGATCTCGCGCCCGTCGTCGGTCAGGTGGTGCAGGACATAGGCGTTGTCCCAGAACAGCCGGAAGTCCGGCGCGGCCGTCGTCATGCGGGCGAGCCGGCGGATCGTCTCGTCGGAATACACGTCGCCCGAAGGGTTGGCGTATTTCGGGACGTTCCACATGCCCTTCACGGCCGGATCGCGGACGAGCTCCTCGACCTTGTCCATGTCCGGACCGTCGCCCGTCAGCGGCACGGGGATCATGCGCACGCCGTATTCTTCGCAGATCGCGAAGTGACGGTCGTAGCCGGGCGTCGGGCAGAGGAACGCGACGTCGGGCTCGCGGCCCCACGGCTTCGCGGAGCCCGGGACGCCCTTCAGCAGGGCATAGACGAGGCTGTCGTGCATCAGCGCCAAGCTGGAGTTGTCGCCGACGACGATCCGGTCGGGGCTCGCGCCGAGCGTGCGGGCGAACAGCGCCCGCGTCTCGGCGAGACCCTGCAGACCGCCATAGTTGCGGGCGTCCTCGCCGGCTTCCGACAGGTGGTCGCGATTGCCGGGCAGCGCGAGCATGCCCTCCGCGAGATCGAGCTGCTCGGGCGCGGGCTTGCCGCGGGTCATGTCGAGCTTGAGCCCTTTGGCGCGGAACGCGTCGTAGTCCGCGCGGGCGCGGGCGAGAAGGCTGTCGAGGTCGGCGGCGGAGAGATCGGCGATCACGGCGTCACGAAGTCCTGTGCGGCGGGCGGAGCGTTCGTGGGGCTTCATACGCCCGTCCCACGCGCGGCGCCAGACGAATGGACTATGCGCGCCCGCCCTTCGCGACCGGCGTCAGCGACGGCGCGCGCGGCCGGTCCGGGCCGCGGCGGCGGGCGCCGACGAGGCTCGACAACGTCGCTGCGAGCCCGAACAGCAAAACCCACCCGGCCGGGCGCACGCCATAGCCCGGCGTGAGGTTCGCCGCGAGCACGCGCCACGGGTTCACGCCCGTCGCGAGCCCGTACCACAGCGCCTCCGAGGCGGCGGTCGCGAGCGCCGCCATGAAGGCGAGGCTGAGCAGCCAGCGCCAGTCGACGGCCCGCTCGCCGGAGCGCGCCTGCAGCCCGCGCCACCCCATCGCCCAGACGAACAGACCCCACATCAGCATGGGCTCGCCGACGTCGAGCTTGGATTGCATCGCGAAATGCAGCACGCCGAGGCCCGCGATCGCATAGGCGAGCTTGTGCAGGCGGCCCCAGCGTTTCGCGCCCATGCGGCGCATGGCGGCGTCGGTCGAGGTGGCGCCGAGCGCGACAAGGCCGATCAGCGCGACGAAGCCGATCGCGAGATAGACGCGCAGCGCGATCTCGCCCGCGACGCGGAGCAGATCGAACTGCTGGTCGGCGACATAGAGGCCGAGATGAAGCGCGGCGTAGGCGAGCGCGGCGAGTCCGACCCTCCGGCGGACGAGGTGCAGCCGCGGCCAGTGCAGGAGCCGCCGGAACGGCGTGACCGCCAGCGACAGCAGCAGGAAGCGGACGGCCCAATCGCCGGTCAGGTGAATGGCGTCGTAGATCGGCCGGGCCGCCTCGCCCCCCGGGCCCGCGAAGGCCGAGGCGGCGCCGGCGGCCGGGCCGAACGGCGTCTCGCCCTGCGGCGCGAACCCCGGCGGCAGGCCGAAGGGCGCGGGCGCCGGGCCCGAAAAGTCGCCGTTCGCCGCCCGCGCCGCGAGCCACGCCGCCGGCAGCACGAGCCCGATGAGCGTCAGCGTGAGCAAGGGCGAGAAACGACCCGAGCGGTCGGTGAAAAGCGGCATGGCTCCGTCCGTAGTATCTAATGGCCTCAAGCCTTTACGCGCGTCGCTCCGGAAATCTTACGTCACGCGAGTCACAGGGCGGCGGGCCGGTCCGGCGGTCGCTCAAGAATTCGTTCAAATTTGTATGCCAGCGCAAACGGGGACTTAGAGGCGCCCTGCTACGAAAGGCGTGGGGTAACCGTTGAGTCCGCATGCATGTCCGCAGGAAACGCCGTCTACGAGTACGCCGCGGGGCGACTTCGAGCTTTCCGCAGCAACCGCAATCTCACCCTTACGCTGTGCTACGCGATCGCGCTCGTCGCCGGGCGCGCCCTGGGCGAGGGGGCTTCCGGCCAGCCGATGCTGGCGCTCGCGGCGCCCGTCGCGGTCGGCGTGCTGATCCGGATGGGGGGCTCGATCGAGTCCGCCGACTTCGTGCGTTTCGCCGCGGTCCACCTCGTCCTCGGGTTTCTCTTCGGCGATCCGCTGGAGACGGTGTTCTGGGACGGCGCGCGCAGCATCGCGCATGTGGCTTTCGCGCTGCTGCTGTTCCGCGCCGCCCGGACGCGCGGCCTCATCCGCTCGCCGATCTATCTCATGGCGACGCTGATGGCCGTCGCCGTCGTAAGCGCCGCGCCGGGCGTGGTCATCGACGTCGTGCGCCTCAGCCTTCAGGGCGCGCTCTCGCCATCCCCGCTCATGGTCGGTCCGCTGGTCGACATCCTGTCGATGGCGCTGATGCTCGCGATCGTCCTGACCCAGGGGCGCGGCTGCCTGCCGACGACTCCGGAAAGCGGCCACACAGAGGAGAAGCGTCCTGGCCCGATCGAACACCTGAGCGCCGCCGCGTTCGCCGGTGCGCTGCTCTGGTTCTCGCTCGACGGCGGCGCGCTGGAAGCGGTGCTCGCCGGCTCGATCGCGCTGCTCTGGTTCGCGCTGCGTCTCGGCCTGTTCGCAACCACGGTCGCCGCCTTCGCCTTCGCCGTCGTGGAGCTCAAATTCGGCACGGGACGGGACCTGTTGATCGACGCCGCCGATCCCGCGGTCGTGGAGGCGCTCCGCTACGTCAAGGTGGCTCTGCTCACCGCCCCCAGCATCGTCGTCGCCACGGTCGTCTATGAGCAGCAGCGGCTGCGCCGGCTGTTCGCCTACCGGGCGAACCACGACGGCCTTACGGGCCTGGTCAATCGCGTCGGCTTCGCGGAGCGCCTCGAGTTCCAGGCGCGCCGGGCCGGCTCCGGTCACACCCGGTTTCTCCTGATGCTGATCGACCTCGACCATTTCAAGTCGATCAACGACACCTTCGGACATGCGAGCGGCGACGAACTGCTGGTCACGGTGGCGGAACGGCTGCGCTCCTCGATGCGAGCGACCGACGTCGTCGCCCGTCTCGGCGGCGACGAGTTCGCGGCGCTCGCGCCTGTCCCGACCGTGGACGACGCCATGCGCCTCGCGAAACGTCTGGTGGAGACGGTGAACCAGACCTGCGAGATCGGCGGCGTCGCGCTGCGGCCGAGCGTGACGGTCGGAGGCGTGCTCGCGCCCGACAACGCGACCGACCCCCAGCGCCTCATGCAGCTCGCCGACGAGGCGCTCTACAAGGCCAAGGCCGCCGGCCGCAATGGCTGGCGCTTCGCCGCCATGGAGCTGAAGGACGATCGCCCCAGCGCCGCGACGTGGCGTCCGGAAGACGCGGAGGTGGCGATGGAGACGGTGTTTCTCGATTGATCGGGGCTCCCCGAAGGACGGCGTCGGTTGCTCCTGCTCGCCGCTTGACGCCGCCGCGGCTTGGGCGTAGCGTCCGCGCAACTTTTAAGACTGGAGCGGCCACGTGGCGCGCAATCTCATTCTCGTAAGCAGGGCGTCATCCCAGGAGCGGGCCGAGTAGGGCCGCTTCCGAGCGATGACGCCTAAGCCAAGGGCTCCCCAGCGGGCCCTTTTTTGTTGCCCGGCGTCCAACGAGGCGCCGAACGGGTTCAGGGTCGAGACGGCGAAAGGACAAACGCCATGACCGAGACGATGACCGGAGCGGAGATGGTCGTCCGCGCGCTGCAGGACCAGGGCGTCGAGCACATCTTCGGCTATCCCGGCGGCGCCGTGCTTCCGATCTACGACGCGCTGTTCCAGCAGGAGAAGGTGGAGCACGTGCTCGTCCGCCACGAGCAGGGCGCGGCGCATGCGGCGGAAGGCTACGCCCGCTCGACCGGCAAGCCCGGCCTCGTGCTCGTCACCTCCGGCCCCGGCGCGACCAACGCCGTGACCGGCCTGACCGACGCGCTGATGGATTCGATCCCGCTGGTCTGCATCACCGGCCAGGTCCCGACCCATCTGATCGGCTCGGACGCGTTCCAGGAGTGCGACACGGTCGGCATCACCCGGCCCTGCACCAAGCACAATTACCTCGTGAAGGACGTCAACGACCTCGCGCAGATCCTGCACGAGGCGTTCTATGTCGCCACCCACGGGCGGCCGGGGCCGGTGGTCGTCGACATTCCGAAGGACGTCCAGTTCGCGACCGGAACCTATGTCGGCCCGGAGAACGTGCACCATAAGAGCTACCAGCCGAAGCTCGACGGCGAGATCGACCGCATCAAGCAGGCGATCGAGCTGATCGCGTCGGCGAAGAAGCCGATCCTCTACACCGGCGGCGGCGTCATCAATTCCGGCCCGCGGGCGAGCGAGCTGCTGCGTGAGTTCGCGGCGCTCACCGGCGCGCCGGTGACGTCGACCCTGATGGGCCTCGGCGCCTATCCGGCGTCCGGCCCCGCCTGGCTCGGCATGCTCGGCATGCACGGCACCTTCGAGGCCAACCACGCCATGCACGACTGCGACGTCATGGTCTGCATCGGCGCGCGCTTCGACGACCGCATCACCGGCCGGCTCGACGCGTTCTCGCCGAACTCGAAGAAGATCCACATCGACATCGATCCGTCCCAGATCAACAAGAACGTCAAGGTCCAGGTCCCGATCATCGGCGACGTCGCCCACGTGCTCGAGGACATGGTGCGGATCTGGAAGGCGACGTCGTCGACGATCGACGCCGCGAGCCTGAAGACGTGGTGGGCGCAGATCGACCGCTGGCGCGCGCGCAGGAGCCTCGCCTACCGGCCGTCGACCACGACGATCAAGCCGCAGCATGCGATCGAGCGGCTCTACGAGCTGACCAAGGACCGCAAGACCTACATCACGACCGAGGTCGGCCAGCACCAGATGTGGGCCGCGCAGTACTACCACTTCGAGGAGCCGAACCGCTGGATGACCTCCGGCGGCCTCGGGACGATGGGCTACGGCCTGCCGGCTGCGGTCGGCGTGCAGAAGGCCCATCCGGACGCGCTCGTCATCGACATCGCGGGCGAGGCCTCGATCCAGATGATGCTGCAGGAGCTCTCGACCGCCCTGCAGTACAATCTGCCGGTCAAGGTGTTCATCCTCAACAACGAGTACATGGGCATGGTGCGCCAGTGGCAGCAGCTGCTGCACGGCGGGCGCTACTCGAACTCGTACTCGGAGGCGCTGCCGGACTTCGTGAAGCTCGCCGAGGCCTATGGCGGCACGGGTGTGCGCGTCGAGAATCCCGACGACCTCGACGAGGCGATCCGCACGATGATCGACACGCCGGGCTTCGTCGTCGTCGACTGCATCGTCGACAAGATGGAGAACTGCTTCCCGATGATCCCGTCGGGCCGCGCCCACAACGAGATGCTGCTCGGCGACGCGGCCGAGGCCGAGATCGACGAAGCGATCTCGGAAGAGGGCAAGATGCTGGTGTGAGCCGCTTCCGATCGGCGGGACGTCATCCGGGACGGCGGAAGGCCGGGCCGGGATGACGTCCCGCCGACGAGCGCCTTGTCCTGCGCACGATTTCGGCTCTCGCTCCGCCCGGCCGAGATGACCTCTTTCTCAAAAGATCAAGAAGAAACCCATGCCGCCTCTGCCCACCGGCTCCGCCTATTTCATGGACGACGCGCATCCGCCGCTCGCCCGCCACACGCTCGCGATCATCGTCGACAACGAGCCGGGCGTGCTCGCCCGCGTCATCGGCCTGTTCTCCGGCCGCGGCTACAACATCGACAGCCTGACCGTGTCCGAGGTCAGCCATGAGCGGCACCTCTCCCGCATCACGATTGTGACCACGGGTCCCGACGGCGTCGTCGAGCAGATCAAGAGCCAGCTCGACCGGCTGGTGCCGGTGCGCAGCGTCGTCGACCTCACGCTCACCGGCAAGGCGCTGGAGCGCGAGCTCATGCTGATCAAGGTGCGCGGCAAGGGCGACCTGCGCGCCGAGGCTTTGCGTCTGGCCGAGGCGTTCCGCGCGCGCGTGATCGACGCGACGACGGAGAGCTTCATCTTCGAGATCACCGGCAAGCCCGACAAGCTCGACCAGTTCATCGTGCTGATGGGGCCGCTCGGTCTCGTCGAGGTTTCGCGCACCGGCGTCGCCGCCATCGCCCGCGGTCCGGAGGGCATGGCGGCCTAAGGGCTCGCCCAGCGCTTCACGCGGGTTCCGAGACGCCGTCCTCTCTTCCGAAAACAGTCCTTGTCAGCGCGGGCGGGATCGTCCATACGACCGAACCGTAACGTACGGTACGGCGACATGAGCGAGATCGGTCTGGACAGCGCGGGCGAGGGGACGGCGGGGCGGCGGGAAGCCGTGCTCGACGCCGTGCTCGCGCTGCTGGTCGAGAAGGGCGCCGCGGCGCTGACCATGACGGCGGTCGCCCGCCGCGCGAGCTGCTCCAAGGAGACGCTCTACAAGTGGTTCGGCGACCGCGAGGGCCTACTGACCGAAACCGTCCGGTGGCAGGCCTCGAAGGTGCGCGCCGGCGCCTATGACCGGCAGCATCTCGACGCCGGCGCCCTGCGCGAGAGCCTCGAGGGCTTCGCCGCCAACTGGCTGACCGTGATCTCCTCTGAAACCTCGGTCGCGCTCAACCGGATCGCGATCGGGCAGGCCGAGACGCTGGGCGGCATCGTGCTGGCCAACGGGCGCTTCGCGATCGGCGAACGGCTGAAGCCGCTGCTTCTCGACGCGCGCGCCGCCGGCCTGGTGGCGTTCGACGACGCGGAGGAGGCGTTCCGCACCTTCTTCGGCCTCGCCGGGCGGGACGTCCAGATCCGGCGGCTGCTCGGCGACCGCTTCGCCATCGACGCCGCCGCGGACGCGCGGCGCGCCGTCGACCAGTTCCTTGCCCTTTATGGGGCGACGAAAACGCCGGCGATGGCCGGCTGAAACGCAACAGAAGCCATCGGGAAGGACCTCACAATGCGCGTCTATTACGATCGCGACGCCGATCTGAACCTCATCAAGGGCAAGCAGGTCGCCATCATCGGCTACGGCAGCCAGGGCCACGCTCACGCGCTGAACCTGCGCGACTCGGGCGTGCCGAACATCATCGTCGCCCTGCGTCCGGGCTCGGCGACCGCCAAGAAGGCCGAGGCCGAGGGCTTCAAGGTGATGTCGCCCGCGGAAGCCGCAAAGGTCGCCGACGTGGTGATGCTGCTGACCCCGGACGAGCTGCAGGCCGACATCTACAAGGAGAGCCTGGAGCCGAACCTCAAGGAAGGCGCGGCGCTGCTGTTCGCCCACGGCCTCTCGGTCCACTTCAACCTCATCGAGCCCCGCAAGGACCTCGACGTGCTGCTCGTCGCCCCGAAGGGCCCCGGCCACACCGTGCGCGGCGAGTACCTGAAGGGCGGCGGCGTGCCGTCTCTGATCGCGATCTATCAGGACGCCTCGGGCAACGCCCATGACATCGGCCTGTCCTACGCCTCCGCCAACGGCGGCGGCCGCGCCGGCATCATCGAGACCACCTTCAAGGAAGAGTGCGAGACCGACCTGTTCGGCGAGCAGGCCGTGCTCTGCGGCGGCCTCGTAGAGCTGATCCGCGCTGGCTTCGAGACGCTGGTGGAAGCCGGCTACGCGCCGGAGATGGCCTATTTCGAGTGCCTGCACGAAGTGAAGCTGATCGTCGACCTCATCTATGAGGGCGGCATCGCCAACATGAACTACTCGATCTCCAACACCGCGGAATACGGCGAATACGTCACCGGCCCGCGCATCATCACGCCCGAGACCAAGGCCGAGATGAAGCGGGTGCTGAACGACATCCAGAGCGGCGTCTTCACCCGCAACTGGATGCTGGAGAACAAGGTCAACCAGACCTCGTTCAAGGCGACCCGCGCCCGCAACGACGCCCACCAGATCGAGGAAGTCGGCGCGCGCCTGCGCGAGATGATGCCCTGGATCAAGGCCAAGGCCATGGTCGACAAGACCAAGAACTGATCCGGCTCGGATCGGGCAAGCAAACGGCCGGGCGGAAGCCCGGCCGTGTTGCGTTCAGCTTACCCCACCGACAACTCGGCCGCAGGCGTCTCGCGCAGGCGCGCCGCGTCGCGGATCGGCGGCGCGCCGAACAGGCGCCGATACTCGCGGCTGAACTGCGAAGGGCTTTCATAGCCGACCGCGTGGCCCGCGGTCGCGGCGTCGCGCGCGTTGCTGACGATCAGCCGCCGCGCCTCCTGCAGCCGCAGGTGCTTCTGGTACTGCAGCGGGCTCATGGACGTCACCGTCTTGAAGTGCGCGTGCAGCGCCGAGGGGCTCATGTTCGCCGCCGCGCACACCTGCTCCATCCGGAACGGCTGGTTGAAGTTGCGCTTGATCCAGTCGATCGCGCGGTTCACCTGGCTGATCTTGCTGTCGGCGGTCGCGATCTGGCGGACGCGGGCGGCGAGCGCGCCGGTCAGCAGGCGGTAGAGGATCTCCCGTTCGGCGAGCGGCGCCAGCGCGCCAATGTCATGCGGCGCGCCGAGCAGCCCGACGAGCCGCGTGAAGGCGTCGAGCATCTCGGACGTCGTGTCGGCGAGCGACACCGCGACGCCGGCGGAAGGCTCGCGCCGGTCGAGCCGGTGCTCGATCAGGAGGGCGTTCAGCGCCTGCGGATCGAGCGAGAGCTTGGCGCCGAGGTAGGGTTCTTTCTCCGTCGCCTCGATCACGCGGCCGACGACCGGCAGGTCGACGGAGACAATCAGAGAGCGCGCGCCGTCATAGATGTAGGTCTCGCCGGCGAGCTCGATCTGCTTGCGTCCCTGCGCGACGATGCAGAAAGCCGGCTCGTACATGCCGTGCGTCGGTTCGCTCGGCTGCGACGCGCGGTAGAGCGTCAGGTTCGGAACCGGCGTCTCATGCGTGCCGTCTGTGGGGGCATATCGCGCAATCAGCGCGGCGAGTGCGTTCAGATGCGGCAATGGATTCGCCCTTCCAAGCAAACGACGCACCCCGCTTGATTTGCAGGGTCGCGCCTCGTCTTGTCCCCGAGCGGCAAGTTAGGCTGTGGCGGTCGCTCGCGCGAGGGGCGCGGCGGCACATCTGGAGAATCGGGCAAGAGGTTCGGAGCATCTGTCTATCGACGCCGGCCGGGTCGGGCTCATGCTTTGGTCCATGGGTCGCCGGGCGGGCCGGCGGCGGGACGAGGAGGCGGAGACCATGGCGGCGTTGCGGGGACAGGCGATCGCGTTGCTCGGGCTCGAGCCGTCTCTTCTGGAGGCCACGGTCCGGCGTCTCGCCCGGGAGGGCGCGCGCCTCGCCCTCGGGGCGGCGGACGCGGGCCGGATCGCCGAACTTGTCGCGGAGCTGCGCTGGGAGGGCGCCGAGATCGCCGCGCTGGCGATCGCGGGCGATGGCGGCGGGCTGCTCGAGTCGGTCGTCGCGCTCTGCGCCGGCGCGTTCGGCGGCGTGGACGCCGTCGTGTCCGACCGGCGGTCGGCGGCCGATTCGATGAAGGTCCTCCGGCGTAATAGCGCCGGCGCGCTGGTGGTCGTCGCCCACGACGACGACCGTCACGTGGCGCTTCCGGCGGGCGTGGACGGATCGCGACGCGGCGGCGAAGGTCCGGCCGTCAGCGTCGTCGCGCTTCCGGATCGCCGCGCGGGCGCGGCGCTCCCCGAGGCCGTCGCGCGCGCCGTCGCCTTCGCGCTTGCGGCCCCGGTGGGGACGAGCGTCGCGACCATGGTGGTCCGCCCCGCGGCGGCGGCGGGCGCGTTGCGGGCGGCGTGAGGCGGGAGCGGTCCGGCTTCGCCGGTTGCGCGCGCCATCGAAGCAGGACACAACTGCTCGCCTTCCGCAGCCGGACGACCCAAGCCCATGAGTTTTCACGAGATCGTCAGCGCGGTGCTCGAGTTCGTGCGCGAGCACGAAGCCTGGGCGCCCGTCATCGTGTTCGTTCTGGCCTTTCTCGAATCGATCGTCGGGCTGTCGCTCGCCGTGCCGTCGACGCCGCTGTTCGTGGGCGTCGGCGCGCTGATCGGCGCCAGCAACATCGCGTTCTGGCCGATCTTCGCCGGCGTCGCCCTCGGCGGCTTCCTCGGCGACTGGGTGTCGTTCTGGCTTGGTTTCAAGCTCAAGGACAGGGTGCTGGGCTGGAAGGCCGTGCGGGAGCGGCCGCAGATCATCGAACGCTCGCAGGCCTTCGTGCAGAAGTGGGGCGCGGCCGGCGTGTTCATCGGACGCTTCATCAGCCCGATCCGCTCCTTCGTGCCTTTCGTCGCGGGCATGTTCCAGATGTCGTTCTGGCTGTTCCAGTTCGCGAACGCGACCTCGGCGATCGTGTGGGCCTATATCCTGCTCGCGCCCGGAGCGACTTTCCTGCGCGGCTATTTCGCCTGAACGTCACGGGATACGATCGCGCGCGTCACGGATCGGAATTCGACGCGCGCGCCGCGAAGGCCGTAGAGAAGGGCGACGCTTCTCCGCACCGGACGGGCCGCGCATGAACATCCTCTCGATCCAGAGCCACGTCGCCTACGGGCATGTCGGCAACGCCTCCGCCACCTTCCCGATGCAGCGCCTCGGCCATGAGGTCTGGGCGGTGAACACGGTCCAGTTCTCGAACCACACCGGCTACGGCGCCTGGCGCGGAACCGTGTTTCCCGCGGACGCCATCCGGGAGATCGTGACGGGCATCGACGAGCGCGGCGCGCTGCCGTCCTGCGACGGCGTGCTGTCCGGCTACATGGGCGACGCCGCGATCGGCGACGCCATCCTCGAGGCGGTCGCCCGCGTCAAGACGGCCAACCCCCGCGCGCTCTACTGCTGCGATCCGGTGATCGGCGACGTCGGGCGCGGCGTGTTCGTGCGTCCCGGCATTCCCGAATTCATGCGCGATCGCGCCGTGCCGGCGGCCGACGTGGTGACGCCCAACCAGTTCGAGCTCGAGCATCTCGCCGGCTTCTCCGTCGGCTCGCTCGGAGCGGCGGTCGCGGCCGCCCGGATGCTGCGGTCGCGGGGGCCGGAGACGGTGCTCGTGACCAGCCTGCAGACGCCCGAGACGCCGGACGACGCGATCGAGCTTCTGGCTGTGGACGGGCAGGGCGCGTTTCGCCTGCGCACCCCCCTGCTGCCGGTCTCCGTGAACGGCGCCGGCGACGCGATCGCGGCGCTGTTCTTCGTGCATCTGCTGACGACCGGCTCGGCCGCCGAGGCGCTGTCGCGGGCCGGCTCCTCGGTCTACGGCCTGCTCAAGGCGACCGCCGAGGCCGGCTCGCGGGAGATCCTCACCGTCGCCGCGCAGGACGAGTTCGTCCGTCCGAGCCGGATTTTCACGCCGGAGCCGGTGTAGAGCGCACGGCGTTGGCGTCTCCTTAAGCGGTCCTGAGGCAGACTCCCGCCATCAGGGAGTAAGCTTCATGTCGCCCTCGGCCCGCCGGCTGCTGATCGAAGTGACGCTCGCGGGGCTCCTCTTCGCGGCGGTGCTCGTCGTGCGGTTCTTCCTGCCCGCGGGGAACTGGGAGGACGTGACCGGGCATCCGCTCGGTCGCGACTTCATCAACGTCTGGGGCGCGCCGCGCGTCGCGGCCGAGCACGGCGCGGCCGCGCTTGGGGATCTCCTGCGCTATCCTAATCTGCTGCAGGACGTCTTCGGCCAGCCGCTGAAGATGTACTTCAACTGGTCCTATCCGCCGCACGCGCTGATCGTGCTGCAGCCCTTCTCCTGGCCGCCCTATGGCGGCGCGCTGGCGCTCTGGACCCTGGGCGGCCTCGCCGCGCTGGCGGCCGTCGTCGCCGCGGGCCTGCCCGCCGGCGCGCGCCGGATCGGGGCGCTTGCGGCGGCGCTGTCGCCGGCGGCGTTCTGGTGCGTCGTCACCGGACAGAACGGCCTGCTGCTCGGCGCGGCCCTGCTCGCGGCGGTCGCCTGCATCGACCGCCGGCCGATCGTCGCAGGGGTTCTGATCGGACTGCTCACGATCAAGCCGCAGCTCGGCCTCCTCATTCCGATCGCGCTGATCGCCGCCGGCGCGTGGCGGGTCATCGCCGCGGCCGCGGCGACGGCGCTCGCGCTCTCGGCGCTCGCCCTTCTGCTCTACGGCGTGGAGCCGTGGCGCCTCTGGCTGACGACGACCGCCGACTACCAGCTCGCCCTGCTCTCGGACATCTCCGCCTTTCATCGCTTCATGATGGTGTCCATCGCCCCCTCCGGCGCGATCGCGGACCTTCCGTCGTCGCCCACTTGGAGCCTGCAGGGGCTCGGCCTCGTCGTCGCGGCCGCCGCGGTCTGGACGACGTTCCGCCGGACCTCCGACGTCGCGACCCGCGCCCTCGTGCTGACCATCGCCGCCGCGCTCGCGACGCCCTACGCGTTCAACTACGACCTCTGCGCGCTGACCGGCGCCGTCATCTGGTGGATGGCCCGGCGCGAGGAGCTGGTCGGAGCCGAGCGTCGCGCCGCCGGCCTGCTTCTGCTGCTGCCGGTCGCGATCGTGCCGCTGCACATGATCGGCGCGCCGATCGCGCCGCTGGCGCTGGCGTACGGCCTGTTTCTCGCCATGCCCCGGCGACGCCGCCTGCCGTCTCTGACCCCCGCGCAGGCCTGACCCTGCTGCCGGCGTCGCTGGCCTGATCCCGCTGGCGACAGGGCGAAAGCTCGTGCTACGCCGTCGCCATGTCCCGCCTTTATGTGATCCTCGACGTCTTCGCCGACCTGCCGCTCGCCGGCAATCCGCTCGCCGTCGTGCTCGACGCCCAGGGGCTCGACGCGGCCGGCATGCAGGCGATCGCCCGCGAATTCAACCTGTCCGAGACGGTGTTCCTGCTGCCGGCCGAAGACGAGAGCCGCAAGGCGCGGCTTCGCATCTTCACGCCGGACCGCGAGCTGCCGTTCGCGGGCCACCCGACCGTCGGGACGGCGGTGCTGCTCGGGCTGATGGACGCCGTCGCCGGCAAGGGCCGCGACGCGGCGTTCGAACTGGAGGAGGCCGTCGGCGTCGTCCCGTGCCGCGCCACCGCCACGGGAAAACGGTCGGGGCGCGCCACCTTCGCCCTGCCGAAGCTGCCGGCGCCGGCAGGACCCATTTCTGACGCGGGAACGATTGCGGCGGCGCTCGGGCTGGACGAGGCCGACATCGGCTTCGAGGGCCACGCGCCGTCCTGTTTCGACGCCGGCAACCTCTTCGCCTTCGTGCCCGTGAGCGGCCTCGACGCGCTGGCGCGGCTGCGCCCGGACCTCGCGCGCTGGGACGCGGCCTTCGCCGGCGACGCGCGCCGGGCCGCTTTCGTCTACACGCGCGAGACCGGCGATCCGGGTCAGGCGTTCCGCGCCCGCATGGTGCGTGGGGCGTTCGAGGACCCGGCGACGGGATCGGCGGTCGCGGCCTTCGCTGGGGCGGTCATGGCGTTCGATCGGCCGGGGGACGGCGAGCACGCGCTGAAAATCGGTCAGGGCTACGAGATGGGCCGTCCGAGCGTGATCGAACTCGGGCTCAGGGTGTCGGAAGGCCGCCTGGCCTCGGCGACGATCGGTGGGTCGGCCGTGGTGGTGGCCGAAGGCTCGCTGTTCCTGCCGTGAGCGTACAGGTCGTCCGGGTCTCGCGCTTCGAAGGCCGGCTCGGCGGCGAGCCGCTGTGTTTCGACCTGACCGATTCCGAGGCGATCGCGGCGCACTGGGTGGAGGCCGTCGCCGCCAAGCCGAAGATGTATGACGGCCGCGTGCTGCTGTGCGACGGGCTCTCGATCGAGGACGGCCGGCTTTCGGCGCGCTACGCGGAGACCGGCTTCTCCACCTTCCTGTGGTGGCGCGCGAAGAACTTTCCCGAGCGGGGGGTGCGCAACGTGTTCGGCGCGGCCGCGGTCGTGTCGTCCGACGGCGCGGTCCTGCTCGGCCGCATGGCGCAGCACACGGCGAACGCGGGCCGCGTCTACTTTCCCGCCGGCACGCCCGACCTCGGCGACGTGTCGGGCGACGTGGTCGACCTCGAAGGCTCGATCGCGCGCGAGCTCGCGGAGGAGACCGGGCTGGCGGCTCCGCTGGTCACGCCCACGGACGAGCGGATCTGTGTGCTCGCGGGCCACCTCGTCGCCTGTGTCCGCCGCTTCGACAGCCCGCTTGACGCGCGGGAACTCGCCGCGCGGGTCGAGGCCCACATCCGCGCCGAGCGCGAGCCGGAGCTCGATGGCGTGACCCTCGTCCGCTCCGCGGCCGAACTCACGGAGGCCTCGCCGGACTACGTCCATGCGGCGGTGGAGCGGCTCCTGCTGCGGTGACGCCTGACCCCGGCCGCTCCTATCGGCCGCAGACGGCGATCAGGTAGAAGCGCGTGTCTGAGTATCCCGAGCCTTCCAGATGCCCGACGAAGACGCCTTCGAGCCACTCGGCTCCGTATTTCTGCACGAACGGCGGGTTGCCGCTGACGGACTGGTTCGTCGCGCTGAAGGCGCAGTTGCGGACGTCGCGGCCAAACCCGACCTGATACTGTCCGGCGCCGGTTCGGACCGACGAAACGGCGCCTTCGCCGATCAGCAGCGTTCCGCCGGCGTCGACTTCGGCGGACATGATCGCCGCGCCGAGATCGCTCGGGTTCGGAGTGGTGGAGGCCCTCGCCGCAGGCGGGGCCGGGCGAGGCGCCTTGAGCGCGTCGTCCTGACCGGCCGCTCCGGCTGGCGTCGAAAGCGTAACGAGCGCGATCATGCATGCGGCTGCGGTCTTCATGGCGTCACCCCTGGCTGCGCCGGAAGCTGAAGCATCAGCGGACGCGACCTCGGCGACAAGTCCGTAGTAGTTCGCTTGCGACCGCGGCTGGGGCGTTGATCGAAACGCGGGATCGCAGTACATCATCGCCGAGTTTTCGCTTCGGACCTGTCATGCGCGCCAGCGGCGACATCATCGCGACCGTCGTTCCGGCCTTCCCGGCCGTCGAACGCGCGCGTCCGCTTGCGCTTCGCCTGCTCCTTACACGCCCCTGAGGGCCGGCCGGGCGCGAGCGCCCTGGCGCTCAGGGGACCGGACGGCTGAACCGCAGGACAAAAGGCGTTTCGCATCGAGCCGCATGAGCCGACGACGCGCCCGACGAAGGACCAGACCGACATGACCGCAGCAAACGAACGCGTGGTGATCTTCGACACGACGCTGCGCGACGGCGAGCAGTGCCCCGGCGCCACCATGACCTTCGATGAGAAGCTCGAGGTCGCGCATCTGCTCGACCGCATGGGCGTCGACATCATCGAGGCGGGTTTCCCCATCGCCTCCAACGGCGACTTCGAGGCGGTGGCCGAGATCGCCCGCCGCACGGAGAACGCCGTCGTCGCGGGCCTCGCCCGCGCCATCCCGGGCGACATCGCCCGCTGCGGCGAGGCGGTGCGCTTCGCGAAGCGGCCGCGCATCCACACCTTCGTCTCCACCTCGCCGATCCATCTGAAGCATCAGATGCGCAAGACGGAGGAGGAGGTGCTGGAGATCATCGCGGCCACCGTCGCCCAGGCGCGCAATCTGGTGGACGACGTGGAATGGTCCGCCATGGACGCCACCCGCACCGGCCACGAGTATCTCGCCCGCGCGGTGGAGGCGGCGATCCGGGCCGGCGCCACCACCATCAACCTGCCGGACACGGTGGGCTACGCCACGTCGGACGAGTACCGCGCCATGTTCGTCGCCATGCGCGAGCGGGTGCCGGGCGCGGACAAGGTGATCTTCTCGACCCATTGCCATGACGATCTGGGCCTCGCGGTGGCGAACTCGCTGGCGGGCCTCGCCGGCGGCGCGCGGCAGATCGAATGCACGGTGAACGGCATCGGCGAGCGCGCCGGCAACGCGGCGCTGGAGGAGATCGTGATGGCGCTGCGGACGCGCCGGGACGCTCTTCCCTACGAGACCGGCGTGGAGTCGACCCTGCTCACCCGCGCTTCGCGGCTGGTGTCGGCCGCGACCTCGTTCCCGGTGCAGTACAACAAGGCGATCGTCGGCAAGAACGCCTTCGCCCATGAGAGCGGCATCCACCAGGATGGAATGCTAAAGAACAACGAGACCTACGAGATCATGACGCCGGCCTCCGTCGGCGTGACCAAGACCTCGCTGGTGATGGGCAAGCATTCGGGCCGCGCCGCCTTCAAGGACAAGCTGAAGGCGCTGGGCTACGAACTGGGCGAGAACGCGCTGCAGGACGCCTTCGCCCGGTTCAAGGAGCTCGCGGACCGCAAGAAGCACGTCTACGACGAGGACATCGAGGCGCTGGTGGACAACCAGATCGCCTCCGGCAACGACCGCATCAAGGTGCTGTCGCTCACCGTGATCGCCGGCACCATGGGCCCGCAGTCGGCCACGCTGACGCTCGACATCGAGGGCGTGCACACCACCGTCCAGTCGACCGGCAACGGTCCGGTGGACGCGATCTTCAACGCGATCCGCAGCGTCGCGCCGCATGAGGCCAGCCTCGCGCTCTATCAGGTGCACGCGGTCACCGAAGGCACGGACGCCCAGGCGGAAGTCTCGGTGCGGCTGGAGGAGGGCGAGAAGACGGTTTCCGCCAAGGTCGCCGATCCCGACACGCTGGTCGCTTCCGCCAAGGCCTATGTGGCTGCGCTCAACAAGCTGACGGTCAAGCGTCAGCAGGTGAACGCGCAGGCCGCCATCAGCGCCTGAGACAGGCGGACGTCTCCGGGCGGTTCGCCCGGAGACGTCCGCCGCGCCGCGATCGGTCCGGTTCGTCGGACCGCCGCCGTTCCTCGCGTCGCCCCAAGACCGGATCTGGTCGTTCGACAAGCGACGCCCTTGGGCCGGCCGTCGTCCAACCACGAATGCTCTTCGGCGCGGCTGCTCTGGCATGCCAGAGAAATCGGTTTTCCCAGTCTCCAGAACCCCTTCGGCGCCGCGATCGTGAGCGGGGCAGGGGTTTTACGTATGCCGTCATATGGCCTTAATCCGTTGTTGCGTCCGACTTAAGGATGACCCATAAGCGGGGCGGATCAGGGTTGCGCAAAACGCGCAGCCGGCGACCGACCGGTGAAAAGTCATACCGCGGCCAACGCGGATAAACCGCCTCGCCGGGGCGTATTCTGGGAGGAACTCCATGCTGAAGCATCTCGCCGCGGCCGCCGCCTTTGCGGCGCTCGCAGCCGCGCCCGCGCAGGCGCAGAACTACCCGAGCCGCACCATCACCATGGTCGTGCCGTTCTCGGCCGGCGGCCCGACCGACACCGTCAGCCGGCTCGTCGCGGAGTCGATGAGCAAGGATCTCGGGCAGCAGATCATCATCGAGAACGTCGGCGGCGCCGGCGGCACGCTGGGCGCGGGCCGCGTCGCGAAGGCCGACCCGGACGGCTACACGCTTCTGCTGCACCATATCGGCATGGCCACCAGCGCGGTGCTGTACCGCAAGCTGCCCTACGACACGCTCAACGCGTTCGATTATGTCGGCCTCGTCACCGAGGTGCCGATGACGCTCGTGGCGCGCGCGAATTTCGAGCCGACCGACCTCAAGGGCCTGATCGACTACGCCAAGGCCAACAAGGACCAGGTGACCTACGCCAACGCCGGCATCGGCGCGGCGTCGCATCTCTGCGGCATGCTCTTCATGTCGAAGATCGAGACCCCGCTGACCACCGTGCCCTACAAGGGCACCGGTCCTGCGATGACGGATCTCGTCGGCGGGCAGGTCGACGTCATGTGCGACCAGACCACCAACACCACGAACCAGATCAAGTCGGGCAAGATCAAGGCCTACGCGACCACGACCAAGGAGCGCCTCGCCTCGCTCCCCGACATTCCGACCGCCGCCGAGGCGGGCCTGCCGGGCTTCGAGGTCGGCATCTGGCACGGAATCTACGCGCCGAAGGGCACCCCGGCCGAGATCGTCCAGAAGCTCACCGCCTCGCTGCAGAAGGCGCTGAAGGACCCGAACGTGGCGAAGCGCTTCGCCGAGCTCGGCACCGCGCCGTCCTCGGAGGCCGAGGCGACGCCGGAAGGGCTGAAGACGAAGCTGACGTCGGAGATCGATCGCTGGTCCCCGGTCATCAAAGCCGCCGGCGTCTACGCCGACTGACCTGAAGTGACGGCCCTTCGCGCGCCAGCGGCGAGGGGCCGTCGGCGGGCGGGGGCCGCTGTCTTGAGCGCGCCTGTTTGCGACGCGGACCGTCAAAGGGCCTCATCATGCAAGTGAACACTCGTGACGCCGCGGCGGGCGGCATCTTCATCGCAATCGCCGCGGTCTTCGCGCTGGGCACGATGGATCTCACCATCGGCACGGCGCTCCGCATGGGGCCGGGATACTTCCCGCTTCTGCTCGCGGGCGTGCTCGGCTTGCTCGGCGTGATCATCGTGATCAAGTCGATCGGACGCCCGCCCGTCGACATCGGCGCCGTGCCGTGGCGCGGCGCCTTCATGATCCTGATCTCGCCGATCGTGTTCGGATTGACGATCCGCTGGCTGGGCCTCGCCCCGTCCGTCGCCCTCGTGGTCGCGATCTCCGCCTTTGCGAGCCGTCGCTCGACGGTCAAGCTCGCGGTCGCGCTGACGCTGACGCTGACGCTGTTCTGCGTGATCGTGTTCCAGCGCTGGCTCGGCCTTCCGGTCCCCGTGTTCAACGGCCCGTTCGCTCCGCTCAATCCCTATTTCGACGTGGCCTACGCCCCGATCGGAGCCGCGTTCTCCGCGATCGGCTCCATGATCGCCGGCGTCGTCGCCGCGATCCGCGGCCTCTTCGGCGCGTGAGCGGAGGAAACTGAGACCATGGATATCCTTTCGTCCGCCTCCGATCTCATCTCCAACCTCGCTCTCGGCTTCGGCACGGCCGCCTTGCCGGTCAATCTCGCCTTCTGCTTCGCTGGGGTGCTGCTCGGCACGCTGATCGGCGTTCTTCCGGGCATCGGCCCGACCGCGACCATCGCGATGCTGCTGCCGATCACCTTCAACTTCGAGCCGGCGACGTCGCTGATCATGCTCGCCGGCATCTACTACGGCGCGCAGTACGGCGGCTCGACCACCGCGATCCTGATCAACCTGCCCGGCGAGAGTTCGTCGGCGGTGACCGCGATCGACGGCTACCAGATGGCCAAACAGGGCAGGGCGGGCCCGGCGCTTGCGACGGCCGCGCTCGGATCGTTCTTCGCCGGCTCTGTGGCGACGGTCCTGATCGCCCTGTTCGCGCCGCCCCTCACCGAGGTCGCGCTGAAGTTCGGGCCGGCGGAGTACTTCTCGCTGATGATGCTCGGCCTCGTCGCCTCGGTGGCGCTGGCGAGCGGATCGGTGATCAAGGCGCTCGCCATGGTCGTCGTCGGCCTGCTCCTCGGCCTCGTCGGCTCCGACGTGAACACCGGCGCCCAGCGCTTCACGATGGGCTTCCTCGAACTGGCGGACGGCCTCAACTTCGTCGCGGTCGCGGTCGGCGTGTTCGGCATCGCCGAGATCCTCCGCAATCTCGAGAACGAGTCCGACCGCGAGGTGATGGTCAAGAAGGTCACGAACCTCTGGCCGTCGAAGGAGGACTTCAAGGCGATGGTCGCGCCGGTGCTGCGCGGCACGGCCCTCGGCTCGGTGCTGGGCATTCTTCCGGGCGGCGGCGCGGTGCTGTCGTCCTTCGCGGCCTACACCGTCGAGAAGCGGATCTCGAAGACGCCCGAACGCTTCGGCAAGGGCGCCATCGAAGGCGTCGCGGCGCCCGAATCGGCGAACAACGCCGGCGCCCAGACCTCGTTCATCCCGATGCTGACGCTTGGCATCCCGGCCAACCCGGTGATGGCGCTGATGATCGGCGCGATGATCATCCAGGGCATCCAGCCGGGGCCGAACGTCGCGAGCGAGAAGCCGGAGCTGTTCTGGGGCCTGATCGCCTCCATGTGGGTCGGCAACCTGATGCTGGTGCTGCTGAACCTGCCGCTGATCGGGCTGTGGGTCCGGCTGCTGACGGTGCCTTACACCATGCTGTTCCCGGCGATTCTCGCCTTCTGCGCCATCGGCGTCTACAGCGTGAACTCCAACGCCTTCGATCTCTATGCGGTCGCGGCGTTCGGCCTGCTCGGGTACGTGCTGGTGAAGCTCGAATGCGAGCCGGCGCCGCTTCTGCTCGGCTTCGTGCTCGGGCCGATGCTGGAGGAGAATCTGCGCCGCGCCATGACGATCTCGCGCGGCGATCCCTCGGTGTTCGTCACGCGCCCGCTCAGCGCCACGCTGCTGGTTCTCGCGGTGCTGGTGTTGGTTATCACCTTCCTCCCCTCGGTGCGCGCCAAGCGCGAAGAGGTTTTCCAGGAAGACGCATAAACGGGGCTGGACAGGCGCGGGGGCGTTTGGTACACCCCGCGCACTTCAGCGATGCGGCGTCCCGCCGGTCACTTTGACTTTCGGGCGCATAGCTCAGTTGGTAGAGCAGCTGACTCTTAATCAGCGGGTCCTAGGTTCGAGCCCTAGTGCGCCCACCAAGTCCTTCTTGGTGTTCCTGCCGCATCCTCAAGTCGCCCCCGCCAATGCGGGCCGGCTTTCCCGAAGACGAACGAAGACATGGCCGGCGACCGCAAGGTCGCCGTCATTGCTTTAAGGCGAGCCGTCGATTCGTGACGGCCGTCGCGCTCCAAGGCGCGCGCGAGCGGACGCGGGAGGGCGGCGTGACCAAGCGGATCAAGATCATCGGCATCGGAGCCGGCGATCCGAACTACCTGACCGTCCAGGCCATCGACGCCCTCAACGAGGTCGACGTCTTCTTCCTGATGGACAAGGGTCCATCCAAGGACAAGCTCATCTCCATCCGCCGCGAGATCTGCCGCCGGTTCATCCGGCCGGACCGCGCGCACCGATTCGTCGACGCCGCGAGCCCCGAGCGCGAGCGCGACGCCGCCGACTACGCCGCCAGCATCGACGACCTCAACGCCCGCAAACAGGCGGTGTTCGAGCGCCTGATCGGTGACGAGCTTCGCGACGGCGAGTGCGGCGGATTCCTGACCTGGGGCGACCCCGCGCTCTACGACAGCACGATCCGGATCGTCGGCGACATCGCGGACAGCGGCCGGCATGAAATCGACTGGGAGGTCATCCCAGGCGTCACCAGCCTGCAGGCGCTGGCGGCGAAGCACCGGACGACGCTGAACACGGTCGGCCGCGCCGTCGAGATCACCACCGGGCGCCGCCTGAAGGGCTTCTCCGAGGACGCGGACACGATCGCCGTCATGCTCGACGCCGAGCACGCCTACCGGCGGCTCCAAGGCGAGGACGTGGAGATCTTCTGGGGCGCCTATGTCGGGACGGAGGACGAGATTCTCGTCTCCGGCCGCCTGAGCGAGGTCGCGGACGAGATCGAGCGCGTCCGCACGGAGGCGCGCGCTCGCCACGGCTGGATCATGGACAGCTATCTGCTGCGCAAGCGCTCGCCCGAGGCCTGACGGGAGCGCCCGCCGAGCGCGAGGGCGGCGAGAAACAGCGCCGCGGTTCCGAGCGGCGCGGCGGCGGCGGCGTCGCCGAGCGTCCACAGCGTCATCCCGGCGTAGAGGCACCACGCCAGCGGGACGAGTCCGAGCGCCAGCGCGAGTCGGCGCCGCAGCGGCAGCAGCGCCCCGAGCGTCGCGATCGCTGTCGGCTCAGACATGACCGCGAAGGTCTCCGCGCTCGCGAGCGAGCGGCCGTCGAGCGGCGCGAGGAGCGGATAGGCGACGACCGCGACGGCGATCAGGAGGAGGGCGGTCGCGCGCCGAAGCGCGCTCGGCATCGACAGGGGCGCGCGGAGCGCGGCGCCTGCCGCGACCAGCGCCACGGCCTCGGCCGCGAAGCCGAGCGCCGCATAGGCGGCCGCCCAGTTGATCGCGGCGTAGCGCTGGCCGAGGAAGCTCCACCCGACCCAGCCGACGATGACGCCGAGCGCCGCGAGCGCAAGCCGCGCGTCGCCGTCCCGGCCCCGCCAGACGGCCGCGAGCAGGACGAGGCCGAGCAGGAGCCCGACGAGCTGCAAGGGCCACAGCGCCGCGTTGTGCGTCTCGATCAGCCGTTCATAGACGCGGGGCGAGAACAGCAGGAAGTCGGACGGCCGATAGGTCCACCACTCCGACATCAGAGATCGGCGATGTGCGCCGCGATCCGGGCGCGCATCGCCTCGTCCGGCAGCGGGCCGGAGGCGGCCGCGAGGTTCTCGCGCACATGCGCGACGCTGGTCGTCGCCGGGATGGCGCAGGTCACCGCGGGGTGGGCGACGATGAACTTGAGGATGAGCTGCGCCCAGGTCGTCGCGCCGAGCTCGGCGGCGAAGCCCGGCAGCGGTTCGCCCTCCAGCGCCTCCGTCAGACGGCCCTGCCGAAACGGACGGTTGACGATGACCGCGACGCCGCGCTCGCCTGCGAGCGGCAGCAGGCGTTTCTCGGCCTCGCGGTCGAGAGGATTGTAGGTGAGCTGGACGAAGTCGAGCGGCGTCGACGCGAGGATCGTCTCGAGCTCGCTGTGGCGCCGGCCTTCCGAGGTGGTGACGCCGACATAGCGCAGCGCGCCGCGCTCCTTCATGGCCCGAAGCGTCTCGAGATGCGCCTCCCACGCCAGCAGGTTGTGGACCTGCAGCAGGTCGAAGCGCGGCACATCCCAGAACCGCCGCGTGGCCTCGATCTGCGCCGCGCCGTCACGGCCCGAAGAGGTCCAGACCTTTTCCGCCGAGAACAGCATGTCCGGGCGCCCGAGCTTGCGCAGGCCATAGCCCACGACCGGCTGCGCCGAACCATACATCGGCGAGGAATCGATCATGCGGCCGCCGCCGGCGAAGAACGCCTCCATGACCGCCGCGCATTCGTCACGCAGCGTCCGGTCCTCTCCGACGTTGAACGTGATCCACGTGCCGAGGCCGACGGCGGGAATCCGCTCGCCGCTGGACGGGATGGGTTTCGCGAGAGGCGCGGCCGCCGCGGCGAGGCGAGGCCGCAGCGCCGACGTGGCGGCGAGCGCGCCTGCGCCGACAAGCGCGGCGCGGCGGCTGACATGACGGGGCGACGTCATCGGCGGCTCCCTGGCGATGTCCGCCGCGTCCGGAGCGCGGCGTCTCAGGACATGGGACGTTTCGGCCGCGCGTCCCGTCCCGCCGGCGCACGATCGCGCGAGCTTAGGCGGCCGTTCAGGCCGCGAAGCAGACCGGGACGCCGGTCGTCGGGTGCGGGATCACCTCCATCTCGACCTCGTAGATCGCGGCGAGGCGGGCCTTCGTCATGATCTCGTCCGGTCCCCCGCGCGCGATCAGGGCTCCGCGGCGCAGCGCCGTGAGCTCGTCGCAGAAGCGCGCGGCCATGTTGACCTCGTGGAGCACCACGATGACGCCGAGGCCGTGCTCGACGCTGAGCTTGCGCACCAGCGAGAGCACCTCGATCTGGTGGGCGATGTCGAGCGCCGAGGTGGGCTCGTCGAGCAGCAGCCAGCGCGCTTCCTGCGCGACCAGCATCGCAAGCCAGACCCGCTGGCGTTCGCCGCCCGACAGTTCGTCGACCATGCGGTCCGCGAATCCCACGGTGTCGGTCAGCTCGAGCGCGCGGGCGATGGCCGCGCGATCCGCCGCCGTCACCCGGCCGAGCGCGCCGTGCCAGGGATAGCGGCCGAGCGCCACCAGCTCCCGCGCGGTCAGGCCTGCCGCGGTCGGCGGCTGCTGCGGCAGATAGGCGATCTGGCGCGCGAAAGCGCGCGCGCCCCAGACGTCGATCGGCTGGCCGCCGAAGCGGATCGAGCCGCCGGAAGGCGTGTTCTGCCGCGCCAGCAGCTTCAGCAGCGTCGACTTTCCGGAGCCGTTGTGGCCGATAAGCCCCGTGACGCGGCCGGGCGCGAACGCCGCGGTGAGCGGCGCGAGCAGCGTCCGGCCCTCGATCGCGAAGGTGACGCCGTCGAGTTCGAAAGCCGCGCTCCCCGTTGGGTCGCCCTGCAGCCGCGCCATGTGGTCGTCTCCGCTTCTCGGCCAATCGCCTCAGTCTTCGAAGCCACAACCCACGCCGCGCCGCAAGGTCGAAGTGACGCGGCGGAAGCGCCGGGGGACCCGCGCCGGTAGAATGGCGCGATGGAAACGAGTCTCTACGCGCCGGTGAAGGCCTTCCTCGAAGACCTCGGCTTCGCGGCCAAGGGCGAGGTCGGCGGCTGCGACGTGCTGGCGGTCAAGGCCGGCGATCCGCCGGTCGTGGTGGTGTGCGAACTGAAGCGGCGGTTCAATCTCGAACTGCTGCTGCAGGGCGTGGACCGGGCGGGCGCCTGCGACGAGGTCTGGCTCGCGGCCGAGATCGGCGAGCGAGGAGGGCGCGAGCGCGACCGGCGCTTCCGCGACCTGTGCCGTCGGCTCGGTTTCGGCCTGCTCGGCGTCGACCGGAGCGGCGCGGTTCATCCGTTGCTCAGCCCCGCCGCGCCGCATCCCCGGCGCGAGCCGAAACGGCGCGCGCGTCTGCTCGACGAGTATGAGCGCCGCCGCGGCGACCCGACGCTCGGCGGCGGCTCGCGCGCGCCGATCATGACCGCCTACCGGCAGCAAGCGCTGCTCTGCGCCGCCGCGCTGTCCCGCGGAGCGGCCCGACCACGCGATCTGCGGGCCGCGGCGCCGCAGGCGGCGTCGATCCTGCTGCGCAACGTCTATGGCTGGTTCATCCGCACCGAGCGCGGCGTCTACGCGCTCACCGACGCCGGCCGTGAAGCGCTGGTCCGATGGCCGCAACAAGCTCCCGACGATGCGGGCGCCGATGGCGCTGGTGCCGGTTGAGGGGATCGAACCCCCGACCTTCGGTTTACAAAACCGCTGCTCTACCGCTGAGCTAAACCGGCGAAGTTACCTTTTTACTCGTCTTCTCAAAGGCTTGGTCTGATCTGGCACGGTGCAGGTCGATTGTCCTGCGCCGTATTTTGCGACCAGCCGTTCGCCGACGAGGACGCACGGATTTCGCCCGAACGCCAACGTGGGTCAAGTGCCGTCCTGCCGCTAGGCCCGTGCGCCCCCGAACAAAAAAGCCCGCGGCGAGGAGGCTCGCCGCGGGCTGGTGCGTCACGCGGGGGGCGCCCGCGCCGCGTCAGTTCTTGGTGACGAGCACCGGAGCCGCCTCGGCGCCGAACTTCATGTTCACGCCGGCGTAGATCGACAGCGGACGCGCCGGGGTCTGCGAGCGGGGGTCCTCAAGACCGAGGAAGCCGATGTCATCGGTCTCGAAGAAAGTGCCGTAGGTGGAGTACTTCTTGTCGAACAGGTTCCTCACGCCGCCGAACAAACGGAGCTGCTCGGTGACCTGATACGACGTGTTGACGTTGAATACGGCGTATCCCGGGAGCTTCTTGTTCTGGTTCGACTCGTCGCCGAGATAATACTGGCCGCTCATGATGACGGCGTCGGCGCCGACGGTCCATTTCGGGGTGACGCGGAAGGCGCCGCCGAACTTGAGCTGGTGATCCGGGATGCCGGTCAGACGGTCGCCTTTCCGGACCTGGATTTCGCCGTCTTCCGGATCCGCGATCCGCGCGGCGACGCGATCATCGTCATCGTCATCGTCGTCTTCGCCATATCCGGCGGATGCCGGGTTGTTCGGCGAGGCCAGGTTGATCGCCTTGCGGAACGTGGCGTCGACATAGGAGTAGTTGGCGTAGAGCGCCCAGCGTTCGGCCATGAACTGCGCGGACACCTCGATGCCCTGACGACGGGTGCGGCCGGCGTTGAGGAAGTAGCCGCGCCCGGTGATCTCGCTCGGGACGTTGAGGATGTCGTCCTTGTTGTTCGAGCGGTAAAGCGAGGCCGACCAGTTCAGCGCGCCGCCGGCGAAGTCCTGACGGCCGCGGAAGCCCACCTCGCCTGTGCGCGTGATCACCTGATCCAGCGGGGGATCGGACACCAGCGTCGACTCAAGCGGGCAGGGGATCGCCGGATTGGAGCAGCCGAGCTCGAGCGCGGTCGGCGCGCGGTTCGATTCCGAATAGGAGGCGAAACCGGTGATCGCGGGTGTGATCTTGTAGGTCAGGCCGCCCATCGGGTTGAAGCGGTGGAACGTGTGGTTGCCGTCGAGATTGGGGCCGAACACCTCGCCGTCCTCGTCGAGCGGCGAGAAGCGGCTCTTGTCGTTGAGGATGAGCTTGGCATGGTTCCAGCGGCCGCCTACCGTCGCAGAGAGCTTGTCGGTGACGTCGAAGGTGTTGATCGCGTAGAGGCCGATGTAGTGGTTCTTGGCGGTGAGGTCGACCGGGAGAATGCCGCCAGGAATAGTCGTGTAGTAGAACTGGCCGGTCTCGATGCACTGCAGGTTCTGCGGAATGATGCAGAGTTCGCTCCAGCCCCTGAAATCGGTCTTGCCGAAGTCATAGGCCGCGCCGATCACGAAATGGTTCTTGTGTCCGAACAACTCGGACTGGTTGGTGGCCTGCAGCGTGCCGCCCGCCGAATGCGTGCTGATGCGCGAGCGCTCGATCGAGCCGGGCGTGGAGCCCGGGCCGAAGTCGTCCTCGTCGCCGAAGATGTTGTCGATCGGACGGCCGGTCACCGGATCGCGAACGACCAGACGGTCGGCGTTCTCAGGCTCGTTCGCCTCATCGCCGTCGAAACCGTAGTCGTCGCCCTCAAGGCAGAGCTTTCCGGCGTAGGGGCCGTCTTCCGGGCAGGGCCGGATGTCGGTGTCGTTGCCGTCGACGCGCTTCGACTTGTAACGCCGGTAGTAGGCGTTGGCCTGCAGGGACCAAGCGTCGGTCACCTCGAACTTGCCCTGCAAGTTCAGCATTCCCATCGTGTTGTCGTTGATCTGGTCGCCGGTATAGACGTTGCGGCGACGCTGCTCGAGCAGTTCGAACGGCGTCGGGCCCACAACGCCGAGGCTGGAGTCCGCGTAGGTGAAATTGAGGTGGATCTCGGCGCGGTCGGTCCTGTAGCCGATATCGCCGAACACCCGCTTCACATTCGAATCGGAATAGTCGCGCCAGCCGCCGTCACGGCCGCCTTCGAGCGCGATGTAGCCGGCCCAATTCCCGTACTGAGCGCCCCACTGCGCGGAACCGCGCCGCTCGCCGAACGAACCAATCTGCGCCTCAAGCTCGACGCCCTGGAAGGTGAAGCCGCTCTTGGTCTGGAAGCTGAGGGCGCCGCCGAGCGCGTTCAGGCCGAACACCGGGTTGTTCGTCCAGATGTCGACGCTGTCGATCGCGACCGAGGGAATGAACTCGAAGTTGACCGTGTCGCCGAACGCCTCGTTGACGCGCACGCCATTCTGGTAGACGGCGAGGCCCTGCGGCGCGCCGTTCTGCTGCGATGCCTGGAAGCCGCGGAAGAACAGCTCCTTGTTGAACGGATTGCCGGTGACGTCGGAGAGGTTGACGCTCGGCGAAACGCGGGAGATGCCATCCTGAACCGTGAGGCTGTTCGCCCCACGGAGCTGATCCGAGGAGATGGACTGGACGTTGCCCGGCACCTTGTCACGGTCGAGGCCGTCGCCGCCGAGCGGCGTGGTGCCGATGACGTCGATCTCCGGCAGGGCGATGGTGTCCTGCGCCGCCACGGGCGCCGCCATGGCCAGCGCCAGCCCGGACGCGCCGAACGCCATGGCGCGTACAAATTTCAGTCGCATAAATGTTCCCCCGACTCACCGGATCGTGACGAGAATGTCCAGCTTTCGCCGGTTTAAGGCCACTTTCTGAAGGCGCGCAATTATTTCCCGGGGGCTCGGGTAGGTTTGGAAATATATGATGCGCCTAAGCAACAAAAGATAATAAGCATAACATAATAATTTGAGACTTCTTTTGCCGCCTTAGTCGGGCGGTCGGCGGCGCGCAGGCGCTGTTGCGAACCCTCGACGCTCGATCGCATGGCTCTACGAGACCGGTCCGGTCGGGCCGGTCTCTAGAGGACATGCGGGAGAGCCCGTCCGGGGTTATCTCCTGACCGCCGCCGGCGGCGGAAGCCTCCGGCATGCTGAGAGGGTCGACGGACCGGTTCCGTCAGAGATCGCGCGCTCCTGAAAGTAGTTTTCTGCGCGTTCCAAGTGAACCGCGCGAAGCCCGCACGTTTACAACGCGTTGCGGATCGATGAATCTCGGGCCGCGGAACAAGTTTCACGAGGGGCAGGGCGGCTTCATGGCGGCGACAGGCGGGGTGGCGATCGTCACCGGCGGATCGAAGGGCATCGGGAAGGGCGTCGCGCGCGGCTTCGCCGAGGCCGGCTACCGCGTTCTGGTGGTGGCGCGGGACGTTGCGCAGGCCGACGCGACGGCGCGCGAGATCGGGAACGGGGCGAGCGGATTTTCGGCCGACGTGGCCGATCCGGCCGCGACGGAGGCCATGGCGGCCGCGGCGCTCGATCGCTACGGCGCGATCGACGTGCTCTGCGCCAACGCCGGGATCTTTCCGGCGGCCAAGCTCGGAGAGATGACGGCCGCGGACTTCGACCACGTCATGAACGTCAACCTCAAGGGCACGTTCCTGACCGTCACCGCCTGCCTGCCGGCCATGAAGGCGGCCCGGCGCGGCCGGATCGTTCTGACGTCGTCGATCACGGGACCCATCACCGGCTACCCCGGCTGGGCGCACTACGGCGCGAGCAAGGCGGGACAGCTCGGCTTCATGCGCACCGCAGCGATCGAGCTCGCGCCATGGAACATCACGGTCAACGCCGTGATGCCGGGAAACATCCTGACCGAGGGCCTCGACGGGCTCGGGCAGGACTACCTCGACAAGATGGCGGCCTCGATCCCGATGCGCAGGCTCGGCGGGGTGGAGGACATCGCCGCGGCGGCGCTGTTCTTCGCGAGCGATGGCGCGGCCTACGTCACCGGCCAGACGCTGGTGGTCGACGGCGGCCAAGTGCTGCCGGAAAGCATCGGCGCGCTGGAGGCGATGGACGGCTGAAGACGAAAGAGACCCGGAGCGCGGGAGCGCGTCCGGGTCTCTGGATCGGCGTCTGAGGCGTCGCGCGCGACGCCTCCTCGATCGCGTCAGGTCAGGCGGAGGCCACCAGGGTGACCGGGCTCGCCGCGGCCAGCGCCTTCTGCGCCTGCGTCTTCTTCAGGTGCTTCTCCAGCACGGAGATGGCGTCCTCGCCATAGAGCTCCTTGATCAGCGTGAAGGCCTCGATCGACTGCGACCGCAGGAACGAGATCACCATCACCTTCTGGTCTTCGGTCAGGAACTTGAACCACAGCTTCTCGAGCAGGACGTATTCGGAGTTCGGCTCCTTGAACCGGCCCCACGGCTTGACGCCGACGAAGTGCAGCACCGCGATCTCGTCGAGATCGAACAGGATCGGCAGTTCGCGGTGGAGCCGCTTCAGGGTGTTGTATTTGCGGTCGAGAACCGTGAAGTCGTCGAAGAAGCGGTTGAGGAAGCCCTGGTCGCCGCCGTCGGAGGACGCGATGTCGCGCAGGGTGCCGAGCATGGCGCTGAAAAGCTCGGGGCTCGGCTGACACACGAACACGCCGCTGTTGAAGCCGCCGTCGGACATGTTGATGCCGGTGTCCGGCGCCGCCGCGAAGCGGTCGTGATCGAACAGGTTGTCGATGTTCTTTAGCACCACGACGTCGGCGTCGAGGAACACCGCCTTGTCGAGATAGCTCAGCCCGAACACGTTCAGCTTGGTGTAGGTCGTCGCGAAGCGGCGCTTGTTGCGCGCCAGCTTGTTCGGGTTGTCGATGTTTTTGACCACGCAGGCGTGGGCGTTCTTCAGCCCGTCGCAGAGGTCGGCGTCTTCCGGCGCCACCATGGCGATGAGCGGAATGTCCGTCTGCTCCGCCAGCGAATTGGCGAGCGCCCACAGGCCGAACTGGAACGAGCGGTTCACGTAGGTGACGTAGGCGACCTTCTCTTCCTTGCCGGTCACCGAGTTGGTGCGCAGGGCGAAGGTCGGCTCACGCTCGGCGCCTTCGGCAAGCTTGGCCGGCTCGATGATGCGGCGGAAGCCGCCCTGCGGGCAGGGCTCCGGCTTGCGCAGGATCTCGGCGAGATCGACCGGGCATTTCTGGCTCCAGATCTTCGCGTCGGGGAACATCCGCGCGCAGAGCTCGAGGTAGCGGATGTCCATGGAGAGCGAATGCTTCTCCTCGTAGCCGCCGCGGTAGTCCTTCTCCTTCAGGTGGACGCGGACGTCGTCCGGAATGTTGAAGAAGTAGCGGTTGTTGGCATCCATATAGAAGTCGATGCCAACGAGATGGATGTCGCGGTAGCCGAGCGCGAGCGCGGTCGCGAGCATCTGCATGCCCTGCGTGGGGAGCGGGCGCGACATCAGCGGACGCCCGAGCTCCGAGACCGTACACATCATCGCCCAGTGGTCGAGCTGGGGCGTCAGCACGTCGTTGTACGAGCCGCCGAACTCGTTGTTGTCCTCGGGGATCACGAACGGGCAGCAGAATGCGCCGAACGTGTACTCGCCCGACATCTTGATCTTGCGCAGCCGCTCGTGCAGGTGCTTGTTGTAGACGGACCAGAAGTACAGATCGACGTGCCGGTTAAATCTGTATTCCGCCTCGAGGAAAAACCAGTTGCACCGGAAGACGTAAGCGTCTTTGGGCAACTTTGAGTAGTCGACTTCCGAAACGCTCGGCCCGTTGCCGACGATGATGACGGACTCGCTGCGGCCGCCAAGTATCTGGCGAGCCTTTTCCAATTCGCTGCTGTGCGACAACATCGAATATCGCGGCGTGACCATTACGACCCTCGGTTCATGGAAGCGGAGGCCGAGGCATAGCACGAGGTCGCAGGGGTGTGAACTAGGGGGAAGCCTGATGCGCAGGCATGCGCAACGAACGTTCACAAGCGTTGCGCGCGTTTTTTTGTGCAGTGCGGCAGAGCGCCTCACCCGGCGCGAATCTCCGCGCGCCGTGATCAGCGGGCGGAGATTCGCGCCGGCGCCGGGCCTTCGATGCGGCCGTTCAGAGCTTGCGGCCGAGCACGATTCCGGCGAGCGCGGCCAGCAGGACGATGTTGAGGCTTTTCGCCCGGCCTCCGCCCGTCGTCGCGGTGTTGGGAGCGACGGCTTGGGAGACGGAAGCGCCGGCGGCCTGCAGTTCGGCCCGCACCCGGTCGACAACGGGAGCCCGGGCCTTGCGCCGGGGACGCCATGTGGCCGCCCATGCGCAGAGCGCCGCTATGACCACCAGCACGCCCCCGATGACGCCGGCGGCGCCCGCCGCCCCGAAGCGCGGCTCGATCAGCACCCCGATCGCGACCAGCAGCGCGCCGACGCCGAACAGCGCGAGCACGGCCGCGACCGCGAACAGCACAGCCATGCGCTTGAGGCGGCGGATGCGCAGCCCGATGTCGAGTGTGGCGAAGCCCAGGCCTGCGTTGAGCAGGACCTTCCACATCAGCGACGTCCGATCACGCCGACGACATAGCCGACGCCGAGGGCGATCAGCACGGCGGTCAGGGGATTCTGCTCGATCGACGCGCTGAGCTCGTCGGCGGCCGAGACCGCGGTGTCGCGCGCGGAGGTGGCGGCGTTCTCGGCCGCGGTCTTCGCCGTGGCGGCGCCGTCCGATACGAGGGTCGACAACGTGTCGGCGAGGCGGGCGACGTCCTCCTTCAGCGCGGCGATGTCCCGCTCGAGCGCGGCGGGGCCGGTTCCGGTGGTCTCGGACATGTTGCGTTCTCCAGATTGTGCGCCTGAGCGCAGGTTCCGCCGCGCTCAGGTCGTTACATGGCTCAGGCGAGCCGTATTGCGAGACGCCGGCGTTCCGCGACGTCTGGACGCGGACGCAGAACGCCGGCGCGCGGGGGTGGTTCCGGGCCGTCTCAGCCGGCGCGGGCGCGCTGGCCGAACAGCACCTTCTGGGCGTCCTTGTCGGCGGCGAGATCCATTGGCGGCTCATCCACCTTGACCGCCAGCCCGCGCGCGACGGCGGGGCGCACGAACATCAGGTCGAGCCAGCGCTTCACATGGGGAAACTCGGCGATGTCCTGGCCCTGCCGCTCCCAGAGCTTGGCCCAGCCGACGACGGCCATGTCCGCGATCGAGTAGTCGCCGCAGATGAACTCGCGGTCCTTCAGGCGCCCGTTCAGCACGCCGTAGAGACGGTTGGTCTCGTTGGTGTAGCGCTCGATCGCGTAAGGCACCTTCTCGGGCGCGTAGGCCCGGAAATGGTGGGTCTGGCCGAGCATCGGACCGAACCCGCCCATCTGCCAGAACAGCCACTCGTCCACCTCGACCCGGCGGCGCTCGTCGGAGGGATAGAACTGTCCGGTCTTGCGGCCGAGATACTGCAGGATGGCGCCGGACTCGAACACCGAGATCGGCGCGCCGTCCGGTCCGGCCGGATCGACGATCGCCGGCATCTTGTTGTTCGGCGAGATCGCGAGGAACTCGGGCTTGAACTGGTCGCCCTTGCCGATGTTGATCGGCCGGACGACGTAGGGCAGCCCGCATTCTTCGAGCATGATCGTGACTTTCCAGCCGTTCGGGGTCGGCCAGTAGAACAGCTCGATCGGCGCGGCGGCGGCTTCGGCCATGGCGGCTTCCTTTCGATGGGCGGTCCCGCGGGAGCGCGGGGCGTGTCGCGGCCAAAGCTATCCGCTCCCGCGCTTCGGGCAAGCCGCGCCGGCGCACGGTCCGCCCGGCGTCAGCGCGGCGGCTCGGCGTAGCCCTTGAAGAGGATCGGGCCGGTCGGCCGCCCCGTCGGCGAACCCGAGGCCGGTTCAAGGGTGATCTCGTAGAGCTGCCGGGGCTTGGGAGCGGGCAGGCGGACCGGCTGCAGCCGCGCCTGACGGTTGTCCTGCATCAGGCCGATCGAGACCGGGCCCGTCTGCGGGTCGGGAAGCGTCCACACCTGAAGGGCGCGGCCCGAGGGAATCCGCACGTCGGCGATCGGCGCCACATGGGCCGAGTTGTCGGCGAACACCTCCACGACGGCGCCCGGCGTCGAGTCGGCGCTGAGCAGGACCGCGATCACGACCGGCGTGCGGGGCGCGTCCACCCACGCCGGGCCGAGCGCGACCGCCAGAGCGACGCTGGCGGCCGCCCCGGCGAAGCCGACGCCACGCCAGAGCGTCAGGCTGTTCCATATGCGGGCCGCGAGCCCGGACGCCGCGACGGGACGGGCAGGGGACCTGCGCGGAGCGTCGTCGAGCCGGGCCTCGATCCGGCGCCATAGGTCCAGCGACGGCTCGATCGGCTCCGCGGCGCGGTCGAGATCATGCAGGCGCTCGCGCCATCTGCCGACCGCGGCGGCGAAGGCGGGGTCGTCCAGAAGGCGGCGCTCGAGCGCGTCCGCCTCCTCCGGCGCGAACAGGCCGAGCGCGTACTCGCCGGCCTGGAGGTCGAGGTCCTCGCGCGCGCTCACGTCATGCACTCCTTCAGCGCGATCAGCGAGCGGCGGATCCACGTTTTGACGGTCCCGAGCGGCGCGCCGAGCCGCTCCGCGATCTCGCCGTGGCTTAACCCTGCCACATGCGCCAGCAGCACGCTCGTGCGCGGCTTGGCGTCGAGCCGCGCCAAGCAGCGGCGCAGCGCGCTCTCGGCGGAAAGCCGCGCGAAGGCGTCGTCCACGTCCGTCTGCGCGTCGGCGTAGGACTGCAGCTCCAGGTCCTCGACCGGCACATGGCGCTCGTCGCGAAGGTGGCTCAGCGCGCGGTTGCGGACGACGGCGTAGACCCAGCCGCGCCCCGTTCCCCGCGCCGGATCGAAACTCGAGGCCCGCCGCCAGATCTGAACGAAGGCGTCCTGAACAACCTCCTCCGCCACGTCGGCCCGCCGCACGATGCGCCGCGCCAGCGCGAGCAGCGACGGTCCCTCCATCTCGAACAGCCGGCGCAGCGCCGCGCGGTCGCGCTCGGCGCAGGCGGCGAGCAGTTCGGCGACGGAATCGCGGTCGGGCGAATGCGGGGCGGTCATCGGTCTCACAGGCGCGGCGGGGATGCGGAACCGGCCCCCGATCGCCGATGCGGGCGCCACGCCCTGTGTACTCGCGAGGCTCGTCTCCGGATGTGCGATCGACCGCTGGATACCGCTCACGAAAACGAGACCTCTTCCGCTGCATCCGGACATGCGCCGCCGAGGGTAGGGCGAGTATCCGCGCGGCGACGAAGCCGGCGGGGCAAACGAAACAGGAGACGCTCCATGACGCTTCGCGCCCTCGGCATCGCGGCCGCCCTCGGAACCGCGGCCTTCGCCACCCCCGCCGCGGCCGACACGCTGATCGCCCTGGTCGGCGGCTCCTCGCTCGCGATGGTAGATCCGAAGGCGGGCAAGATCACCGGCGCGGTCGCCGTGTCCGGCGCGGCCGATCTCGTCGGCATCGACGTGCGGCCCGCGGACGGCCTGCTCTACGGCGTCACCGCCGGCGGCGACATCGTGACGATCGACCCGAAGACCGGCGCGGCCATGAAGAAAAGCGCCCTGAGCGAGAAGCTTCCCGCCGGGGCCAAGGTGACCGTCGATTTCAATCCGGCCGCCGACCGCCTGCGCATCCTCACCGACGGCGGCGTCAGCCTTCGCGTCAACGTCGACGACGGCAAGGCGATCGTCGACGGCTCGCTGAAGTTCGCCGAGACCGACATGCACAAGGGCGAGACGCCGAACGTGGTCGCCGGCGCCTACACCAATTCGATCAACGGCAAGAAGGCGGAGAAGACCGGGCTGTTCAACATCGACGCCACCATTCCGGCGCTCGTGAAACAGGCTCCGCCCAACGACGGCGTCCTTTCCGCCATCGGCAAGATCAAGGCGAAGCTGGCGGAGCCCATCGCCTTCAACATCGTGGCCGGCGAGACCGGCAACGTCGGCTGGCTGATGACGGGCGACACGCTCTACTCCGTCGACCTGTCCTCGGGCGCCACGACCGAGGCCGGGCGGATCGAAGGCGCGAAGGACGTGATCGACATCGCCTGGTGGCCGGCGAGCTGACCCCGCGGCCGGATCGCTCGGCGCTTCGGCGTCCGGGCGATCCGGGTATCGCGCCATGCGGAACTGGAGGCGACCGCCTTCAGCCATGCAGACGGGAGATGTCAGACCTTCGTCTAAATCGCTTCCGCATTGGCATCTGGCATGCCAAATGTCCGGTCAAGAAAGCGCTGACCGCGCAGACCTTTGATCAGGACGACACCCATGACCACCGCTTCGCTCGCCGCCGCCGCAACCCGCTCGACCGGCCTGGTCGGCGCCATCTTCGCCCGCGCCTGGCTCGAGATCGTCGCCTTCTTCGAGGAGGCCCACGCCGCGAACGTCCGGACCGGCAAGACCGAGCCGTTCGGGCTCTGACGAGCCGGGGCCATCCGGGCCCCTTTGCGGACGAAACAGGAAAGGCCCCGCCGGCGACCGGCGGGGCCTTTCTTGTCCTGCGCAGAGCGGACCGGAGGAAGGGCGGCCGCGACCGGCCGGCCCCTTCCGGGCGCTCAGTTGTAGTTCTGGATGTCGACGTCCTTGGTCTCGCGGACGAACAGAACGCCGATCACCACCGTCATCAGCGCGAAGCCGATCGGGTACCAGAGGCCGGCGTAGATGTCGCCGGTCGAGGCGACGATCGCGAACGAGGTCGCCGGCAGCAGGCCGCCGAACCAGCCGTTGCCGATGTGGTAGGGCAGCGACATGGCGGTGTAGCGGATGCGTGTCGGGAAGAACTCGACGAGCGCGGCCGCGATCGGGCCGTAGACCATGGTCACATAGAGCACCATGACGGTCAGGATCGCGATGATCTTCAGCGCCTGCGGATTGCCGAGGGCGGAGAAGAAGCCGGTGATCTTGACCTTCTCGGCGTCGTTCGCGGCGGGGTAGCCGGCGGCGACGGCCGCTTCGGAGACGGTCTTGGGGAAGGCCGCGGCGTCGGTGAACGGCACCTCGGTCCCGTTGACCGTCACCTTGAACGGCGCGCCGGCCGGAGCGTCCACCTTGGTGTAGCGCAGCGCCTGTTGCGACAGCGTGCGGCGTGCGACGTCGCAAGGCGCCGTGAACTTGCGGATGCCGACGGGGTCGAACAGGTTGCCGCAGGTCGCGGGGTCGGCCGAGACCTCGATCTTAACGTTCTCGAGCGCCCGCTCGTATTTGGGATTGGCGACCGATGTCAGGGCGCTGAACAGCGGGAAATAGGTCAGCGCGGCGATGAGGCAGCCGGCGAGGATCACGGGCTTGCGGCCGATCCGGTCGGACAGCGCGCCGAAGAACAGGAACGCCGGCGTGCCGATGATCAGCGACCAGGCGATCAGCACGTTGGCCGTCAGCAGGTCGATCTTGAGAATGTTCTGGATGAAGAACAGCGCGTAGAACTGGCCCGTGTACCAGACCACCGCCTGGCCCACGACGAGGCCGAACAGGGCGATCAGCACGATCTTCGAGTTCTTCCACTGACCGAAGGCCTCGGACAGCGGCGCCTTCGAACGGGTGCCTTCCTCCTTCATCTTCAGGAAGGCGGGCGACTCGTTCATCTGCATGCGGATGTAGATCGAGATCGCCAGCAGGATGATCGAGCCGAGGAACGGGATGCGCCACCCGCCCTGCAGGCCGAAGAACAGCGGGAAGCTGGTCTGGAACGCCTCCTCGCCCATGCCGAGGCGCAAGCTGACGATCACCGCGAGCGAGAGCAGCAGACCGAGCGTCGCCGTGGTCTGGATCCAGGCGGTGTAGAAGCCGCGGCGCCCGACCGGCGCGTGCTCGGCCACATAGACCGCCGCGCCGCCGTACTCGCCGCCCAGCGCGAGGCCCTGAAGCATGCGGAGCGCGATCAGGATCACCGGGGCGAGCCAGCCGATCGCCGCGTAGCTCGGCAGCAGGCCGACGAGGAACGTCGAGGCGCCCATGATCACGATGGTGACCAGGAAGGTGTACTTGCGGCCGACGAGGTCGCCGAGCCGGCCGAACACCAGGGCGCCGAACGGGCGCACCAGGAAGCCCGCGGCGAAGGCCAGCAGCGCGAAGATCGCCTGCGTCGCCGGTTCGAAGGCGGAGAAGAACTGCTTGCCGATGATCACGGCGAGCGTGCCGTACAGGTAAAAGTCGTACCATTCGAAGATGGTGCCGAGCGAGGAGGCCAGAATGACCTTCTTTTCTTCTCGCGTCATCGGCCGCGGCGGCGCGGCGGCGGCGGTCGTGCTGGCGACGGACATGGGCGTTCACCTCGGTTGAATGCGCGCGTCGGCGCGCGCTCGAACGGACGCCGCTCTGGGGCGGCTTGGAAAGCTTGGACTTTCGGAGCCGGCGGCCTGGCAGACCGGACCCGCCGACACTTGCGGCGCGACGCCCGTCGCGCCCTTCCCCCCTGAAGCGCCCCTTTGGCAGAGGCTTGTCCTGTTGCGGCGACCACGGCGTCGCGGGCCTGCGGCCCTTGGCGCACAATATTGCAGACCATAGATACGTGAGACCGGATAGAGGCGTCGATCAGACAAAAGATGAAAGACCGTTTCAGAAATCCTTTGTGCACAGCATTGTTATCGGCGGCGATGGCGCTCGCCGGCGTTTCGGCCGCCGGCGCCATCGAACGGCCGAAGTCGATCATCGCCGAGCCCTATGAGCGGAGCCCGCGCGCGATCACGCGGCCGGCCGGACGCGCGGACCGGGACTGGCGGCGCGGCCGCCGCACGCCGGAGATCCGGATGACGCCGCAGCCGCGGGCGGCCGCGCCGCTGGAGGCGCCGCGCTACGACGGCCAGGGGCGCCGGCTGAACGTGCCGGGACGGCCGGACACCTACGATCAGATCGGCCGCGCGAACCAGGGCCTGCGGCGGACCCCGCCGGTCTATTCGAGCCCGACCGTGCGCACCGACGCCGGCAGCCGGATCAACCAGCTCGCTCCGCGCTGAACGGCTTCTCCCGCCGGACGCTGTGCAGCGCGATCGCGGCGGCGTTCGAGACGTTGAGGCTCTTGATCGCGCCCGGCATGTCGAGGCGCGCGAGGGCGTCGCAGGTCTGACGGGTCAGCTGCCGCAATCCCTTGCCTTCGGCGCCGAGCACCAGCGCGACGCCGCCGTCGCCGAGCGGCGTGGCGTCCAGCGTCTCGGGTCCTTCCGAATCGAGCCCGACGCGGCGGAAGCCGCGCTCACCCAGCGTTTCGAGCGCGCGCGCCAGATTCTGGACCAGCACCAGCGGGACGTGCTCGAGCCCGCCGCTCGCGCTCTTCGCCAGCACGCCGGTCGCCTCCGGGCTGTGGCGCGCGGTGGTGACGATGGCGTCGACGGCGAAGGCGGCGGCCGTGCGCACGATCGCGCCCACATTGTGCGGGTCGGTGATCTGGTCCAGCACCAGAACGAGCCCGTCTTCGGGAATCGTCTTCAGCGTCGGGATCTTCAGCGCTTCCGCTTCGAGATAGAGCCCCTGATGGACGGCGTCGGGCGTCAGCAGCCGGTCGATCGCCCCGGGTCGCACGATCTCGGGCTCCACGCGCGTCGCGACGCCGGCCTCGGCGAGGCGGGCGAGGGCGTTTTCGGTCGCCATCAGCCGGATGATCCGGCGCTTCGGATTCGAGAGCGCCTCCACGACGCTGTGAAAGCCATAGAGCGTCACCGGGCCGTCGTGGTCGCGCGGGAAGTCCCGCTGCGGACGGTCCGGTCCGCGCCGGGGCCCGCGGTTCGCCCACGGCCTGGAGTCGGAGCGGTCGGGACGGCGGGGAGGGCGCATGGGAAGGGCCGGGCGTTTGGGGGAGGTCGGCCTTACTTCTCACGGGGAGGGCGCAACGGCAAACGCGGCCTCCGACGCCTTGCCTTGGGCCGGCCTTTGCGCCTATAAGCCGCGCCATCCCACACGCGGGTTAAGCGGCGACAACCAAGCCGCTCCGGCGCCGGGCTCGAAGGTCGAGCTCCGGTGAGCTCCCGCGGAGGCAACCGGAAAGATTGACGACGATGGCTCTTCCTGACTTCACCATGCGCCAGCTGCTCGAGGCCGGCGTGCACTTCGGCCACCAGGCCCACCGCTGGAACCCGAAGATGGCACCCTACATCTTCGGCGCCCGCAACAACATCCACATCATCGACCTCGCCCAGACCGTGCCGCTGCTGCATCGCGCGCTGCAGGCCGTCTCGGACGTCGTCGCCGGCGGCGGCCGCGTGCTCATCGTGGGCACCAAGCGCCAGGCCGCCGACGTGGTGGCCGACTCGGCCCGCCGCTCGGCGCAGTACTTCGTCAACGCCCGCTGGCTCGGCGGCATGCTGACGAACTGGAAGACCATCTCCGGTTCGATCCAGCGCCTGCGCAAGCTCGAGGAGATGCTCTCCGGCGAGGCCCACGGCTTCACCAAGAAGGAGCGCCTGACGCTGTCGCGCGAGCGCGACAAGCTCGAGAAGACGCTCGGCGGCATCAAGGACATGGGCGGCCTGCCCAACCTGATCTTCGTGATCGACACCAACAAGGAGCAGATCGCGGTGCAGGAGGCTCGTCGCCTCGGCATTCCGGTCGCGGCCATCCTCGACACCAACTCTGACCCCGAAGGCATCACCTATCCGGTGCCGGGCAATGACGACGCTGGCCGCGCGCTCGCGCTCTACGGCGACCTGATCGCCCGCGCCGCGATCGACGGCATCGGCCGCAGCCAGGGCGACCTCGGCGTCGACCTTGGCGCTCAGGACGAGCCGCTGATCGAGGAGCTCCCGGCGGAAGGCCCGGAGGTCGCGGAAGTCGCCGACGCTCCGGTCGAGGCGTTCGAGCTGCTCGCCGCCCCGCGCGGCGCGCCGGACGATCTCGCCAAGCTCTCGGGCGTCGGCCCGCAGCTCGAGCAGAAGCTCAACGAGTACGGCGTCTACCACTACTGGCAGATCGCCGCGATGACCCCGGCCGACGTCGCCAAGGCGGACGCGGACCTGAAGCTGAACGGCCGCTTCGATCGCGAGGGCTGGGTCGCGCAGGCGCGCGAGCTGCTCGCCGGCCTGGCCGCCTGACGAACGCCTCCCTCCGGCGCGCCCCCGATCGCGGCGGGCGCGCCGAACGAGCCGCTCATTCCGCCGCCCGTCGTTCGGGCGGCGCACGATTTTAGAGGACGATATGGCCAACATCACCGCAGCCATGGTGAAGGAGCTTCGCGAGAAGACCGGCGCCGGCATGATGGACTGCAAGAACGCGCTGGGAGAGGTCGACGGCGACATCGAGGCCGCCGTCGACTGGCTGCGCAAGAAGGGTCTCGCCAAGGCCGCGAAGAAGGCCGGCCGCGTCGCCGCCGAGGGCCTCGTCGCGCTCGCCGTCGAGGGCCCGAAGGGCGTGGCGGTCGAGGTTAATTCCGAGACCGATTTCGTCGCCCGTAACCCGGAATTTCAGGACATGGTCGCGACCATCGCGACTGTCGCGCTCTCGACCGGCGGCTCCGACGTCGCGGCGATCGAGGCCGCGGCCTATCCGGGCGGCGGGACCGTGTCGGAGAAGATCCAGGCGACGATCGGCAAGATCGGCGAGAACATGACGCTGCGCCGCGCCGCCGGCCTGTCCGTTTCCGCCGGCGTCATCGGGACCTACGTCCACGGCCAGGTCGCGCCGAACCTCGGCAAGATCGCCGTGCTCGTCGCGCTCGAGTCCGAGGGCAAGGCCGAGCCGCTGACGGCTCTCGGCAAGCAGATCGCGATGCACGTCGCCGCGACCAATCCGCAGGGCCTCGACGCGGCCTCGATCGATCCCGCGATCGTCGAGCGCGAGAAGGGCGTTCTGGCCGAGAAGGCGCGCGAAGGCGGCAAGCCCGAGAACGTGATCGCCAAGATCGTCGAGAGCGGCATCAAGACCTTCTACAAGGAGGCTACCCTGCTCGAGCAGCCGTTCATCCATGACGGCTCGAAGACCGTCGCCCAGGCCGTCAAGGCGGCCGAGGCGGAGGTCGGCGCGCCGATCAAGCTGACCGGCTTCGTGCGCCTGGCGCTCGGCGAGGGCGTCGAAAAGGAAGAGAGCGACTTCGCCGCCGAAGTCGCCGCGGCGGCCGGCGCGAACTGAGCCGGCCGGGGCCGCGGCCATGACCGCTCCGTCGGAGCCCGCCTACAAACGGGTGCTCGTCAAGGTCTCGGGCGAGGCCTTGATGGGCCCCCAGGGCTTCGGCCTCCATCAGCCGACCGTCGACGCCATCGCGGCCGACATCGCCGCGACCCACGCCCTCGGGGTGGAGGTCGCGGTGGTCGTCGGCGGCGGCAACATCTTCCGCGGCGTGCAGGTCTCGTCGCAGGGCGTCGACCGGGCGACCGGCGACTACATGGGCATGCTGGCGACGGTCATGAACGCGCTGGCGCTGTCCGCGGCCATCATGCGCACCGGCACCCAGTCGCGCGTGCTTTCGGCGCTCGACATGCCGGCGGTGTGCGAGACCTACACGAGGCCGAGGGCGCTCGCCCATCTCGACCGCGGCCGCGTGGTGCTGTTCGCGGCCGGGACGGGCAACCCCTTCTTCACGACCGACACGGCGGCCGCGCTGCGCGCGATCGAAACCGGGTGCGACGCGCTGCTCAAGGCGACGCAGGTGGACGGCATCTATTCGGCCGACCCCAAGAAGGACCCGACCGCCACCCGTTTCGACCGGCTGACCCATGACGAGGTGCTGCATCGCGACCTCAAGGTCATGGACGCGGCGGCCTTCGCGCTTGCGCGTGAGAACGCGCTTCCGGTAATCGTCTTCTCCATCCACGAGCCGGGATCGATCCCCGCCGTGGTCAGCGGCCGCGGACGCGCAACGATCGTCGCGAGCTGAGAGGCGGACGAACCGCCCGAACCTCAAGGACCTTGAAGCCCATGTCCGGATCCTTCGACCTCGACGACATCAAGCGCCGCATGAACGGCGCGGTGACCTCGCTCAAGGGCGACCTCGCCGGCCTGCGCACCGGCCGCGCCTCCGCGAACCTTCTCGACCCGGTGGTCGTCTCCGCCTACGGCGCCGAGATGCCGCTCAACCAGGTGGCCACCGTCAGCGTTCCCGAGTCGCGGATGCTGAACGTGCAGGTGTGGGACCGCTCCATGGTGGGCGCCGTCGAGAAGGCGATCCGGGAGGCCAATCTCGGCCTGAACCCGATCACGGAAGGCCAGCTCCTTCGCATTCCGCTGCCCGAGCTGAACGCCGAGCGCCGTAAGGAACTGGTCAAGGTCGCTCACAAGTACGCCGAGAGCGCCCGCGTGGCGGTGCGCCACGTTCGGCGCGACGGTCTGGACACGCTGAAGAAGTCGGAGAAGGACGGCGACATCAGCGAGGACGATCAGGTCCGCTTTGCCGATCAGGTCCAGAAGGCGACCGACGCCGCGATCGTCGAAGTCGACCAGGCGCTCGTGGCGAAGGAAAAGGACATCCTTCAGGTGTGACGTCCGCGGTCCCGCGCCGACGGCTGAGCGCGGGCTGTGATGGCTTGACCCTTCAAACGGCTCCGGGCGCGATGCTTCCTACCGATCCGCCACGCTGGACCCTCGAGGCCGCCGGAACGACGTCCGAGCCTTCCCACGTCGCGATCATCATGGACGGCAACGGGCGCTGGGCCGCATCGCGCGGCCTGCCGCGCGTCGAGGGCCATCGGCGCGGCGTCGAGGCGCTCCGCAGGGCGGTCGAAGCCGCGGGCAAGGCCGGCGTCCGGTATCTCACGGTCTACAGCTTCTCGTCCGAAAACTGGTCCCGCCCGCAGGACGAGGTCATGGACCTCATGAACCTCCTGCGCATCTTCGTCCGGCGCGACCTCGCCGAACTGCATCGGTCGAACGTGCGGGTCCGGATCATCGGCGAGCGTTCCGGCCTTCCCGCCGACATCGAGGCGCTGCTCGAAGAGGCCGAGACGCTCACCCGGCGCAACGACGGCCTGACGCTGGTCGTCGCCTTCAACTATGGCGGCCGGCAGGAGATCGCTTCGGCGGCCCGCCGCATCGCTGAGGACGTGGCCTCCGGCGCGCTGAGGCCGGAGCAGGTGGACGTCGCCGCCGTGGCCGCGAGGCTGCACACCACGAGCATTCCCGATCCGGACCTTGTGATCCGCACGAGCGGCGAGCGGCGGATCTCGAACTTCCTGCTCTGGCAGTCGGCCTACGCCGAATACGTGTTCCTGCCGATCCACTGGCCCGATTTCGACGGCGCCGCGTTCGACGCCGCGATCGCAGAGTTCCGCGCGCGCGACCGGCGCTACGGCGGTCGTACGGCGCAGGTTCCGGCGTGACCGGGCCGGCGGCGCAGCGCCGCCCCTCCGAACTCGCGCTCAGGACCGTGTCGGGAGTGATCCTCTCGCTCGTCGCGATCGGAATCGCCTGGCTCGGCGGACCGGCGTTCGGCCTGTTCTGGACGCTCGCCGGCTGCGTGGTCGGGGTGGAGTGGGCTTGGCTCGCGACGCCCGACCCCGCCGCCCGCCGGCGTGCGGCGCGCGTGGTGGCGGTCACGCTCGGCGGAGCCGGGGCGCTGTTCACGCTCGGCCGCGAGTTCGGACTGGATGTTGGAGTGACGGCGCCGCTGGCGATGCTTCTCACCGGCGCGGTCGTCGCGGCTGCGATCGCCCGACCCGCGACGGTCGCCGGGCTTGGCGTTCTTTACGGCGCGGCGGTGTTCCTCGGCGCGATCCTGCTGCGCTCCGATCCGGCTGACGGCCTGCTGGCGATCCTCTGGCTGTTCGCGGTCGTCTGGGGCGCGGACGTCGCGGCCTATGCGGCCGGCCGCACGCTGGGCGGACCCAAGCTCGCGCCGGCGCTGTCGCCGAAGAAGACCTGGTCCGGGGCCATCGGCGGCGCCGTGGCGGGCCCGGCGCTCGGAGTCGGCGTCGCGGCGTGGTGGGGCGTCGAAAACCTCTGGCCGCTCGCTGTGGTAGGATTCGCTGTAGCCGTCGCGACCGAGGTCGGCGACCTGTTCGAATCCGGCGCCAAGCGCCGGTTCGGCGCGAAGGACTCCGGCCAGATCATTCCTGGACATGGCGGCGCCATGGACCGGCTCGACGGGTTTCTGGTCGCGGCGACGCTCGCCGCGATCATCGGCCTCTCGCGCGGCGGGCTGGACGCCGCCGCGCAGGGGCTGATGCGGTGGTGAGCGCCGGCGGGGCTGCGCGCAGCGTCACCGTTCTCGGCGCGACCGGATCAGTCGGGCTCGCCACGGTCGATCTGCTGGAGAGGCATTCGGCCCTGTTCGAGGTCGAGGCGGTCGCGGCCCACTCCGACGCCGTGGGGCTCGCGGCGGTGGCCCGGCGCCTTGGCGCGCGCAGGGCGGTGGTCGCGAATCCCGCGGCCAAGCCCGCGCTCGACGCCGCGCTCGAAGGCTCCGGCGTCGCGACCGCGGCGGGGCCCGCCGCGGTGATCGACGCCGCGGCGATTCCCGTCGACTGGACCATGGCCGCGATCTCGGGCGCCGTGGGGCTTGAAGCGACGATCGCGGCCGTGCGCCGCGGCGGCGCGGTCGCGCTCGCCAACAAGGAGTGCCTCGTGTGCGCCGGCGCCGCCTTCATGCGGGAGGTTGGCGCGGCGGGGGCGACGCTGCTGCCCGTCGACAGCGAGCACAACGCGCTGCTTCAGGCGCTTGGCGGCCAGAGCGTCGACGCCGTCGAGGCGATGACCCTGACCGCGTCCGGCGGGCCGTTCCGCACCTGGGAGGCGGCGCGCATCGCGCAGGCTGGCCCTGAGGACGCGTTGCGCCATCCCACATGGTCCATGGGCGCGAAGATCACGATCGATTCTGCGTCGCTCATGAACAAGGGCCTCGAAGTGATCGAGGCGTTTCATCTTTTCGGAGTCGAGGCGGCGCGGCTTCGCGTCGTCGTCCATCCGCAGTCGGTGATCCACGGACTGGTCGCGTTCCGCGATGGAGCGGTGACGGCGGGTCTGGCCTCGCCCGACATGCGGGTGCCGATCGCCCATGCGCTCGGGTATCCGGGCCGGCTCGACACGCCGGCGGCGCGGGTCGATCTCGCACGTCTCGGCGCGATGACGTTCGAGGAGCCGGACCTCGCGCGCTTCCCCGCGCTGCGGCTGGCGCTGGAGGCGCTGGCGGCGGGCGGCGGGGCGCCGGCCGTGCTGAACGCGGCGAACGAGATCGCCGTCGCGGCCTTCCTGGCTCGCCGCATTTCGTTCGGCGGAATAGCCGCTCTCGTCGAGCAGACGCTGTCCGACGCGGCCGGCCGCGGACTGACCGGGGAGCCCGCCACCGTCGACGAAGCGCTCGCCCTCGACGCGGAAGCGCGCGAACTGGCGACGGCGCGCTTGCCAGGGCATGCGCTTCCGGCGCACTAAAGTGCGGGACGGGGCGCGGTCGCGCGCCTTCGCCGATCGAGGCTGTGGATGTCTTTCCTCAATGAAATGCTCGGCGCCGGCGGCGCGACGCTCGGTTACGTGATCCCGTTTCTGTTCGTGCTGACGCTGGTGATCTTCGTCCACGAACTTGGCCACTTCCTGGTGGCGCGCTGGACCGGCGTGAAGGTCATGGCGTTCTCGATCGGTTTCGGGCCGGAGCTGTTCGGTTTCGACGACCGCCACGGCACCCGCTGGCGGCTCGCGGCGATTCCTCTCGGCGGCTACGTCCGTTTCAAGGGCGACGACGACGCGGCGAGCACGCCCGACGTCGACGCGCTCGAGCGCATGACGCCGGAACAGCGTAAGGGTAGCTTCTTCTACGCGCCGCTCGCGAGCCGCGCCGCGATCGTCGCGGCCGGGCCGATCGCGAACTTCCTGCTGGCGATTGCGATCTTCGCCGTTGTGTTCATGGCGGTCGGCCGCCCATCGACCGACGCGGTGGTCGATCAGGTCGAGCCGGGCAGCGCCGCCGCCGAGGCGGGGCTGACGCCGGGCGACCGCGTGCTCGCGATCGACGGCAAGGAGATTCGCTCCTTCAGCGACATGCAGCGCATCGTGACCATGAGCGCCGGCCAGACTTTGCGGCTCACCGTCGAGCGCGGCTCGACCGAGCTCACGCTCGCGGCGACGCCGCGCCAGCGGGAAATGACCGACGGCTTCGGCAACAAGCAGCGCATCGGCGTTCTCGGCGTGACGCGTTCCACGAGCGCAGCGAACGTGCGCCACGAGACCTTCGGGCCGATCGACGCGACGGTCGAGGGCGCCAAGGAGACCTGGTTCGTCGTGGCGAGCACGGCGCGGTATCTCGGTCGCCTGGTGATCGGCCGGGAATCGGCGGACCAGATCGGCGGCCCGATCCGGATCGCGAAGACCTCCGGCGACGTCGCGACCCTGGGATTCGTGGCGCTCATCAACCTCGCCGCGATTCTGTCGGTCTCCATCGGCCTGCTGAATCTGATGCCGATTCCCATGCTCGATGGCGGCCATCTGCTGTTTTATGGGGTGGAGGCGCTGCGTGGCCGGCCGCTCGGAGCGCGCGCGCAGGAGTTCGGGATGCGCATCGGGCTGGCGCTGGTGCTCATGCTGATGATCTTCGCGACGTGGAACGACATCGTTCACCTTTCGTCGCTAGGATAATAATTTGAGGGCGTGGCTGCGCAGCAACGGCCGCGATGAAACGTCGGGATCGTGTCGAGTAGCGAGTTTGCACGTGCGTAAAAGTTCGATAGAAGCGATCGGCGTCCAGCGTCGAAGTCCTTCGGATTTCAGCGTTTGCGCGAGTCCGCAGGAAGGCACGGGGGTCCGTCAACCCATGAAGCGTATCGTACGAGTTGTCGGGCGCGTCGCCGTCGCGTCGTCAGTCGCGGTCGGGGCCGTGGTTGCCGGGACGGGCTTCTGGGTCGCGGGCGTCTCCGAGGCGCACGCCCAGCGCGCCAGCAGCATCGTCGTGCGCGGCAACCAGCGCGTCGATGCCGAGACCGTGCGCTCCTATTTCACCGGCGGACCGCTCGATCAGGCCCGCATCGACGAGGGCATCCGCGGGCTGTACGCCAGCGGCCTGTTCTCCGACGTCCGCGTCTCGCGCTCCGGCGGCGGGATCGTCGTGTCGGTGAGCGAGAACCAGGTCATCAACCGCGTGGCGTTCGAGGGCAACTCGAAGGTCAAGGACGCGGTGCTGGCGGCCGAGGTGCAGTCCAAGCCGCGCGGGCCGTTCAACCCGGCGATCGTGCAGGCGGACACCCAGCGCATCAGCGAGATCTACCGCCGCTCCGGCCGCTACGAGGCGAGCGTCGAGCCGAAGACGATCGCCCAGCCGAACGGCCGCGTCGACCTCGTCTTCGAGATCAAGGAAGGCGGCAAGACCAACATCGGCTCGATCAATTTCGAGGGCAATCAGGCCTATTCTGACGGCACCCTGCGCGACCAGATGACGACCACCGAGTCGAACTGGCTGAGCTGGCTGAAGACGTCGGACGTCTATGATCCGGACCGCATCAACGCGGACCTCGAGCTGATCCGCCGGTTCTATCTGAACCACGGCTACGCCGACTTCCGCGTCGTCTCCGCCAACGCCGATCTGAACCGCGAGACCAACGCCTTCACGATCAACATCGTGGTGGACGAAGGCCAGCAGTACCGCTTCGGCGCGGTGAACGTCGAATCGAGCGTGCCCGAGATCGACGCCTCGACGCTGCAGCGCCGCGTCGTTTCGAGCTCCGGCTCGGTCTACAGCGCGCAGGACGTCGACAAGTCGGTTGAGGCGATCTCGCTTGAGCTCGCCTCGCGCGGCTACGCCTTCGCGCAGGTCCGCCCGCGCGGCGACCGCAACCTCGAAGGCCGTTCGATCAACCTCACCTACGTGGTCGAGGAGGGCGCGCGGGTCTATGTCGAGCGCATCAACGTGCGCGGTAACACCCGGACGCGCGACTACGTCGTGCGCCGCGAGTTCGACCTCGGCGAGGGCGACGCCTACAACCAGATATTCATCGATCGCGCCGAGCGTCGTCTCAAGGCGCTGGGCTTCTTCAAAAACGTCCGCATTTCGACCGAGCCCGGCTCGTCTCCCGACCGCGTCATCGTCAATGTGGACGTCGAGGATCAGCCGACCGGCGAGTTCTCGATCGCCGGCGGCTACTCCACCTCGGACGGCATCATCGGCGAGGTCGCGCTCGGCGAGCGCAACTTCCTCGGCCGCGGCCAGTACGCCCGCATCGCGGCGCAGCTCGGCCAGAACGTGCAGGGCTTCGACTTCTCGTTCACCGAGCCGTATTTCCTCGGATCGCGCGTCTCCGCCGGCATCGATCTCTATGCCAAGGAGCGCGACGAGACCGACTACTCGTCCTATCGGATCAACACTTACGGCGGCGGGCTGCGCTTCGGCTTCCCCGTCACCGAGGAGATCACGATCGGCACGCGCTACCAGATCTACCAGCAGGATCTGCGCGTCCCAGGTCGTTACGACATCCGGAACTCGGACGGCACTCTGAACGATGATCGCGCGTCGGTCGCTCTGCTCGAGGCAGAGGGCAAGACGCTCACCTCGCTCGCCGGTCTTTCGCTGATCTACAACACGCTCGATAACCCGCGGGATCCCCGCTCCGGCATCTACGCGGAGCTGAAGGGCGATCTCGCCGGTATCGGCGGCGACGTGAAGTTCGCGCGCGCCACTTTCGACACGCGGTACTACCAGTCGCTGTACTGGGACGACCTTGTGGGTATCGCGCGCGTCCAGGGCGGCCATATCGCCGCCTGGGGCAAGGATGACCTGCGCGTTCTCGACCATTTCTCGGGCGGTCCGGACCTCGTTCGCGGCTTCGAGCCGCAGGGCTTCGGCCCGCGCGACGTTGGGACGGGCAATCCGGCCATCGGCAGCCCGAACGACGATCCGCTTGGCGGCACCACTTACTTCGGCGGCTCGCTCGAGGCGCAGTTCCCGATCTACGGCCTGCCGAAGGAACTGGGCCTGAAGGGCGCGGTGTTCGCGGACGCCGGCACGGTGTTCGGCTACGAAGGCATCACGGATTATCGCGGTATCGAAGTGAACGACCGGGACAGCAAGAAGATCCGATCTTCGATCGGCGCCTCGCTGCTCTGGACCTCGCCGCTCGGCCCGATCCGCTTCGATTTCGCCAAGGTGCTGTCGAAGGAGAAGTACGACGAGACGCAGGTGTTCCGCTTCTCGGGCGGCACGCGCTTCTAACAGACGGCTTTCGGCCGGACCAAAAATCTTCTAAACGGGCGGCGAGCCATGCTTCGCCGCCCGTTTTTCGTCGGCGGCCTCCGCCGATCGAGCGACATGATCGAACCGCGTTTCTTCCCCAAGCCCGAACCGCTCGACGTTGGCCGGCTGCTGTCCATCACCGGGGCTACGCTCGCCGCCGGCGCTGCGGACGGGCTCGCGATCTCCGGGATCGGTCCGATCGATCGAGCCGGGCCGGCCGACCTCACCTTTCTCGACAATCCCGCCTATGCGGCCGAACTCGCCGAAAGTCGGGCGGGAGCCTGCCTGCTCGCCCCAAAGTTCCTGGACCGCGCGCCGGCCGGACTTGTCGCCCTTGTCTCACCGGAGCCCTATCGCGCTTTCGCGCGCGTGGCCGCGGCGCTCTATCCTGCAGCCTCCCGGCCGCAGCCGGTGTTCGGAGCAGGCGTCGCGCCCGGCGCGATCGTGCATCCCGACGCGCGGCTCGAGCCTGATGTCACGATCGATCCCGGCGCCGTCGTCGGCCCGCGCGCCGAGATCGGCCGCGGCGCGGTGATCTGCGCCAACGCCGTCGTCGGGCCCGACGTTCGCATCGGGCGCGACAGCGTTCTCGGTCCCGGCGCGACCGTCGTCCACGCCCTGATTGGGGACCGCGTGATCCTGCATCAGGGCGCGCGTGTGGGGCAGGACGGATTCGGTTTCGCCATGGGCCCCGGCGGCCATCTGAAAGTGCCCCAGATCGGGCGGGTGGTGATTCAGGACGACGTTGAGATCGGCGCCAACACCACCATCGACAGGGGAGCCAACCGCGACACCGTCATCGGCGAAGGCTCCAAGATCGACAACCTCGTGCAGATCGCCCACAACGTCGTCGTGGGGCGCCACTGCGTGATCGTCTCGCAGGTCGGCATCTCCGGCAGCGTCACGCTCGAGGATTTCGTCGTGCTCGGCGGCCATGTCGGCGTGGTCGGCCATGTCCGCATCGGCATGGGCGCGCAGATCGCAGGCTCCAGCAATGTCCGCGAGGACGTTCCGCCCGGCGCGCGCTGGGGCGGGACGCCCGCCAAACCCGTCCGCGACTGGTTTCGCGAGATGACGACATTGAAGCGCATCGCCTCGGAAGGCCGGTCCCGGCCGCAGTCCGAGGCGCCTGAAGGTTCCCCATCATGACCGATTTGGAAGCCAAGGCCGACGAGACGCCCAGGACGCTGAGCGCCATCGACATCCAGACCATCATGGCCTACCTGCCGCACCGCTATCCGTTTTTGCTCGTCGACAGGATCGAGGAGATCGACGGCGACCGCTCGGGCGTCGGGATCAAGAACGTCACCTTCAACGAGCCGCACTTCCAAGGCCATTTTCCGCAGTCGCCGGTGATGCCGGGCGTGCTGCTGATCGAGGGCATGGCGCAGACGGCCGGGGCCATGTGCGTTTCGGCGCGCGTCGCGCCCGGCTCGCCGCGGATCGTCTATTTCATGACGATCGACAAGGCCAAGTTCCGCAAGCCGGTCGTGCCGGGCGACGTGGTCCGCTACCACATGACCCAGATCAAGAAGCGCGCGAACATGTGGTGGTTCCGCGGAGAAGCGAAGGTCGAGGGCAAGATCGTCTGCGAGGCGGAGGTCTCCGCCATGCTCGTCCACGATTGATCCCCTCCGGTTCGGGAGACCTGATGCCTGAAATTCATCCGACCGCCTTCGTCGCGGAAGGCGCGCGGCTGGCCGACGACGTGGTCGTCGGCCCGTTCTGCGCCATCGGCCCCGAGGTCGAGATCGGCGCGGGTTCCGTGCTCCGCAGCCACGTCGCCGTCGACGGCCGCACCGTCATCGGGGAGGGCGCGCAGATCTTCCCGTTCGCGTCGGTCGGGCACCAGCCGCAGGACCTGAAGTACCGGGGCGAGCCCAGCCGGCTCGTGATCGGCCGCGACGCCTTGATCCGCGAGAACGTGACGATCAATCCGGGGACCGAGGGCGGCGGCATGCTGACGGAGATCGGCGACCGCTGCGCTCTGCTCGCGGGATCGCACGTCGCCCACGACTGCCGGATCGGGAACGACGTCATCCTCGTCAACAACGTCATGGTGGCGGGCCACGTGACGATCGGAGACTTCGCGATTCTTGGCGGCGGGTCGGCCGCGCATCAGAACGTCCGCATCGGAGCGCATGCTTTCGTCGGAGGGCTGACGGGGCTTGAGAACGATCTCATCCCCTTCGGCATGGCGACGGGCAACCGTGCGACGCTCGCCGGCCTCAACATCGTCGGCCTCAGGCGGCGCGGTTTCGAGCGTGACGCCATCCACGCGCTGCGCCGCGCTTTCCGCAGCGTGTTCGAATCGTCCGAAGGCACGCTCGCGGAACGAACGGCAGCGGTCGCCGCCGAGCATGCCGGGTCTCCGCTGGTCGAGCGCATGGTCGCCTTTCTCCAGACCGGCGGCGAGCGCGCGATCTGCACGCCGCAGTCCGGCGACGCCGCGGCGCGGGCGTGACGCTCGCTCCGCTCGGCCTGATCTGCGGATCGGGCTCGCTGCCGCTCGAGGTCGCGGAAGGCGCGCGCGCCGCAGGCCGCGACGTCTTCCTCCTCGCGCTCCGCGGCTCCGCCGACAAGGGAATCGAGCGCTATCCCCACGCCTGGCTCGGCCTCGGCGAGATCGGCAAGCTGCTCAAGCTGCTCGAGAAGGTGGGCGCGAAGCAGCTCGTGCTCGTTGGCGGGGTGCAGAGGCCGGCGTTGCGCGACATCCGGCTGGACATGACCGGGCTGATCAGCATGCCCGAGATCCGGCGGCTGATGTCGGCCGGCGACGATCACCTGCTGAGCGGCGTGATCGGTTTTCTGGCGGCGCGGGGCTACGAGGTGATCGGCGCCCATGAGGCTGCGCCCGGGCTGACGGCTTCGGAAGGCCTGCTCGGGGCGCGCGACGCCACCGCGGCCGACGCGACCTCTGTGGCCGCGGGCCTCGCGGTGCTCGCGGCGCTCGGGCCCTACGACGTCGGCCAGGCCGCGGTCGCCATCGGCCGCCGCATCGTCGCGGTCGAGGCTGCGGAGGGCACCGACATGATGCTGCGGCGCGTCGCCCGGCTGGCGGAGAAAGGCCGGATCAAGCGCGAGGGGCGGGGCGGGGTGCTGGTGAAGGCGCCGAAGCCCGGCCAGAACCTGCGCGTGGACCTGCCCGCGATCGGTCCGCGGACGATCGAACTGGCGGCCGCGGCCGGGCTTACCGGCGTCGCCGTGGCGGCGGGCGGCGTGCTTCTCGCCGAACGCGCCCGGATCGTCGAGTTGGCGGACAGCTCCGGCCTGTTCCTCGCGGGCGTGCCGCAGGCGGCGTTCGGCGCGCCATGACGCCGCGGTCCGTCGCGGTCGTCGCAGGGGAGCGGTCCGGCGACGCGTTGGGCGCCGACCTCGTCCGCGCGCTCAAGGCGAGGCTGCCCTCGGACGCCGCGTTCTTCGGCGTCGCCGGTCCGCGCATGCTCTTGGAAGGCGTCGAAACCCTTTTTGCGATGGACGACATCGCGGTGATGGGGATCGGGCCCGTCATCGCCCGGCTTCCGACGCTGCTCCGGCGCATCCGGCAGACCGCCGACGCCGTCATCGCCCGGCGGCCCGATCTGCTCGTCATCGTCGACAGTCCGGATTTCACGCACCGTGTGGCGCGGCTCGTCCGCGCGGCGCTGCCGGACCTCGCAATCGTCGACTACGTGTCGCCGAGCGTGTGGGCCTGGCGGCCGGGGCGCGCGGCGGCCATGCGGCCGTACGTCGATCACGTCCTCGCGCTGCTGCCGTTCGAGCCGGAGGCGCACCGGCGCCTGGGTGGCCCGGCCTGCACATATGTCGGCCATCCACTGATCGAGCGGCTGGCCGACCTGCGTCCGAGCCCGGGCGAGCGCGCCGACATGGGAGCGGAGGGAGTGGCGCGCCTCGTCGTGTTGCCCGGCAGCCGGGCAGGCGTCGCGCATCGGCACATGCCGCTGTTCGGCGAGACCCTGAGTCGTCTTGGCGTCGACGCGAAAACAGCCGCCGTCACCATACCGACCACGCCCGGCCTTGCGCCGGAGATCGTCCGCATGTCGGAAAGCTGGCCGCTGAGGCCGACCATCGTGACGGGCGAGGCGGAGAAGCTCGCGGCCTTCCGGCAGGCGCAGGCGGCGCTCGCGGCGTCTGGCACCGTGACGCTCGAACTGGCGCTTTCCGGCGTACCTATGGCAGCGGCCTACAAGCTCGAATGGTTCGCGCCGCTGCTGAAACCGTTCATCCGCATCGAGGCGCCCTTCATCCTGCTGCCGAACCTGATCCTCGGCGAGCGGGCGATACCGGAGCTTGTCCATCGTGACGCCACGCCAGAGAAGCTGGCATCCGCCCTTGCGCCGCTTCTGCGCGACGGGCCGGAGCGGCGCGCCCAACGCGACGCGCTCGGCAGGCTCGACGAAGCCATGAGGCTGCCAGGCGGCGTCGCGCCGTCCGAACGGGCCGCGGAGGCCACTCTGGTCGCCTGGGCCGCCAAGCGACGTGGACCCTGAATGAAAAAAACGCCCGCGGGACCCGCGGGCGTTTGGACTTCACATACGTGAGGGCGCGCGGCCCACCGATCAGCGGCGCTGGTCGATCGGGACGTAATCGCGCAACGCGGCGCCGGTGTAGAGCTGGCGCGGGCGACCGATCTTCTGGCTCGGATCCTCGACCATCTCCTTCCACTGGGCGATCCAGCCGATGGTGCGCGCCACCGCGAACAGCACGGTGAACATGTCCGTCGGGAAGCCCATCGCCTTCAGCGTGATGCCCGAATAGAAATCGATGTTCGGATAGAGCTTCTTCTCGACGAAGTAGTCGTCCTTGAGCGCGATCTGCTCGAGCTGGATCGCGACCTCGAGCAGCGGATCGTCCTTGATGCCGAGCTCACCGAGCACCTCGTGGCAGGTCTTCTGCATGATCTTGGCGCGCGGATCGTAGTTCTTGTAGACGCGATGCCCGAAGCCCATCAGGCGGAACGGGTCGTTCTTGTCCTTGGCCTTCTTGACGTATTTCTCGACGTTGTCGGGCGTGCCGATCTCCGACAGCATCTTCAGGGCCGCCTCGTTCGCGCCGCCATGCGCCGGCCCCCACAGGCAGGCGATGCCGGCGGCGATACAGGCGAAGGGATTGGCGCCCGAGGAGCCGGCGAGGCGCACCGTCGAGGTCGAGGCGTTCTGCTCGTGGTCGGCGTGCAGCACGAAGATGCGGTCCATGGCGCGCGCCAGGACCGGGTTCACCTTGTACTCTTCGCACGGCACCGCGAAGCACATGTTCAGGAAGTTCGCCGAGAAATCGAGCGCGTTCTGCGGGTACACGAACGGCTGGCCGATCGAATACTTGTAGGCCATGGCGGCAAGCGTCGGGATTTTGGCGACCATGCGGATGGCCGCGATCTCGCGCTGGTCCGGATCGGTGATGTCGGTCGAGTCGTGATAGAACGCCGACAGCGCGCCGACCACGCCGCAGAGCACCGCCATCGGGTGCGCGTCGCGGCGGAAGCCGGAGTAGAACCGCGACATCTGCTCGTGGACCATGGTGTGGCGCGTCACCAGCCGGTCGAACTCGGCCTTCTGGGCCGAGGTCGGCAGTTCGCCGTGCAGCAGCAGGTAGCAGGTCTCGAGGAAGTCGCCGTTCTCGGCCAGCTCGTCGATGGGGTAGCCGCGGTACAGCAGCACGCCCTCGTCGCCGTCGATGAAGGTGATCTTCGACTCGCAACTCGCGGTCGAAGTGAAGCCGGGATCGTAGGTGAACAGCCCCGTGTGCTTGTAAAGCGTCTGGATGTCGAGGACGTCCGGGCCGACCGTTCCGTGTCGTACGGGGAGATCCAGCTCGGCGGACCCAACCTTCAGCGTTCCGTTCGCGTCGCTCATGCGCCATGCCCTTCGTCGTTGGGATGCCGATGGAAGTCCTCGGGCGGGCGACGTCCGGCCCCGGGAGGGAAGCGCCGTGGGCAGGGACGACTTTAGGAGGACTTCGATTGGCGTAGCCCAAGTTTTGTTGCGGCGCAAATAGGGCGTGGCGCGCAAGCGGGCAGGCCGATCCTCAATGTTTGATCACGATAGCGCCTGATCCCGGATGCGTCCGAGGCTCTCCTCGCGGCCGAGCGCGACCAGCACGTCGAAGATGCCGGGCGAGGTCTTGCGGCCGGTCAAAGCCGCCCTGAGCGGCTGCGCCAGAGCGCCGAGCTTGACGCCGGCCTCCTCCGCCAGAGCGCGCACGGCGTCCTCCGCCGCGGAGGCGCTCCAGTCCGTGATTTCCTCGAGCCGGTCGGCGAGTTTCGCCAGCAGCGCGCGGGCGTCGTCGGTCAGCAGCGCCTCGGCGGCGGGCTCCAGCGCCAGCGGGCGCGAGTCGATCAGGAACCGGGCGCCGTCGATAAGCTCGACAAGGGTCTTCGCGCGCTCCTTCAGACCGGGGAGGGCGGTCGCGAGCGCCGGCCAGCGCCCGGTCTCGTCCAGCCGCCGCGCCGCTTCCGGGCCGCCCGGCAGATAGGGCAGCGAGGCCTTCAGGGTCGCCAGCAGCTCGTCGTCCGGCGTCGAACGCATGTAATGCCCGTTGAGGTTCGACAGCTTCGCCATGTCGAACCTCGCGGCCGACCGCCCGACGTCCCTGATGTCGAACCACTCGATCGCCTGCTCCGTCGAGAAGATCTCGTCGTCGCCGTGGCTCCAGCCGAGCCGGGCGAGGTAGTTCCGCAGCGCCGAGGGCAGGAAGCCGAGTTCGCGGTAGGCTTCGGCGCCGAGCGCGCCATGGCGCTTCGACAGCTTCGCGCCGTCGGGGCCATGAATCAGCGGGATGTGCGCCATCTTCGGCACGGCCCAGCCGAGCGCCTCGTAAATCTGGGTCTGCCGGGCGGCGTTGGTGAGGTGGTCGACGCCCCGGATCACATGGGTGACGCCCATGTCGTGGTCGTCGACGACGACCGCGAGCATGTAGGTCGGCGTTCCGTCCGAGCGCAGCAGCACGAGGTCGTCGAGGTCCTTGTTGGGGATGACGACGCGGCCCTGCACCAGATCGTCCACCACGGTCTCGCCTTCGGTCGGCGCCCTGAGGCGGATGGCGGAGGGACGGCCCGCGGGCGCGTCGCTCTCCGGCCGGTCGCGCCAGCGCCCGTCATAGCGGGGCGGGCGGCCTTCCGCCTGGGCGAGGCTGCGCATCTCCTCGAGCTCCTGCGCCGTGGCGTAGCAGCGGTAGGCGCGGCCCGCCGCCAGCATCTGCTCCACGGCCTCGCGGTGACGGGCGGCGCGGGCGAACTGGAAGATCGGCTCGCCGTCCCAGTCGAGGCCGAGCCAGGTCAGGCCGTCGAGGATTGCCGCGATCGCTTCCTCGGTGGAGCGCGCCCGGTCCGTGTCCTCGATGCGCAGCAGCATTTTGCCGCCGAGCGATTTCGCGAACAGCCAGTTGAACAGCGCGGTGCGGGCGCCGCCGATGTGCAGGAAGCCGGTGGGCGAGGGCGCGAAACGGGTGACGACGGTCTCGGTCACGGGCGGTCTCAAAACTGCTCAGGGGTGAAAAGCCTGCTTGCGACAAAGCCGCTTCGCGCGAAGGCGCGCCCGTGTAGCATGGGCCGCAAGCAGGGGAAACAGCGCGGCCATGGGCGGGCAGCCGGGCTACGACGGGCGGAAGCGGGGCGCGCGGGCGATCGCGCTGCCGGGCGCGCGCTCCGTCGGCGACAGCGGCACGCTTGGCCTCCTCCGGGCCGCCCGTGGCTGGTTCGCGGCCCATTTCGCCGAAGAGATCGAGCTCGGGCGGCCGGCGCTCTGGTTTCCGGTCGCCTTCGGCGTCGGCGTGATCGTCTATTTCGCCGCGGCGGAAGAGCCGCAGCTTTGGGCCGCGAGCCTGCTCGCAGGAGCGGCCGTCATGGGCGTGATCGCGGCGCGGCGGCGTTTCATCGCGCTCGGCGTCACGCTCGGGCTGGCGGCGGGCGCGCTCGGTTTTCTCGCCGCGAAGATCGCAGCCGTGCGGGCGGAGGCGCCGCAGCTCGCCCGCGCCCAGCGCGCCGAAGTCGTCGGCCGCGTCGTCCTGATCGAGCCCCGCGACCGCGGCATGCGGCGCGTGACCGTCGCGGTCGAGCGGCTCGGCGACCTCAAGGCCTCCGGGACGCCACGACGGGTGCGCGTGACGATCGGGCGGGAACCTTCGCTCGACGCCGGCGACCGCGTGTCGCTGACCGCGTTCTGGCGCGCCCCGCAGGGCCCGGTGCGGCCCGGAGGCTACGACTTCGCGCGCGTCGCGTTCTTCCAGGGCGTGGGCGCGACCGGCGCACAGCCGAAGGACGTCCGGCGCCTCGCTCCGGCGGTGGAGGAGACGGCGCTGGAGCGGGTCTCCGCCGCGGTCGAGCGCCTGCGCGCCCGCCTGACCGAACGGGTGGTCCAGGCCATCGGGGGCGGTCCCGAGGCCGCTGTCGCGGCGGCGCTGGTGACGGGCGTGCGCGGCCCCATCCAGCAGGACGTCGACGACGATCTACGCGCCGCCGGCCTCAGCCATATCCTCTCGATCTCGGGCCTTCACATGGCTCTGGTCGCGGGCGTGCTGTTCTGGCTGCTGCGCGCGGCGCTCGCGCTGTCGCAGACCGTCGCGCTCGGCTGGCCGGTGAAGCAGATCGCAGCCGTCGCGGCGCTCGGCGGGGCCGCGTTCTATCTCGCGCTCTCCGGCGCGGAGGTCGCGACCCAGCGCGCTTTCCTCATGGCGGCCGTCGTGTTCGCGGCCATCCTGATCGGCCGGCCGGCGCTGACGCCGCGGAACCTCGCGCTCGCGGCGCTCGCGGTGACGGCGCTGACGCCCGACGCGCTGCTCGGGCCGAGCTTCCAGATGTCGTTCGCCGCGGTCGCCGCGCTGATCGCGACCTTCGAGGCCTGGCCGCGCCGCCGCGAACGTCCCGAATCCACGACGCGGCTCGGCGCGGCGATCCGCTGGCTCGGGACGGCGGCGGCGGTCGCGCTTGTCACCACCCTCGTCGCGGGGCTCGCGACAGCGCCCTTCGCCGCCTACCACTTCCACCGCGTGACGCCCTATGCGCTCGCCGGCAACGCGCTCGCGACGCCGCTGATCAGCCTGATCGTGATGCCGAGCGTCGTCGGCGGGCTGCTGTTCGCGCCGCTCGGCCTCGACGGGCCGTGGTGGCGGCTGATGGGCCTCGGCCTCGACGGCGTGCTCGCGATCGCCCGCGCCGTCGCGTCCTGGCCCGGCGCGGAGCGCGCGACCGGCGCCTTCGGCGAGGCCTCGCTTCTCCTGTTCGCGCTCGGGATCTGCTGGCTCTGCCTGTGGCGGACGCCGCTGCGCTTTCTCGCCGTCGCGCCTATTCTCGCCGCGTTCGCGCTCGCGGCCTGGCCGACGCGGCCCGACGTGGTGATCGATCCGGCCGGGCGCTCCATGGCGGTGCGCGGGCCGGACGGAAAGCTCGCGCTCGTCGGCGCCGGGCGCAGCGGATTCGCCGCCAAGGTCTGGCTCGCGGCCGACGGCGAAGGGCCGCCAAGCCCGCCCTCAGGCGCCCGCCGGACCGCAGGAGCAGGCCGCTGCGACGCCTATGGCTGCGTCGCGCCGCTTGCGGACGGAGGCGTCGCCGCGCTGGTCTGGGACCCGCGCGCATTCGAGGAGGACTGCCGGCGCGCCACGCTGGTTGTGACGCGACTCGAGGCGCCGCCCGCCTGCTTCGACCGCGCCGCGGTCGTCGACCGCCGCGCGCTCGCCGCGACCGGCGCGCTCGAACTCAAGCGCGACGGCCCTCGCTTCCTAGGAACAGCCGCACGAACGCCCGGAGGCGACAGGCCGTGGTCGCCGGCCGGCTTCGAGCCCCCTCCCGACGTCGCTCTCCGACTGCAGTTCGCGCCGCGCCGCGCGCCGACCTCCGCTGAGTCAGACGCCGTCGATCCCACCGAAGTCCCGGAGGAGCCCGACGAGCAGGGGGCCGCAGACGATCAGTAGCGGCGGATCAGCCCAACAAGCCGGCCCTGGATCGCGACCCGGTCGGGACCGAAGATGCGCGTCTCGTAGGCCGGGTTCGCCGCTTCCAGAGCGATCGAAGCGCCGCGCTTGCGCAGTCGTTTCAGCGTCGCCTCCTCGTCGTCCACCAGCGCCACCACGATGTCGCCGGTGTCGGCCACGGTCTGCTTGCGGATGAGCACGAGGTCGCCGTCGAGAATGCCGGCCTCGATCATCGAATCGCCGCGCACTTCGAGGGCGAAATGCTCGCCGGCCGAAAGCATGTCGGGCGACACCGCGATGGTGTGGCTCTTCGCCTGGATGGCCTCGATCGGCACGCCCGCGGCGATCCGGCCCATGACCGGGATCGCCACCATGCGCTCGTCCTCGTCTTCCTCCGCTGCCGGAGGACGGGCCGGGCGGACCTTGCCGAGATTGCCCTCGATGACGCTGGGGGTGAAGCGGCCGGCGGGGCGCGACACCGGCGGCGCCGCGGCCTCGGGAAGCTTCAGCACCTCGAGGGCGCGCGCGCGGTTCGGCAGACGGCGGATGAAGCCGCGCTCCTCCAGCGCCATGATCAGGCGGTGGATGCCGGACTTGGACTTGAGGTCCAGCGCGTCCTTCATCTCGTCGAACGAGGGGGGAACGCCGGTCTCCTTCAGCCGCTCATGGATGAAGCGCAGCAACTCGTACTGCTTGCGGGTCAACATGTCCGGCTCCGCGACGTCAAAAACAAATCATGAACAGATATCTACCTGTTCTAGATGTGTTCCGCAAGGGTTAACGTCGCGTTTACGGCGACGGCGCTTCCGCGCCGCCGCGTCCCGCGCGGATGCGGCCGCTCAGCCGGCGCGGCGGACCTCCTCGCGCGCGGGCAGCCGCCAGTTCGGCCGGATGAAGTGGCAGGTGTAGCCGTTGGGATAGCGCTCGAGATAGTCCTGATGCTCGGGCTCCGCTTCCCAGAACGGGCCGGCCGGCGCGATCTCGGTCGCCACCTTGCCCGGCCACAGCCCCGAGGCGTTCACGTCGGCGATGGTCTCCTCGGCGATCCGCTTCTGGTCGTCGTCCAGGACGAAGATCGCGGAGCGATAGCTCAGGCCGACGTCGTTGCCCTGCCGGTTCAGGGTGGTCGGGTCGTGGATCTGGAAGAAGAACTCCAGCATGCGCCGGAAGCTCGTCACGGCCGGGTCGTAGACGATCTCGATCGCCTCGGCGTGGGTTCCATGATTGCGGTAGGTGGCGTTGGGGACGTCGCCGCCCGTGTAGCCGACGCGGGTCGAAACCACGCCCGGCTGCCTGCGGATCAGGTCCTGCATGCCCCAGAAGCATCCGCCCGCCAGAACCGCACGCTCGGTCGCAGTGGTCATCGCCGTCTCCTCAGGGTTCGATCGTGGCCCTGATATCGGGATGCGGCGCCGGATTTTCAAAAGCGGGAAAGCGGGGCCGCGTGAGCGCGACCGCGCCGCAAGGCGTGCGGCCACCGAAGGCGCCCGTGCTCCTGGTCGCCTTCGGTGGCCTTAGCGGTCGTCGGTGGGGACATGCCGCCGACCGCCAATCAGATCAGTGAATGGGGCTCCCTGATCCGATCTCGTCTATCTCCGGCCGGCGCAGACGCTCCCGGCGCGGCCCCGAGGGTCAGGCGCGCAGAACGTCTGCGCGCCATCCGCTTCGGCGGCCATGGGAAGGCGGTCGCCCTTGGCGGCGCTGTTGGAGATCTTGGTCATCGTGGCGATCGGGTCGCGGCTCTCGGCGTAGCCGATCATTGCGGGCAAGGGGAGCAGCAGAAGCGCCAGCCAGCGCAGGCCTCTCCACGTCGGCCAGCGGATCATGACTCGCCTCCGCAGGCCGGCCCGGCGGCCGCGCAGGCCTCGGCCACGACTGTCTCGCCTGAAACCACGACGGCTCCCATCGCCTCCGAGGTGAGCATCAGCGACGCTCCGAGGCAGCCGGTCCGGACCAGCCGGGCGACGATTGCTTTCGAAAGGCTCATGCGGCGCTCCCGGTTTCGTTTCGGCGACGTCCCGGTGGCCCTCGAGCCGCCGCGTCGTTCGCCGTCTGACCGAAACCATGCGCCGCGGCGCGGTTGCGTTGGATTGAGAGATGTTAAGAAATATTCGGAGGACGTCAGGGTCCTCGCTTCCAGCCGGAAACATCTCTTAACAACACGCAATCCAAAGCAACCTTTCGGCGCCTCACGGTTCTGTCTCCCAAGCGGCTGAAGCGGCTCCCCCGTCCGCTCCGCGACCGACAGGAACCAGTCCATGAACGTCACGACGACCTTCGACGGCCTCACCTTCATCAGGGAATGGCTGACCGCTCCTCTGCGCGTGGGAGCGATCCTTCCGTCCGGCGCGACCCTCGCGAGGGTGATGACCGCGGAGATCGACCGGAACGTCGGCGCCGTGATCGAGCTCGGGCCCGGCACCGGCGTCTTCACCCAGGCGCTGCTCGAACGCGGCGTCCCGGAGCATCGGCTGGCGCTGATCGAGACAGGCTCCGAGTTCGCGACGCTGCTGCAGCTTCGCTTCCCCGAGGCGCGCACGCTCTGGATGGACGCCTCCGCGCTGCGCCACGTCGCGCTGTTCGACGGCGAAAAGGCCGGCGCCGTGGTGAGCGGGCTGCCGCTGCTCTCGATGAAGCCCCGCAAGGTGATCATGATTCTGGACGGCGCTTTCAGCCATCTGAAGCCGGGCGGCGCGTTCTACCAGTTCACCTATGGGCCGAACTGTCCGGTTCCCCGGCCGATCCTCGATCGGCTCGGCCTGAAGGCCAGCCGCGTCGGCCGCGCGCTCGCGAACATGCCGCCGGCCACGGTGTACCGGATTCAGCGCCGCGCCCCGCGGCGGCCCGGCGGGGAGGGCTGATCCCATGGCGCATTCCCTCACGATCAACGGCGAGATTCATCGGGTCGAGGCGGACGGCCGCACGCCCCTGCTCTGGGTTCTCCGCGACACGCTGAAGCTCACGGGTTCGAAATACGGCTGCGGCGCCGGCCTGTGCGGCGCCTGCACGGTGCATGTCGACGGTCAGCCCGCGCGATCCTGCTCGCTCACGCTGGCCGATCTCGCCACCTCACGGATCACGACGATCGAAGCGATCGCCGGCGCGGAGGCCGAAGCCGTCCGCGACGCCTGGGTGCGGCGCGACGTGCCGCAATGCGGCTTCTGCCAGTCCGGCCAGGTCATGAGCGCGATCGCTCTGCTTCGCGAGACGCCGTCGCCGACCGACGAAGACATCGACGCCGCGATGAGCGGGAACCTCTGCCGCTGCGCCACCTACAACCGCATCCGCGCCGCGATCCACGACGCCGCGGGGCAGCTCCGTCGGCAGGCCGACGGCGAAGGAGGCCGGACATGAGCCCCGCCGTTACCGAAGCGCCGGCCTCCCGGGGCGGCTTCCGGATGTCGCGCCGCAGGCTGATCCTCGGCGGGACGCTCGTGGGCGGCGCGCTGATCGTCGGCTACGCCGCGACCCGCCCCGTCGAGACCATCGGCGCCATCCTGCAGGCCGGCGGAGGAGACCCGGAACCGAGCGTGTTCGGTCCGTTCATCCGCATCTCCGCGGACGGCTGGGTCACCATCGTCAACAAGCACCAGGAGATGGGGCAGGGCGTCCACGCCGGGCTCGCCGCGATGGTGGCGGAGGAGCTCGACGCGGACTGGGACCGCGTCCGCGTCGTCGACGCGCATGGCAACTTCCGCGCCTACGGGCCTCAGCTCACCGCCGGATCGGGGTCGATCGCCGGCGCCTGGGACACGTTGCGCAACGCGGGCGCCGCCGCACGGGCGATGTTCGTCGCGGCCGCCGCCCAGCGCTGGGACGCGCCCGAAGAATCGCTCGTGGTGCTCGACAGCGTCGTGTCGGACCTGAACTCCGGCATGTCGGCGAGCTTCGCCGAGCTGCTGGAGGAGGCCTCGCGGCAGACCCCGCCCGACGCCCCGGAGCTGAAGCGGCCCGAAGCCTACCAGCTGATCGGAACCGACCGGGTCCGCCGCAAGGACAGCCTCCCGAAGAGCTCCGGTCGGCAGGTCTACACGCAGGACGTCCATCTGCCGAGCATGCTGACCGCGATGGTGGCGCGCAGCCCGCGCTTCGGCGGCGCGCTGGTGAGGTTCGACGCGGCCGAGGCGCTCAAGATCGCGGGCGTGGTCGACGTCTTCGCGATCGAGAGCGGCGTGGCGGTCGCCGCCGAGAACACCTTCGCGGCGAAGCTGGGGCGTGACGCTCTCAAGGTCGAATGGGACGACAGCGGGGCCGAGAAGCGCTCCTCGGCGGAGCTCGTCCGCGAGCACCGCGAGATCGCGGACGGCCGCTCGGACATCAAACCGGCCGCCTTCCAGACCGTCGGCGATCCCGAGACCGCGTTCGGCCAAGGCGCCGTGGAGTTCGCGTTCGACTTTCCCTATCTCGCCCACGCGCCCATGGAGACCCCCGATTGCGTCGCCCGCATCGACGGCTGGAGCGTCGAGATCATCTCGGGATCGCAGATGCCGACGATCGATCAGGTCCAGGCCGCGCGCGTCGCGCTCACGCTTCCGGGAAAGGTCGACATCAAGGTGCTGCCGGCCGGCGGCTCCTTCGGCCGCCGCGGGGTCCTGTCGGCGGATTATCTCATCGAATGCCTGCGGATCGCCAAGCGCACGAACGGGCGTCCGGTGAAGCTGATCTGGACCCGCGAGGACGACATCACCGGCGGCTATTACCGGCCGATGGCGCACCATCGCGCATGGGTGGAGATCGGCGCGGACGGTTTTCCCGCCCGATGGCGCCATCATGTGGTCGCCCAGCCGCTGTTTTTCATCGGAAACGACTTCACCGTCGAGGGCGTGAGGGACTCTCCGTACTTCTCGACCGCCTCGGTCGTGGACGGAAAGATCTTCGAGCCGAGCGCCCCGACGCCGGTCTGGTTCTGGCGGTCCGTCGGGCATTCGCACACCGCCATGGTGATGGAGCACATCGTCGACCAGCTGGCGCGGCGGGCCGGCCGCGATCCCGCCGAGTACCGGCGCGCGCTCTATGAAAAGGCGAACGCGAGCCGGCGGCTCGTCGTGCTGGACGAACTCCGCCGCAGGGCGGGCTGGGGCGAACGGCTCGAGCCCGGCTGGGCGCGCGGCATGGCGGTCCACGAAAGCTTCGGAACCGTCGTGGGCCAGGTCGCGGAGGTCCGGCTCGAGGGCGGCCGTCCCGCGGTCCGCAGGGTCGTCGCGGTGGTCGACTGCGGGATCGCGATCTCGCCCGATCAGATCGCGGCGCAGATGGAGGGCGGGGTCGGCTACGGCCTCTCCGCGGCGCTCCACGGGGCGATCACGCTGAAGGACGGCCTCGTTCAGGAGACCAATTTCGACGGCTACCCGCTCCTGCGCATGAACGAGATGCCGGCCGTCGAAACGCACATCATCCGCTCGACCGCCCGGCCGACCGGCATGGGCGAGCCGGGCGTGCCTCCGATCGCGCCGGCGGTCGCCAACGCCCTCCTGGCGCTGACCGGCGAGGCGACGGCCGCTCTTCCGTTCCGGCGCCGGGACCAGCCCGCGACAGCGGGCCTCTGAAGGACAACGAACACGTCATGGCGAAGTGGTCTCTAGCCGACATGCCGTCCCAGAAGGGCCGGTCCGCCGTCGTCACCGGCGCCGGCGGGCTCGGCTATGAAACCGCGCTCGCCCTGGCCCGCGCCGGCGGCGCGGTCGTCGTCGCCGGGCGGGACGTCAGGAAGGGCGAGGCGGCGGTCGCGCGCATCCGTCGCGAGGCGCCGTCGTCGGACGTCCGGTTCGAACTGCTCGACCTCGCCGACCTGAGGTCGGTGTTCGCCTTTGGCGAACGGATGCGGGCCCGGACGGACAGTCTCGATCTTCTGGTCAACAACGCCGGCGTGATGACCCCGCCGCGTCGCATGGAGACCGTGGACAGGCTGGAGCTGCAGCTCGGCACGAACTATCTCGGCCACTTCGCGCTGACCGGGCGTCTTGCCCCTCTCCTGCAGAAGGGCCGAAAGCCGCGCGTGGTGACGCTGTCGAGCGTCGCGGCGCGCAACGGAGCGATCGACTTCGGCGACCTCAACGCCGAGAAAGGCTATCAGCCGATGACGGCCTACAGCCAGTCGAAGCTCGCCTGCCTGATGTTCGCCTTCGAGCTGCAGCGCCGCAGCGAGGCCGCCGGAATGGGAATCGCCAGCATCGCCGCCCATCCCGGCATCTCGCGCACGGATCTGCTGCACAACGCGCCCGGCCGCCTCAGCGTCGCGGGCGTCCTCCGCTCCGCGCTCTGGTTCCTGTTCCAGCCGCCGGCGCAGGGCGCGCTGCCGACGCTTTTCGCCGCCACGGCGCCGGAGGCGAAGCCCGGCGGGTACTACGGGCCCGACAGGCTCGGCGAGACGCGCGGACATCCGGCGCCGGCGCGGATCCCGCCGCAGGCGCTGGACTTGGACGCCGCGACCCGGCTCTGGCGCTACTCGAAAGCGCTCACCGGCGTGGATTTCGGATAGCGGCGGCTCGCCGTCATCGGGCGTCGGCCCGTGTTTCGTCCACCTTCACAAAACAAAACATCTCGTTTGGTGACAGCGGGGGCGGTTACGTGGGACCTTGGGCCGCTAAAGTCGCGGAACCGCGTTTGATGAATATGCAGCTTCAGTCCTTCCAGAACTGCGCGCCTGAGCCGCCGGCGACGATCCTCCTCGTGGAGGACGACCGCGACATCGCCGATATGCTGGCCGAGACGCTGACGCAGAACGGTTATGTCGCCGTCGCCGCGCAGTCCGGCGCCGAGATGGACCGGCTGTTGCGCCGGCAGTCGTTCGACCTGATCGTGCTCGACGTCATGCTGCCGGGAGAGGACGGCTTCAGCATCTGCCGGCGGCTGCGGGCGGAGGCGCGGACGCCGATCGTCATGCTCACCGCCGTAGCGACCGACGTCGATCGCATCGTCGGCCTCGAGTTCGGCGCCGACGACTACGTCACCAAGCCGTTCAACACCCGCGAGCTGCTCGCCCGGATCAAGGGCCTGCTCCGCCGCGCCTCCTACGGCTCGGAGCGCCCCGGCCGGAAGAGCGCGATGACCTTCGCGGGCTGGACGATCGATCCGGTCGCGCGGACGCTGGTGGACTGCGCCGGCGCGCAGGTGTTCATGACCACCGCCGAGTTCGATCTGCTCGTCGCGCTGTGCCAGAACGCCGGCCAGGTCCTGACCCGCGAGCAGCTTCTGTCCCTGACCCATGCGGGCGTCGCGGGCCCGGTCGAGCGCAGCGTCGACGTCCACGTCAGCCGCATCCGTCAGAAGATCGAGCCGAACCCGAAGGACCCGAGCTTCATCAAGACGGTGCGGCTTGGCGGCTACCTGTTCACGCCCGTGGTCGAAGCGTCATGAGCCGCTGGCGCAGCCTGTTCCTGTGCGGGTCGATCCGCCGCCAGATCCTCTTCCTGGCGATCACGCCCGTGCTGGTCATGGTGCTGGTGGTGAGCCTGCTGCACAGCGCGGAAAACAAGGCGCCCTATGCGAGCAAGGTCGCGATCCGGATCCAGACGGTTGTCTCCCAGCTCGACGCCGCGGGGAGCCCGCAGGCGGCCGAGGCGATCATGGCGGCGACGAGCGCGACCGGGCTGAAGGTCGAGCGGATGTCCGCGCAGGCCGCGCGGAGCGAACTCGCGCCGCCGACGAGCGGCGACTGCGATCTCGCCGACATCCACAAGGCGTTCGGCGCGTCGCTCGACGCGGAGGTCCGGCGCCGGACGTCGGCGGGCTCGGAAGGCGATGTCATCGCCGTGCGCCTTCCCGACGGCGCGGCGCTCGCCTTCGCGCCGACCCCGCGTCCGCCGCTGCCGCTGCTGCACCCGGAACGCCTGTTCTTCGCGATGAAGATCCTGATCATCGTGGTCCCGATGCTGCTGCTGTCGATCTACGCCGGCGCGGTCATCATGGCGCCGCTGACGAGTTTCGCCCGCGCAGCGCAGGACCTGAGCCCCGACGAAGGCCCGGACCGGCCGTTCGACGAGCGCGGCCCGCGGGAGATCAGCGCGCTCGCGCGGGCTCTCAACGACATGCGCGCCCGCATCCGGGACATGATCGACGGCCGCACCCGCATGGTGCGCGCCATCAGCCACGACCTGCGCACGCCCCTGACGCGGCTGCGCATGCGGGCCGAGCGCTCGACCGATCCGGCGCTCCGCGACGCCATGCTGACCGACATCAGCCGCATCGACGCGATGATCCAGGAGACGCTGACCTATCTTCGGCGGGAGGTCGCGACCGAGACGACGCAGCGCGTCGACCTGCCGAGCCTGCTCCAGACGGTCTGCCACGACTTCGCGAACATGGATATGCCGGCCTCCTACGAGGGGCCGGACCGGCTGACCTTCGCCTGCAAGCCGCAATCGCTGGCGCGGGCGGTCACCAATCTCGTCGACAACGGACTGAAGTTCGCCGGCGTCGTCATGGTGCGGCTCGAGCCGCTGCCGGGCGGCGGCGTGCGTATCGAGGTCGTCGACGACGGCGCCGGCGTTCCCGAGGCGATGCGCGCCAAGGTGATCGAGCCCTTCTTCAAGGGCGACGCCAGCCGCAGCTCCAGCGCGCCGGGCGGGTTCGGCCTCGGCCTGTCGATCGTCCATGAGGTCGTCGGCGGTCATGGCGGGACGATGGAGCTGCGCGACGGCGAGCCCCACGGCCTCGTGGTCCGGCTCGACCTGCCGGACGCCTCCGCCGCCGCGGCCTCCGCGGCCCGGCGCGTGGCGGAGCCGCGGCGGCCGGAGCCGGCGCGAGAGCCTGCGACCTCGAACGCCGCGGGTTGAGCTTTCGGCCCGAAGCCTCCAGATCGGGGGCTCCGGGACCGCAGGAGCGCCGCGATGGCACTGGCCGCAACGACCTCGACCGACCGCTTCCTCGCCCTCGTCGGAGCGGCGGCCCCGATCGTCCAGGCGCCGATGGCGGGCGTCTCCACCCCTCAGCTCGCCGCGGCCGTCTCCGACGCCGGCGGTCTCGGGTCGATCGCGATCGGCGCGAGCGGGGGTAAGGCGGCGCGGGACATGATCGCCGCGACGAAGGCGCTGACGGCGAAGCCCTTCAACGTCAACGTGTTCTGCCATCCGCCGGCGGTTCGCGACGCCGACCGCGAGGCCGCCTGGCTGCGCTGGCTGGCGCCGCTGTTCGCGGCGTTCGGGGCGGAGCCTCCCGCGGCGCTGGCTGAGATCTACAAGAGCTATCTGCAGGACGACGAGGCCTTCCGGTTGCTGCTGGAGGCGCGGCCGAAGGTCGTCAGCTTCCATTTCGGGCTGCCGCCGCGGACCCATGTGGAAGCGTTCCGCGCCGCGGGCGTCGTGACCATGGCGACCGCCACCAATCCGGACGAGGCGGAGCTGATCGAGGCCGCCGGGATCGACGTGATCGTGGCGCAGGGCGTCGAGGCTGGCGGCCACCGCGGCATGTTCGAGGTCGAGGCGCCCGACGCCGCCTTGAGCGCGAGCGTGCTCGTCAGCCTGATCGCGCGGCGGGCGCGCATCCCGGTGCTTGCGGCCGGCGGGATCATGGACGGGCGCGGCGTGCGGGCGGCGCTCGCGCTCGGGGCCGCCGGCGCGCAGCTCGGCACCGCCTTCGCGCTCTGTCCCGAGAGCGCCGCCGGCCCGGCCTACCGCGCGGCGCAGAAGAGCCCGCGCGCCTTCGACACGCGGCTGACCTCGGCGATCTCCGGCCGCCCCGCGCGCGGGCTTACGAACCGCCTGATGCGCGAGGCCGCCGCCCCCGGCGCGCCGCCCGCGCCCGCCTATCCCGTCGCCTACGACGCCGGCAAGGCGCTCCACGCCGCGGCCTCCGCCCGGGGAAGCGACGACGCCGCGGCGTTCTGGGCCGGGCAGGGCGCCCCGCTCGCGCGCGAGCTGCCGGCCGCCGAACTGATGCGGCGGCTCGTCGAGGAGATGGGCGAGGAGCGCTGACCGCCCGGCCGCGCGCGTCCGGCCGCCATGGGCGGGCGCGTCAGGCCGGCGATGTCAGACGGCAGAATGGATTAATGGTCCGGTCGGCCGAACCATGACAGGGGCGTTTCGAAGGGAGCAGCAGGTCCGTCCTGGCTGGGCTGCAATATCCGGACAGGGCCTCGGCCGTCATGCCCGGGCTTGACCCGGCTATCCATCTGTCGCCGGCGCGTCCGCGCCGGGTGGATCCTGAGGGCCCAAGCCCAAGGAGACGGGCGCGGTTACAGCGCCGGAGCGTCACGACGCGATCTCCTCCCAGAGATCGCGCCGGAGCTATCCATCAAGGATGACTGAATTTCGCCGAGAAGGCCCATCGCGAGAACTTTCTTCAGCTACACCCGCTTGTCGAGCCGCACGTGTCGCACTTCAGGCAGGTTCCGTTGCGGACCATGGTGAAGTTGCCGCACTCCGAGCAGTTTTCGCCTTCGTAGCCCTTGAGCCGCGCTTCGGCCCGGCGGGCGTCGGCGGTCTTGGGCGCAGAGGCGACCTCCTTCGGGGCCTCCCAGGCGAGGTGGCCGAGCGCCTCTTCCGTGGCCGGGGCGGCTTGCGGCTCGCGCTTCAGCGCGGTCGCGCCCTGGACGGCGAGGCCGGCCGTCGTCGCGGGGCGGGAGCCGCCGATGGCGGTGACGTTGGACGAGCCCTTGGGCTCCGGCGTGCCGCCGACGCCCGGCACGGCCGAAAGCTGCCGCCCGCGCAGAAGACCCTTGGACACCGGAACCACGGGCGCCTTGCCCTGCTCGACGCCGCCGCCGATCGCGTCCGGCGAGATGTCGGACGGGTCCACATGGGCGAGGTCGTAGCGGGAGAGGTAGGAGATCGCGAGCTCGCGGAACACGTAGTCGAGGATCGAGGTCGCGTTCTTGATGGTGTCGTTGCCCTGCACGAAGCCGGCCGGCTCGAAGCGGGTGAAGGTGAAGGCCTCCACATACTCCTCGAGCGGCACGCCGTACTGCAGGCCGAGCGAGACCGCGATGGCGAAGTTGTTCATAACCGAGCGGAAGGCCGCGCCTTCCTTGTGCATGTCGATGAAGATCTCGCCGATGCGGCCGTCGTCGTATTCGCCGGTGCGGAGATACACCTTGTGGCCGCCGACGATGGCCTTCTGGGTGTAGCCCTTGCGGCGGCCCGGCAGCTTCTCGCGCTCGCGGACCACCTGAAGCTGCACGCGCTCGACGATCTTCTCGATCACCTGCGCGGTGCGGGCGGCGGACGGCTGCGCGACCAGCGCCTCGACGGCGTCGTCCTCGTCGTCCTCGTCCGCGATCAGCTGGGCCGAGAGCGGCTGCGAGAGCTTGGAGCCGTCGCGGTAGAGCGCGTTCGCCTTCAGCGCGAGCTTCCACGACAGCATGTAGGCCGCGGAGCAGTCCTCCACCGTCGCGTCGTTCGGCATGTTGATGGTCTTGGAGATCGCGCCCGAGATGAAGGGCTGCGCCGCCGCCATCATGCGGATGTGGCTCTCGACCGAGAGGAAGCGCTTGCCGGTGCGCCCGCAGGGGTTGGCGCAGTCGAACACGGGGTAGTGCTCGACCTTCAGGTGCGGGGCGCCCTCGACCGTCATCGCGCCGCAGACATGGGTGTTCGCGGCCTCGACGTCGGCCTTCGAGAAGCCGAGGTGGCTGAGCAGGTCGAAGGACGGGTCCTCGAGCTTCTCCGCCGGAACCTTCAAGCCTTGCGTAAGGAAGGCCTCGCCGAGCGTCCATTTGTTGAAGATGAACTTGACGTCGAAGGCGGACTTCGCCGCGGCCTCGAGCGCCTGGATCGCCTCGTCCGGGAAACCCTTGGCGCGGAGCGAGCCGGGGTTGATGGCGGGCGCCTGGGCGAGCGAGCCGTGGCCCACGGCGTAGGCCTCGATCTCGGCGATCTGGTGCTCGGCGTAGCCGAGCGCGCGCAGAGCTTCCGGCACCGCGCGGTTGATGATCTTGAAGTAGCCGCCGCCGGCGAGCTTCTTGAACTTCACCAGCGCGAAGTCGGGCTCGATGCCGGTGGTGTCGCAGTCCATCACGAGGCCGATCGTGCCAGTCGGCGCGATGACGGAGACCTGCGCGTTGCGGAAGCCGTTCTGTTCGCCGAGCGACAGCGCGCGGTCCCAGGCCGCGCGGGCGGCCGAGACGATCGACTGGTCGGGGCAGGAGCCGGCGTCGAGCGGGACGGGCAGGGTGGCAAGGCTCTCGTAGCCGGTCGACTCGCTGCGGGCGGCGCGGGCGTGGTTGCGGATGACGCGGAGCATGTGCTCGCGGTTTTCCGGGTAGCCCTCGAACGCGCCGAGCTCGCCGGCCATCTCGGCGGAGGTGGCGTAGGCCGTGCCGGTCATCAGCGCGGAGAGCGCGCCGCAGATCGCGCGGGCTTCCGCGCTGTCATAGGCGACGCCGGAGGACATCAGCAGGCCGCCGATGTTCGCGTAGCCGATGCCGAGCGTGCGGTAGCGCCAGGAGAGCGCCGCGATCTGGCGCGACGGGAACTGCGCCATCAGCACCGAGATCTCGAGCACGATCGTCCACAGCCGGCAGGCGTGGGCGTAGGACTCGACGTCGAACGACTTATCCGCGCGGCGGAACTGCAGCAGGTTCAGCGAGGCGAGATTGCAGGCCGTGTCGTCGAGGAACATGTACTCCGAGCACGGGTTCGAGGCGCGGATCGGGCCTGAAGCCGGGCAGGTGTGCCAGTCGTTGACGGTGGTGTGGAACTGGATGCCGGGGTCGGCGCAGGCCCAGGCGGCGTAGGACACCTGATCCCACAGCCCGCGGGCCTTCAGCGTCTTGGTGACCTTGCCGGTGGTGCGGCCGATGAGATTCCAGTCGCCGTCGGTCTCGACCGCGCGCAGGAAGTCGTCGGTGACGCGCACCGAGTTGTTGGAGTTCTGGCCCGCGACGGTGAGATAGGCCTCGCCGTCCCAGTCCGTGGTGTAGGTGTCGAAGTCGACGTCGGTCACGCCCTGCGCCGCCTGCTGCAGCACGCGCTTGATCAGGCTGTCCGGCACCATGGCCTTGCGGGCGAGCTTCACCTCGCGCTTGAGCGCGGGGTTCTTCTCCGGGTTGGAGCAGTCGCCGTCCGGGCCGTCGCAGTTGACGCAGGCTTTCACGATCGCCTTGAGGTGCTTGCGGACGACCTTGGAGCCGGTGACGAGCGCCGCGACCTTCTGCTCCTCCTTCACCTTCCAGGAGACGTAGTTCTCGATGTCCGGGTGGTCGGCGTCGACCACGACCATCTTAGCCGCGCGGCGCGTGGTGCCGCCCGACTTGATGGCGCCGGCGGCGCGGTCGCCGATCTTGAGGAACGACATCAGGCCCGACGACTTGCCGCCGCCCGAGAGCCGCTCGCCTTCGCCGCGGAGCTGGGAGAAGTTGGAACCGGTGCCGGAGCCGTACTTGAACAGGCGCGCCTCGCGCACCCACAGGTCCATGATGCCGCCGTCGTTCACGAGGTCGTCGGAGACGCCCTGGATGAAGCAGGCGTGCGGCTGCGGCCGCTCATAGGCGCTCTCGGAGGCGCGCACCTCGCCGGTCCGGTGGTCGGCGTAGAAATGGCCCTGGGACGGGCCGTCGATGCCGTAGGCCCAGTGCAGGCCTGTGTTGAACCACTGCGGCGAGTTCGGCGCGGCCTTCTGGGTCGCGAGCATGTAGGCGAGCTCGTCGAAGAAGGCGCGCGCGTCTTCCTCCTGGTCGAAGTAGCGGTGGGTCCAGCCCCAGTAGGTCCAGGCGCCGGCGAGGCGGTCGAACACCTGACGGGCGTCGCGCTCCCCGGAGAAGCGCTCGGCCTCGGGCAGGGCGGCGAGCGCGTCCTGGTCGGCGACCGAGCGCCAGAGCCAGGAGGGAACCGTGTTCTCCTCGACCGGCTTCAGCTTCGCGGGCACCCCGGCCTTGCGGAAGTACTTCTGCGCCAGGATGTCGACCGCGACCTGGCTCCAGGCCTCCGGCACGTCGATGTCGGCGGCGCGGAACACGGTCGAGCCGTCCGGATTGCGGATCTCGCTGGTCGCCTTGCGAAACGCGATCGTCGCGTAGGGCGACTGGCCGGCTGTGGTGTAGCGACGTTCGATGCGCATGGATCCGAAGCTCCAGAACGTGGTCTGCGCGACGTCCCCCCGAGGGTAACGCGCAAAGGGGCGTTTCCGCGCAACGAGGCTGCGCGGATGCGAAGCGGAGGGCAGGCGGGCCATCCGGTCGTGACGTGAAGCGGGCCGCCGGCGACGCCTGCTGGCGATCACCCGACGAGGACCCGGAGGCTAACGCGAGTCGCGCCGGGCCGTCGAGGCGGTAGTGGGGTTAATGGCCTCTTATCCACGCTATCTATGGCGCGCCTGCCACGCTCAACACACAACATATGGTGTCGGCGAGTCGTGAATCAAAGGTGAAAAACGGACAGGTCGAGGCTTCGGAATCCCCGCGCCTGCAACGCTTTCGCGGGCGCGCGAGCGGCCGGCCCGCCTATGTGGAAAACTGCGGGGAGGGCAGGGCCGGGCTCTGCGCCATGTTTCCTTTCGAAGACATGGCTATTGTCGTTTTCGGCCCGGTTTATGTCGAAACCGCCAATCCTGCGAAGGTCCGGGCGCGCTCATATTGGCTTCACGAAACGCCGCGAAGACGTCGCGGCGGACGCCACGAGCCGAGAGCGCAGGAGACGACGATGGACCAAGACCCGACGAGCTTTCGCGGCGCCCTGACCCGGCGCGCGGTGATGGCTTCGGCCGCAGGCGCGGCGCTGCTCACCACGCTTCCCGCGCGCGGCGCGGAACCCAAGGGCCAATCCCGGCCCGCACACCACGGAGACGACATCATGGCCGGCAATTTCGTCACGACGTCCGACGGCGTCGAGATTTTCTACAAGGACTGGGGTCCGAAGGAGGCGCAGCCGATCGTGTTCCATCACGGCTGGCCGCTGTCCTCCGACGACTGGGACGCGCAGCTGCTGTTCTTCCTGTCGAAGGGCTACCGCGTCGTCGCCCACGACCGCCGCGGCCACGGCCGCTCGGCGCAGGTCTGGGACGGCCACGACATGGACCACTACGCCGCCGACGCCGCCGCCGTCGTCCAGCATCTCGACCTGAGGAACACCGTCCACATCGGCCATTCCACCGGCGGCGGCGAGGTCGCCCGCTACGTCGCGAAGCACGGCGAGCCTCAGGGCCGCGTCGCCAAGGCGGTGCTCGTCAGCGCGGTGCCGCCGCTGATGCTCAAGACCGAGGCCAATCCCGGCGGCCTGCCGATCGAGGTGTTCGACGGTTTCCGCCAGGCGACCGCGGGCAACCGCGCCCAGTTCTTCCTCGACGTGCCGAGCGGGCCCTTCTACGGCTTCAACCGGCCGGGCGCGAAGGTCGACCAGGGCGTGATCAACAACTGGTGGCGGCAGGGCATGATGGGCTCGGCCAAGGCGCATTACGACGGCATCAAGGCGTTCTCGGAGACCGACCAGACCGAGGACCTGAAGGCGATCAGCGTGCCGACGCTGGTGCTGCACGGCGAGGACGACCAGATCGTCCCGATCGACGCCAGCGCGCGGCTTTCGGCTCCGCTGCTGAAGAACGGGACGCTCAAGACCTATACCGGCTTCGGCCACGGCATGCTGACCGTCAACGCCGACGTCCTCAACGCCGACCTCCTCGCCTTCGTGAAGAGCTGAAACGTAAGAAGCGGGCGGCCCCGGCGCCGCCCGCTTCTCGCTCGCGGGACTGGACAAGTCCGGTCCCGCGCAGCATACCGGGCGCACGGCGTTCAACCGGCGAGGCCTCGCCCACATGTCCCTTATGAGCGTGCTCACGGATATCTTCACCTGGTGGAACGGCGCCACCGTCGGCACGCGCTTCGCGCTGTCGCGGGGCGGCGAGTTCGTCGGCGAGGACGAGTTCGGCAACCGCTACTACCGGCTGAAGAACGACCCCGAAAAGAACGCCGCCTTCGGGCCCGAGCGCCGCTGGGTGGTCTATTCCGGCTACGCCGAAGCCTCGGCCATCCCGACCGGCTGGCACGGCTGGATGCACCACACCGTCGCGACGCCGCCGACCGCCGAGACCTACGCCGCCCGGGAGTGGGAGAAGCCGCACCGCTCCAACAAGACCGGCACGCGCGAGGCCTACCGCCCGAAGGGCTCGACGCTCTCGGCGGAGCGTCGCCGGCCCGCCGCCACTGGCGACTACGAGGCCTGGACGCCAGGGTCCTGAGCCTCCGGACCACGAGCGCGCCCGGTCGACGGCCCCACGCCGCGACAGGGCCGCAATCGCCGTGCTTTCTCGGCGGCCGCATCGCCTCACCATTCCCCGGGATTCGCCTGTGACGCCGACTCGCCTGCTGATCGCCGCCGCGCTGTCCGCCGCGGCGCTCGCGCCCCATCAGGCGCAGGCCCAGAATCCGGGAACAGCGACGACGCCGGAGCCGAAGCGCGGCCGCCCCGAGGTGATCGCGCCGACGCCGCGCATCGAGAACCCCGTCGCGGTGTTCAACGGCCTCGACAAGATCACCGGCCGCATCACCGAGTTCGACGTCGCGATCGACCGCACCGTCGCCTTCGGCGCGCTGCAGGTGACGCCGCGCATCTGCTACACGCGCCCGCCGACCGAGCAGCCGAACACCACCTCCTATGTCGAGGTGGTCGAGACCACGCTCGGCAACGAGCAGAAGAAGATCTTTTCGGGCTGGATGTTCGCCGCGAGCCCCGGCCTGTCGAGCGTCGAGCACCCGATCTACGACGTTTGGCTCGTCGACTGCAAAGGCGGCGCGCGGCCGGAAGCGCCGCAGGGCCCCACGCTCGGCGAGTGAACGCGGGCAGCCCCACGCTCATCCACGCGGGCCGTCATGCCCTGCGGAGCCAGGCATCCATGACCGCCTACAATCGTAGACCTCGGCGCAAAAGTCGCGGACGCCCGCGACTCAGATGTCGCCGGGCACGTTCGAACCGTAGGGCGGGCGCGGGATTTCCATGTGGGCCGAGCGCAGCGCCTTGGACCAGCGCTCCCGGAGATCGAGGAAGTAGGGCTCGGACGGCTCGATGCGGTAGTCGAGCTCCGGCTCCAGCGCGTCCTTGCGCAGCACCAGCACGTCGATGGGCGGGCCGACGCCGAGATTCGAGCGCATGGTCGAGTCCATCGAGATCAGACCGATCTTGAGCGCGTCGTAAAGGTCGGTCTCGTAGGTCACGGCGCGGTCGAGAATCGGCTTGCCGTACTTGTGCTCGCCGATCTGGAAATAGGGCGTGTCCGGCGTCACCTCGATGAAGTTGCCGGCGGCGTAGATCATGAACAGCCGCAGCCGCCCGCCCGCGACCTGCCCCCCGAACAGAAGCTGCACGTCGAACCGGGCGGTCATCTGCTCGAGTCCCGGCCCGTCGACGCGCCAGACCTCGCGCACGGCGCGGCCGACGAGCTGCGCCGCCTTGAACATGGTCGGCTGGCTGTCGAGCGTCTCGAGCTCGCCCGTTTCGGGATTCTCCACGCCCTCGGCCAGCAGGCTGAGCACCGACTGGCTGACCGACAGATTGCCCGACGTCGCGATGGCGAGCACGCGGCGGCCCTTCTCCGAGACGATCTTGAGCTTGCGGAACACGGCGATGTTGTCGATGCCCGCGTTGGTGCGGGTGTCGGCGATCATGACGAGGCCGTCGCGGACGAGCAGGCCGACGCAATAGGTCATTGCGGATGTGGATCCCGGATGCGGAAGACGGGCGACGCTAGCAAGAGACTCCCCGCCGCGCCAACGAGGAACGGGCATGGGGCGCCCTCCGAATCGGCAGGCGTGACATTTGTGCTGCCATGCCCGCTCAAGGGGTCGGCCGCGCTCCGTCGAGCGGCGCCAGCGCTGATCGCGGCGCGACCCGAAGGCCAGAGGGGCCGCGGCGGGCCTTGGCGACGGCGGCGGCGAGCTTCCGGAGATCGGGAGTCTCCTCGGGCGGAGCGTCCGCGAACAGCCGGCGGTCGAGCGCCGCCACGCCGGCCTGCGCCGCCGGATCGGCCCTGAGGCGCGCGGCGGTCTCGGGCTCCGCCCGGGCGAGGTCGGTCAGCGCCGCCCGGAAGGCGGAGGCGTCGCCGCGCCGGGCCGCGCGACGCATCGCCCGCAGCGCCGCCGCCGCGCGCTTCGGCAGCCTCAGCCCGTCGGCCCCGCCGGCGACCAGCAGGACGCCGACGCCGGCGAGCAGCGCCGCGACGCCCGCCCCGAGCACCGCGAGCAGCGGCGGCCGTTTGGACTTCGGCGGAGGCGGCTCGCCGGTCTCGTCGGCGGCGGCGGCCCAGGCCATGCGGCGGGCCGGGATCACCGCCTCGCGCATCTTGCGGGCGCCCGTGTCGAACCACGGAATGCGGATTTCCTGCACGGTCGCCGGGAACGCGGTGGTGGGACGGATTTCCCAGCTGTAGGTCGCGCGGGAGATCGGCCCGCGCGCGGCGATCTTGGTCTCGCGGTCGCTCGGCCCCTTGAAGCTGATGACGCCCGGCGAGCGCAGCACCGGCGTCGCCGGCAGCATGTCGGCGGGCACGCCGTCGGCGAGGATCGTCACCGTCCGGCGCAGCGTCTCGCCGCGCGGCACGTGGTCCGGATCGCCCGACCACTCGTCCGTCACCTCGACCGAGCGCGCCGGCAGCCACCAGGCGTTGGCGTCGTCGGGGCCCCCGGGACCCTTCCATTCCGCGACGTCGAGCGTGACGGGCGCGGAGCGCACCTCGATGTCGCGGCCGCGCGCGCCGTCGACGACGGATAGCTTGTGCGTGAACGGCGCGATCCGGAGCTTGCCGGAGCGGTTGGGATAGACCGCGATGATCCGGGTGAAGCGACGCTTGGCGAAACCGTCGTCCTCCACGGTCTCCAGCGTGTCCTTGCCGAGCTCCGCCCAGGCGAAGTCGACCAGCTCCGGCTGCACCAGCTTCTCGCGGTTGATCAGCGGGCGGTAGACGCCCTCGATCTGCAGCAGAACGAGCTCGTGCGGGTAGGGCGGCTCCTTCACGAGAGGCGTCACCGTCAGCCGCACGTCCTCGAGCTCGGACGGCTCCGCGACGGCGCCGCCCGCGGCCAGCAAGGCAAAGGCGAGGGTCAGGGCGCGGAGGAGGCGGGTCACCATTGCTCGGTCCCCGTCGGAGCGGCGACGCCGCGCTCCACGCGCCGGGCGCGCTCGGCCGCGAGCTTCAGCTTGAGGTATTTTCCGGGATCGTCCGGCAGGGTGGCGAGCCATTGCGGCGAGGCGCTCACCGCCTGCTGCTGGTGGCTCTTCGCGAGCCGCAGCGACGGCTGCTCCATCTGCTTCGCGACGCTCGCCTGCTCCGTCCCGGTCCGGCCAGCGCCTTCCGCCGCGCCGATCGAGCCGCGGGCGGCGGCGCGTTCGTCGGACGCCTTGCTCTGTTCGGCGCGGCCGGCGCGGGCGACCTGGCTGCCGCCAGGGGACTGCGCCTCGCGTCCGCTGTCGCGGTCGCCGGCCATGCCCTCGCCGGTCGAGTTGACGTCGTTCTCGGCGTCGGAGGGCGCCTCGCCGCCGCGCTTCTGCTTGGCCGCGCGCGCGTTGGCGGGGTTGTTGGCGTCGCGCTCGATGGCTTCGCGCTTCGCTCTGAGCGCCTCAACCAGCGCGAGGTTGTGGCGGGCGTCGTCGTCGTTGGGGTCGAGGAACAGCGCCTCGTTCAGGGCCTTCTCCGCCTCGGCGAGACGGCCGGCGCGGGCGTGCGCGGTGCCGAGGTCATAGGTCGCGCCCGCGAAGCGCCGCCCCTGGAACAGCTCGGCGGCCTCGTCGTAGCGCCCTTGCGCGTAGAGCACGGCGGCGCGCCAGTCCGGGCCCTCCAGCAGCGCGCCGGCGAGGCCGGGCAGGCCGGCGTGATAGAGCGCGCGGCCGAGCGGCTCACGCGGGTCGGCGACGACGAGGGCGGCGACGGCGGCCGCGAGCACAAGCCCGGCGCGGATCATGCGCTCCTCCGGAACAGCAGCAGGGCGGGCGCGCAGGCGAGCAGCAGCAGCGCGCGGCCGAGATCGAACCAGACGATCGAGGCGAACGGGCCGGGGCCGAGCCGCTCCGCCGCCGAGCGCGACAGCGTGGAGACGACCGCCTCCGGCCGCTCGATGTCGGCGGCCTCGCCGCCGCCGAGGCTCGCGATCAGGCCGAGCTCGGCGCGGCCGGGCGACTCCGGCTTCGACGGCGCGAGCGGGGTCGGCGGCACATAGAGCGTGCTGACCGCATGTCCCTCGGCGGCGAGCGCGCGCGCCTCGGCCTCGGCGCCCTGGTTGAGCCCGCCGCCGTCCGAGACCAGCACCACGTCGCCGCCCACCACGCCGGCCTTCCGCAGGGTTTCGCGCGCGAGCGCCAGCGCGGTGGTCGGCGCGCTGCCGACGTCCGGCACGGTCTCGCCGTCGAGCGAGAAGATCATGGTCTCGATCGCCTTGTGATCGGTCGTCGGCGGGTTCGCGAGATAGGCGTCGCCGGCGTAGACGATGATCGCGATCTGGCGGGAGCCCGCGGCTTCGGCGGCGGCGTAGGCCGCGATCTTGGCGTCGCGGAAGCGGGGGCTGTCCGCGACCGAACGCGACAGGTCCATGGCGATGACCACGGCGTCGAGGTTGCGGAAGGCGCCGGCGCCGGCGCGCTCGACGGCGGGGCCCGTCAGCGCCAGCGCGATCGCGCCCGCGGCGAGCGCCGCGAGCAGGCCACTGCGCCCGCGGCCGGTGACGAGCGCGCCGCGCCGGGCGAGGGCGGCGAACAGATGCGGATCGACTGCGCGTCGCCACTCGCCGGCCTCCCCGGCGCGCCGGACCGCGACGAAGGCGAGCGCGATCGCGAAGGGGAGCGCGAGCAGCCACCACGGCCGCAGCAGGGCGAAGGCGCCGAAGTCGATCATCGCCGCCGCCCCGGCCAGAGCGCGCCCGCGACCGTCGCGAAGAAGGCGAGCCCGGCCGGCCAGGGCCAGAGCTCGCGCCAGATCGGCGCCGCGGGGGCGAGCGTCCGCGTCGGCTCGATCTCGTCGATCGCGTCGATCGCCTTCTGCAAATCCTCGGTCGCGCGGACGCGGAAGAACGATCCGCCGCTGACCTCGGCGATGTTCCGAAGCGTCGCGGCGTCGACCACGTCCGGGTCGTAGCCCGTGACCTCGGTCGTCTCCTTCGGGCCCATCGCGATGGTGTGGACGCGGACGCCGAGCGTCTTCGCGAGCTGGGCCACGTCGCGCGGCAGCGCCGTGCCGGCGTTGTTGGAGCCGTCCGACAGCAGCACGACCACGCGGGCCTTGCCCGGCGCGTCGGCGAGCCGTCGGAGCGCGAGGCCGAGCCCTTCGCCGATGGCGGTCGAGCGGCCCACGAGGCCGATCGCGGCGGCGTCGAAGGCGCTCGCGACCGCGTCGACGTCGTAGCTCGGCTCGGCCGCGACGAAGGCGCGGTCGGCGAAGGCGACGAGCCCGACGCGGTCTCCGGCGCGGCCTCGGACGAAGTCGGAGCCGAGCCTGCGCACTACGTCGAGCCGGCGGGCGGTCGCGCCGTCGAGCGCGAAATCGCGCCGCTCCATGCTGCCGGACAGGTCGAGCGCGATCATCAGGTCGCGGCCGGTCGTGGGCAGCGCCGACGCCGGCAGCACCACGCGCGGGCCGGCGAGGGCGGCGACGAGCGCGATCCAGGCGATCCAGGCCGCGATCTTGGCGTCGCGCGCCGGCGCCCGGACCGAGCCTGCGTCCGCAAAGTCTCCGACTACGGTGTCGGGCGCCTTCAGCGCGCCGCCGACGCGCGCGTCCGGCGCGGCGAACCAGGCGATCAGCGGCGGCAGCGCCAGCAGCACGAACACGTAAGGGGTCGCGAACTCCCACATCGCCTTCAGCGCTCCAGCCGGCGCATCAGCGCGCCGAGTTCGTCGTCGAGCGCCGCGGTGTCGCCGGCCTCGCGGACGTAGAGGCCGTCCGCGAAGACGCGGCCGCCGCGCGCGGTGAAGAGGTCGGAGCCGAACACGCGGTCGAGGGTCTTGGCCCATTCGCCGCCGACGCGGCGGGCGTCCTCCTCGCCCGCGATTGTGCGCACGATGCGGCGGAGCAGGGCGGCTTGCGCCACGCGCTTCTCGTCCTCGGGTAGAGCGAGGGTGTCCTTGAACGCCGTGACGGCGCTTGCGCGCAGCGACAGGCGCGGGCGCGCCAAAAGTTGGAACAGCAGGGCCGCGCAGAGCGCCAGCACGAGGCCCAGCGCGACGGCGAGGCCGATGTCGGTCCAGTAGGAGCCTGCCGCCGGCGGCAGGTGTAGGCCGCGCAGGCCCTGAAGCTCGTCAGCGGGCGGCATCGACGCGCTCCAGCGCGGCGGCCGCGCGTTCGGGCCCGAGGCCAGCGTCGATCTGCAGCACGGCGAGGCCGAGCGCCTCGAGCCGGGCGACGCGCGGGTCCGGTCCGCCCGGGCGGGCGTTCCGGTCCGAGAACCATCCGCTGCGGCCGTCGCGGGTCAGGAAGGCGAAAGCGCCCTTCGGCGGCGAGATTTCGAGCGCGTCGGCGACCAGCAGCACGGTGATCGAGACGCGCGCGGTCGCGGCCTTCGCGATCTCGTCGAAGCGCGCGCCGGGCGCGTCGAGCCCGGTCGCCAGAACCAGATGGCCGCCGCGCGGCAGGGCGCCGACGGCCGTGTCGAGCGCGGCGTCGAGCGGGGGATCGTCCTGGTCCGGCTCGGCGAGGGCGCGGGCGTGCGCGCCCGCCATGACGCCGACGACGGTCGTCATGGCGCGCTCGCCGCCCTTCGGCCGCGCGAAGGCGGGCTCGCCGGTTCCGGCGCAGAGCGCGCCGATGCGACCGCCCTCGGCCACGGCGCGCCAGCCGACGATCGCGAGCGCCTCGGCGGCCGCGACCGAGCGGAACGCGCGCCGCGTGCCGAACAGCATCGCCGGCCGGAAATCCGCCATCAGCAGCACGGCGCGCTCGCGCTCGTCGCGGAAGGTGCGCACATGCGGCTGGCCGGAGCGGGCGGTGGTGTTCTTGTCGATGTGGCGGATGTCGTCGCCGTCGGCCCACAGCCGCACGTCGTCGATCTCGCTGCCGCGGCCGCGCCGGCGCGTGACGATCCCGCCCGGCCGCGCGGCGAGCCGGCGCGGCGTGACCGGCGGCGAGCGCCGGGTCAGATGCCGCAGGCCCATCAGCGCGGAGGCGTCGAGATCGACGCCGGGAACGCCGGCCGCGTCCATGGCTGCCGCGCTCAGAGCGGACGGACGGCGTCGAGCAGCGGCGCGACCAGGTCGCGCGCCGTTCGGCCGTCCGCGGCCGCCCGCCACGTCAGCACCAAGCGGTGCGCCAGCGTGTCGGCGGCGAGCTCGGCGACGTCGTCGGGCGTGGCGTGGTCGCGGCCCTCGAGATAGGCGCGCGCCTTGGCGGCGGCGGCGAGCGAGAGCGTGCCACGCGGCGAGACCGGATACTCGATCGCCCGGCGAACCTCCGGGGCGACGTCCGCCTCGCGCGTCGCGGAGACGATGCGCACGATGTAGTCCTTCAGCGCCGGGGCGAGGTGCACGTTCGCGACGTCGCGGCGGGCGCGGCGGACCTCGTCGGCGGAGAGCTTCAGCGGCATGGCGTCCTCGCCGCCGACCGTCTCGCGCTCGACGAGGTCGAGAATCCTGCGCTCCGACGCGGCGTCGGGCAGCCCGACGACCACATGAAGCAGGAAACGGTCGAGCTGCGCTTCCGGCAGCGGGAAGGTGCCTTCGTGCTCGATCGGGTTCTGGGTCGCCACCACCATGAACGGATCGGGGAGCGGATAGGTAGCCGAACCCGCCGTGACCTGCCGCTCGGCCATGGCCTCGAGCAGGGCGGACTGCACCTTCGGGGGGGCGCGGTTGATCTCGTCCACCAGCACCAGCGAATGGAACAGCGGGCCGGCGAGGAACTCGAACCGGCCCTGGTCGGGCCGCCACACCGTCGTGCCGGTCAGGTCCGCCGGCATCAGGTCCGGCGTGCACTGGATGCGCGCGAAGGACGAGTCGAGGCCCGCCGACAGCCGCTTGACGGCGCGGGTCTTCGCGAGGCCGGGCGCGCCCTCGACCAGCACATGGCCGCCGGTGAGCAGGCCGATGAGCAGGCGTTCGATCAGCGCGCCGGATCCGATCAGCCCGGCTTCGAGGCCCCGGCGAAGCTGGCCGACCCGCTCCCGAATCGCGGTGTCGGCGACCGGAGCCGCCGGCGCGGCGTCGTGCGCGTTCATGGCCCTGCGGCCCTGCGGCCGCGCGGCGGTTCGCTCGAGTTCATGGTTCCTCCGGAACGCCCTTATTATTCATGATTATTTTGTCGCCGGGGCGATCTCGCCCATTCTTCCGAGCGGCGTCAATCCTGGCGGATGGTCGATACGTCGCCGAACGCATGCCAGATCTGCGTGAGCGCCCTCGACGCGGCCGCTTGAGGGTTTATCTCCGGTCGCGCCAATGGCGAGCAGAATGAGGAGCAGCCATGAAGATCGGAGTCGTCGGCCTCGGCCGCATGGGCGGCAACATCGCCCGCCGCCTGATGGACAAGGGCCACGACTGCGTCGTGTTCGACGTCTCGGCGGCGGCCGTGGACGCGCTCGCCGCCGACGGGGCCTCGCCGGCGCGTTCGCTCGCCGAGCTCGCGTCGGCGCTGCCGGCGCCGCGCGCGGTGTGGGTGATGCTGCCCGAGGGCAAGATCACCGAGGACGCGGTGTCGGAGCTGCTCGCGGGGCTCGACCCCGACGACGTGGTGATCGACGGCGGCAACACCTTCTACAAGGACGACGTCCGCCGCGCGAAGGCGTTCGCCGACAAGGGCCTGCACTATGTCGACGTCGGCACGTCCGGCGGGGTGTGGGGCCGGGAGCGCGGCTACTGCCTGATGATCGGCGGCGACAAGGCCGCGGTCGACCGGCTCGATCCGATCTTCGCCGCGCTCGCGCCGGGCGCCGGCTCGATCGACCCGACGCCGAAGCGCGAGGGCCGCGATCCGCGCGTGGAGCAGGGCTACATGCATTGCGGGCCGGCGGGCTCGGGCCACTTCGTGAAGATGATCCACAACGGCATCGAATACGGCCTGATGCAGGCCTACGCGGAAGGCTTCGACATCATCCGCGGCAAGGCCTCGACCGAGCTGCCGGAGGACCGCCGCTTCGACATCGACGTGGCCGACGTCGCGGAGCTGTGGCGGCGCGGCAGCGTGGTGTCGTCCTGGCTGCTCGACCTGACCGCGACGGCGCTCGCCGCCGATCCGCATCTCGACGGCTTCGAGGGCCGCGTCGCCGATTCGGGCGAGGGGCGCTGGACCATCGAGGCCGCGATCGAGGAGGCCGTGCCGGCCGACGTGCTGGCGGCGGCGCTGTTCGCCCGGTTCCGCTCGCGCGTCGCGCATCCGTTCTCCGACCGCCTGCTGTCGGCGATGCGGTTCCAGTTCGGCGGCCACAAGGAGCCGCCCGCCAGCGTCGGCGAGGAGACGAAGACGCGGACGTAAGCGGCCGACGTCGTCATCCCGGCCAAGCGGCGGAGGTCGCGCCGAGCCGGGATCGCTCTCCGGGACGGTCCCGGATCGGCCTCGGCCGTCCGGGATGACGCCCTGGCGTCATTCCGCCGGCTGAGGCGCGGCGTCGGGTTTGGCGGGACGGCGCCGGCGCAGCCGGTCGAGCAGCAGGTAGATCGCTGGCGTAGTGTAGAGCGTCAGCGCCTGGCTCACGATCAGCCCGCCGACGATGGTGATCCCGAGCGGCCGGCGCAGCTCCGATCCCGGCCCCTCGCCGAAGGCGAGCGGAAGCGCCCCGAGCAGCGCCGCGAAGGTCGTCATCAGGATCGGCCGGAAGCGCGCCCGCGCCGCCTCGACGATCGCCGCGCGCGGCGTCAGCCCGCGCCCGCGCTCGGCCTCGAGCGCGAAGTCGACCAGCATGATGCCGTTCTTCTTCACCAGACCGATCAGCAGGATGATGCCGATCAGCGCGATCAGGTTGAGGTCGGTGCCGGCGATCTGCAGCGCGATCAGGGCGCCGAGCCCGGCCGGCGGCAGGGTCGACAGGATCGTGATGGGATGGACGTAGCTCTCGTAGAGCACGCCTAGCACGATGTAGATCGCCACCAGCGCGAGCAGGATGGTCACCTGCTGGTCGCGGGCCGCGGCCGCGAGCTCGGCGGCGTTGCCGGCGAACTCGGCGTTGACGCCGTCCGGCAGCCGCATCTCCGCGACCGCGGCGGAGGCCGCCTCGGTCGCGGCGCCGGCCGACGCGTTCGGCGCGACGTCGTAGGTGATGGTGATCGCGGGATACTGGCCCTGGTGGTTGACCTGCAGCGGCGCCGTGCGCCGCGTCATCGAGGCGATTGTCGACAGCGGAACCTGCTGGCCGTCCGCGGTCGGCACGTGCAGCTTGAGCACGTCGCCGGGGTCGCGCGCGGCGTCCCGCGCGACCTCGATCACGACGCGGTACTGGTTGCGGGTCCCGTAGATCACCGAGATCTGGCGCTGCGCGAAGGCGGTGTTCAGCGCCGCGTCGATCGCGCTCATGGTCACCCCGACGCGCGCCGCGGCGTCGCGGTCGATGTCGAGCCTGAGCTCGATGCCGTTGGCCTCGCGGTCGGTCGCGACGTCTCGGAGCCCTGGAAGCTGCGACAGCCGCTGCACCACCCGCGGCGCGGTCTGCTGCAGCAGCTCGATGTCGGAGGACCACAGCGTGAACTGGTACTGGGAGCGGCCCTCGCGGGCGCCGGCGCGGATCTCCTGCTGGGCGTTCAGGAACACCCTCAGGCCCGGAATCTCCGACAGCGGCTTGCGCAGGCGCTCGATGACCGCGCGCGCTGGCGGCCGTTCGTCGAGCGGCTTCAGCACCACCTGGATGCGGCCCTGATTGGTGGAGTTGCGGCCGCCGCCGACCGAGGGCGCGACCGACTCGACGGCGGGGTCGGCCGCAATCAGCTCCGCCGCCTTGAGCTGGAGCGCCGACATGGCCTCGAACGACACATCCGGCGCGGCCTGGGTGAAGGCCTGCAGCATGCCGGTGTCGTCCTGGGGGAAGAAGCCCTTGGGCGTGACGATGTAGAGATGGACCGACCAGACCACGGCCGCGACCACCAGCGCCGCCATCAGCCACGGAACCCGCATCGCGAGGTCGAGCGAGCGGGCGTAGGCGTCGGCGACGCGCGCGACGACGCCGCGCCGGCCTTCCAGCGGCGGCGGCTCGGCCTTCAGCAGGCGGCTGCAGATCATCGGGACGACGGTGAGCGACACGAGCGTCGAGACCGCGATCGCGAAGACCAGCGTGAGCGAGAACTCGTAGAACATCCGCCCCGCGAGCCCCTGCAGGAACAGCAGCGGCGTGAAGGCCGCGGCGAGCGAGACCGAGATCGCGATCACGGTAAAGGCGATCTCGCGGGCGCCCGCCAGGGCGGCCTCCATCGGCGACAGGCCGCGCTCCAGGTTGCGGTAGGCGTTCTCGATCATGACGATGGCGTCGTCGACCACGAAGCCCACGGCGACCGCCAGCGCCATCAGCGACAGGTTGTCGATCGAGAAGCCGCAGACCCACATGCCGGCGAAGGCGCCGGCGAGCGAGAGCGGCACCGTGACCGCCGCGGCGAAGGTCGGCGCGGCGCGCTTCAGGAAGGCGAACACCACCAGCATCACCAGCGCGATCGACAGCAGCAGCGTGAGCCGCATGTCGGCGACGCTCGCGCGGATCGTGGTGGTGCGGTCGGCGAGCACGGTGACGTCGATCGCGGCGGGTATCCAGCGCGACAGTTCCGGCAGGATCGCCTTCACGCCGTCGACCGTCTCGAGCACGTTGGCGTCGGGCTGTTTGGTGATCGAGACCAGCACGGCGGGCTTGCCGTTGTACCAGCCGGCGGACAAAGAGTTGCGGGTGCCCTCCGCGACCTCCGCCACGTCGCCGAGCCGGACCGCGGCGCCGTTCGCCATCCGCACCACGATGTCGCGGTAGCGCGCGGGCGAGCCGCCGAGCTCGCCGTCGAAGGCGATCGCCATCGAACGCTCGTCGCTGTCGATCGAGCCCACCGGCGACAGCACGTTGGCGCTCGCGATCGCCGAGCGGACGTCGTCGACCGAGAGCCCCATGGCGGCGAGCCGAACCGGATCGAGCCGCACGCGCGCCGCCGGCTGCTCGGCGCCGGCGGCGCTCGCCTCGCCGACGCCCGCGACCTGGCTGAGCCGCTGCACCAGCACGGTATCGGCGGCGTCGTAGATGCGGCTCGCCGGCAGTGTGTCGGAGGTGAGGGCGAGCACCATCACCGGCGAGGCGGCCGGATTGATCTTCCGGAAGGTCGGTTCGCTCGGCATGTCGGACGGCAAGTCGACCGCCGCCGCGCTCAGCGCGGCCTGCACGTCGCGGGCGGCGTCGTCGATGTTGCGGCCGAGGTCGAACTGCACGGCGATGCGCGTGGACCCCAGCGACGACACCGAAGTCAGCTCCGTCACGCCGGCGATGGCGCCGAGCGAGCGTTCGAGCGGGGCGGCGACCGTCGCCGCCATGATCGAGGGATCGGCGCCCGGCCGGCTCGCCTGCACGAAGATGACGGGGAACTCGACGTTCGGCAGGCTCGCGACGGGCAGCCGGACATAGGCCGCGAAGCCGATCAGCAGCAGCGCGAGCGCGAGCAGCGTGGTCCCGACCGGCCGGCGGATGAAGGGGTCGGAGAAGGACATCTCAGGCCTTCAGCCCGGTGATGAGAACACGAAACGAACGAGCGTTCATGACGTCGTCGTCCTGTAGAACTCGAGGAAGTTCTGACAGAACGGTCTGAGATGCTCCCACTCCTCGCCGATCTTAGTCACATACGCGATCGCCTCATTGCGACGACCGAGTTCATCGAGGCAGACAGCGTAGCGTTCTGGATATCCACCAAGCATGTCGACCCGCTCATACAGAAGCGGGAGGAGCGCTTCGTTCGATGCGATGCTTTGGCTGAATGGAAACCCGACTTCGGCATAAAGCTTCGCTAAACGCGCCGCATCTTCTGAAATGTCGTCGCCATCGAAGAAGTCAAATACCGGCTCGTATGGGGCGATTTCACCCATATGAATGGCGTACGACGCGTTCCGACAGTCGTATTTTAGTTTCTTATCCGCGCAGAATTGCGCGATCCGTCGGTCCAATTTTTGGGCATGTACGCCGACGAAAGGACTGAGCGAGACGCTTCCGGCATAGACACCGGTGTTCAGGCCGACCCAGCAACTGAAATCGTCGTTTATGTATTTGCTGGGCCAGCCTTTTCTGATCTCAACGAATCCATGGCGCTTGAGCGCTTCGATACACGCCGCCCGCACACGATCTCTCAAAGCGGCGCTCATTCCGCCGGCTCCGCCGCAGGTGCCGGGCGGCGGTCGCCGGTCACCGCGGCGCGCAGGCGCTCCATGGCGAGGTAGACCACGGGCGTGGTGTAGAGCGTCAGAAGCTGGCTGAGGATCAGGCCGCCGATGATCGTGACGCCGAGCGGGATGCGCAGCTCCGCGCCCGGTCCCGTCGCAAGCGCGAGCGGCAGGGCGCCGAGCAGCGCGGCGAGCGTCGTCATCATGATCGGCCGGAAGCGCAGCCCGGCCGCCTCGAAGATCGACTCCTCCGGCGACAGGCCGCGGGTGCGCTCGGCCTCCAGCGCGAAGTCGATCATCATGATCGCGTTCTTCTTCACGATGCCCATAAGCAGGATGATGCCGATCAGCGCGATCACCGAGAGGTCGAGCCGGAACAGTTCGAGCGCGATCAGCGCGCCGACGCCGGCGGAGGGCAGGGTGGAGAGGATCGTGAACGGGTGGACGAAGCTCTCATAGAGCACGCCCAGCACGATGTAGATCGCGATGATCGCGGCGAGCACCAGCCAGGGCTGGCCGGCGAGCGATTCCGCGAACTCGGCCGCGTCGCCCGAGAACTTGCCGACGACGGTCTGCGGCATCGCGATGTCGGCCTCGGCCCGCTCGATCGCCGCGACCGCGTCGCTCAGCGAGGCTTCGGGCGCGAGGTCGAAGGAGATCGTGATCGCCGGGAACTGCTCCTCGTTCGCGACCAGCAGGTCGGCGGGCTCGAGCGTCACCCGCGCGACCGCGGAGAGCGGCGCCTGCGCGCCGGAGCTGGTCGCGACGTAGAGACGCCCGATGGCGCCCGGATCTTTCTGTTGCTGTGGCGCGGCCTCCAGAATGACGCGGTACTGGTTCGACTGGCCGTAGATTGTCGAGATCTGGCGCTGGCCGAAGGCGTCGTGCAGCGCGTCCGCGACCGCCTGGGCCGTGACCCCGAGACGGCCGGCGTCAAGCCGGTCGATCGCGACCCGCGCCTGCAGGCCGCCGGGGCGAGCGTCCGAGCCGACGTTGCGCAGGCTCGGCTCCGCCTGCAGCCGCTCGACGAGACGCGCGGCCTGCCGCGCCAGCTCCTTCGCGTCAGAATCGGTCAGCGTGTACTGGTAGCGGGCGCGGCTGGCGCGCGTGCTGATCTGCAGGTCCTGCACCGCCTGAAACACGACGGAGACGCCGGCGATCGGCCGCACGGCCTCCTGCAGCCGCGCGATGATCGCCGTGGCGTCGGCGTCGCGCTGGTCGTGGGGCTGAAGCACGATCGACAGCCGGCCCGCGTTCGGCGTCGGCGTCTGCTCGCCGACCCCGAGCACGGAGACCACCGAGCGCACGGCCGGGTCCTCCCGCACGGCGGCGACCACCGCGCCGTCGAGGCGCTGCAGCTCGACGAAGGAGACGTCCTGGCCCGCCTCCATGGTGGCGGTGATCAGGCCGGCGTCCTGCTCCGGCAGGAAGCCCTTCGGGGCGATCACATAGAGCCAGCCGGTCGCGAGCAGGGTGGCGAGCGTGGCGAGTAGGGTGAGCCCCTGATGGCGCAGCACGACCCGGAGCGAGGCCTTGTAGCGCTCGACGACCCAGGTCGTCGTCCGTTCGGCGGCGCGGCCGAGCCTGGAGCCTTCGCCGCCCGGCGCGTGGGGCTTCAGCAGGCGCGCGCACATCATCGGCGTCAGCGTCAGCGAGATCACCATCGAGACGAGCACCGCGATGGTGAGCGTCGCGGCGAACTCGCGAAAAACCCGGCCGATCAGCCCGCTCATGAACAGCAGCGGGATGAACACCGCGATCAGCGAGGCGGTGAGCGACACGATCGTGAACCCGATCTCGCGCGCGCCGTCATAGGCCGCCTTCATCGGCGAGGCGCCCTCCTCGATGTGGCGGGCGATGTTCTCGATCATGACGATGGCGTCGTCGACCACGAAGCCGGCGCCGACCACGAGCGCCATCAGCGACAGGTTGTCGAGCGAGAAGCCGAACGCCCACATCACCGCGAAGCTCGCGACCAGCGAAAGCGGCAGCGCCACCCCCGCGATCAGCGTGGCGCGGAAGGTGCGCAGGAACACGAGCACCACCAGCACGATCAGCGCGACCGACAGGCCGAGCGTGATCTCGACCTCGTGGATCGAAGCGCGGATCGTGTCCGTGCGGTCGTCGACCACGTCGAGCTGGACGCCCGCTGGCATGGCGCGCTGGAGCTCGGGCAAAGCGCGGCGCAGCGCCTCGACCGTGGCGACCGTGTTGGCGCCGGGCTGGCGCAGCACGTCGATGACGATCGCCGGCCGGCCGTTGAAGCTCGCCGCCACGTTGACGTCCTCGAGCCCGTTCACGACCTCGGCGACGTCGCGCAGCCGGACCGGCGCGCCGTTCGTGGTCGCGATCACGATGTTGCGGTAGGCTTCCGCGGTCTCGATCTGGTCGTTGGCGGAGATGGTGAAGGACTGCCGCACGCCGTCGATCGAGCCCTTCGGCCCGGAGGTGTTGGCGGCGGTGATCGCGGTCCGGATGGTTTCGAGGCTGAGCCCGTAGGCGGCGAGCCGGGGAATGTCCGCCTGCACGCGGATCGCCGGCTTCACGCCGCCGCCGACCGTGACCCGGCCGACGCCGACCACCTCCGCGAGCCGCTGCGCCACCAGCGTGTCCGCGAGGTCGGACACCTCCCGCATCGGAATCGTCGGCGAGGTCAGCGCGATGGTGAGCACCGGCGTGTTGGCGGGGTTCACCTTCGAGAAGGTCGGGGGGTAGGGCAGGTCGCGCGGCAGCGTCGAGTTCGCCGCGTTGATCGCGGCCTGCACGTCCTGCGCCGCGCCGTCGATGTCGCGGTCGAGATCGAAGCGGAGCGTGATCTGGCTGCGCCCGAACGAGCTCGTCGAAGTCATCGCGCTCAGCGACGGAATCTGCCCGAGCTGCCGCTCCAGCGGAGCCGTCACCAGCGCGGCCATGGTCCGCGGGTTCGCGCCGGGCAGCCGGGTCGAAACCTGGATGGTCGGGAAGTCGACCTGCGGCAGGGAGGAGACCGGCAGCTTCCAGTAGCCGAGCAGCCCTGCGAGCAGCACGGCGATCGCGAGCAGCGTCGTCGCGACCGGGCGGGCGATGAAGGGCGCGGAGATGTTCATCGGCGCAGGCGCGCTGGACCCGAGGGGGCAGCCGGCGCGGTCATTGCGGCGCGCCGGCCCCGTCGCCGCGCTGGTCGGCGCGCCGCCGCGGCCTTTCATCGGGCGCTGCGCCGATGGGGGCGCCGTCAGGCGCCGCGACCGCGACCTTCGCGCCGTCGCGCAGGCGCGTGAAGCCGGTCGTCACCACCGTCTCGCCGGCCTTCAGTCCGTCGCCGATGACGGCGATCTCCGCGGTCTGGCGCGCGATCGTCACCGGGCGCTGCGCGACCGTCTGGTCCTCCTGCACCACGAACACGAACGGTCCGTCCGGCCCCTGCTGGACCGCGGCCCCCGGCGTCGTCACCGCGTCCTTCAGCGTGTCGACCGTCAGGCGCACGGTGGTGAACTGGCCCGGCCACAGCGCGAGCTCGGCGTTCGGGAACGTCGCCTTGAGCCGCACCGTGCCGGTGGCCTGGTCGACCTGGTTGTCGATGACGTCGAGCGTCCCCTGGTCAAGCGCCGCGGAGCCGTCGCCGGCGAGCGCGACTACGGGAACGGGCCCGCGCGCGAGCGCCCGCGTCACGGCGGCGATGTTCTGCTGCGGCAGGGTGAAGCTCGCCGAGATCGGCTTGAGCTGCGTGATCGTGACTATGCCGGTCGTCTCGCCGGCGGTGACGTAGTTGCCCTGGTCGACGCCGCGCACGCCGGTGCGGCCGGCGATCGGCGCGCGCACCACGGTGCGGTCGAGCGTGGCCTTGGCCTGATCGATGGTCGCCGCGTAGTAGCGCACCTGCGCCTCGAGCTGGGCCACGGTCGCGCGCGCGGTCTCGGCCTGCTGCTGCGAGCCATAGTCGTTCTTCGCGAGCCGCTCGTAGCGATCGAAGTCGCGTCGGGCGTTGGCGAGCTGCGCCTCGAACTGCGCCTTCTGCGCGACCGCCTGATCGTACTGCGCCTGATAGGTGGCGGGATCGATGCGGGCGAGCGTGTCGCCGGCCGCGACGTCCTGGCCCTCGCGAAAATTCACCGAGATCAGGATGCCCTCGACCTGGGGGCGCACCGTGACGGTGTTGAGCGCCTGGAACGTGCCGACGCCTTCGAGCGTGACCGGCACGTCCTCCTGCTTCGCGGCGACCGCAATGACGGGGGTGGGCTGATCGCCGAAACCGCCGCCGCGCCGGCCGCCGCGGCGCACCTCCTGCTGCTGCTCGCCCGTGCCGCCGCCGATCAGCGTCGTGAGCTGGGGCCAGTAGAGCCAGGCCGCGACGCCGAGCGCGGCCGCGAGGAGCGTCAGGAGAAACCGTTTCATTTCGCGGCGTCTCCGACGGACTTGGCGAGGACGAGCGGATCCCCGCCGGCGGGCTTGCCCGAGGCCGCCCAGCCGCCGCCGAGCGCCTCGAACAGCGAGACCGACGCCTGGAACCGCGCCAGCCGCACCGCGACGAGCTGATCCTGCGCGGAGAACAGCGTCTGCTGGACCGCGAGCACGGTGGTGACGTCGACCGCGCCTTCGCGGAGCTGCGCCTGCGCGATGTCGTAGGCCTCGCGGGCGCTCTTCACCGCCGCCTGCTGCAGCCGCTCCTGCTCGGCGGTCTTGCGCACCGCGATCAGGGCGTTCTCCACGTCCACGAAGGACTGCACGGCGGCCTTGCGGTAGGCGAGCAGGTTCTCGCGGTAGCGGCCGGTGGCGAGATCGAGGTTGCCCGGCAGCGAGGCGTCGAGCAGCGGCTGGGTCAGCCCGGCGCCGAGCGAGTAGAACGTCGATTGCGAGCCGAACAGCGAGCGCAGCGCCACGCTCTCGAAGCCGCCCTGCGCGGTGAGGTTGATCGCCGGCAGGAAGGCGGCGCGGGCGGAGGTGACGTCGTTGTCAGTCGCGGCGAGGTTCGCCTCCGCCTCGCGCACGTCGGGACGGCGGGCGAGCACGGCGGCCGGGATGCCCGGCGCGACCTTCGGGGTCCGGAGGCTCGCGAGCCGACCGCCCTTGACGTCCACGCGGACCGGCGGGCGCCCGAGCAGCAGGGCGATCGCGGTCTCGTTGGTGCGGATCTCCTGCTCGATCTCGGGGATCGTCGCCTTCTGCTGGTCGAGCACGCTGCGTTGCTGGGCGCGGTCGAGCGCGTTCGCGGTGCCGACGTCGAGCCGCGCCTGGATGGCGTCGAAGATGGTCTGGGCGCTGCGGACGTTGCTGTGGGCGATGGCGAGACGCTCCTGCGCCGCCATCAGCGCGAAATAGGTGTTGGCAACGCTCGTCACCACGCCGAGCGCCACCACCTCCTCGGCGAAGCGGGCGGAGACGGCGGAGGCCTGCGCCGAGCGCACGGTCGCGCGGTTCCGGCCCCAGAAATCGATCTCGTAGCTGGCGGAGGCCGCGGTCTGGAGGCCGCCGACCACGCGGCTCTGGCCCGCCGACTTCTGGAGCTGCGTGTCGCCGGTGCCCTGCAGGAACGGGATCAGCGACGCGCCGTTGATGCGCACCTGCGCGTCGGCCTGCTCGATCCGCGCTTTCGCGGCGTCGATGTCCTGATTCTCGCGCTCCGCCGTCTGGATCAGCGCGGTCAGCTCGGAGGAGCCGAAGCCGCGCCACCAATCGGCCGCGGGCCAGACGGCTTGAGCGCCGCGATCGTCCTTCCAGCGCGCGGGCGAGTCGATGCCGAGCGCGGGCCGGCTCCAGCCGTCCGCGCAGCCCGAGAGGGCGAGCGTCGCGCCGAGCGCCGCGGCGAGCTTCGTGACGGTTGGGATGCTGCGCAAATGCCGATCTCGTGCTTGGGCGTCGTCACGCCCTTCATGCCACAACCCCGCGCCTCGGTCCGTCGCGCGGAGGCGACAGGCGGGGATGGTCGGCGGGCCTTTCACGACGGCGGACGCGGTTCCCTTCGCGGCCGCCGAAACAAATTCCGGAGCGATCGAGAAGCGTTCAGCCCGGCGCGAGCGATTTTAGCAGATCGACGGTCACGAGCGAGCGGCCGGCGCCCTTGCCGGCGATGTGCCGCGCCGGTGCGTCCGGCTCGCCGAGCGAAGAGAACACCGCGTCGGCCGCGCCGACGTCCTGGCCCTCGCTGTAGAAGCTCGGCGTGACCAGGGTCGCGAGGCCGGCCGCCTTCGCCGCCCTGAGCCCTTCCGCCGTGTCCTCGATCGCGACCGCGCGCGCCGGATCGAGCGCGAGCCGGTCGAGCGCCAGCAGGAAGATGTCGGGGGCCGGTTTCTTCGAGGGCGCCGAGTCGCCGGCCGCGATCGCCTCGAACAGGTCCGGCGCGTCCGGTCCGAGCGTCGAGACCAGCAGCGCCTCGACGTTGGGCAGGCTGGTGGTGGTGGCGATCGCGAGCCTGAGCTTCGCCGCCCGCGCCTCGGCGATCAGCCGCGCCACGCCGGGTCGGAGCCGGACCGAGCCAGCGCGCGCCATGGCGCCGTAGCGGGCGTTCTTGGCGGCGTGGATCTCGTCGAGCCGGGCGAGCGCGGCGTCGGCGCCCTCCGGCCGGTCATGCTCGATGAAGTGGCGAAGCCGCTCCTTGCCGCCCATGACCCGCAGCAGGCGGCGGTAGGTCGGCTGGTCCCAGAACCAGGGCAGTCCGAAGGCTTCGAAGGTCTCGTTCAGCGCCCGGCGGTGCGTCTCCTCCGTCTCGGCCAGCGTGCCGTCGACGTCGAAGATGACCGCCTCGAGCGGCATGTCAGCCGAGCGCCGCGTCGGCCGCCGCGCGTATGGCGGCGATGTTGCCGGCGTAGGCGTTTCGGCCATTCTTGAACACGGCCGAGCCCGCCACCAGCACGTCCGCGCCGGCCGTGACGCAGGCGCCCGCCGTCTCCGGCGTGACGCCGCCGTCGATCTCGATGTGGATGGGCCGGTCGCCGACCATCGCCTTCAGCCGCTCGATCTTCGCGATCATACCGGGGATGAAGGCCTGCCCGCCGAAGCCCGGGTTGACCGTCATCACGCAGATGAGGTCGATCTTGTCGAGCACGTACTCGATGGCGCTTTCCGGCGTTCCAGGGTTGATCGCGACGCCCGCCTTCTTACCGAGCGAGCGGATGAACTGGAGCGAGCGGTCGAGATGCGGTCCCGCCTCGGCGTGCACGGTGATCACGTCGCAGCCGGCCTTGGCGAAGGCTTCGAGATAGGGGTCCGCGGGCGCGATCATCAGGTGGCAGTCGAACGTGGCGTCGGTCCAGGGCCGGAGCCGCTTCACCACGTCGGGGCCGAAGGTGATGTTCGGCACGAAATGGCCGTCCATCACGTCGAGATGCACCCAGTCGGCGCCGGCCTCGATCGCGTCTCGGGTCTCTTCGCCGAGACGGGAGAAGTCGGAGGCGAGAATGGAGGGCGCGATGAGGACGGACATGCTTGGAACCATGCGATTGCTGCGGCGCGGCATTCCTGTAGACCGCAACCGCGCCTGCGTACAGACCGAACGCGCGGGCCGCCGGTTTATCCGCCCGAGAGCGCCCGGCGCCGCTTCTCGACCAGACTGAGGATCATGGGCGTCAGGATGAGCTGCATCGCGAGGTCGAGCTTGCCGCCGGGGATGACGATCGAGTTGGCGCGCGACATGAAGCTGTTCGGCACCATCGACAGCAGATACGGAAAATCGATGCCGTGCGGATCGCGGAAGCGGATCACCACCATGGATTCGTCCGCGGTCGGGATCGCCCGCGCGATGAACGGGTTCGAGGTGTCGACGGTCGGGATGCGCTGGAAGTTGATGTCGGTCGCGGTGAACTGCGGGCAGATGTACTTCACGTAGTCCGGCATGCGCCGCAAGATCGTCTCGGTGACGTCGGCGGCGGAGTAGCCGCGCTCGCTGCGGTCGCGGTGGATCTTCTGGATCCACTCTAGATTGATGACCGGCACCACCCCGATCTTGAGGTCGGCGAAGCGGGCGGTGTCGACGCCGTCGGCGATGACGGCGCCGTGCAGGCCCTCGTAGAACAGCAGGTCGGTCGGGGAGGGGAGGTCCTCCCAGTCCGTGAACGAGCCTACGGGCGCGCCGTAGCGCTCCGCCTCGGCGGCGTCGTGGATGTAGTTGCGGCTGCGGCCCTGGCCAGTGGAGGCGTAGGCGGCGAAGGTCTGCTCGAGGTCCTCGAGCAGGTTCGCCTCATGGCCAAAATGGCTGAAGTGGTGGTCGCCGGCGGCCTCCGCCTCCCGCGCCCGCCGCTTCATCCCGGCGCGGTCGAACTTGTGGAACGCGTCGCCCTGGATGAAGGCGGGCGTGATGTGCTCCCGCCGGAAGATCTGTTCGAACGTCGCGCGCACCGAGGTGGTGCCGGCGCCGGACGATCCGGTGACCGAGATGATCGGGTGGCGGGTCGACATCGCCCCTCAGCCCGCGAGGCTCACGCGAGGAACAGCCCGCGCTTGGCGAACAGCGGCGAGCGGCGCGGCGGGTCGGCGTAGTAGCGGCCGACGCGCTCGATCTCCTCGATCGAGCCGCAGAGCAGCGGCGAGCGCACATGGAGCGAGGTCGGCTCGATCTCGAGGATGCGGCGCTGGCCGTCGGTCGCGGCGCCGCCGGCCTGCTCGCACACGAAGGCGATCGGGTTGCACTCGTAGACCAGGCGTAGCCGGCCCGAGCCGTAGCCCTGGCGCGCGTCGCCCGGATAAAGGTAGACGCCGCCGCGCACGAGGATGCGGAACACGTCAGCGACCAGCGAGCCGACCCAGCGCATGTTGAAGTTCTTCTCGCGCGGCCCTTCTGCGCCGGCGAGGCAGTCCGCGATATAGGCCTGGATCGCGTCGTCCCAGTGGCGCTGGTTCGAGGCGTTGATGGCGTATTCCTTGGTATGAGGCGGGATCTTGATGTCCGCGTGGGTGCGGATGAAGCGGCCCGATGCGCGGTCCAGCATGAAGGCGTGCGCGCCTTCGCCGACGGTGAGAACGAGCGCGGTCGCGGGACCGTAGACGATGAAGCCGGCCGCGAGCTGGCTGGTTCCGGGCTGCGTGAACGAGGCGTCGCCGACGTTCGGCAGGATGCCGAACAGCGTGCCGATCGAGACGTTGGTCTCGATGTTGGAGGAGCCGTCGAGCGGGTCGATCGCGACGACGAGCGGCCGGCTGTCGTCGAGGATCACCTCCGCCTCGGCCTCTTCCGAGCCGATGCGGGCGACGGGCGAGTCCTTCAGGATGTCGACGGTGATGTCGTGGGTGCGGACGTCGAGCGCCTTCTGGGCGTCGCCGCCGGCGTTGGTCGCGTCGGTCTGGGCCGCCATCGCGCCCTCCAGCGCCCCGCGCCCCACGATCTCGGCGATCGCGACGCCGGCTTCCGTCAGCGCGCCGATCGTGCGGGCGACGGCCTCGCGAGTCGGATCGTTCGCGGCCCAGGCGGCGAGATAGGCGTCGAGGGTCGTGTCGTCACTCACTGGCGTCGTTCCCGTTTTGCGTCCGTCGTGCCCGACCATCCTGCACCGGTCCGCACATGTGGCACAGGCCAGAACGGCGCGCTCAAATCAAGCAGATCGTCGTAGCGTGATTGCTCCGACTTATCGAACAACCTAAATGCTCATTTCAGCATGTCTGAAAATCTGCTCCGTTCGTTGACGCTGAAACAGCTCCGCGCTCTGGCGGCGGTGGCCGACACCGGCTCCGTGAGCGCGGCCGCGCGTCGGCTGACCGTCACGCCCCCGGCCGTCACCATGCAGGTCCAGCTTCTGGAGGCGGCGCTCGGCCTGCCGCTGCTCGACCGCAGCGGCGACCGCTTCCGCCCGACAGACGCCGGCCGGGAGGTCGCGGCCGCGGTCGCGACCATCGAGAGCGCGCTTCGCGACTGCGTCGCCGCGCTCGAGGCCATGAAGGGCCTCGACGGCGGACGGGTGGGCGTCGCCGTGGTCTCGACCGCGAAGTATTTCGCGCCCATGGCCCTGGCGGCCTTCGCCCGGACCCATCCCGGCGTCGACGTCAGCCTGTCGGTGGGCAACCGCGCCGAGGTGATCGAGTTGCTGCGCGGCGACGCGGCCGACGTCGCGATCATGGGCCGGCCGCCTGAGGACCTCGACACCGACCAGGTGGTGATCGGCGACCATCCGCACCTGGTCATCGCCCCGCCGGGCCACCCGCTCGCCGCCCGCAAGCGCATGCCCGTGACGGCGCTGACCGGGCACACCTTCCTCATGCGCGAGCAGGGCTCCGGCACCCGCGGCCTGATGGAGCGCCTGTTCGAGCAGGACGGGGTGAAGCCGCGGATCGGCATGGAGATCAACTCCAACGAGACCATCAAGCAGGCGGTGATCGCGGGGCTTGGTCTCGCCTTCATCTCGGCGCACACCGTCGCGGCCGAGATCGCCGACGGGCGGGTCGTCCCGCTCGACGTCATCGGGCTTCCGATCATCCGGCAGTGGTACGTCGTCCGCCGCGCCGGCAAACGGCTGACGCCGCCGGCGACCGCGATGAACGCTTTCCTCTCCGAGCGCGGCGCCGAGTTCCTGCCGCGGCTGGCCGAGTGAGCCGGGAACCTTAGCCCGCTCCAAACGCTTAACCCCGGCGGTCGGCGTATGGACCGCTGGAGTCTCGGCGCGTCATGCGGGTCCTCATCGTGGAAGACGAACCGATCATCGCGATGGAGATCGAGGCCATCGTGCTTCAGAGCCGACCTTCGGCCGAGATCGTCACCGCGATGTCCGTGCGGGAGGCTCTACTCGCGGTCGAAGGCGCGCTCGACCTCGCATTCCTCGACATCGACGTCACGGACGGCAAGACCTACGAGATCGCGCTCGCGCTGCAGACGCGGAAGGTGCCGTTCACCTTCGTGTCCGGCGCCAGCATGGCCGACGCGCCGCCCTGCCTGAAGGGCTCGTCGCTGGTTCCGAAGCCTTTCTCGCCGCTCGAAATCCTTCGCAGCATCGAGGCGGCCGAGGCGGATCGCCACGGAGCCTGACAGCGGGCGTCTCATCGTTTGGCCCGCGGCGACGTTCCGCCTTGATCTCGCGGCAATCGTCGGGGAACGTGTGATCTCCTTCCTCTGCCGCTTCGGCGCCGGGGCCTCGCGGCGGTCTTCCGTCGCGCGGCCGGCACGCTGCGGCTCGCGACGATTCCGCCCGCATGGACAGCATCACGGTCGTCAACGCGATCCTGCTCTTCGGAGCTGCGTTGATGCTCGTGGGAATTTTGTCGTCGCTGGTCGCGTCGCGGTTCGGCGCGCCGCTGCTGCTCGTCTTCCTCGTGATCGGCATGCTGACGGGGCAGGACGGCCCCGGGGGCGTCGCGTTCGACAACTACCGCCTGACCTATCTGATCGGCTCGATCTCGCTCGCCATCATCCTGTTCGACGGCGGTCTCCGGACCCGGATCGCCCATCTCGGCGGCGCGCTGGCGCCGGCGATCACGCTGGCGACGGCCGGCGTCGTGCTGACGAGCGGGCTGATCGGCGCCTTCGCGGCCTGGGTGCTGGACCTGCGCCTGATCGAGGGGCTGCTGATCGGGGCGACGATCGCCTCGACCGACGCCGCGGCGGTGTTCTTCCTGATCCGCGCCAGCGGCCTGCAGCTTCAGCGCCGCGTCGGCGCCGTTCTGGAGGTCGAGTCCAGCACCAACGATCCGATCGCCGTCTTCCTCACCGTCATGCTCGTCGGTCTCGTCACCGCCGGCGCCGGAGAGGGAGGGCTGTCGATCGCCGGGCGGTTCCTGCAGGAAGCGGTGATCGGCGGCGCGGCGGGCGTCGCGGGGGGATTCGCGCTCGCGTTCCTGCTCAACCGCGTCGACCTTCCGTCCGGCCTGCATCCGCTGTTCGTGGTGGCGAGCGTGGTCGCGCTGTTCGCGCTGTCGGCGGTGCTCCACGGCTCCGGCTTCCTCGCCGTCTATCTCGCGGGAATCATCGTCGGCAACCGGCAGGTGCGCGCGCTGCCGGCGATCGTTGCGTTCCACGACACCATCACCTGGCTGTGCCAGATCGTGATGTTCATCGTGCTCGGCCTGCTGGTGACGCCGTCCCAGTTGCTGCCGTCGCTCGGCGCCTCGCTCGCGATCGCGGCGGTGCTGATCTTCGTGGCGCGCCCGGTCGCGGTCGCCCTGTGCCTGCTGCCCTTCGGCTTCTCACGCAAGGAGATCGGCTTCGTCGGCTGGGTCGGCCTGCGCGGCGCGGTGTCGATCTTCCTCGCCGCGATTCCGACGCTCGCCGGCGCGCCCAACGCGCAGATCTATTTCAACGTCGCCTTCGTCGTCGTCATCGTGTCGCTCCTGGTGCAGGGCTGGACGATCACCGAACTCGCCAAGCGGCTCGGCCTCGCCGTGCGCCAGGCGACCCGCTCCGTCCACCGCATCGAGATCGACCTGCCGGGACAGCTCGCCCAGGAGATGGTCGGTTACGCCGTCACGCCGCGCTGCCCGATTCTCGCGCGCGACGCCGTGCCGAAATGGGCGACGCCGGTCTTCGTCGTGCGCGACGACAAGATTCTCGACCCGATCCAGGCGGACGGGCTGAAGCCGGGCGACTACGGCTATTTTCTCGCGCCGCACAATCGCGTCGCCGAACTCGACGGCCTGTTCGCCTCGACCGACGCCGGCCGCGCCCGTCCGGCGCTCGGCGAGTTCGCGCTTCGCGGCGACACGGCGCTGTCCGAGATCGCGGACCTCTACGGCCTGCAGGTCGAGCCGGGGGATTCGCATCTGACCGTCGCCGAGGCGTTCGACCGGCGGTTCGAGCACGAGCCCGCGGTCGGCGACGTCGCGGAGTTCGGCCCGGCGACCCTCGTCGTGCGAGGCATCGACGACGGCCGCGTCACGCGCGCGACCCTGCGCATCGAGGACGAGGGCGAGGACGACGAGGCTCCCGGGCCCGTCTCGCTGTCCGTCATCGAAGGCGGGCGGGGGCGGCGGCCCGGCCCGATCGAGCGCATGCGCGAACTGGTCCGCGCGCGGCTGAAGCGCAGCGCGTAAACGCTCTGGAAACCATGAACGGGGCATGCTCGCGGCATGATCATTCGCACGCGCTGGCGCTCGGCCGCCGCTCAGCTCACCCTCTGGCTCATCGCCGCGGGCTCGGTCCTCTATTTCAGTCAGCAGGCCTATGTGGGCGCGCACGGGCTGGTGGCGAGCCGCGAGTTCGAGGCCGAGATCGCTACGCTCTCCGCGAAGCTCGCCGAGCTCAAGGCCGTGCGCGAGGGGTTCGAACACAGGATCGACCTGCTGAGCTCGGACAGGCTCGATCCCGACCTGCTCGACGAGCAGGCGCGCGCCGACCTCGGCCTGCTGCACCCAAACGACCGGGTCATCCAGGTCCGGTAAGTCCTTCGCGGACGCAGCATTTTGGCTGATCCGTCCTCGCTATCGCACAATCAAAATAGTCGATCACCCCTCTTGCTACTTTAGTAGAGGGCGGGCACATACGTACCCCAAGCGGCCAAGGCGATCGCTCTCGATTTGCCTGCAGGACGCGTTAAGTCTCTCTTAGGGAGACAGGTTGGGGAACGTCATGGCCGCATCCGCCGCAAAAGCCGCGCCGAAAGGCGAGACCGCCCGCACCGCCAAGGCCGCCGCGCCCAAGCCGCAGCGCGCCGCGAAGACCGCAGGCAAGAACGCTGCAAGCAAGGACAAGGCCCCGGCGGCGACATCCGGAGGGCTGTCCTTCTCCAAGGAGCAGGAGCTTCACGCCCACCGCGAGATGCTGCTGATCCGCCGGTTCGAGGAGAAGGCCGGCCAGCTCTACGGCATGGGCCTCATCGGCGGCTTCTGCCACCTCTACATCGGCCAGGAAGCCGTCGTCATCGGCATGCAGATGGCGGTGGAGCAGGGCGATCAGGTCATCACCGGCTACCGCGACCACGGCCACATGCTGGCCTGCGAGATGGACCCGAAGGGCGTGATGGCCGAGCTCACGGGGCGCCGCGGCGGCTACTCCAAGGGCAAGGGCGGCTCCATGCACATGTTCAGCGTGGAGAAGCAGTTCTACGGCGGCCACGGCATCGTCGGCGCCCAGGTCTCGCTCGGCACCGGCCTCGCCTTCGCCAACAAGTACAAGAAGAACGGCAAGGTATCTCTGGTCTATTTCGGCGACGGCGCCTCGAACCAGGGGCAGGTCTACGAGAGCTTCAACATGGCGAAGCTCTGGAAGCTGCCGGTCGTCTACGTCATCGAGAACAACAAGTACGGCATGGGCACCTCGGTCGAGCGCGCCTCGTCGAACACCAACCTCAGCCAGCGCGGCGCGAGCTTCGACATCCCGGGCGAGCAGGTCGACGGCATGGACGTGCGCGCGGTGAAGGCGGCCGGCGACCGGGCGATCGCCCACGCCCGCGAGGGCAAGGGCCCCTACATCCTCGAGATGGTCACCTACCGCTACCGCGGCCACTCGATGTCGGATCCCGCGAAGTACCGCTCCAAGGACGAAGTCCAGAAGATGCGCGAGACGCACGACCCGATCGAGCAGGTGCGCGCGCGTCTCCTCAAGGACGGGCATGCGAGCGAGGAAGAGCTGAAGGCGGTCGACAAGGAGGTGCGCGACATCGTCAACGCCGCCGCCGAGTTCGCGACCAACGACGCCGAGCCCGATCCGTCCGAGCTCTGGACCGACATTCTGCGCTGACCGGCGAACCCGCCGGCAAGCTCCGCCGCCGGCCAAGAAGCCTTGAAGGAAGAGGGACGCTCCCGATGCCGATCGAAGTCCTCATGCCGGCGCTGTCGCCGACCATGGAGGCGGGCAAGCTCGCCAAGTGGTTGAAGAAGGAAGGCGACGCCGTGAAGTCCGGCGACGTCATCGCCGAAATCGAAACCGACAAGGCGACCATGGAGGTCGAGGCGGTCGACGAGGGCGTGCTCGGCAAGATCCTTATCGAGGACGGCTCCGAGGACGTGAAGGTCAACACCCCGATCGCGCTGATCCTCGCGGACGGCGAGGACGAGAGCGCGCTGAAGAACGGCGCTTCGGCCCCGGCCGGCGACGAGCCGAAGACCGGCGGCGAGGCGGCCGCCAAGCGCGCCGACGAAGGCGCGGCGAAGGACGCGAGCGGCGGCAAGCAGCCGGCGAGCGAGGCCAAGGCCACGGGGTCGGCCGCCGCCAACCCGCCCGCGCCCGAGGCGCTGCCCGAGCCCGACGTTCCGGAAGGCACGGAGATGGTGATGACCACCGTGCGCGACGCCTTGCGCGACGCCATGCAGGAGGAGATGCGCCGGGACGACCGCGTGTTCCTGATGGGCGAGGAAGTGGCCGAGTACCAGGGCGCCTACAAGGTCAGCCAGGGCCTGCTGGACGAGTTCGGCAAGGAGCGCGTCATCGACACGCCGATCACCGAGCACGGCTTCGCCGGCGTCGGCGTCGGCGCGGCGCTCGCGGGCCTGAAGCCGATCGTCGAGTTCATGACCTTCAACTTCGCCATGCAGGCGATCGACCAGATCATCAATTCGGCCGCCAAGACGCTCTATATGTCGGGCGGCCAGATGGGTTGCTCGATCGTGTTCCGCGGACCGAACGGCGCCGCCGCGCGCGTCGCCGCGCAGCACAGCCAGGACTACGCCGCGTGGTACTCGAACGTGCCCGGCCTCACCGTGATCGCGCCCTACACGGCCGCCGACGCCAAGGGTCTGCTGAAGGCCGCGATCCGCGACGAGAACACGGTCATCTTCCTCGAGAACGAGATTCTTTACGGCCAGCAGTTTCCGGTGCCGAAGCTCGACGACTACGTCGTGCCGATCGGCAAGGCCAAGATCGCCCGGCCGGGCAAGGACGTCACCATCGTCGCCTGGTCGATCGGCATGACCTACGCGCTCAAGGCGGCGGAGGAGCTGGCCAAGGACGGGATCGAGGCCGAGGTGATCGACCTGCGCACCATCCGGCCCATGGACACCGACACCATCATCGAGTCGGTCAAGAAGACCGGCCGCCTCGTGACGGTGGAGGAGGGCTGGGCCCAGTCCGGCGTCGGCGCCGAGATTTCGGCCCGCGTCACCGAACGCGCCTTCGACTGGCTCGACGCGCCTGTCATCCGCGTCTCCGGCAAGGACGTGCCGATGCCCTACGCCGCGAACCTCGAGAAGCTCGCTCTGCCGAGCGTCGCCGAGGTCGTCGAGGCGGCGAAGGCGGTGTGCTACCGCGATTGAGGAGACAGGCGGATGCTCGGACGTATCCTGAAGACGGTCGCGAACGAGTTCCTGCGCAACCGCGCCCGGCGCACAGGCTCCGGCCCGCGCCGGCTCCCGCCGACCTCGATGCGCGAAGTGCAGACCCGCACCATCAACCATGTGATCCGCACGGTGCTGAACCGGTTCATGAGACGCTGACGCCGTGACCGCCGATCCCGCCCTCGCCAAGGCGACCTACGCCGATCTCGAAGCGGTCCCGCCGCATCGGGCGGCGCAGATCATCGACGGCCGGCGGGAGACGCGCCCGCGGTCCGGGCCGAGATATGGCGGAGCCGCCAGCTTTCCGTTCGACGCGCTGTTCCCGTTTGACGCGCCCGCTCCCGATACGAAGCCTTCCGAAGAGGCCTGATCTCATGCCGACCAACATCCTGATGCCCGCGCTCTCGCCGACGATGGAGAAGGGCAACCTCGCCAAGTGGCTGGTGAAGGAGGGCGACGCGGTCAAGTCCGGCGACGTCATCGCTGAGATCGAGACCGACAAGGCCACGATGGAGGTCGAGGCCGTCGACGAGGGCGTGATCGGCAAGATCGTGGTGCCGGAAGGCTCCTCCGACGTGCCTGTCAACGAGCTGATCGCCATCCTGCTGGAGGAGGGCGAAGACGCCGGCGCCATCGACGCCGCCCCCAAGCCGCAGTCGAAGGCCGCTCCGGAGCCGGCCAAATCCGAAGCTCCGAAGTCCGAGAGCAAGGCGGAGGCGCCGAAGCCCGCCGCGAACGGCCACGACAAGGGCGAGCGCGTGTTCGCCTCGCCGCTCGCGCGCCGGCTCGCCAAGGAGGCCGGGATCGACCTGAAGGCGATCTCGGGCTCCGGGCCCCACGGCCGCGTGGTGAAGGCGGACGTCGAGGACGCGAAGGCCTCCGGCGGCGCCAAGGCTCAGGACGGCAAGTCCGCCCCTGCGACGGCGAAGGCTCCTGAGCCTGCGGCTCCCGCCGTCAAGGCGCCTGCGCCCGCCACCGACGACGCCATCCGGAAGCTGTTCGCGGAAGGCTCCTACGAGGAGATCCCGCACGACGGCATGCGCAAGACCATCGCGCGCCGCATGACGGAAGCGCGGCAGACGGTGCCGACCTTCTACCTGACGGTCGACTGCGAGATCGACGCGCTGCTGGGCCTTCGCGAACAGATCAACGCCTCCGCGCCGGAGAAGGACGGCAAGGCCGCCTGGAAGGTCTCGGTCAACGACATGGTGATCAAGGCGCTCGGCCTCGCGCTGGCGCAGGTGCCGGACGCCAATGTGAGCTGGACCGAGAGCGCCATGCTGAAACACAAGCACGCCGACGTCGGCGTCGCGGTGGCGCTGCCGAACAACGGCCTCATCACCCCGATCATCCGCGCGGTCGAGACCAAGACGCTGTCGGTGATCGCGAAGGAGATGAAGGACTTCGCCCAGCGGGCCAAGGACCGCAAGCTGAAGCCCGAGGAGTACCAGGGCGGCACCACGGCGGTCTCGAACCTCGGCATGTTCGGGATCAAGGACTTCACCGCGGTGATCAACCCGCCGCACTCGACCATCCTCGCGGTCGGCGGCGGCGAGAAGCGCGCGGTGGTGAAGGGCGGCGAGATCAAGATCGCGACGGTGATGAGCCTCACGCTCTCCTGCGACCACCGCTCGGTCGACGGCGCGCTCGGCGCGACGCTTATCTCCGCCATCAAGCGGCTGATCGAGAAGCCGATGGGGCTGCTGGTCTAACCATGCCGCTGGTTCGCGTTTCCCTCCTGAAGGGCCGCAGCGCGGACGCCAAGCAGGCGATCGCGAATGGGGTCTATGACGCCCTGCGCGAGGTGTTCTCGGTCCCGGAAGACGACAAGTTCGTCGTGTTCCACGAGCACGACGCCGACGGGTTCATCTTCGAGCCGAGCTATCTCGGCGTCGCGCATGACGACGGCCTCGTGATCCTTCAGATCGCGATCAGCGACGGCCGCACGGTCGAGCTCAAGCAGGCGTTCTATCGCAGCGTCGTCGAACGGCTTCAGGCGAATCCGGGCGTCGAGCCGCGCAACGTCTTCATCAACCTGATCGAGGTCAGGAAAGAAAACTGGTCGTTCGGCGACGGCGTCGCTCAGTACGTCTGACCACCAAGGGGAACCCCATGGCCGACACCTACGACATCATCGTCATCGGCGGCGGGCCGGGCGGCTACGTCACGGCGATCCGCGCCGCGCAGCTTGGCTTCAAGACGGCGGTGGTGGAGCGCGAGCACCTCGGCGGCATCTGCCTCAACTGGGGCTGCATCCCGACCAAGGCGCTGCTGCGCTCGGCCGAGATCTACCACTACTTCCAGCACGCCAAGGATTATGGCCTTTCCGCCGAGAAGGTGTCGTTCGATCCGGCGGCGGTGGTGAAGCGCTCGCGCGGGGTGTCCGCCCAGCTCAACGGCGGCGTCGGCTTCCTGCTGAAGAAGAACAAGGTGGATGTGATCTGGGGCGAGGCGACGCTGACCAAGCCCGGCGAACTCAAGGTCGTCGCGCCGAAAAAGTCCGTGCAGGGTCCGCCCGCGCCGGCGCCCAAGGGCGCGAAAGGCGAGGGGACCTACGCCGCCAAGCACGTCATCGTCGCCACCGGGGCGCGGCCGCGCGTGCTGCCGGGACTGGAGCCCGACAAGAAGCTGGTCTGGACCTATTTCGAAGCCATGGTCCCGGAAACCTTCCCGAAGTCGCTTCTGGTCGTCGGCTCCGGCGCGATCGGCGTCGAGTTCGCGAGCTTCTACCGCACCATGGGCGCCGAGGTGACCATCGTGGAGGTCCTGCCGCAGATCCTTCCCGTCGAGGACGAGGAGATCGCCGCCCACGCCCGCAAGCGGTTCGAGAAGCAGGGCGTCCGCATCCTCACCGGCGCCAAGGTGACCAAGCTCGACAAGGGTTCGAACGACGTCACCGCGACCGTCGAGCTCGAGGGCGGCAAGACCGAATCCATCAAGGTCGACCGCGTGATCTCGGCGGTGGGCGTCGTCGGCAACATCGAGAATCTCGGGCTCGAGGCGCTCGGCGTGAAGACCGAGCGCGGCTGCGTCGTCACCGACGGGCTGGGCCGCACCAACGTGAAGGGCGTCTACGCCATCGGCGATGTCGCCGGTCCGCCCATGCTGGCTCACAAGGCCGAGCATGAGGGCGTGATCTGCGTCGAGGCCATCAAGGGGCTCGACGTGCATCCCATGGACAAGGCCAAGATACCCGGCTGCACCTACTGCCACCCGCAGGTGGCCTCGGTCGGCCTGACCGAGAAGAAGGCCAAGGAGCAGGGCCGCAAGGTCAAGGTCGGGCGCTTCCCCTTCAACGGCAACGGCAAGGCCATCGCGCTCGGCGAGCCGGAAGGTCTGGTGAAGACCATCTTCGACGCCGAGACCGGCGAGCTGATCGGCGCGCACATGGTGGGCGCGGAGGTGACCGAGCTGATCCAGGGCTTCGTGGTGGCGATGAACCTCGAGACCACGGAGGAGGAGCTGATGCATGCGGTGTTCCCGCATCCGACGCTCTCCGAAATGATGCACGAGAGCGTGCTCGACGCCTACGGCCGCGCAATCCACATCTGAGCGGCGACTTTTATTCCTGTCGGCGGGAACAACAGACGGACTTCGGTGTTTTGTGCATGTCGGGACACAAAGGGAGTTCAGTCCATGGAAGGCGTCGGCTGGTTTATGGCGATCATCCTCGGCGCGATCGCCGGGTGGATCGCCGAGCAGATCATGAAATCGGACATGGGTCTGATCATGAACATCGTCCTCGGCATCGTCGGGGCGCTGGTGATGAACGCGATTCTGAAGGCCGTCGGCGTCATTCCGCCGGGCGGCTGGATCTGGCAGTGCATCGTGGCGGTCGGCGGCGCGTGCCTGCTGATCTTCCTGTGGCGCCTCATCCGCGGCCGCAGCGTGGCCTAGCCCTGCGCGCGGCGCTGCTCCGCCATGCGGGGCGGGGTGGGCGCATCGACGGCGAAGGCGTCTTCGCCTAAAGTTCAGGAGGGCGGACCCACGGTCCGCTCTCCTTTTTGTTGCGCAGGCCGCGGCGCTTGTCCGCGGCCGGAACGGAAAGACGACAGCTCGCCATGGTCACGGTGCTCGACCGCACGAACGGCACGGCCCGCCCCCGCCACCCCGAAAAGGCGCGGCGGCCCGAGACCGAACAGCTCCGCAAGCCGGACTGGATCCGCGTGCGCGCGCCCGGCTCCCCGGTCTGGCGCGAGACGCAGGAGATCGTGCGCTCCAACAAGCTCGTCACCGTCTGCGAGGAGGCGGGCTGCCCCAACATCGGCGAGTGCTGGTCGAAGAAGCACGCCACCTTCATGATCCTCGGCGACACCTGCACCCGCGCCTGCGCCTTCTGCAACGTGCGCACCGGTCTGCCCGAGGCGGTCGACGCCGGCGAGCCGCAGCGGGTCGCGGATGCCGTCGCCAAGCTCGGCCTCAACCACGTCGTCATCACCTCGGTCGACCGCGACGACCTCGCCGACGGCGGCGCGCGGCATTTCGCCGACGTCATCCGCGCGATCCGGCGCATGAGCCCGGAGACGACGATCGAGATCCTGACGCCGGACTTCCTGCGCAAGCCCGGCGCGCTCGAGACCGTCGTCGAGGCGCGGCCCGACGTGTTCAACCACAACCTCGAATGCGTGCCGTCGCTCTACCTGACCGTCCGGCCCGGCGCCCGCTACTTCCACTCCATCCGCCTGCTGCAGCGGGTGAAGGAGCTCGACCCCTCGATGTTCACCAAGTCGGGCATCATGGTGGGGCTCGGCGAGCAGCGGAACGAGGTGCTGCAGCTCATGGACGATCTGCGCACCGCGGACGTCGACTTCCTGACCATCGGCCAGTACCTGCAGCCGACCAAGCGCCACCACGCCATCGCCCGCTTCGTGACGCCCGACGAGTTCGCCTCCTACGAGACCATCGCCTACGCCAAGGGCTTCCTGATGGTGTCGTCGAGCCCGCTGACGCGCTCCTCGCACCATGCGGGCGACGATTTCGCGAAGCTCGTCGCCGCGCGTTCGGCCAAGCTCGGCGCAACCCCGACCGCCCCGCTCGCGGCCGAATAGCGAAGGCCCGCGGGCTGGCGAAGGCCGATCGGCCGCGGCTAGAGTGCAATCGCACACCCTAGCCGATCAGAGGCCGATCATGCCGTTGCCGCCCGTGCTCCAGGGACGTCTCGCGCTTCCCGTCGTCGCCGCGCCGATGTTCATCGTGTCGGGGCCGGACCTCGTCATCGCGCAGTGCAAGGCGGGCGTGGTCGGCTCGTTCCCGGCGCTGAACGCGCGGCCGCAGGCCGAGCTCGACGTCTGGCTGACGCGGATCACGGCCGAACTCGCCGCCCACGCCACCGCGAACCCGGAAGCGCCGGTCGCGCCGTTCGCGGTCAACCAGATCGTCCACGCCTCGAACGCGCGGCTGCGCGAGGACATGGCGACCTGCGCCCGCCATCGCGTGCCGATCATCATCACCTCGCTGCGGGCGCCGAACGAGGTCGTCTCGGCGGTGCACGGGTGGGGCGGCGTCGTGTTCCACGACGTCATCTCGGTGCGCCACGCGAAGAAGGCGCTGGAGGCCGGCGTGGACGGGCTGATCCTCGTCTGCGCCGGGGCGGGCGGCCACGCTGGCGCGCTCAGCCCGTTCGCGCTCGTCCAGGAGATCCGCGCCTTCTACGACGGCCCGCTGCTGCTTTCGGGCGCGATCGCCACCGGGCGCGCGGTGTTCGCGGCCCAGGCGATCGGCGCCGACCTCGCCTATGTCGGCACCCGCTTCATCGCGAGCGCAGAGGCCAACGCCGCGCCCGACTACAAGCGCATGCTGATCGAAGGCGCGGCGAGCGACATCGTCTACTCCTCGCTGTTCACCGGCGTGCTCGGCAACTACCTGAAACCCTCGATCGCGGCGGCGGGGCTCGATCCGGACGCGCTGCCGGCCGCCGACAAGTCGGCGATGGACTTCGCCAAGGCGGACGTCCGCTCCGACGCGAAGGCGTGGCGCGACGTCTGGGGCGCGGGGCAGGGGCTCGGCGCGATCTCGGACTCACCCCCCGTCGCCGAAATCGTGCTCAGGATGAGGCGGGAGTACGCCGAGGCCCGGGCGGAACTGTGCAAAAACGCCTGATCCCGAATGCGCCCATGCGGAATTCGTTGCACGAAAGCCTCACCCTTTCTCGGATGGTTTTTGCGGCGTCGACATGCCGGCCGAACAGGGCCAAGTAGTCGTCACCGCGCGGCTCCCCCGGGTCGTGCGTCGTAAACGTGACAGGTTGAGTCCCATGACCCGCAAGATCCTGCTCGGCGCCGCCGCGGCGGTCGCCCTCTCCGCCACCGGCGCCTTCGCCGCCGACCTCCCGGCCTACGAGCCGGCTCCGGCCATCGCGGCCCCGGTTCCGTCCTTCACCTGGAGCGGCCCGTACATCGGCGTTCAGGCCGGCTACGCCTTCGGCGATACCAACATCAGCGGCATCAAGCCGGAAGGCTTCATCGTCGGCGGCTACGCCGGCTACAATGTCCAGCTCGACAACTCGCCGGTCGTGTTCGGCATCGAGACCGACTTCAACTACTCGGACGTCGACGACAAGCGCGGCGGCGTGCGCGCCCAGGGCGACTGGACCGGCGCGACCCGCGCCCGCGTCGGCTACGCCTTCGATCGCTTCCTGGCCTACGCCGCGGGCGGCGTGGCCTACGCTGATCGTGAAGTCCGCGTGCGCGGCATCGGCAGCGACAGCAAGACCGCGGTCGGCTGGACCGTCGGCGGCGGCGTCGAGTACGCTGCGACCGACAACGTCGCCGTGCGCGCCGAGTACCGCTACACCGACTTCGGCAAGGACCGTCTCCTCGGCCGCAGCGTGGACGGCGACGAGCACCGCGTGATGGGCGGCGTCGCCTACAAGTTCGACCTCGGCTTCTGATCCAAGCCGAACGGTCGCCGGCTTTGGCCGGAACGATGAAGGGGCTCCGCGGCGCAGGCCGCGGGGCCCCTTTCATTTGATTGTGACGACGGGCGCGGCTTGCCCGCCATCAGGCTGCATGCGACAAATTATCCCGCTATCGCACGATCAGCGGGGACAGGCATGGCCGTCGCATTGAACGTCGACCTGCGCGCCATCGAGCACGCCGTCTGCGCGCACAACATGCGCAACAAGTTCGCCGGCCTCTACAAAGCCAGGAAATGCGTCGACCGCGCCGAGTTCTGGGGCGACATCGTCACGACCATCGGCGCGGACAAGCAGGTCAACATCCTCGAGTTCGGCGTCCGGCAGGGGCGCAGCATGCGGTACTGGTCGGAGCGCTTCACGAATCCGGACACGCGGCTGGTCGGCTTCGACAGCTTCGTCGGGCTGCCCGAAGACTGGACCGACAATCTCAAGACCGGCAGCTTCTCGACCCGCGGCAAGGCGCCGGACATCGACGATCCGCGCATCTCCTACGAGATCGGGTGGTTCCAGAACATGCTGCCCGGCGCGATCGCGCGGCGTCAGCAGCAGCTCGCCGGGTCGCCGCTGTTCGTCCACCTCGACGCCGACCTCTACTCCGCGACGCTCTACGTGCTGGGCGTGCTCGCGAACCATTTCGACGAGTACTACGTCGCCTTCGACCAGTTCCATCTCGACGAGAACCGCGCGCTGGCGGACTTCATGACCGCCTATCCGTTCCGCGTGCAGTTCCTGTCCTACACCGCCGACAAGGCCGGCCGGTGCCTGGCCTTCGGCCGGATGAAGAAGATCTGGTTCGAGCCGGGGCGCTGAGTTTCAGACGGGCGGAACCACCGGCTTGAGGAGCGGGAACGTCGCGCACGCTCAAAGCGCCCGACGGCACGGATCGCGTGTCCAACGAGCGACCGCGAATAATCCCTGGAACTCAATTCAGTCGGCTATCAGTCGAGCTCGAAGGCGTCCTTGTAGTTGAGCGCCAGCGCGGGATCCTGGTCGGACTTCTCAAGGTAGAACGAGCCGACCGCCAGCGTTTCTATGTCGGTGCCCATGAAGCACCGGAAGGCGTCGTCGGGCGTGCAGACGATCGGCTCTCCCCGGACGTTGAAACTGGTGTTGACGACGATGGGGCAGCCGGTCTGAGCGGCGAAGGCCTCGATCAGCGCGTGATAGATCGGGTTGGTCTCGCGATGGACCGTCTGCACCCGCGCCGAATAGTCCACATGGGTCACCGCCGGGATGTCGGAGCGCACGACGTTCAGCTTGTCGATGCCGAACAGGTTCTCCTCGTCCGCCGTCATGGCCCGCCGGCGCTCAGGCCGTACGCCCGCGACCAGCAGCATGTAGGGGCTGTCGCACTCGAGCTCGAACCAGTCGGACACCGCCTCGCGGAGCACCGACGGCGCGAACGGGCGGAACGACTCCCGGTACTTCACCTTGAGGTTCAGCAGCTTCTGCATGGACGGGGAACGCGGATCGCCGAGGATCGAGCGGGCGCCGAGCGCGCGCGGGCCGAACTCCATTCGGCCTTGGAACCAGCCGACGGCCTTGCCGTCCGCGAGCGCCTTCGCGGTGGACGCGATCAGTTCGTCCGGCGACAGCTTCGTGAAGCGCGCGCCGGCGGCGATGAGCGCCGCCTCGATCTCGGCGTCCGTGTAGCTCGGGCCGAGATAGGCGCCCTGCATGGCGTCCGGGGCGGTCTCGACATGGCGGGGATGTCCCAACTCCATGTGCCAAGCGGCGAGCGCAGCGCCCAGCGCGCCGCCGGCGTCGCCTGCGGCCGGCTGAATCCAGATCTCGTCGAAGTGGCCGTCCTTGAGGATCTTGCCGTTGGCGACGCAGTTGAGCGCGACGCCGCCGGCGAGACAGAGCTTCTTCAGCCCGTACTCCTTGGCGAGGCTCCTTGCGGTGCGGCGCATCACGATCTCGGTGACGTCCTGGATCGAGGCCGCCAGGTCCATATGATCCTGCGTCAGCAACTGGTCGGCCGAGCGATCCGGCAGGCCGAACAGTCGGGCGAACCTGTCGTTCGTCATCCTGAGGCCGGTGCAATAGTCGAAATAGCTGAGGTCGAGCTTGAAGCTGCCGTCGTCCTTGACGTCGATCAGATGCTCGAGGATCGTCGGCGTGAAGCGCGGCGTTCCATAGGGCGCGAGCCCCATCACTTTGTACTCGCCGGAATTGACCTTGAAGCCGGTGTAGTAGGTGAACGCGGAATAGAGCAGGCCGAGCGAGTGCGGAAACTGGATCTCGCGGTCGAGCGTGATCCGGGCCCCGCGACCGATCCCCGCCGAACTCGCGGCCCATTCGCCGACACCGTCCATCGTCAGGATCGCCGCCTCTTCGAACGGCGAGGGATAAAACGCGCTCGCGGCGTGGCTGTAGTGGTGCTCCGAGAACAGCAGGCGCTCGTTCCAGTCGCAGTCGGGCGCGATCGCCTTGAGTTCGTCGACCAGCAGTTTCTTGAGGAACAGCTTTTCCTTCAGCCACAGCGGCATCGCTTTGAGGAACGAGCCGAAACCGCGCGGCGCGAAGGCGAGATAGGTCTCGATGAGCCGTTCGAACTTGAGGAACGGCTTCTCGTAGAACACCACGCGGTCGACGTCCGCGAGCGTGATCCCGCCTTGCGCAAGGCAGGCGGCGATGGCGCTCTTCGGGAATCGAGCGTCCTGTTTTCGGCGCGTGAAGCGCTCTTCCTGGGCGGCGGCGACGATCTTCCCGTCGACGACGAGAGCCGCGGCGCTGTCATGGTAGAAGGCGGAAATGCCGAGAATGCGCACGGGCCGGCGGCGCCAATCAGAACAGCGTGTAGATGAAGGGCGCGACCGCCGAGCCCTTGGTCAGGACCACGAGTCCGCCGAAGATCAGCGCGACCACGATGATCGGCAGCATCCACATCTTCTTGCGGACCTGAAGGAATTCCCATAGTTCGGCGACGAAGGACATCGTGATCCTCAGAACTGCTTTTTCATTGAGCCGAGCGGCAGGGTGGCGTCGCGCCTGACCCAATAGCTGGTGGCCTCCGGATTGCGCTTAAGGCCGAGAAAATCCTTGCCCGCCCGGCGCATGACATAACCCATCGGAGTGAACACCAGGAAGAACAGCCCCCCCATGATGATTGGGTTGACGACCTTATGCAGCAGCAGGCCGAACTTAAGCCAAACGAGGTTCAGCGGGCGCAGCGCGGCTGGCGCCAGATAGGCGCAGGCGACGCACGCCGCTGACGCCACGCCCGCGGCGCCCGCCCCGACCGGGTGGCCGCGCCACCAAAGCCAGGCCGCGAGAAGCGCGAACACCACCGCGAAGGTGAGGCCGAACGACTTCTCGGAGGGCGGCCGCACGTGCTCGTCGGCGATCAGGTTTTCGTGGTGGCCGGTCATGAACCCTTCGTTGAACGGCAATGGGCGGACAGCTTATATGGGAAGATCGCCGGCCGTGAAAGACGCCGGCCATTGCGGCGGTCGCGAGGCCCGCTCGGGCTGCGTGAGGGACGCTGCGGAGGACGAATAGCTTGAGGACTGTGCTTGTCGCGGCCGTCGCCTGCATCCTGTTGATGGGCGGCACGTTGCTCGTGCTGGAAGGCGGCTACGCGGTGCTGAGAGGGGGCCAGCCTGCGCCGAGCGTCACCTACCAGACCCTCGCCATGCTCGGCCTGACGCGGAGCCCGACCACCGGCAAGGAGGCGGCTTACGCGCCGTTCTTTTCGCAGCCCGAGGAATTATCGGACCTGCTTGAGCTCATGAAGGCGTCAGCCGTCGGCGTGGGCAACTCGCCGTTCCGGGACGCCATGAGCGGGGACGCGGCGATCAACACCACGGTCGACGGCTGCCCGGCGGTGAAGCCCAATCTGCGCAAGACGGCCTTTTTCCTGCGCACGAACGCGTTCAATCCGTTCGATCCGCCCACGATCTTCCACGACGTCGGCAAGACGCTCGATCCCAGGCTCGTCGCATTCTTCGACCGCTATGGTACGTCGCCCGTCAGCCTGTCCACCAACGCGCAGGGCGAGCGGGTCACCGATCCCCTGGTCGAGCGGCCGCGCAAGGTGCTGGTCGCCGGCGATTCGGTCGCCTTCGGGGCGATGGTCGACGATTCCGAGACGATTTCGTCGCATCTCCAGAAGCGCGACGATGCGCGCCAATACGTCAATCTCGGCGTCGCGGGCGTCGACGCCGAAGCGATCCTGTGCCGGTTGGAGGACGCCGCGCGGCGCTACCGCGGCGCGATCGACGAGCTGGTCTATGTCTATTGCGAGAACGACTTCCAGCCGAAGCGGCCCTTCGGCCGGCCGGGCGAGGTGATCGACCGGCTCCGCCAGTTCGCCGCCCGCGAGAAGATCGGCAAGGTGACGGTCGTGTTCTCGCCCTACATCTACATGGTCGCCCCCGAGCTCACCCGGTTCAGCGGGCATTTCGGCGCGTCCTACCACTATCGCGCGGAGGAGCGGCGGGAGCTGGAGGAGGCGGTGAAAGCCGCCGGGTTCCGCTGGGTCGACATCGGGCTCCTCGCCAAGGAGGAGGAGGCGCGGAGCCGCACCCGCTACGCCATCTTCAGCCTGTTCGTCGACCAGAATCACCTGTCGCCGGCAGGCGCCGGCAGACTGGTCGACGCGCTCCACGCCAAGTGACCAAGCCTGGCAAGTGGAGCGGCGCCCTCCGCATCTCGCAATTGTAGAAGAATGAGCAGCGCTGCAAGGTGATCTGGCGGAAGGGGTGTCCGTCATTTTCGGCTCATTCTCATGTTGAAAACGAGCGGATTGCCGAATTATACCCGGTTAACTACCCGGCTTTTCCGGCGCTAGGCCTCCGCTCTGACCGGCAGCGCATCCATCCACGCGACGATCTGCGACTCGCGCCATCGCGAGCAGCCGACCCCGACGTCGAGCGGACGCGGAAACCGGCCGGCCGCCATGAAGCGGTAGATCGTGGTCCGGCCCAGCGTCGTCATCTGCTGGACGTCGCGAAGGCGAAGGAGCCGGTCGCCAGCTCGGTTATCGTTGTCGGCGCGCATAGGGACCTCCGAAAGGGAGCGGACGGCCCGATCGGGCCGACATGGGATGATTGCGGGCGAACGCCGTGCTTCGATAGAGCCTGGCGTGGATAAGGCGGAAAATTCTGGTCGACGTGGCCCTCATCGTCGCACTGCGCGCCCTCGTCCTCGCACGTCATCTCGAGGTTCTCGTCGCCGTCGAGATCGTCGAGCAGGGCGATGAGCCGCTCGATCTCGTCTTCGACGGCGAGGCGCGAGAGCGGTCGGCCGTCGCGCGCCGGGCGGTATGAGAGGTCAAGCATGGCCATCCCCTCCCGCCGTGATCGCCGGACACCGCACGGCGGCCGCCATCCCATCAACGGTCGATCCGGCGTCGATGATGTCCCGGAATTCCTCGAGCGACAGGTCCATGGCGATCCGGCCGCCGGCCGTGGCGCGCATCGCTTTCAGAATCAAGGAAAGCGTCTGTTCCGCCGCGAGGGATTTCGCGCTGCATTTCAGACAGGGGGAACTGGCGGGGCAGGGGGTGAAAGCAGGCAAGCGGGGGGCGCCTGCCGAAACGGTGGTTTCGAGCATTGTGTATTACCTTGAGGAAAATTCGTAACAGGGATACGATAATGCCGATGCGGGTTGCCCGTCAATCGTTTCGTAACGGTGTTCTGGAAATGATCGCTGCTCAGTGCAAGATGGCGCGCGCTGCCCTGGGGCTCGGCGTTCGAGATTTAGCGAAGGCAGCGGATGTTTCGCCCGACACGGTTGCAAGGCTGGAGCGCGGCGATGAGTTGAAGCCGGTGACCGTCGCCGCCATCCGCGCCGCCTTGGAAGCCGCTGGCGTTGAGTTCATCGCCGAGAATGGCGGCGGGGCAGGGGTGCGGTTGAGGAAGGGGTAGGGCAGCGCTGCCGAGTTACGCCTGCGTAACGCCGCGCCGAGAGATCGACATGACGAACAATCAGGACAAGCCGCTCGGAGAGATTTTGACCCTGGCCGAAGCTGCGGCGAAGCTGAAGATCGGGACGCGTGCCCTGATCGCCGCGGCTGGCCGTGCAAAGCGTGGCTCGCGTTTCGGCCGCGAGTGGAGATTTACCGAGGCCGACCTGGCCGCGATTATGGAGGCTATGCGCGTGGAGCCTTCTAGGCATCACGGATCGTTGCCATCGTTGTCCACGTCCGACGCGTCGGCAAAACTACAGGCACTCGCAACCGCGAGACTGCAGAAGCGCTTGGAATCAAGGAGGAGGCGCGGCTGACCTCAAGGCGGTCGGAAGTGACCCGGCCGAGCGGGCTTGGGCGAACGGCCGGCGCAAGGGGAACGCCCGAACGGCAGCAATTGAGCCTTGACGGACAGCCGACAGCTTCCGAAACTTTCCATCGTCCTCAGCAGATGCCAAGGAGGAGAACGGTGCTGTACACGGTCATTTTCGAGGGTGACAACGATCCCTCAGCGACGGTCGTTGATGGCGCTCTGAACGCTCTGAACCTCGCCCAGTATGAAGCTCGATCGAAAGGATGCGAGGTGACCATCGCCACCGAGAACGGATGGTGCATGAGCCTCGACGAGCTGGAGGAGCTCGTCCATCAGTGAGCT
>NZ_JBHUER010000001.1:348681-429972 GCF_042681025.1 Methylopila henanensis
GGGCAGCATCGCCGATTTCACCGCGTCGGTCGCGGTCGATTCAGGCGTCGGGTCGCCGTCTGATTACGATCAGTCCATTCAAGCCTTGGACGCCTATCTCGCCCAGTTCGCAGCGAAAGATCAGCGGCGAGCTCTACTGGCGGCGTTGGAGGCGCTGTCGAGCCTTAAACTTACTGGCGAAACTGGGGCGGCAGCGAAGGAGGAGATTGTGCGACGGCTTACGGTTGGGTCGTAATCGCGGCGCTATACGAGAAGGCGCACTTCCTACAGTGAGCAGGCCCGACGGCTGATTGGGTGATGTTCCTACCTCTTAAACAGGTCTCTCGCCCTGATCCATTGTTCGAGCCTTGCTGAAAAGTGCTTCTCTAATTCCATCAGCTCGGATGACGCCGCTTCGCCGAGCGCAATGATTGCGCTTCGAATCTCAGCCAGCCGCGTGCTTTCTTCGAGAATCTGCCGATCTAGGTCCGCGGCGAGACTGCTACGCGCGCGGGGAGACGCCGTGTTCCGAGGGCACGAGTACGCGTCCACGCGGCGTCGCTTAGGGGTGTCAGATGCGCTCACATCAACACTCTGCTCGACGGCACCTGAATGGTGCTATCGCGTCACTCTAGATCGAAACTTCAATTCACAGGGCAGAGAAGGCCCTTGCTCAAGTCGATCTGCCCATTCTTGCGCTTGCAGCTCCGTCAGGCCCAACAGAAGGCAGGAGCCGAACTCTATAACCTCGCCTGTGGCGGTCAACAGGACGGCCCAGGAAGCCGACCTTTTGGCATTTAACTGCAGGACGCAGAATCGCACCGTCTCACCTATTGGCTGACCCGCACCGATACGGAGGCTGCGTAATGCGCGCTATCTAAAGGTTTGGTTGTAATATCCACTACAATTTGCCAGGTGCTTCCAAGAAGCGTTTAGCCCACACAACTTCGCGTAAACTAAAGAGCGCCCCGCTCGGCTCCGGCCGGTGGGGCTAAGAATGGAGGCGATCGAACGGGACGCATCGCATTGGCTCCTATCCGAACCAATGGGAAAACCCGGTCAAGTTGACCAGGTTTCTGCGAAGGGCGGCCGTGGAAACGAAGGCGGCATTTCAGCCGCCGCCCGGGAGCTCGGCATCGACCGCAATGAGGCGCGGCGGGCTCTGGCCATAGCCTCCCCTCCCGTCGAGGCTAAGACGCTCGCTGTCGATCTCCGGTTCGAGCGTGACGAGCACATCGCCGAGTGGATCGAGAGGACGGAACGAAAGCAGAAGAAGGGACTGCCGTCGCAAGTTGCGACAGCAGTCTTATCCGACGGACGCCGCTCGGGACCGCAGCATCTCCAGTCCGGCATCCGCGCTGCTGCCCGAGAGCTGGGCGTATATAGAGAGTTTCGGTCGAGACCGCGGCTTTAGGTGAGGGGACCATTGTCGGGTGGATGGTTGGCCCCTGCATTGAATATCCTCGCCATTCCAAAAAGCATGGCTCCAATAGCTAGTGCTTGAAACATCGTGTAGATCGTTAATATAGCCGCAATTGCATCAATAAAGGAGGCGTCTGTTCGTTCAGCAAAAATGCAAATAATTAATGATATAACTTGAAGGGCTATGTAATGAAGGAAGTTTGCAACTAATTTCATAAAATATGAGTTCGGGTCTCCATCTTCTGCCATATGCCTGAATACGGATGTCGAGGCAACGGAGATAACGATTGCCATCGCGCCGATCGTAAAGCCAAGCATGCTTGGAATTAGTGCTATGCCTATCGTACTGAAGCTACTTCCTTCGTCCTTAGTGAAGTAGAATAGACCTCCGACAATAAGGCTAACTTGAAGGTATGGAGACAGCAGGAAGCCGGTCCAGCCGCCGAATGTTGACCAGTACTGGTGATAGCGAACAATCGTGTTGCGCCAGGTTCTAAAAAACCCCAAGCTTAGAAAGGAACTTAGATATCGAGAAGCCTGCATCCCCAAGATCGAGAACTTCGATCTTAGGATGAGACTTTGTGGATATATCCACTGTTTCAGTCTCTGAATCACGACCCCGGCCTCTCACGTATCCGTTCTTAGATGCGACGCGAGCCAAAGTTTTCGTGGTCTCATCGGGCTCAAGACTGACTTCACCTGCCGCCTTCGTAAGTATTTGGTGGTAACTTTTGGCGTTCTGGGTAGCCAGTCGTTCGAGAATTCTTGCTTCATCGTCGAGCAGGTCTTCTGGATTTGGTCGTTCTATATGGATTTCCAACTTTGTAAGCCGGAGTAGGTAGATCTTATCGAGAGCGTCCTCTCTCGGGATGACGGTCACAGATACCTCAGGAAAGTCAAACCCCAAGATTTCTCGGCTAAACAACTTTCTGAAAAACTTTTCCGCCCGGGTGATGCCGAATTTTTCACCGAACTCGTTCTCTATTTCGACAATCAGTCTATGCCGCGTTATGTCGAAGCCATATCTAAACGATCTATAATTCGGTTCGACTTCGTCGGGGATATTCAGGTCAGCGAGGTCTTCATCCGAGGCAACATCTTCCTTTGCGCGGTTGAGCCATTTTGTGTCCTCCTTAATAGGCGTCCACGTCAGAACTCGGCCTACGAGAATATCCTCGTTGGGGCGCTTCCGCGGCTTTGTAATCTTCCCGTAAACAGGACCCCAGATTTCGAGTTCGACGTCCGCGGCCGCAGCGAGCATCCTTTGATAAATACCCTCGGGATGCGGCGATGCAGCTACGTTCAGCCCGGCAATGACGATCCTGTTCTGCTGCGGCATCAAGCGCTCCCGAAAATTCGCGAGCTCACTCTATCCGTGGTTGTGATGGAGTCGATTCCAATAGAATCTCAACCCACAGACTTTACGGCGGGTCACGCCGCAAAGCGCCGACGTAGATGTGGGCCCGTGCGGGCAGGTAGATTCAAGTGGTCACGCCGGGAGGCATTCGTCACCACTCACGCCGCCTTCTTCCGCGCCTCGATCGCTCGTCGGTTGATCGGCTCGCCGATCTCGTCGTCCCACGCGTGCACGACGGCCATATCGGCCGGCGCGGCGGCGGACACCTCGGCATGCATGACGAAACCGCCGATGCCGTAGGCGACAACCGAGTCCTGCTTATCCGGGAACAGCGGCCACGGCGTCTGCCGCGCCCTCTCCATGGCCGCGATGCCGTCGGCGACGGTGAAGGTGTCGGGGGTCGCCTCGTTGTCGAACTCTCCGCCGAGGAACAGCGAGTCCGCCTCGTAGACCGCGCCCTCGGGGTCGAGCGTCGAGCGCACCAGGAGTAGCGGCGCCGCGCGTCTGGCTGACCATCCAGCGATAACGAGTTCGTTCGCCAGCACGCCGGGCTTGTGTTCCATAAGCGTGTCGTACTTCGCGAGGATCTCGTCGAGCTGATCGAGGAAGCCGTCGAAGTCCTCGTATTCGAAGCCGGTGCAGGCGAGCCAAAAACCGGTGAAGGCGCGCGAGTCACCGCGGCCCGTGAAGACAGCGTTGGCGCGCGGGACGTCGTGAATTTTCTGGATGACGGCGCGCAGATTGCCGGCGTCGTCGTAGGTGGCCGCGTCGGCCATGACGTGAACCCGGTCGGCTCGCGTCCATGCGAGAACAGCGCTCATCGGTGGCGCTCCTTGATGTTGAGGGTTGAAGGGCCGATAAGGCCGCCCGACCCGCCGCTGCTGCCCGTGTTGAACAGCGCGCTGAACAAAGAGTCGATCGCGCTGTCGGTGAACCGGGTAAGCAGGCGGTCGAGCACGTTGGCGAAGGCCTCGGCGGCCGACTTGCCGGCCTTCAGGTCGGCGATGAAGCCTTTCGTGGCGTCGGCGCCGGCGTCGGCCAGCGTCTCGCGGGCGCGCCGCAGGTCTTCCTCGCTGTTCGCGGCGGCCTCGTTGGCGGCCTTTAGCTCGAAGAGCGCCGCGACCTTGGCCTGAATGGCTTGTCCCTCGGCGCTGCTGAGCTCGACCCCGGCCTGCTGAAGGCGCTGCAGAAGCTCCTGCTGCTCCGCGGTCTTGCCGATCTGATCGGCCTCGAGCGAGAGCGCCTCTGTGACGCGCTTCACGGCCTCGGCGCGCTGGTCCGCTTCCTTCTGAGCGTCGGTGCGGGCGACCTTCGACCGGCCGCCGGCGGGTTCTATGTGCCAGTCTTCATTCGCGAGCGGGAACGAGAGGCCGAACGATGATGCATTGGCGTGCGCCCACTGTCTGGCCGCCGCGTCGCCGTAGCCGAGATCGGCGGCCTTGCCGGCGTTGTGCATCGACTTGCCGGGAGGAGCGACCCATTTTCGGGCCGCCGCCTCGGACCCGTACTTGGCGACCGCCTGAGCCCAGAGCTGCGCCTGCCGCTCGACGGAACGCTTGCCGCTGTTGATCGAAATATCGTGGCCGGCGTTCTTGGCCGCCGCAATGAAGCCCTCGAGCGATTTCGCGAACGACTTATTGAGGCCGTCGAGCTTCGTCGCAGTCGCGCCGCCGACGGGGAACTGCCTCACGCTGACCGTCGACGACTCCGCGCCCTGCGCGGCTGGCGTCGCGGGGCCGGAGGTCGCGCCGGCCGGCGCGGGCGGCATGTTGTTGACGTCGCCGATGCGGACCTGGGCGCCGCGCGCCGCGGCGGCCTGCACGTTCTCGATGACCTTGCGGAGCTCATCGAGTTCGCTCTTGGCGCTCTCGATGCGGGCCGTGTTGAGGTCGACCGTGAGCGGGTTCGCGGCGAGCGCCGTAATCTCGGCCTGAAGGTCCTTGGCCTGCGCCTCGAGCTCCTCCAGCGACGCCGATGCGCCCGGCAGCTCCGGCCGTCGCCCGAGGGCGCGGTCGATTTTCGGCCCGATGTTGGCCAGCCCGGTGAATTTACCGAAAGACTCCGCGCCGCCGTCGATCGCGCGTTTAATCCGCTCCAGATATCGCAGAACTGCGTTCAGCGGTCCCTGCGCGTCTTCGATGAAATTGGCGAGATCCTTGATCGCCGTCTGCACATCGCCGATCGCGGCGACGAACATGTCCGTACTCTTGGCGCCGCTGTCGAACTGGCCGGCGAGTTGGATAAGTGACGTCTTCAGGTTCTCGAACGCGCCGCTGACCGTAGTCTGCGTGCCAGCCAGCTTGGCGTCGAGCTGCGTTGCGCCGCGCATGAACGCCTCGAAGAACGCACGATTCGAAACTTGGCCATCAAGCACGAGGCCGCGGAGCTTCGAGACGGAGCCGCCTGCTTCCGCGAGCCCGTCGGCGACCGCCTGCAAGATCGGCCGGGCGCCCTCGTTCACCGAGTTGAACTCCTCGGCCTGGACCCGTGCGGAGCCCAAAAGCTGGGAAAGCTGCAGCAGCGCGCCGGACGCCGACTCCGGCGTCGCGCCGGCCACGCGAAGCGCTTTCGCGACGTTGTCGGTGAAGCCGAGAAGATCGTCCTGCGAGGCGCCAAGTTCTTTCGCACTCTGAGAGGCGCGGCTGTAGAGCGTCACCAGCGAGCCGAGCGGAGCGAAGTTGGCCTGCGCGCTGCGGGCGAGGTTGTTGAAGACCGAAGTCAGTTCCGCGCCGTCGAGGCCGGCGACCTTCAACTGGTTTGAGAGGTTGCGGAATTCGTCCGTGTATTGGACGAGCGACCGCAGCGCCATGCCGCCTGCAAGTCCGCCGGCGAGCAGGGCGGACGCCTGGCGCAGACCGGCGCCGATACTGCCGAGCGAAGCGTTCGACTTGGCGGCCGCAGCCGCCATCGAGGCCTCGATGCGGCGGCGCGATTCTTCGGCGCGGCGCTCGGCCGGGCGCATAGCACGATCGGTCACGCCCGACGCTTTCCGAAGCTCGCGCTCGTACTTCGTCAGCGACGCTTCAAGCTGGACGACAAGTCGCTCGAGATCTTCAGCCAATGCCGGCCACCTCCGCCGCCAGGTGGCGCAGCGCGGCCGCGGTCACGTCGCGCCCGGCGACGGCACGGAGATGACCGACCGCGGCACCAAGCAGCGCGAAAGCCGTTTCGGCCGGGGCGGGGGAGGAGACGACTGCCTCGCGCATAGCCGTGATGGCCGCCTCCTCGAGCGCGCGCAGCGGGTCGGTCGCGCCATCGGGCGCGTGGGTGTCAGTCATGGAAAAGCTCAGGTTGACGCGCCGGTGGTCGGCTGCGGAGGTGGCGGCATCAGTCGCCGCAAAGGAGGGACAGATGCGTTACGGATTACCCGCGCTCGCCATGGCGCTCGCACTGGCAGGCTGCGCGGCAGGTGGAGCGACCCCGCCGGCCAGCGCTGGCGCGTGCGACCCGCAAGCCGCGGCCGCGCTCGTTGGGCGGGCCAAGGTCACGGTCGCTCGCGCGCGAGAGATGACAGGCGCGGAGCTCGTCCGGCAAATCGCGCCGGGGCAGCCTGTCACGCAGGACTACCGGCTAAATCGCGTCACGATTGAGACCGATCCTGCGACCGGCCGCGTTGTGCGAGCGAGTTGCGGCTAGGCGGCAGTCTCGTCGCCCATCGGCGGCCAGATGTGGATGATTTCCGGGTCCGGTATGTGCCAACCTGCTTTTAGGTATGCGTCGAGTTCGTGCGGCTCGATTTCGGCCGTCTCAAAGCAAGGCTCGTCGCGCTCGTCGGCCTGCGGCAGCTGCCGCTTGAGGGTGAGGGTGGTGGCGCAGCGTCCAGCCATGGGGGGTCCTTAGAGGGTTGAGAGGGTTAGGGCGGGGGCGATCACGCGGCCAACGGCTGGCCGACGCGGTCGTCCTCCCAGGTGTGGATGCGCTCGATGGTCAGCCTGCGGCCGGCCACGAGGCGGGCGTGATCGACCCAGCCGCCAACATTCGTGACCGCCGCGCCGTCCTCGCCGTCACGCTCGAACACAGGTGCGGGCGTGGCGCGCTGAGCCTCGATGGAGGCGAGGGCGGCCTCGACGCTGAACGAGCCTGCGAGCGGGGCCGGCCCGGTGCAGAACTGCTCGAGCGCCATGAAAGTGCCGGCGGGCGCGCCGTGGCGATCGTGGTTGACCCGCAGGGTCAGAATCATGCGCCTCGCGGCCGCGGACCATCCTCCGATCAGCACATTGCATGGCGTCGCCGCGACGTCCTTTTCGGCCAGGTAGGCGTCGAAGGCGGTGAAGACCTTCGCCTGCTTGACGATCAGGTCGTCGATCGTGCGGGCGTTCGCCGCCCTCAAAGCGGCCTCGATCGCCGGCCACGCATGGACCGTGCCGGAAACGACAACGACCATGCGCTCGATCTGGACGATTTTGGACGCGAACGCGACGACAACGCCATCAGATGTGTAGCAAGCAGCATCGGCCGCGATGTCGATCGCCGAGCCGCTGTTTGCGGCGACGATCGCGGTCATAGGCACACCGCGCCGCGGATCGTGGCGAGCGTCGTGCCGGCGATTGCGGTTGTGCCTACCGCCGTTCCTGCCGTTCCTGCTGCGAAGATTGCAGCGGCAATAGCTGCGGCCATAGGGGCCTCCCTTCAGTTGAAAAATTCGGTTGCGGGGTCGGCCGGGTCCGCGCTTTCGGGAAGCGCTCGGATCGCGGCCGTCGATGTCGGTGTGAGGCCAAGAGAATTGAGGCACTGCCGCAGAAGGTTCAGGGCAGGGACGCCAGCCTCGCCGCGCCGCATCCGCGCGTGCAGGTGGCACGCGATGTGGACGACCGCCCGATGGCTGCGGTTCAGCCACGGCGCGGCAGCCTCAAACTCGTGCCACGCCTCGCGAGCGTCCGGATCGATCAGGCAGTCAGGTGGATCGCCGAGCGGCGGCAATCCTGACGGCTCAAAGCGAGTTCGAAACCGTTCGGGGTGCTTGAAAAGCGCCCCTGTCAGGCGCGCCTGCGCGCGCGAAAGTCGAGGTCGCGGCACGACGCCCCCCATATTCTGAATTGGAAAAATGTGCGCGTTGGTCCCTCGCCGGTCCCTAGGGCGCCGAGGCGGCCGTCCTGCGACCACCCCCTCCCGACCTCAGGGGCGGAGGCCGCGCAGGCTCTGCGCCATCCGCATCTGCATGCGCGCCAAGCGGGCCGCGTGCGGGCCGTCGACCTTGCGCGACGCGGCGATCTTCAGCGCGACGCTCGTCGTGGGGTAGGCGGGATGGTCGACGATCGAGATTTCGCTCAGATGCATTTTGTTGATGACTCTGAGCGGGAGGTCGTCGTCGTCAATCCACGCTTCGGAAATGGCGATGAACCCGAAGCTCATCGCGCGCAGATCGCGGCGTCGCACGAGCTCGAGAGCCGTTTCGCCGTCCGGCGAGCTCGGCAGGTCGAGCTCAAAGGCCAAGCCGCGCGCGTCTGCCTTCAGTCGAAGCGTGCCGGACTTGGTCCGCCCGAGAAGCTACCTGCGGTCGTGGTGGAGCAGCGCTGTCACGTCTGAGAGGTCAGCGCTGCGAACCGCGGCGACACTGATCCGCTCACGGAAAAGGCCGCCGATCACGGCCTCGTCGTCGCACCGGATCGCATACCCTGACACGAGGCGTCCGCCGCCTGTCGCCCGGTAATCGGCGGCCCGAACCTCAATCACGATATCGCTCCGCAAGGGCGTCGAGCCGCGCACGCTTTTGGGCCACCGTCCGCTTCTTCCGCTTGTCGATGATTGTGCGCGCGATCACTTCGGCCGACGGGCGCGCTCGCCCGTCGTCGCCGATGTCCTTGCCGTTGATGCGAATGGAAGTGCGCCTCCGCGACGGCGACCTGGTCGCCAATTCCAGCCGCTCGCTCACTTCAGCGCCTCCGGGACTTCGGCGATCAGGCCTGCCGCAAAAGCCTGCTGAGCGAACTGCGGGCCGCGGGTTTCGGCGAGCCAAGCGGCGCGCATCGGCGCGATGCGGCCGACCCAAGCCGCACCGGAGCGGTCGAGCTCGTCATAGGCGCGCTCGACCTCGCGGGCCGCCGAGACGGCGGCCGCTAGATGAGCCACGAACGTTTCGAGGCGATCCTTGATCATCGGGCGCACCTGGTCGCACAGCGTCTTGGATGCGCCGCCTCTGGCAGCAGAAATCCGCTCGTCCAGAATGCGGAGCGCCGCGTCGACGTCGGCGATCTCGCGCCCGATCTCGGTTAGCCTGGCCCGCTTACCGGACGTTGGAACGCCGGTGATTTCGTCGCCGAGGAGCGCCGCCACGCGGGACGTCGGCTCCGGCTTGGGCGGCTCATTGTCCAGGGCGAACATGATTTCAGAACGCTCGAGGTCAAGGCTGCGCTTTTTCTCGTCGAGATCCAGCCGTCGCTCGTGGAGCGCCGCATATTCGGGCGAAACCTCGTCAAGCGAAGGCGCGCGGAAGGGTTCGGTGGCCGCGTTCGCGGCGCCGGCGGGCTTTTTGAACATGAGGGTCTTTCAGGTGAGGGAGCGAGCGACAGTCGCGAACGCGTCGCCGTAGACGTGAATGAGGGTCCGTCGCGGCAGCGCGGGCCAATCGTCGCCGTCGCCGAAGCGGAGCGTCTGCTCCTCGCCGTCGAGCTCGAGCCGGACGAGCGCGGCGGGCTCCTCGTGAAGTAGTACGATCTCGGTCACTGAGTGGTCGCCGGCGGCGGAGCGGTCCATTTCGCGCTCGAGGAGGCGGGTTAGGGAAACGGCACGATCGCTATGGCAGGTGAGGTCGGCGTACTTCCTGACGGTGCGGCCCGTTTCCCTCGGTAGGGGTGCGAGCGCGCAAGCGAGCAGAAGTGCGATGGCGTGGTCGTTATCGACATGAGCCACGGCGCGGCCGCTGGAGCGCGGCAGGACGTCGAGGTCGCGCAGACGCGCTGCATAGCTAACCGCGCGGGGCTTCGGGGTGAGCGTCGCCTCGGCGACGACTTCGGTCAGTCCGGAAACTGAGGTCACATGCGAGTTCCTGCATTGGTGACGACGAAAACCCCGCTCGCGCGGTGCGCGGCGGGGCAAGGTCGATTGATGGTTGGTAGGTCTAGGCCGCCTTGGCGGCTGCCCTGAACCCTAGATGGTTGGCAAGTTGGTCAAGGCCGAGGTCGTGGGCGAACATTGCGACCGACTCTGCGGCAGGGTTCCGCTTGCCCGGCTTCGCCCCATAGCTGAGCGCGACTGTCGACGCGGGCTGGTTCAGGAGCACGAAGCCTCGGACGGCCGGCCAGAGCTTCGGGCCGATGGAATCGATCGCAGCGCCGAGCTCTCTGGCGGCTTTGGATCGGTCAACGGCGGCTTCCGCCGGCCAACACCATGTCGGGTTGCGCGTGCTGTCGACGATTGGTCTGGCGCAATCATGAGTACCCATGACGCCGTCTGTCCCGGCTTGAGCGGCGAGGCGCCGGAGCCAAGTTTCAGCGCGTTGCTGCTCAGGCGTGAGAACTCGATCGCGCGCCCAGACGGGCGCGACGTTGTCGTTTGCCGAATCCATAGGGAAGCCCCGGACGCAAATTTGGATCTTAATTCCAAGATGTCACGAATCGTATACGGCGTCAAGAACAAAAAGGAAACAAATTCGCAAACCTGCGAGTGGCCGTCGCTTGACAGGTGGCCTAGGTCGTCATTCCATGGTGTCTCTGGTGGGCATTAGCCCCTAGATATGGTGTTTAATCGCTGGGAGATGAGCATGACGAAGAAAGGAAGCGGTGGTCCTCACCGCAGCGCCTCGAGCGGCCAATACGTGTCAGCCGCCCAGGGCAAGGCGAGCCCGCGAACGACGGTGCAGGAAGCGCCGGGCAAGAGCGACAGCACGGGCGGGGCCTATCGAAGCGCCATCAGCGGCCGGTTCGTAACCGAGGCGCATGGGAAGCGGAGTCCGAGCACGACCGTCCGTGAGAAGTAAGGCGGTGCACGCAACTTCGCCGGCCGCGGTGCGCCGCGACCGGCCCTAGATCACTGAACTAAACGATATCGTTTATTCCCGGCTCTCGACCTTAAGCCCCTCGCACCGCAATTGATCGCGGGCCGACGAGTAGCGCCGTTTATCGCCGTGAAGAAGTTGCCGGTAATGGGCGCACCAGCCGGCGCGCTTGTGCGGTTTGCAGAGCCCGCAGACCCGCTGCGACTTGCGTCGTTTCCGCTTGTGATGAGCCATTCCATCCTCCGCAATAGAGCGGCGCGCCCTCGCGGCGCGCGCGCGTCTTGCGGAGCAGGGGAGGGATGATGGACATGCGGGGATCGTCGGGCCGGGGGCGCAGGCGGTCAAGCCTCGATAGTCCACTTCGGCCCGCTTTCAGCGAGCTCGCGGGCGGCCTCGGGGGAGATGTCCAGCCCGATCAGCTCGTCAGTGTCGCGGAGTTTCGAAATCCCGACCTCGCGACAGAGGCGCGCCAGGCGGGCCGCGTCTGGCCCTGCCACGGGTAGCCACTCGACCTGGCTCTTGCCGTCTGGGCGAGCAATCGTGATGGCCACCGTCTTCGAGCCGTCGTCTTCGATCTGAAGACTGGCGTCCACGATCCGTGGCGACGTCAGGCGAGGCGCAGGCGGGGCTCGCTTCGGCGCGGGGGCGGGCCGCTCGGGCGCCAACTCGTCGACCGGCACCGGCTGGAGATCTGACAAAGGCGCTTGCGCCCCGCCCGGCGCCGCGCCGTACGTGTACCCTTTGCCCTCAGCTCGGATTTCAACGCGGCGGCCGACCGCTTGGTTCGCATAGGCCGTGCCCGCCGCGTTCGCGAGCGCCCGCTCCAGCGCCCGGCCCTCATCGGTGAGGGACATGATCACATGCCTGAATTCCGAGCCGTCATCGCGGCGGAACGTGACGTGCGTCTCGGGCTCGGGCGCGAAGGGATTTGGCACTTCGACGGATAAGACCGTGACGGCCTCGCCGGTGACTGCCCCCCGCGGCCCGCCCTTCGGCTCGCGCGGCTTCGGCTGGCGCTTCTGGAACCTCGCCGGCGCGTCCTCTTCGTAGCGCTCGTCGGCGAGCCATTTCGCCAAGGTGAACCGCGGCGCCGTCGGATCGCCCTGCGCCGCCCAAGCCTCACGCCAGGCCGCAGCGGCGGTGATGATGTCCTCGAGGTGCTCGGCCGGAAGTTTCGCGAACGCGGCCCGAGCGTCGGCCCGGCCGCGGCGGACGCCATAGGCGCGCCACAAGCGCTCAAAGTCATCTTCATCCGCCCGTGCGGCTGAGGAGGCGGCGACGCCGCCGACCGAAGCCGGGGAGGGCGTCCCGAGCTCCGGCTCGGTCCCTCTTTCAGTGAAACCCGTCCGTGGACGGGTTTCTGTAAGAGGGTCTTTGTGTCCTACGGGGGGCACGCTAACCGGATTTGCGTGCCCTACGGGGGGCACAACAGCGTGCCCTACGGGGGGCACGCAAATGTCGGCGGGATGGTCGTCCGAGACCCCAAAATCCGATTTCGTTGCAAGGCCGTTGCAAGCCGTTGCAACGGCATCACTAAGTGCTCGTTCTGCAATGCTTTCTGGTTGCATCGGCGTTGCAACGCCGTTGTCGTTGGCTGCAACGGCCGGCTGGCAAACCAGTCGCCAAGCCGGCACATAACGGCTCGCGGACCGGCCCCCACCCGCGGTCGCGGACAGGTACCCCCAAGCAACGAGCTCTCGCAGGGTGGCGGCCACCTTACTGAAAGACAGCGCCCGCCCGCTGCTGCCGGCGCGCTCGGCGAGCTTGTCCGCAATGTGCCGCGCCGACGCGAGGGCGTCGCCGTAGCGGTCGTGATGCCAATCCAAGATGAAGCTGAAGATCAGCATGTGGCGACGCGACGCGCGAGGATCGTAGGGCAGACGGCAGAGCAGTTCGAATTTTGCTTGCAGGCTTCCGGGCGTGGGAAGTTTTCGGACACGAGGAGTGTCTACGTTCCCAGTATTTCCGGTTGCATCTTGGGCGGATGCCATTATGTTTGACCTAGCAATAACGGGGTCGGGTCAGGGTGGTGCCTGGGCGATTTCGTAACAACTCAGGGCCGCGCTGCCGAGGAGGGCGGGCGGCCCTTTTTCTTATGCGACGCGGGCGACGCTCTCGCGCTCTTGCGCTTCGATCCAAGCGAGCAGAACCGACTTGCGCGCGGACAGCGCGCCTCCTAGCCGGAAGATCGGAATGCGGCTCGTCTCGACGAGGTAGTACACGCGGCGGACGTTCGCCCGCGATGGCGAGCCGTAGATGAACGCGGCGATCTCGCGGGCGCCCGTCAGCAGGTCGTCGGCGAGGGCAGGGGCGTCGCTCATCGGCGGGGTCCGTCGAGCAAGGACTCGGCAGGCGGCAGGTCGTGAAGCAGAAGATCGGCCCACGCCTGCGCGAGCTCTCGACGGCGGGCGAGGTGAGCGGCTCGGTTGTAAGCCCCCTCGACCGCGTTCGCCGGCGTGTGGCCCAGCATGAGGTCAATGACGGCGCGATCGGCCGGGAATTCCTCATTCATGATGGTGGAGAAGGTCGCGCGCCACCCGTGGGGGACGTGCCGGCCGCTATAGCCTACGCGCTTGAGCGCGAAGCTCATCGCATTCTCGGACATGGGCTTGTGAGCCCAACGGGCGTTCGGAAACACGTATGGGCTTCCGCCGGTTATCCGGCGAACTGCATCTAGAACTTCAACGGCTTTGGCCGACAGCGGGACTAGATGATCACGGCCGGCATCTTCCTTCCGCTCAAGCGCGAGTTTCATGCGCGCCGCTGGAACGGTCCATGTCGGCGCGTGCTGATCAAGTACGCCCAGTTCACTCCATGGCAGGCTATTGATCACTCCCGGCCGGACCGCGGTCAGCGCCAGCAAGCGATGCGCGAGCTTCGTGACCGGATGCCCAGCCTCGCTCTCGACGGCCCGCAGCAGCGCACGAGCGTCGTCGAGGCTCGTGACGGCCGGCTGGCGGCCCTTCCGCAGAGGGGCCATTGCGCCCTTAACGATTGCGGCGGGATCGGTCGCCGCCTGGCCGCTCGACATCGCGTAGCTAAAGACCGCCGAGATCCTCTGCCGGACCCGACGCGCTGTCTCAATCGCCGGCCGGGCCTCGATCTCGCGGAGCACGGCGAGCACGACCGGCGGCGTGATCTCGTGCAAGGGCAGGGCGCCGAGCGCCGGGAAGACGTCTCGCTCGAGCGAGGTGATTACGTCGTCCGCGTGGCGCGCGACCCATGTGTTCGCGTTGAGCTTGAACCACTCCCGCGCCACAATCTCAAAGGTCGTCGCCGACGCCTTGACCGTGGCGGCCTTCGCCACCTTTTTCGCAACGGCCGGGTCACGGCCGGACTTGAGGATCGCCCGCGCCTCATCACGCGCCTGACGCGCGCCGGCGAGGGAGAGCGCAGGGTAGGCGCCGAGGCTAAGGAGCTTCTCCTTGCCGCCGAACTCGTAGCGCCAGCGCCAGAGCTTCCCGCCCGCGGGTGTTACATATAGGTGCAGCCCGCCGCCGTCGGTCAGCTTGAACGGCTTCTCCCGCGGCCTCGTCTTGCGGATTTCCACGTCCGTGAGCGGCATAAGAGCTTCCGATACCCGGTTTCCCGAAAATATACCCGGAAAAATACCCTACTTTTTCCGGGTATGCACGAAACAAAACAGGAACAAACGGGACCTTGACGGACACCACAAGGGCCGGAAACCCCTCAGAAATCAACGTAAGTGTTTGATTTCGTTGATGTTAATGGCGGAAGGGGTGGGATTCGAACCCACGGTGGAGTCGCCCCCACGGCGGTTTTCAAGACCGCTGCCTTAAACCACTCGGCCACCCTTCCCGCGGCGCGGATGATGGCCGAGCGGCGCCGGGGCCGCAACTGGCGCGCATCCGACTCGGCCTTCGGCGCGTACGCTCTTCACAATCTACGCTTGAAGGAGGCCGGCATGCGCCCGATGTCCGTCGCCCTTGTCGCCGCCGCGCTCGTCGCAGGCTTCGCCGGAGCGGCGGGCGCCGAGCCGTTGCGGGGCGATTCGCTCGTGGGCGCGATCTCGGGAAAGCGCGTGTTTCTCGCCACGCCGCTCGGCGGCGAGTTCCCGCTGAACTACCGCGCCAACGGCGTCGTCGACGGCTCGGGCGAGGCGATCGGGCTCGGACGCTTCATGCAGCCGAAGGACACCGGCCGCTGGTGGGTCGATGGGGCCAAGCTCTGCCAGCAATGGCGCAGTTGGTACAATGGTAAGCAATTCTGCTTCAGCATCACGTCCGCCGGCCCCGGAAAGATCACCTGGGCGCGCGACGACGGCCTGACGGGGACCGCCCGCATCGAGCCCTGAGGGCGCGTGCGCGGAGCGTCGCGCCGCATTCTTGCCTTATTTCCGACGCTTGTTCTAACCTGACTGTGGCTCTGTCGTGACAGGGTCAGCATATGAGGGGGAATGCGCAGCTTCGGCGCGCGGTCGACGCCCGCGGAAAAAGCCGCGGCGCTCGGCGTCCTCCCTGGCAGGGAACTGGACGGCATGACCGACGCGGCGACGACTGAACCCATTCAACGTCGTCGCGCCTTTCGCCCGTTCCCATCCCGATCCGACATTGCGTTTTCGCGCTTCGCCCTCGGGCGCGTCGCCGCCGCGTCGGTCGCGGCGCTCGCCTGTGGCCTGATCGCGGGCTGCTCGGCGCAGACCGGGCGTCCGGTCGCGGCCGCGACGAGCGCGCCGGCGGCGTCCGTGGCCGCCGCCGAGGCGCCTCAGCAGGACGCCGTGAAGACCGCCGCCGCCCAGCCGGCGCAGGTCCGGGCCGCTGGCGGCCGCGCGGTCGCCGCGTCCGCCTCGCGCAGGACGAACGCGGTCGGCCTCGCGTCCTGGTACGGATCGCGCTTCCACGGCCGCCGCACCGCGAACGGCGAGACCTACGACATGCGCGCGCTGACCGCGGCGCACCCGTCTCTGCCGCTGCCGTCCTACGTCCGTGTCACCAACGTCTCCAACGGGCGGTCGCTGGTCGTGCGCGTCAACGATCGCGGCCCGTTCCACCGCGGCCGCATCATCGACGTCTCGAGCCGCGCCGCCGACGTGCTGGGCTTCAAGACGTCCGGCGTCGGCAACGTGAAGGTCGACTATGTCGGCCCCGCGTCGACGAGCGGCAGCGAGGATCTCAAGCTGCTCGCGACCTATCAGGAGTTCGGCCGTCCGGCGGCGCCGGAAGGCGTGCAGATGGCGTCGCTGAAGCCGGTGCGGGACGCCGACCTCGTGAACGGGGCAGGGGCCGCGCCGACCGTCGTCGCGGCGGCCCAGCCGGTCCGGGTCCAGACCAACGCGCCGGCCGCCGCCGCGGCGGCGACGCCGGTTCGTCCGGAGCCGCCGCAGGCTCCGGTGGTCGCCTACGCGGCGCAACCGGCCGCGAAGCCCTCCGCGCTCGGCGCGCCGCTGGCGCAGGCCGCGCGCGTCGCGGCCGCTCCGGCCGAGGCTCCGGCGCCGAAGGCCCAGGCACCCAGGGTCCAGACGCCGCCGCAGATCGCGCTGAAGCCCTCCATGCCGCCGGCGCCGGCCAAGCGGGTCGTCCAGCCCGCCGAGCCCGTGCTCGCCTCCGTCGCGCCGGCGATCGGCGCGGAGGAGGAGCCGGCGGCTCCCGCCGCCGTGGAGCCGGAGCGCCGCCGCGCCGGCGGCTCCGAGGTCTCGGCGCGCATCGCGGCGAGCTTCGAGGGCTTCGACTCCTTCGCGAAGCCGCAGGACGGCGGCGCCGCTTTCAGCAGCCTGCGCTAACCACGGCTCCGCGTTCCTCGCGCGCGCAGCCTGCGCGCCGTTGTGCGCGCGCCTTCGCGGCCGTATCCTGACGCCGTGGCGTTTTCGGGAGGGGGCGATGGTCTGGCTGTGCGGTCGTTCGGTCGGCCGAGGCGCGATCGCCTTCGCGGCGCTCGTGGGGCTCGGCCTCGCCGCCGCGCCGGCCCGCGCCGCGTCCCCGGCCGCGAAGGACATGCGGACCGAGGCGCCGATCGCCTTCCTTTACGACGTCACCGCCGACGCCGCCCTGTTCGCCAAGCAGGCCGACCTGCCGTCGCCGCCCGCCAGCATGGCGACGCTGATGACGACCGAGATCGTGTTCAAGGCGCTCGCGGACGGGGCGCTGAAGGCGGACGACCAGTTCAAGGTGACCGAGGACGCGTGGCGGCGGGGAGGGGCCCCCTCCCGCAGCTCCGCCATGTTCGCCAAGCTCAACTCGCAGGTCTCGGTGTCGGACCTGCTCCGCGGCGTGATCGTGCAGTCCGGCGGCGACGCCGCGATCACGCTTGCGACCGGCCTCGCCGGATCGGAGGCCGCCTTCGCCGAGCGCATGAACGAGCGCGCCAAGGCGCTCGGCCTCACCCGCTCCACCTTCCGCAACGCCACCGGCCAGCCGGACCCGGCGCAGGCGATGACCGCGCGCGACATCGCCCGGCTGGCGGCGCACATCATCCGCGTCTATCCCGACCGCTACGCCATGTTCGCGGAGCCGGAGTTCACCTGGAACAAGATCACCCAGCGCAACCGTAACCCGCTGCTCGCTGAGTATCCCGGCGCCGACGGCCTGAAGACCGGCTTCACGGCGGATTCCGGCTATGGGCTGGTCGGCTCGGTGACGCGCGACGGTCGGCGCCTGATCGTGGTGCTGAATGGGCTCGAGACCGCGAAGGCCCGCGCCGCGGAGGCCCGCAAGCTGCTGGACTGGGGCTTCGACGCGTTCCAGCGCCGCCGCTTGTTCGAGGCCGAGGAGCAGGTCGCCGAGGCCCGCGTGTTCGGTGGGGCCCAGCGCTACGTCCCGCTGATCGCCGACGTGGCCGTCGACGTGCTCACGCCGAAGAATGACGACGCCCGCATCGTTGCGCGGGTCGTCTATGACGGGCCGATCACGGCCCCGGTCGAGAAGGGCGCGCGGATCGGCGTGCTGCGGGTGTGGCGTGGCGACATGCTCTCGGTCGAGACGCCGCTGCGCGCCGGCGAGGCGGTGCCGGAAGGCGACCTCGGCCGCCGCGCGGTCGACGGCGCGCTGGAGCTGGTCGGCGACTGGTTCGATCAGGTCATCGCCAGGATCTGATGTCGGCCGTCCCCATCTCCGCCCCGGCCGTCGCCGGCGGGCGTTTCGTCACTTTCGAAGGCGGGGAGGGCGTCGGCAAGTCGACGCAGCTCCGCCGGCTCGCCGAACGGCTGCAGGCCGCGGGCGTCGCCGTCACCGTCACCCGCGAGCCCGGCGGATCGCCCCGCGCCGAGCAGCTCAGGGCGTTCCTGCTGTCCGGCAAGGCCAAGCGCTATGGAACCTTCGCGGAGACCGCGCTGATCGCGGCGGGGCGCGCCGATCATGTCGACCGGCTGATCCGCCCGGCGCTGAAGCGCGGAGACTGGGTGCTGTGCGACCGCTTCATCGACTCGACCCGCTGCTATCAGGGCGTGCTCGGCGAGGTGCCTGACCGCCTGATCGCTGGGCTCGAACGTCTCGCCGCGCGCGACGTCATGCCCGACCTGACCCTGATCCTCGACGCGCCCGCCTCCGTCGGGCTGGCGCGCGCTCGCCGCCGGGCCGGGCTGGACGCCGCCGCGGATCGTTTCGAGAGCGAGGACGAGAGCTTTCACCAGAGGCTGCGCGAGGCGTTCATTGACATCGCGCGCCACGAGCCCGAGCGCTGCCTGCTGATCGACGCGCTGGGCGAAGCCGACGCGGTCGCGGCGCGCATCTGGGACGGCGTCGTGCGGCGCTGGCCGGAGCTCGCGACGCAGACGAAGGAGGCCGCGCGATGAGCGACGTCGAAGGCGCGCCCGAATCCGACCGGCGCAACTCCTGTCCGCATCCGCGCGAGACCTTCGCCTTCGTGGGCAATCGCGCGGCCGAGGCCGATCTGCTGGCGTCCTACGCCTCCAGTCGGATGCACCACGCCTGGCTGATCTCCGGCGTGGAGGGCGTCGGCAAGGCGACGCTGGCCTACCGGCTGGCCCGCTTCATTCTGGCCAATCCCGACCCGACGGCCGAAGCCGTGCGGCGCGCGGCGAACCTCTCCGTGCCGGAGGACGCGCCGGCGGCGCGCCGCGTCGCCCGGATGTCGCATCCGGACCTGCTCGCGCTGCGGCGCGGCTGGAACGCGGACCGCAAGGCGTTCTACGGCGACATCCGCGTCGACGACGTGCGGCGCGCGACCACGTTCTTCGGCGCGACGGCGGGCGAGGGCGGCTGGCGGGTCGCGATCGTCGACACCGCCGACGACATGAACGGGGCCGCGGCGAACGCTCTTTTGAAGGTGCTGGAGGAGCCGCCGCCGCGCGCGGTGTTCCTGCTGCTGTCGGCCGCGCCGCGCTCCCTGCCCGCGCCCGTGCGCTCCCGCTGCCGCACGCTGACGCTCGCGCCGCTTGCCGCGGAGGAGACGCTCGCCGTTCTCCACGGCCTGCCGGAGATCGCCGAGCAGCACGACGCCGAGGCGCTGCGCCGGGCGGCCGAACTCGGGGAGGGCAGTGTGGCGCGCGCGCTGTCTCTGCTCGCGAGCGACGGCGCGTCGCTCCACACGGCCGTGGCGGCGCTGTTCGACAAGCTGCCGCAGGTGGACGTGAAGGCGGCCCATGCGCTCGCCGAGGACCTGTCGAAGCGCGGCGCGGAGGCGCGGTTCGCGCTGTTCGTGACGCTCGTCGGCGACTGGCTGCACCAGCGCGTCCGCGCCGGCGCCGCGGTGCGGGAGCCGCGCCTTGCGCGCCTAGCCGAGGTATGGGAAAAAACCGCCCGCTCCGCGCGTGAAATCGAGGTGTTCAACCTCGACCGGCGGCCCTTTGTTCTCGAGACGCTTCAGCAGCTTGCCGGACTCGCGCGCCGCTGACGCCGGCTTGAGCCCGAGAGTGTGATCGATGGCGACCGACAAGAAGCCCTTCTACGTCACGACGGCCATCGCCTACCCCAACGGGGCGCCGCACATCGGCCATGTCTACGAGGCGGTCGCCACCGACGCGATCGCGCGTTTCCACCGGCTCGACGGCCGCGACGTACGCTTCCTCACCGGCACCGACGAGCACGGCCTGAAGATGGCGCAGACCGCCGCCCGCGAGGGCGTGCCGCCGCTCGACTGGGCGACGCGGAACGCCGCGCGCTTTCGCGAGATGGACGAGCGCTACGGCGTCTCCTTCGACCGCTTCATCCGCACCACCGACGCCGACCACTACGCCGCGAGCCAGGAGCTGTGGCGGCGGATGAAGGCCGCCGGCGACATCTATCTCGGCAAGTACGAGGGCTGGTACTCGGTCCGCGACGAGGCCTATTTCGACGAGAGCGAGACGACGCTGGGCGAGGACGGCTCCCGCAAGGCGCCGACCGGCGCTCCGGTGGAGTGGGTGGTCGAGGAGAGCTATTTCTTCCGGCTATCAGCCTATCAGGACCGGCTGCTGAAGCTCTACGAGGAGCAGCCCGGCTTCGTCGGCCCGGACTTCCGCCGCAACGAGGTGGTCGCCTTCGTGAAGCGCGGGCTGAACGACCTTTCGATCAGCCGCACCACCTTCGACTGGGGCGTGCCGGTGCCCGACGACCCGAAGCACGTCATGTACGTCTGGGTCGACGCGCTGACGAACTACCTCACAGGCGCCGGGTTCCCGGACGAAGCCAGCGACCTCAGGCGCTTCTGGCCGGCCGACCTGCACGTCATCGGCAAGGACATCATCCGCTTTCACACGGTCTACTGGCCGGCCTTCCTGATGTCGGCGGGCCTCGCCCTGCCGAAGCGCGTCTTCGCCCACGGCTTCGTCAACAACCGCGGGGAGAAGATGTCGAAGTCGGTCGGCAACGTGATCGACCCCTTCACCTTCGCCGACGCCTATGGCGTCGACGCGATCCGCTACTTCCTGCTCCGGGACACCCCGTTCGGGCAGGACGGCAACTACACCCACGAAACCATCGTCGGGCGCATCAACGCCGACCTCGCCAACGACCTCGGCAACCTCGCGCAGCGCTCGCTTTCGATGATCGCGAAGAACTGCGAGGGCAGGGCGCCTCGTCCCGGCCCCCTCGCCTCTGCGGACGAGGCCGTTCTCGCCGCGGTCGACGGCCTCGGCGCGACCGTGCGCGCGGCGGTCGGCGAGGTCGCGCTGCACGCCGCGCTCGCCGCGATCTGGAGCGTCATCGCCGAGACCAACCGCTATTTCGCCAACGCCGAACCCTGGGCGCTGAAGAAGACCGATCCCGAACGCATGGGCACGGTGCTCTACGTCACCGCCGAGGCTGTCCGGAACGTCGCGATCCTGACGCAGCCCTTCATGCCGACGGCCTCCGCGAAGCTGCTCGACCTGCTCGCCGTCGCCGAGGAGGCGCGGAGCTTCGCGTCGCTCGGGAGCGCGGAACGTCTCGCGCCCGGCGCGGCGCTGCCGGCGCCGCAGGGCGTGTTCCCGCGCTACGTCGAGCCGGAGGCCGCGGCGTGACCGGACCGCTCGTCGACAGCCACTGCCATCTCGACTTTCCGGACTTCGCCGCCGAGCAGGACGGGATCGTCGCGCGGGCGCATGCGGCCGGCGTCGGGCTGATGGTGACGATCTCGACGCGGGTCCGCCGCTTCGACCAGATTCTCGCGCTCATCGAGCGCCACCCCTCCGTATACGGCACCGTCGGCACCCATCCGCACAACGCCTATGAGGAGCTCGACGTCACCGCGGACGAGCTGATCCGGCTCGCGGAGCATCCGAAGATCGTCGGCTTCGGCGAGGCCGGGCTCGACTATCACTACGAGGGCGACTACGCGGCGCAGGAGCGCGGCTTCCGCACGCACATCGCCGCGGCGCGCGAAGCGCGGCTGCCGCTCGTGATCCATGCGCGCTCGGCCGACGACGCGATGATCGCGGTGCTCGAGGACGAGATGGGGAAGGGCTCCTTTCCGGCCGTCCTGCACTGCTTCTCGTCCGGGCCGGAGCTCGCGCGCCGCGGCGCCGCGCTCGGGCTCTATGTGTCGTTCTCGGGGATCCTGACGTTCCGGCGTTCCGACGAGCTGCGCGCGATCGCGGCCGAGGTCCCGGCCGACCGGCTGCTGGTGGAGACCGACGCGCCCTATCTCGCGCCCGAACCGTTCCGCGGCAAGCGCAACGAGCCGGCCTACACCGCGAACACCGCCGCCGTGCTCGCCAAGGTCCGCGGCTGGAGCGAGGCGGAATGCCGGTCGATCACGACCGATAATTTCTTCCGTCTTTTCAACAAGACGCCGCGATCCGCTCTTGTGGCGCCTGAGCCGGCGGGCGCCGCGTGAGCCTCAGCGTCACCATCCTCGGCTGCGGCTCCTCCGGCGGCGTGCCGCGGGTCGCGAGCGGCTGGGGACGCTGCGACCCGAACGAGCCCAAGAACCGCCGCCGCCGCTGCTCGATCCTCGTCGAGCGCGCCGGGCCGGACGGCGTGACACAGGTGCTGGTCGACACCGGCGCGGACCTGCGCGAACAGCTGATCGACGCAGGCGTCCAGCGCCTCGACGCCGTGCTCTACACCCACGAGCACGCCGACCACACCCACGGCATCGACGACCTCAGGCCGCTCGCGATCCACGTCCGTAAGCGGGTCGACGTCTGGGCCGACGCCCGCACCGGCGCGTTCCTGCGCAGCCGCTTCGGCTACGCCTTCGAGACCCCGCCGGGCTCGGACTACCCGCCGATCCTCAACGAGCACCGCCTGCAGCCCGGCGAGCCGACCGCGCTCGAAGGGCCGGGCGGGGCGATCGTCGCCCTGCCGATCGCGCTGACGCACGGCGCCGAGACGGCGCTGGGCTTCCGCTTCGACGGGCTGGCCTACACGCCGGACGTCAACGCCATTCCCGACGCCTCGGCGGCGCTGCTCGGCGGCCTCGACGTCTGGATCATCGACGCGCTGCGGGACACGCCGCATCCGAGCCATTTCTCGCTGGACGACGCGCTCGGCTGGGTCGAGCGCCTGAAGCCGCGGCGCGCGGTCCTGACCAACCTCCACACCGATCTCGACTACGCCACGCTGAAGGCCCGGCTGCCGGAGCATATCGATGTGGCTTACGACGGGATGAGGATCGCCGCGCGCTGACCGTTCCTGCGCCGCGCCGGTCGTCGAAGCGGGCCGGAAGCCTCATTCTTCAGCGGTCCGATCAACCGAATTGTTCCATAATATATCTTATGCGACTCGGGGTTGGCCACGTGGCGTGCTCACCCCTGCGCCAGGAGAATGACGCCAGCGACCAGAACGGCGCTCCCGGCGAGCCGCCACGGGCCGACCCTCTCGCGCAGCACCAGCATGCCCATGAGCGCGCCGAGCATCATGGACATCTCACGCATGGGCGCGACCAGGCTGAGCGGCGCTCCCGAAGACAGCGCCGCCAGCACGAGGATGTAGGAAAGCGGCGACAGCAGGCCTACGGCGATCGCGATCCGCCAGTAGCCGCGCATGGCCTCGACCGCCCGCCCCGGCTTCGCGACCACAAGCGGCGCCAGCAGGAAAAAGCGCAGGAGGTTCGAAAACCAGTCGAGCACGACCGGCGCGATGCCGAGCTCCTTTACCGCATAGGCGTCGACCACGGTGTAGGTCCCGATCAAGCCGCCCGTCGCGGCGCCCCACCGCACGCCGGCATGTCCGCTCGGACGCCGGAACACGGCGAGATCGCCCTGCGTGGCGATGAGGACGATCCCCACGGCGACGAGAAGCACGCCGGACAATCCGAAACCGGACGGCCCTTCTCCGAGGATCAGGAAAGCGCCGAGCGTCGACAGCATCGGGCCGGAGCCCCGCGCGACCGGATAGACCACCGACAGGTCGGCGACCAGATACCCGCGTTGCAGGCAGAGGCTGTACGCCAGATGAACCAGCCCGCTGACGAGAACGAACCCGACGCCCGCGCATGTCCAGACGACGCCGTCGCCATTCGCGAGCTGGTGGATCACCCAGGGCGCATAGGCGGCGCAGGCGACCAGATTGTAGAAGAAGACGAATATCGGCCCGACCGTAGCGGCCTTCTTCGCGAGCAGATTCCAGGCCGCATGGACGAAGGACGCCAGAACAACGAGCAGCAGCGAGGAGAGCGCCATCGAGACCTCCTTTTGCGCCGACGGCGCAGGTTGATCTCGACTTCTCCGCCTCTGGGATTTTGCCCCTCGGGTGCAGCCGCGGAACGCCCGCGGTTTCTGCAACGCTCGGTCCAGCGACGGCTTCGCCGTCCGGAACCCTAGTTGCCACTCGGTCGATACGGAGAAGCTAGCCCGTCCGTAAGAGCGCGATCAAGCGCTACGCCTTGACCGCGCCGCTGCGGCGGGCGACCAGAGCGTTCTTCCGTGGAGAACGCGCATGACCCCTGCCCGCGACATCGCCCGGCTGATCGAGATCATGGCGGCGCTCCGCACGCCCGTGACGGGCTGTCCGTGGGACCTCGAGCAGGATTTCGCGTCGATCGCGCCGTACACGATCGAGGAGGCCTACGAGGTCGCCGACGCGATCCGGCGCGGCGATCTCGACGACCTCCGGGACGAACTCGGCGACCTACTGCTGCAGGTCGCGTTCCACGCCCGCATGGCCGAGGAGCAGGGCGCCTTCGCCTTCCCCGACGTGGTGGAGGCGATCACCACGAAGCTGATCCGGCGCCATCCGCATGTGTTCGGCGCGGCGCGGGACCTGCCGGCGGCCGAGGTCAAGGCGCTGTGGGGCGAGATCAAGGCCGAAGAGAAGGCCGAGCGCGCCGTCCGCCGCGGCGAGACGGCGAGGGCGCCGAGCCTGCTCGACGGGGTGACGCCCGCCCTGCCCGGCCTGACCCGCTCCGTGAAGCTGCAGGAGAAGGCCGCCACGGTCGGCTTCGACTGGGACAACGTCGGGCTGGTCGTGGGCAAGGTGCGCGAGGAGGCCGACGAGGTCGCCGAGGCGGTCGCGAGCGGCGACCGCGACGCCATGGAGGACGAGATCGGCGACCTGCTCTGCGCCGTCGCCAATCTCGCGCGCCACGCCGGCATCGATCCGGAAGCGGCCGTCCGCAGGTCGAACGCCAAGTTCGAGCGCCGCTTCCGCGCCATCGAAGCGGCGCTGGCGGCGCAAGGCAGGACGCCGGCCGACAGCGACCTCGACGAGATGGACGCGCTCTGGAACGCGGCCAAGGCCGCCGAGCGCAAGGCGGCGGAGTAGGCGGTCCGTCAGGCGGCGTCGGCCGAAAGACCGCCCTCGCCCGCCGCGAGCCGCGCGTCGAGGAACGCGACGATGCGCGCGATCGCGCTGCGGCCTTCCGGCAGGAAGCGCGCGAAGGCCTGCCAGACATGCGGCATCTGCGGCCAGATCTCGAGCGTCGCGTCGACGCCGGCGGCGAGCAGCGCCGCGTTCATCCGCACGGAATCGTCGCGCAGGATCTCGTCGCCTCCGCACTGGACGAAGCACGGCGGGAGCCCGGCGAGATCGCCGTAGAGCGGCGACAGCAGCGGGTCGCGCGGATCGCGTCCGGGAGCGTAGGCGGCGACCAGCGCGGGCAGACCCTCCGGTTCAAGAAACGGGTCGAGCGCTTTGTTTCCGCTCATGCTTTCACCGCTTCCCGTCAGGTCGACGAAGGGCGAGAGCGCCACAGCGGCGGCCGGTTGCGGCAGGCCTCGGCGCTTCAGGTCGAGCATGAGCGCGAACACCAGATTGCCGCCGGCGCTGTCCCCGACGAGGCCGATCGCGCCCGGCGCGACGCCGCTTTCGAGCAGGGCCTCGTAGACCCCGAGCGCATCCTCGATCGCGGCCGGAAACGGGTGCTCGGGCGCGAGCCGGTAGTCCGGCGTGATCGTGGTCGCGCCGACCCCGCGCGCCAGCCGGCCAGAGATGCCGCGGTGGGTGCGGGGGGAGCCGGCGACGAAGGCGCCGCCGTGGAGGTAGAGCAGCACGCGCGATCCCGCGAAGCCGACCGGGGCGTGGGCCTCCGCCGCGAGCCCGCCGACGCGCGTCGCGCGCCGCGCGACGTTGCGCGGAGCGTCGGGAGCGAGCCGCGCCACCGCGTCGACCTCGGCGCGCAGGCGGAGCAGGTCTGGCTCGCCGAGAAGCCGCGGCTTGACCGCGTAGCGCAGCGCCAGACGCAGCATCCTCGCCCGCACGCTCACCGGTTCGTTCATCGATGCGCCCTCGCCTTGCGCGCCGCAGCATAGCCGGACGATTAGACGGGAAAATGAAGCCGAACTGCGGCGTCGCGCCTGCCTCCGGAACATGGGCGGCGCGACTTCGGGGGCCGCCGCGTGGCATGATGCTCTTGCAGCGCAGCGGCGCGAATCGCTATGGACGCCCGATGGCCGAACCGAAATCTGATCTTCTCGCAGGCTTGGGCGGAGAACCGCCCAAGCCTGCGGCGACGCCCAAGGCGGCGGCGCGCGCCCTGCCCCGCGCCGAAACGCCGGCCGAGGCCGGCTACACCGCCGCCGACATCGAGGTGCTGGAGGGGCTGGAGCCCGTGCGGCGCCGGCCCGGCATGTACATCGGCGGCACCGACGAGAAGGCCCTGCACCACCTGTTCGCCGAGGTGATCGACAACGCCATGGACGAGGCGGTGGCCGGCCATGCCACCTTCATCGCGGTCGACGTCGGCCAGGACGGCTCCGTCACCGTGACCGACAACGGCCGCGGCATCCCGGTCGATCCGCATCCGAAGTTTCCGGGCAAGTCCGCGCTCGAAGTCATCATGACGACGCTGCATTCCGGCGGAAAGTTCGACGGCAAGGTCTACGAGACCTCCGGCGGCCTGCACGGTGTCGGCGTCTCGGTCGTCAACGCGCTGTCGGAGCGTCTCGACATCGAGGTGGCCCGGAACCAGAAGCTCTACCGGCAGTCGTTCTCCCGCGGCCATCCGCAGGGCGCGCTGGAGGAGGTCGGCCCGGTCCACAACCGCCGCGGCACGCGGGTGCGCTTCCTCCCCGACGCGACGATCTTCGGCGCCGAGGCGCGGCTGAAGCCCGCCCGCCTGTTCCAGATGGCGCGCTCCAAGGCCTATCTGTTCTCGGGCGTCGAGATCCGCTGGACCTGCCCGGCCGAGCTGCTCGCCGGCGCCGAGAACGTGCCGGACAAGACCACCCTGCACTTCCCCGGCGGGCTGAAGGACTACCTCGCCACCAGCCTGGCGGGCCGAGAGCTCGCGGCCGAGATCTTCGCGGGCCACCACAAGCGGGCCGGCGGGCACGGCGCGGTCGAATGGGCGATCGCCTGGGCGGACGACGGCGAGGACGGGTTCTGCCGCTCCTACTGCAACACCGTGCCGACGCCGGAAGGCGGCACGCATGAGCAGGGCCTGCGGGTCGCGCTGCTGCGCGCTCTGAAGGGCTACGCCGAGCTGACCAACGTCAAGCGCGCGTCGATCCTCACCGGCGACGACGTGATGGCGGGCGCCGCCGTCATGCTGTCGGCCTTCATCCGGGAGCCGGAGTTCCAGGGCCAGACCAAGGAGCGCCTCGCGACCGCGGAGGCTGCGCGCATCGTCGAGGCGGCGGTGAAGGACGCCTTCGACCACTGGCTCGCCGCCTCGCCGCAGCAGGCGAACCGGCTGCTCGAGTTCGTCATCGCCCGCGGCGAGGACCGGCTGCGCCGCCGCGCCGAGAAGGATGTCGCGCGCAAGTCCGCGACGCGCAAGCTCCGCCTGCCGGGCAAGCTCGCGGACTGCAGCCAGGCCGGCTCGAAGGGCTCGGAGCTGTTCATCGTCGAGGGCGACTCGGCCGGCGGCTCGGCCAAGCAGGCGCGCGACCGAGCCACGCAGGCGGTGCTGCCGCTCCGGGGCAAGATCCTCAACGTCGCCAGCGCCGGCGCCGACAAGCTCGCCCAGAACCAGCAGCTCTCCGACCTGCTGCTCGCGCTCGGCTGCGGCGCGCGCTCCCGCTACGCCGAGGCCGACCTGCGCTACGAGCGCGTCATCGTCATGACCGACGCCGACGTCGACGGCGCGCACATCGCCTCGCTGCTGATGACCTACTTTTTCCGGGAGCTGCCGGAGCTGATCCGCAACGGCCACCTCTATCTCGCGGTGCCGCCGCTCTACCGCATCAGCCATGGCGGCCTGACCGTCTACGCCCGGGACGACGCCCACAAGGACGAGATCGTCGCCAAGCGGTTCAAGGGCAAGAAGGTCGAGATCGGCCGCTTCAAGGGTCTCGGCGAGATGATGCCGGCGCAGCTTCGCGAGACCACCATGGCGCCGGACAAGCGGACCCTGCTGAGGGTCGAGATCGCCGAAGAGGGCCGTGAAGGCACCCGCGACGCGGTCGAGCGGCTGATGGGCTCCAAGCCCGAGGCGCGGTTCCGCTTCATTCAGGAGAACGCCGCCTTCGCGAGCGAGCTCGTCGACATCTGATCGCCGCGGAGGGATCGAACGCCGCCGGACGATCGTTGTCGAGGCAGAGAGGTTCGCCGGACTTGACGCTCAGGAGCGCGACCATGGCCCGATCGACACGTCTTCTGCTGGCGGCCTTCGCCCTCGCCGCCGCGACGTCCACCGGCGCGCAGACGCCGCCGCCCGCCTCGCCCTCCCCCGCGGCGCCGCCGGAGAAGATCGATCCCGGCCCGGTGAGGCCGGACGAGCCGGCTCGCCCGACCGTCACGCCCGCGCCTGCGCCCGAGAACATGCCCGGCCCGTCCGACGCCGCAGGAGACCCGCTCGGCGTCGCGCCGAACGTGTCGGTCGTGCGGCTCGCGGGACCGTGGAGCACCGCCGACGGCAAGGGCTTCTCGCGCGTCGTGGGCGTCGTCGACGGCTCCCGCCAGCGCTTCTATGTCCAGTGGCTGACCGAGCCCGACGGCCGGATCTTCGAGACCAAGGAGCTCGAGGACGAGGACGCCGCCCGGCTGACCTTCGGCGACGTCCGGGCGGAGCCGGGACCGGCCGGCGGGGTCACGATGTTCCTCGACACGGTTCCCGACAGGGACGGCCTGCGCGACACCTGGGTGCTGATAGTGGGCGCGCCGGGCGAGGTGCGGTTCGGCCCCGCGATGAACTGAGCCCCGGCCTCCGTCAGCCCAGAAACGGCGTCAGTTCGGCGTTCACGCCGTCCGGGTTCTCCAGCGTGGAAAGATGCCCGGTCGCCGGGAGCACGGCGAGCCGCGCGCCGGGGATCGCCGCGGCCATCCGGCGCGCGTGGTCCGGCGGGGTCGGCGCGTCGTTCTCGCCGACGAGCACCAGCGTCGGGCAGGCGATCCGTTCGAGCAGCGGCTCGTAGTCCGCGCGGTTCAGGATGGCGGTCATCTGGCGCACGAAGGCCGGCGCGCCGGTCGCGAACAGCATGCCGCGGACGACCGCCTCCAGCTCGGCGTCGGCGACGCGGCCCGGCTCCACGTAGCGCGCGAAAGTCGCGGCGTGGATCGAGCCGAGCTTGCCCCTCTCGGCCGCGGCGATCAGCGTCCGGCGCCGCGCTCTGCCCTCCTCCGTGTCGGGATAGGCGGTGGTGTCGAGCAGCGCGAGGCGGACGACGCGATCCGGCGCTCGGCGCAGGATCTCGAACGCGACGTAGCCGCCCATGGACAGGCCCACCAGCGCGAAACGCTCCGGCGCGGCCGCGAGCACGTCCTCGGCGATCGCCGCGATGTCCGCGTGGCGCGTGTGGTCGGCGACCATGGCGGTCCGGTCGCCGAGCGCCGCGAGTTGGGCCTCGAACAGTCGTGCCGTGCATCCGAGACCCGGCACGAAGACGACAGGCAGTTTTTCCGTCACGAGATGTGTCTCTCCGCTGCGATATGAGCGCTCAGCCGCAGGTTTCCGGGCATGCGACGATTGACAAAACGCGCCTGATGCCTCATCTCCGCCACAGATCGCAAGTTGCGGCGAACCTTGGCGTTTGCGCGCGGCGCGTGGACTACACGTCTGACGTGTCCGTCCGCCCTCCCCGATCGATGATTAAGGACGACATGACTTTTTCCGAACTCGGACTGAGCCCGAAGGTGCTCGCCGCCGTGGAAGCCTCGGGCTACACCCAGCCCACGCCGATCCAGGAGCGCGCGATCCCGCATGTGCTGACCGGCCGCGATGTGCTCGGCATCGCGCAGACGGGCACGGGCAAGACCGCCTCCTTCACGCTCCCGATGCTGACTCTGCTCGAACAGGGCCGCGCCCGGGCGCGCATGCCGCGCACGCTCATCCTCGAACCGACCCGCGAACTCGCGGCCCAGGTCGAGGAAAGCTTCGCGAAATACGGCGCGAACCACAAGCTCTCCATGGCGCTGCTGATCGGCGGCGTCTCCTTCGGCGACCAGGACGCGAAGCTCACCCGCGGCGTCGACGTGCTGATCGCGACGCCCGGCCGCCTGCTCGACCATCACGAGCGCGGACGTCTGCTGCTGACCGGCATTGAGATCCTCGTGATCGACGAAGCCGACCGCATGCTCGACATGGGGTTCATTCCCGACATCGAGCGCATCTGCAAGCTCATCCCCGCGCGGCGGCAGACGCTGTTCTTCTCGGCGACCATGCCGCCCGAGATCACGCGCCTGACCCAGCAGTTCCTGCGCGATCCGGAGCGGATCGAGGTCGCCCGGCCCTCCTCCACGAACGCCTCGATCAAGCAGCTCCTCGTCGCGACCAGCGACGACCCGGCCGAGAAGCGCGACGCGCTGCGCCGCGTCGCCCGCGCGCAGGAGAACTTCAAGAACGCGATCGTGTTCTGCAACCGCAAGCGCGACATCGCCGTGGTCCACAAGTCGCTCCAGAGCCACGGCTTCCGGGTCGCGGCGCTGCACGGCGACATGGACCAGCGCGCCCGCATGGCGGCGCTCGACAGCTTCAAGACCGGCGAGGTCGACCTGCTGGTCGCGAGCGACGTGGCCGCGCGCGGCCTCGACATTCCCGACGTGAGCCACGTCATCAACTACGACGTGCCGATCCATGCCGAGGACTATGTCCACCGCATCGGCCGCACCGGCCGCGCCGGCCGCTCCGGCGTCGCGCTGACGCTCGTCGCGCCGTCGGACGGCAAGAACCTCGAGGCGATCGAGAAGCTCGCCGGCGCGAAGATCGAGTGGCAGGGCGAAAGCCTGACCGAGGAGAGCCTCGCCGCGGGCGGGCGCGGAGGCCGCGGACGCGGCCGCGCGGCTCCCGCCTCCGGGCGTGGACGCTCTTCGTCCAAGCCCGCCGAGGCGTCCCCCTCGCCCAAGCCCGCTTCCGACAAGCCTGCCGGGCGCAGGCGCTCAGCCGCTTCGAAGGCGCCGGCCGAACCGAAAGAGGCGGTCCCGGAGAGCCGGCCCGCCGCCGCGGAGGCGCCGGCCGCTCCCCGTCGCGGCGGCGAACGCCGACCCGCGCCGCAGGCGTCCGACGACGGCGTCAAGGTCGTCGGACTGGGCGACCATGTGCCGGCCTTCCTGCTTCGTCCGGTGCGCCTGAAACGGGCGTAAGTGTTCGATCGCTTCTAAGTGCGTCGTTGTGCGTCGTTTTTCGGTTTGACGACCGATCTTATTAACGACGACTTTACGCGCGCCTCCATACATTGGATGGCGTTGCGCGCCAGCGGGGGCGTCGACGGGCGTCGACCCGCGGCGAGGCGGGGTTAGGAGCGACCGATGCGCGGTGGGCTGAGTGACTTCGAGAGAACGCTGACCTTCAGCGACGCAGCCGTCCACCGACTCCGCGCCCACCGTCATCCCGCCTATCCGCGCAATTACGAGCTCTGGTACACTTACGCGACCGGGTACAACTCGGCGCTGAACCGTGCGATCAACGAGGCGCTCGAACGCGGCCCCGTGATCGCCGAGGCCGACCTCGACCTGCTGTATGAAACCTACCTGTCGCCGCTTCGGCTCTCGGAGCGCGTCGACCATGTGGGCACGCGCATCCTCGAGGAGATCGTCAAGGTCACCAGCGTGCTGAAAGCGGGCCGCGGCTCCAGCAAGGACTATGCGGAAAGCATCGCAAGGATCTCCGAAGACGCGCGCAAGCTCGGCGGCGCGGCCGAGCCCCTGTTCTCCATGTCGCAGAAGCTGCTGGCCGAAACCCAGCGCATGGTGGAGCGCACGAAGGAGCTTGAGCAGAGCCTATCGAGATCGCAGGAGCAGATGCAGGAGCTGCATCACACGCTCGAGGTGGTCCGCGCGGAATCGCTCACCGACCCGCTGACGGGCCTCGCCAACCGCAAGTTCCTGCAGAGCACGATCGACCGCGCCCTCATCGACGCCGAGGCCGGCTCCGGCTTCTCGATCCTCGTGGTCGACATCGACCACTTCAAGACCTTCAACGACAACTACGGCCACCTCACCGGCGATCAGGTGCTGCGCCTCGTGGCGCTGGCGCTGAAGCAGAACGTGAAGGGCCAGGACCTCGCCGCGCGTTTCGGCGGCGAGGAGTTCGCAATCGTGCTGGCGGAGACCGACGTCAACGCCGCGATCGCCGTGGCCGAGCGCGTGCGCCGCGCCGTGATGGCGAAGGACCTCGTCAAGCGGTCGACCGGCGAGCACCTCGGACGCGTCACCGTGTCGATCGGCGTCGCCACCTGGCGGCGCGGCGACACCGGCCAGACGGTGATCGACCGCGCCGACCAGTGCCTCTACGCCGCCAAGCGCAACGGCCGCAATCTGGTGGTGGGCGAGACCGACCCGCTCGTCGCCGTCGCCGACGAGGCGAGCCGGTCCCAGGTGGCCTGAAGCTTTCGCTCAGGCGACCTTGGCCGCGTCCTGCCCGCGGGTGGGATAGTCGGTGTAGCCTTTCTCTCCCCCGCCGTAGAAGGTGGCCTGGTCGGGCTCAGCCAGCGGCGCGCCTTCGCGGATGCGCTCGACGAGATCGGGATTGGCGATGAACGGCCGCCCGAAGGCGACGGCGTCGACCTCGCCGGCCGCGACGCGCGCGGCGGCGAGCTCCGGATCGTAGCCGTTGTTGCCGATGTAGACGCCGTTGAAGGCCTTTCGCAGCACCGAGAGGTCGAAGGCGCCTTCCGGCGCGCGCGAACCGCGGGTCTCGCCCTCGATCACATGCAGATAGGCGAGGCGAAGATCCGAGAGGCGCTCGGTCAGATAGGTGAACAGCGGCTCGGGATTGGAATCCGCGCAGTCGTTGGCGGGGCTGACCGGCGAGAGCCGGATGCCGACGCGCTCATGGCCGATCGCGGCGATCGCGGCCTCCGTCGCCTCCAGCAGGAAGCGGGCGCGGTTTTGGATCGAGCCGCCATAGGCGTCGGTGCGCAGGTTGGTCTTGTCGCGCAGGAACTGGTCCGGCAGATAGCCGTTCGCGCCATGCACCTCGACGCCGTCGAAGCCGGCCGCGATTGCGTTGCTGGCGGCCCGCCCGTATTGCGCGATGATGTCGGGAATTTCGTCGAGCTCCAGCGCGCGCGGGGTCTCGAGGTCCTTGAACCCGGTCTCGGTGAAGGCCTTGCCTTCCGGCTTCACCGCCGACGGCGCGACGGGAAGCTTTCCGCCCGGCTGCAGATCGCGATGCGAGATGCGCCCCACATGCCAGAGCTGAAGCACGATCTTACCGCCTTTGGAGTGGACCGCGTCGGTGACGAGCTTCCACCCCGCAATCTGCTCGTCGGAATAGATGCCGGGCGTCCAGGCGTAGCCCTGGCCTTCCGGCATGATCTGGGTCGCTTCCGCGATGATCAGGCCGGCGCTGGCGCGCTGGCCGTAGTAGTCGGCGTTGATCTGGCGCGGCGCGAGCGTTTTGGCGTCGGCGCGGGAGCGCGTCAGCGGCGCCATGACGATGCGGTTGCGGAGCTCGAGCGCCCCGGCCTTGAGCGGCTGGAACAACGGATCGACGGTTCCGGTCATGAAGAAACTCCGGCGTTCTTAAAAAGGCCCGCGGCGGGCGGCGGGCTGTCGCCTAACGAGATAGTTCGATCGGCCCGTCCCGAAAGACGCTCGGGCCTGCCTCAGACGCAACGCCGCCTTGCTTCGCCGGATCAGTCCGCCGCCGCGTCGTCGAGCGCCGCCTGCCAGAACGCAGCCTCCAGCCGCGACGCCGTCACGAACAGCCGCTTGAGCTCCCGGTAGCGCTGCGGCGTCAGCCTGTCCGCGCCGAGCCTGTCCAGCGTCACGCGCGCGGAGGCGGCGACGTCCTGATAGGCGGCGCCGGCGTATTCCTCGATCCACGGGCGGTAAGGGTTATTGGGCGCGACGCCCTGCGCCGCGAGCCCACCGCCGATCTCGGCGTAGCCGATCACGCAGGGGCTGAGCGCCACGGTCAGGTCCAGCAGGTCGCCGCGCAGGCCGGCGTCGAGCACGAAGCGGGTGTAGGCGACGCAGGCGTCGCCCTCCTCCGCGGCTTCGAGGTCGGCCGCTTCGAGGCCCCAGCCGGCGCAGACCCGCACATGCAGGTCCATCTCGACGTCGAGGATGGCGTGCAGCGTGGCCGCCGCGGCGCGCATGTCCGACAGCCGGTCGGCCTTGTAGACGGCGAGACCGTAGGCGCGGGCGAACTGGATCAGGAACAGGTAGTCCTGCACGAGATAGGAGCGAAACGCCGCCTGCGGCAGCGAGCCGTCGCCCAGGCCGCGCACGAAGGCGTGGTCGACGTAAGAAGCCCATTCCCTGGCCGCGTCCGCCTTCAGCCGCTCGAACAGGCTCATGGACGCCGCCGTTTCGGCCTGGCCGCCGCCGCGCGGGCGACGGCGGCCGAGCGCCGCGCCCAGGCCGCGAGTTCGTCCGGCTCGTCCATCAGGCGCTCGGGCAGCCGCCAGTAGGAGGCCATCGTCCGGCGGCCGCTCGACCTGACGTAGGAGAAGGGCTCGCTTCCCTCGGCGCGGAAGGCTTCGGCCGCCTCGGCGTCCGCCTTCAGATAGAGGACGCCGTCGGCTTCGAGCGCGAACATCACGCCGTCATGGTAGAGCCCCGCGCCGCCGAACATCCGGCGCACGCGCACCTCGCCAAGCTCGCGGAACAGCTCCGACGCCTCGTCGGCGCCGATCGCCATCAGCGGGCCGGGACGTAGGTGTCCGGCACGGCGGGCGTGATCGCGACCGACTCGCCGCAGCCGCAGGCCGAGGTCTGGTTCGGATTGTTGAACACGAAGCGCTGCGACATCTTCTCGGTCACGAAGTCCATCTCGGTGCCGAGCAGGTAGAGGATCGCCTTCGGGTCGATCAGGACCTTCACGCCCTTGTCCTCGATCACCTCGTCGGCCGGACCCGCCGCCTCGGCGTAGTCCATGGTGTACTCCATGCCGGCGCAGCCGCCGGTCTTCACGCCGATGCGCAGCCCGGCGAGCGGCTTGTCCGAGCGCGAGATGATCGAGCGCACCCGATCCGCCGCGCGGTCGGTCAGCGTCATCACCTTGGGGATTGGGCGGGCGGCCATGGCCATCATGCTCCAGCGAAACGGACGTCGTCCGTAAAGGTAAGCGTTCGCCGCGATGAAGAGAAGATCGCTGCGGCTCAATAGGTGGCCCACAGGCCGGGCGTCGCGATCTCCAGCAGGTTGCCGTCGGGGTCGCGGAAATAGACGCTCTCGCCGCCGCGCGGCCAGCTCACCCGTCCCTCGACGGCGACGTCGAGATCGGCGAGCAGCCGTTCCCACCCCGGCAGCGCCGCGGCGTCCACGGCGAAGGCCATGTGCGCGCCGCCCTGCCCGTCATGGGCCGGGATCGAGCCGCCGGGCAGCCTCTGCTCCGTCGCGCTCGCGCCCGCCGCGAACAGCAGCAGCACGCTGCGGCCTGCGACGTCATAGGCGATCAGCCGCGCGTCCGCGAACAGTTTGGGGAAGCCGAACAGGCGGTCGTAGAACGCCGAGGCCCTTACGAGGTCGTCGACATAGAGCGCGGTCTCGAGCACGCCGGCCACGGAAGGCCGTTCGATCGCGCTCTCCGCCGCCATGCCCTCGTCACCACATGTCGAGCGCGACGCGGGCCTCGTCCGACATGCGGCTCTGGTCCCACGGCGGGTCGAAGACCATCTTGACGTCGACCTTGCCCACGCCCGGCACGGCGCCGACGGCGTTCTCGACCCAGCCCGGCATTTCGCCCGCCACGGGGCAGCCCGGCGCCGTCAGCGTCATGTCGATCGCGATGTCGCGGTCGTCGGAGATGTCGATGCGGTAGACCAGTCCGAGCTCGTAGATGTCGACCGGGATCTCCGGATCGTAGACGGTCTTGAGCGCGGTGATGATGTCGTCGGTGAGACGGTCGAGCTCTTCGGGCGGGATCGCCGAGGCCGGCTCGGCCGGCTTCGCCGCCGTTGCTGCGTCGGTCATGGTCGAGCCTTTCTCACGCGAACAGGTCGCGCGCTTTCAGAAGCGCTTCGGCGAGACGATCGATCTCGTCGGTCGTGTTGTAAAGGGCGAAGGAGGCGCGGCAGGTCGACGTGACGCCGAGCCGCTTCAGCAGGGGCTGGGCGCAGTGCGTGCCCGCGCGCACCGCGATCCCCGAGCGGTCGAGCACGGTCGCGACGTCGTGGGCGTGCGCGCCTTCCAGATTGAAGGCGAGGATGGCGCCCTTGCCCGGCGCATGGCCGAAGATGCGCACGGCGTTGATCGCGCCGAGCTTCTCGTGCGCGTAGGCCGCGAGCGCGGCCTCGTGGGCGGCGATCGCCGGAAGCCCCACGCCGCGCATGTAGTCAAGCGCCGCGCCGAGGCCGATCGCCTGCACGATCGGCGGCGTGCCGGCCTCGAAGCGATGGGGCGGCTCGCCATAGGTGACGTCGTCTTCCGTCACGTCGCGGATCATCTCTCCGCCGCCGTTGAACGGGGCCAGCGCCTTCAACCGTTCGTACTTGCCGTAGAGCGCGCCGATGCCGGTCGGTCCGTAGACCTTGTGGCCGGTGAGCACGTAGTAGTCGCAATCGATGTCGCGCACGTCCGGCGCGAGATGGACCGCGCCCTGGCTGCCGTCGACGAGCACCGGCACGCCGCGCTCGTGGGCGATCCGGCAGACCTCCTTCACCGGCACGACGGTGCCGAGCACGTTCGACATGTGCGTCACGGCGACGAACTTCGTGCGCTCGGAGAGCGCCGCCTCGAACGCGTCGAGGTCGAACGAGCCGTCCTCGCGCACCTGCACCCACTTGAGGACCGCGCCGCGCCGTTCGCGCAGGAAATGCCATGGCACCACGTTGGAGTGGTGCTCCATGATCGTGAGGACGATCTCGTCGCCCTCTTGGATCCCGCCAAGGCCGACGCCGTTGGCGACGAGGTTGATCGCCTCGGTGGCGGAGCGGGTGAAGACGATCTCGTCGGTGGAGGCCGCGTTCAGGAACGTCCGCACGCTCTCCCGCGCGCCCTCGAACGCCTCGGTCGCGGCGTTCGCGAGGTAGTGCAGCCCGCGATGGACGTTGGAATACTCGGTCTCGTAGGCGCGCCGCATCCGGTCCAGCACCTGGACCGGTTTCTGGGCCGAGGCGCCGTTGTCGAGATAGGCGAGCGGCTTGCCGTGCACGGTGAGCGCGAGCGCGGGGAAGTCCGCGCGCAGGCGCTGCACGTCGTAGGCCGGGACGGCGTCGGCGATGTGAGCGAGTGCCATAAGACTGATCTAACCGTTTCGCGTCAGATCACAAGTGCCACAGCCCATGCCCCGGCGGCGACCGCCGCGACGGCGCCGAGGCCCGCGATGAACTGAAGGCCCAGAACCTGCAGGGTGGACACGCCGGTCGCGGCCGAGACCGCGACCACGCCGTAGCCGACGGCGAGCGCCATCGCCACGACCAGGCTCGCCTCGATCGCCGAGAGCGCCGGCGCGCGCCAGCCTTCCCCGGCCAAAGCGGCGATGCCGATGATCGCGAGATTGATGAGGCTGAGCACGATCTGCGGATAGCCGCTTGCCGCCATGGCGATGCGCATGTCGGCGAAGGTCGTCCCGCGGCGGGCGATGCGGAACGTCAGGTGAAGCACGGCGGCGAGCGCATAGACGATGACGGTTCCGAGCACGAGAAAGCCTAGGAAGGCGCCGGTCAGCGTCGCCGCCTCGCCATAGGCCGCGCGCCAGCCGTCGAAGAGCGGATCGGGCTGATAGGCTTCGATCGCCGCCTGCTCCGCCGCCATCACGAAGGCGGAGGACGCGATGGCGACCAACCGCCAGCGCTCGTCAATCCCGGCCGCCTGCATCTCGCGCGTCACGCGGCGCATGCGCGTGACGGAGAGCGGCACGTGCCGCAGCAGCGCGCCCCAGCCGTAGCCGGGCGCGGCGGCTTTCGCCTCCATGCTCAGTCGCGCGCCTTGAGCCAGGCGGTCGACCGCGCGGTCAGCGCGTCGCGCAGCGCCTCGTCCTCGGCGGTTTCGATCACCTCGCCGACGAAGGCCTGCACCATCAGCGCCTCGGCCTCCTTCTGCGGAATGCCGCGGGACTTGAGGTAGAACAGCAGCTCGTCGTCGAGCGCGCCGACGGTCGCGCCATGGCCGCAGACCACGTCGTCGGCGAAGATCTCGAGCTCGGGCTTGGCGTCGGCCTCGGCGCCCTCGGACAGCAGCAGCGCCTGGGCCATCATCTTGCCGTCGGTCTTCTGCGCGCCGGGCTTCACCACGATCTTGCCCTGGAACACCGAGCGCGCCTCGCCGTCGAGCGCGGTCTTGAAGTGCTCGCGGCTGGCGCAGCCGAGCGCGTCGTGCTCGACGACCAGCGTGGTGTCGAGCAGGCGTCGCGCGCCGGCGAAGCCCGCGCCACGGATCTCGGCGGTGGAGCGGTCGCCCCTGAAGGCGAGATAGACCTGCTGCCGGGCCGCGGCCGAACCGGCCGAGAGCGCGAGCGACGACAGCTTCGCGCCGGCGCCGAGCGTCGCGGTCAGCGTGGCGAGATGCAGCGTGCCGAGGCCTTCGTCCTGCAGCTTCACGAGCGAGACGTCCGCGCGGTCGGCGAGAGTCACGGAGACATGCGTGTTGGTCTGGTGGCCTTCCGGGCTTCCGACGTGGCTTTCCACGATGGTGACGGAAGCGCCCTCGCCCGCCGTCACCGCCACGCGGCCGAAGGCCGCGTGAGCCGCGCCGGTCTGGACGTTCGCCACGTGGATCGGCCGCGCCACGGCGACGCCGGCGGCGATCCCAAGCACGATTCCGTCCGCCACGAAGGCCGCGTTGAGCGCGACGGCGGCGTTGCCGGCGGGCGCCTCGCCGCGGTCGAACAGCGCCGCGCCGTCGTCGCCGAGCGCGTCGGCGAGCCACGTCGCCGAGACGCCCTCAGGCAGCGGATCGATGTCCGACAGGGCGGCGCAGAACTGGCCGTTCACGAACACGATCCGGGCCGCGTCGACGCCGGCCAGCGGCAGCAGCGCGCGGGCCGCTTCGATCTCGGCGTCGCCGATCGGGGCTGCGAGCGGCCGCGCGTCGCGCATCAGCGCGCGCAGGTCGAAATACTTCCAGTCCTCGACCCGCCGCGTCGGCAGGCCGCGCTCGGCGATCTCCCGGAGCGCCGCAGCGCGGCGTTCGGTGACGTCGGCGCCGCCGGGCAGCGACGGGCCGACGGCGGCGAAGGCCTCGACCAGAGCGCTCTCGGCGGCCGTTCGGATGGAGCGGACCTCGGCGTTCATCGTCTCATCCCTTCTCACGCCGCGGCTTCGCCGACGTAGTCCGCGTAGCCGCGGGCCTCGAGCTCATGGGCGAGCTCCGGTCCGCCGGTGCGGACGATGCGGCCCTTCGCCATGACGTGGACGATGTCCGGCTTGATGTGGTCGAGCAGGCGCTGGTAGTGCGTGATGACCACGAAGGAGCGGTTCTTCGCCCGGAGCGCGTTGACGCCCTCCGACACCACCTTGAGCGCGTCGATGTCGAGACCGCTGTCGGTCTCGTCAAGCACGCACAGCTTCGGCTCCAGCAGCGCCATCTGCAGGATCTCGTTGCGCTTCTTCTCGCCGCCGGAGAATCCGACGTTGAGACCGCGCTTCAGCATCTCCGTGGAAATACCTAGGTTGTCTGCCTTTTCGCGGACGAGCTTCATGAACTGCGGCGTCGGCAGCTCGGCGTCGCCTCGGGCGCGACGCTGGGCGTTCAGCGCGGCCTTCAGAAAGGTCATGGTCGCGACGCCGGGGATCTCAAGCGGATACTGGAACGCGAGGAACAGGCCGGCTGCGGCGCGCTCGTCGGCCTCCATGGCGAACAGGTCCTCGCCGTCGAGCGTGGCCGAGCCTTCGGTGACCTCGTAGTCCTCCTTGCCGGCGAGCACGTAGGACAGGGTCGATTTGCCCGAGCCGTTCGGCCCCATGATCGCGTGCACCTCGCCCGGTTTCACGTCGAGGTCGAGCCCGCGCAGGATCGGCTTGTCCTCGATGGAGGCGTGGAGGTTCTTGATCGAGAGCATTGTCTTCCCGTTTCCCAAACTCGTCATCCCGGCCAAGCGAAGCAAGCGCCGGGATCGTCCTTCGAGGACGCGCAATCTTCGCGCGATCCCGGCTCGGCCTTGCGGCCGTCCGGGATGACGCGGACGTCGATGTTAGCCCACGCTGCCTTCGAGCGAGATCGAGATCAGCTTCTGCGCCTCGACCGCGAACTCCATCGGCAGCTGCTGCAGCACGTCCTTGACGAAGCCGTTGACGATGAGCGCCACCGCCTCCTCCTCCGACAGCCCGCGCTGCTGGCAGTAGAACTTCTGGTCGTCCGAAATCTTCGAGGTGGTGGCCTCGTGCTCGAACACCGCCGTAGAGGTCTTGGCCTCGAGGTACGGCACGGTGTGCGCGCCGCACTGCTCGCCGATCAGCAGGCTGTCGCAGTTGGTGAAGTTGCGCGCGTTGGTCGCCTTGCGATGCGCGGAGACCAGCCCGCGATAGGTGTTCTGCGAACGCCCGGCCGAGATGCCCTTCGAGATGATCTTCGAGGTCGTGTTCTTGCCGAGGTGGATCATCTTGGTGCCGGAGTCGACCTGCTGGCGGCCGTTCGAGATCGCGATCGAGTAGAACTCGCCGCGTGAGTTGTCGCCCCGCAGGATGCAGCTCGGGTACTTCCAGGTGATGGCCGAGCCGGTCTCCACCTGGGTCCACGAGATCTTCGAGTTCCGGCCGCGGCAGTCGCCGCGCTTGGTGACGAAATTGTAGATGCCGCCCTTGCCCTCGGCGTCGCCCGGGTACCAGTTCTGGACGGTCGAGTACTTGATCTCGGCGTCGTCGAGCGCGACCAGCTCGACCACCGCGGCGTGCAGCTGGTTCTCGTCGCGCATCGGCGCGGTGCAGCCCTCGAGATAGCTCACATAGGAGCCCTCGTCGGCGATGATCAGCGTGCGCTCGAACTGGCCGGTGTTGCGCTCGTTGATGCGGAAATAGGTCGAGAGCTCCATCGGGCAGCGCACGCCCTTCGGCACGTAGACGAAGGAGCCGTCGGAGAACACCGCCGAATTGAGGGTCGCGAAGAAGTTGTCGGAGGTCGGCACCACGGAGCCGAGATACTTCTTCACCAGCTCCGGATGCTCGCGGATCGCCTCGGAGATCGGGCAGAAGATGACGCCGGCGGCCGCCAGCTCCTTCTTGAATGTGGTGGCGACCGAGACCGAATCGAACACGGCGTCGACCGCGACGCGGCGCTGTTCCACGCCGGCCAGAACCTCCTGCTCCCTCAGCGGGATGCCGAGCTTCTCATAGGTGCGCAGCAGTTCGGGATCGACGTCGTCGAGCGTCTTCGGCGCGACGAAGGCCTTCGGCGCGGAATAGTAATAGAGGTCGTCGTACGGGATCGGCGGGTAGTCCACCCGCGCCCAATCCGGCTCGGTCATGGTGCGCCAGCGGCGGTAGGCGTCGAGCCGCCACTCCAGCATCCACTCCGGCTCGTCCTTCTTGGCCGAGATGAAGCGGACGATGTCCTCGTTGAGGCCTTTTTCGGCGCGTTCGGATTCGATGTCGGTGACGAAGCCGTATTTGTACTGGTCGACGTCGATCTCGCGAACGCGGGCGACGGTCTCCTGAACAGCCGGCATTTTTCCTCACTCCTATCCGCCCGGGCGAAGGGCCGGACAGCGCTTGAATACGTCTAAATAGCAGATACGCGGCTTGCGCCAAACGCCTGTCGCGGTTTCGTCACGCGGCGTTCGCCGACGCTCCGTTGCGCCGGGCGATCTCGGACCACACCGCGAGAAATCTGTCGCAGTCGGCGGCGCGCGAAGGCCAGCCGAAGCTCACCCGCACCATACCTTGTGACAGATCGTGTGCGACGCCCATCGCGTCAAGCACCGGAGACGCCTTGGTTTTGCCGGAGGAGCACGCGGAGCCGGTCGACACCGCGACGCCGCCGAGGTCGAGCGCCATCATGGCGACCTGCGCGGCGACGCCCCGCATGGCGAAACAGGAGGTGTTGGGCAGCCGTTCGGCCCCGGCGCCGAACACCACGAGATCGCCGAGCCGCGCGAGTTCGGCCTCGAGCCGGTCGCGCAGCAGCGAAAGCGACGCGAAGGCGTCGAGGTCCTTCAGCGCCTCCGCGGCCGCGACGCCTGCGCCGACGATGGCCGCGACGTTCTCGGTGCCGCCGCGCCAGCCCTTCTCCTGCCCGCCGCCCCGCACCACGGGCTGCTCCACATGCAGGCCCTCATGCGCGCGGGCCAGCGCGCCGACGCCGGCGGGGCCGCCGAACTTGTGGGCTGCGAGCGCGAGGAAATCGCAGCCGAGCGCGGCCATGTCGACCGGGATCTTGCCGGCGGCCTGCACCGCGTCGACATGGACCAGCCCGCCATGGCGCTTCGCGATCGCCGCGGCCTCGGCGACCGGCTGAACGACGCCGGTCTCGTTGTTCGCAAGCATGAGGGCGAGGATCATGCGCTCGCCGGGCCGCTCGGCCGCGTGCCGCGCGAACGCCGCCTCCGCCGCCTTGAGGTCGACGACGCCGCGGCCGTCGACCGGGATCGTTTCGACGGCCTCCTTCGGGAACCGGGCGCCGGCGGCGACCGCCGGGTGCTCGACCGCCGAGACCGCGAGCCGTGTCACGGGGCGCGGATCGCGGGGATCGCGGATCGAGGGCGTCAGGGCGAGGTTGGAGGCTTCCGTTCCGCCGCTCGTGAAGGTGAGGCAGGCGGGATCGGCCCCGACCAGCGCCGCGACCTTGGCTCTCGCCTCCTCCACCAGCCGGCGCTTGGCGCGCCCCTCCGCATGGGTCGACGACGGATTGCCGACCACGGCGAGCGTCTCCGCCATGGCGGCGATGGCCGCCGGGCGCGTCGCGGTGGTGGCGTTGTGGTCGAGATAGACGCGGTTCGGGCTCATGGGACCTCGCGACCGACGCCTGATCGGCGCATTTTGCGCGTCTGCGATCGTTGCGTTACGGCACGGCATTCGTGCTAGAGACGTCCATTCAACTATGCAAGCCGGCGCGGCCGTATGGCCGCCATCCCGTGGCGGCCCTGCCGTGCCCCTGCCCGCGCCGTCCGTTCCCTACCCTGGACGGCGCAGAGACGAGGATTTGAGCCCATGCCCGAGGTGATCTTCAGCGGCCCCGCCGGCCGGATCGAAGGCCGCTATCATCCGGCCAAGAAGCGCCGCGCGCCGATCGCGCTCATCCTGCACCCGCATCCGCAGTTCGGGGGCACGATGAACAACCAGATCGTGTACAATCTGTACTACGCCTTCCTGAACCGCGGCTTCTCGGTGCTGCGTTTCAATTTCCGGGGCGTCGGCCGCAGCCAGGGCAATTTCGACCACGGTTCGGGCGAGCTGTCGGACGCCGCCTCCGCGCTCGACTGGGCGCAGGCGCTGAACCCCGACGCGCGCGCCTGCTGGATCGCCGGCGTCTCCTTCGGCGCGTGGATCGGCATGCAGCTCCTGATGCGCCGCCCCGAGGTCGAGGGTTTCATCTCGGTCGCCCCGCCCGCGAACCGTTTCGACTTCTCCTTCCTCGCGCCCTGCCCGTCGTCGGGCCTGTTCGTCCATGGCGACCAGGACCGCGTGGCGCCGATGAAGGACGTCCAGACCCTGATCGAGAAGCTCAAGACCCAGAAGGGCATCGTCATCGACCAGGCGGTGATCCCCGGCGCGAACCACTTCTTCGAGAACCGCACCGAGGAGCTTCTGGTCGAGGTGAACAGCTATCTCGACAAGCGGCTCGGGCCGATCGTCCCCGAAGAGGCGCCGGCCGCCCTGCCCGCCCCGGGCGAAGACGCGGCCTGACCGCCGGACGTCCGCGCGATGCCTGAGGCCGACGACATCGTCCTCGTGGTCACCACGACCGACGACCGAGCGCTCGCCGACGCCATCGCCCGGGCGCTGGTCGAACGTAGGCTTGCGGCCTGCGTCCGCATCGTCCCCGTCGGCAGCGTCTACCGCTGGGACGGCGAAATCTGCGCCGCGGACGAATTCGCGATCGAGGCGAAGACGACCCACGCCGCCGCCGGCGTCGTCCAGTCCGCGATCGCCGCGCTCCATTCCTACGACCTGCCCGAGATCCTCGTGCTGCCGGCGCTCGGCGGCTCCGACGCCTATCTCGGCTGGATCCGGAGCGAGGTCACGCCGCCGGCGGCGTGACCTCCGAAACCCTCCGCTCAGAGCGGCTTCAGCCCGGCCTCGATCTCGGCGCGGCGATGTTCCAGGAACGGCGGCAGCGCCAGCCGCTCGCCAAGGCTCTCGGCCGGCTCGTCGACTGCGAAGCCCGGACCGTCGGTCGCGATCTCAAACAGCACGCCGCTCGGCTCGCGGAAGTAGAGCGAACGGAAGTAATGGCGGTCGATCTCGCCGCTGTTCCGCACACCGAGCCCCGACAGCCGCTCGGTCCAGGCGCGCAGATGGTCCGCGTCCGGCGTGCGGAAGGCGACGTGGTGTACGCCGCCCGCGCCCTGCTGCGCAAAGTCGAGGCCGGGCTCGACCGCCACATGCAACTCCGCGCCGGCGCCGCCGTCGTCGCCCATCGCGAAGACGTGAACGGCCGCGCCGTCCGCGTCGCGCCGCTCGCCGAGATCGCGCATGCCAAGCGCCTCGGTCAGCAGCCGCGCGGTGCGCTCCAGCTTCGGCGCGCTCATGGTGATGGGACCGAGCCCGATGATCTGGCGGTCGGCGGGAACCGGGCTCCGCTCCCAGGTCCGGGCCGCGGCGCCGGTCTCGTCCGCCGTCAGCCGCAGCCGCTGGCCCTCGAAATCCTCGACGTCGACGCTCAGGCGGCCCGCGCGTTCGGCGATGGCGGACGGGGCGTAGCCTTCCTCCGACAGCCGCTCGCGCCACCATGCGAGCGCGTCTTCGCCCGAGACCCTCAGCCCGGTGCGGACGACGCTGTTCGAGCCGCGGCGCTCGCGCGGGGCCGGCCAGTCGAAGAAGGTGATGTCGGTGCCGGGCGACGCCTCGCCGTCGGCGTAGAACAGGTGGTAGGCGCTGACGTCGTCCTGGTTGACGGTCTTCTTGACCAGCCGCAGGCCGAGCGTCCCCTCGTAGAAGCGCCGGTTGCGGGGCGCGTCGGCGGTGATGGCGGTGAGATGATGAATGCCGGTCAGCTTCGGCGTCATGGCCCTGTCTCCGTGTTCGGTTGACGGGGCATATCGTCGGTCCGCGCCCTCGCCGGAAGCGCCTGATCCGCCCGCAACGCATTGCCCCGGCGCAATCCGATTGCGCCGGGGCAGGCGTCCGGGACAACGGCGGCGTCCGTCAGGACGCGCGCCGCGGCGTCACTGGGCCTTCTTGCCGTCGTCGTTGCGCGCCTCGGTCGAGGTCGCCTGGCCCTCGTAGGCCAGCATGCCGTCCTTGCCGATCACGATCTTGTCGCCCTTCGTCGCGGCGAGGCCATAGGCGAACGGGCCGCCACGGACCTCGCACCCATCCGGGCAGTCGACGGTTGCCGACTTGCCCGCGTCGATCTTGGTCTTCGGCTCTTCCGATCCGAGATCGACGGTGATCTCGTGCGCCTTGTCGCTCTGGTTGGTCACCGTGACGGCGAGGGCCGGACCGGCGACCAGCGCGCCGGCCCCAACCACCGCCGCAGCCAGGGTCTTGGCTCCGAACATCGTCATCATATCGCTCCCTCCTCTGTTGAACTGTCGTGGCCGCCGTTCGAGCAACGGCCATGAGGAGTGAAGTGTGGAAACGACGGCAGGGAACAATATCCCTACGCTTTCGTGAAGAGAGCCTTTACGCGGATGTGAAAGGCAAGCATATCTGGCTGACGTGCGCGTTATGTTCCATAACGCGCACGTGATCTTCGCAGGTTCACCAGAGCGAGTGCTTGTCGCGCAGATCTTCCACCTGTTCGCAGGTGAGCGGACGCACGCGGGAACCACGGAGCAGGAGGTAGAGCTTCGCGGTCTCCTCGAGCTCTTCGGTAGCGTGCATGGCGGCGTCGAGGCTGCTTCCGGCGACCACCGGGCCGTGGTTCGCCAGCAGCACCGCGTGGTGCGTGCCTGCGAGCTTGCGCACCGCCTCGGCGAGTTCCGCGTCGCCGGGCGCGTAGTAGGGCACGAGCGGCAGCCGGCCGACCCGCATCACGTAATAGGCGGTGATCGGCGGCAGGCAGTTCTCGCAGTCGACGCCGTCGAGGCATGACACCGCCACGGAATGGGTGGAGTGCAGATGCACGACGGCCTTTGCGCCAGCGCGTTCGCCATACATCGCCTGATGCAGGAACGACTCCTTGGTCGGCTTGTCGCCGCCGACGTGGCGGCCGTCGGCGTCGATCTTCGACAGACGCGCGGGGTCGAGTTCGCCCAGCGAGGCGTTGGTCGGCGTCATCAGCCAGCCGCCGTCCGGCAGCGCGACCGAGAGGTTGCCGGTGGAGCCGAAGGTCAGCCCGCGCCGGAACAGCGAGGCTCCGCAGGCGCAGAGCTTCTCGCGCAGCCTTGTCTCCTCGCTCACGCCAGCTTCTCCCACGCCTTGAGGAAGAAGTCCGGCGCGCCGAAGTTGCCGGACTTGAGCGCCAGCGCGAGCTGGCGTCCGCCCACGCTGCGCGTCCATGGCACGCCTGGATCGATCTCCGGGCCGATCGCGAAGGCGTCGACTTTCAGCGCCTGAACCACCGCGCCGGAGGTCTCTCCGCCGGCCACGAGGAAGCGGGTGAAGCCACGGTCAGCGAGCGCGGACGCGACCTCGCCGAGCAGGCCCTCCACCAGCGCGCCGGCGGCGTCACGGCCGAGTTCGGCCTGCGCGGCCTTCACCTCCTCCGGGTCCGCGCTCGACCACACCATGGCGAGGCCGTCCGGCTTCTGCGAGACGACCCAGGTCGTGACATCCTCGGCCGCGATCGCGCCGGAGGCGATCCCGCGCGGGTCGACCTTGAAGTCGGGCACGCCCGCCTCCCGCGCCGCCGCCACCTGCCCGCGCGTCGCGGTCGAGCACGAGCCCGCCAGGATGACCCGGCGGCCGGAGGGCGCCTCGAGCCGCGCGGCCGGCTCGAACAGCTCCGCGACCAGCCCCGCCTCGCGCCATGCCGCCGGCAGCCCCATGGCGACGCCGGAGCCGCCGGTGATCAGCGGCAGGTCGGCGGAGGCGGCGCCGATCGCGCGCAGGTCCTCGTCCCGGACGGCGTCGACGATGGCGTAGGCCTTCCCATCGCCTTCCTCGCGCGCGAAGGCCGCGCGGATCGCGTCGGCGCCGCGGCCGACGTCGGCGATGTCGACCAGCCCGACCTTGCGGGCGGTCTGGCGGCCAAGCACGGCGACGAGGTCGCTGTCGCGCATCGGCGTCAGCGGGTGATCCTTCATGCTGCTCTCCGCGAGCGGCGTTCCGTTCACATAGAGCAGCCCGTGCTCGATCGTGCGTCCGTTCGCCGGAAAGGCCGGACAGGCGATGGTGAACCGCGCCCCGAGCCGATCGAGCAGCGCGTCGGCGACCGGGCCGATGTTGCCCTCGTCGGTCGAATCGAAGGTCGAGCAGTATTTGAAGAACAGCCGCTGCGCGCCGAGCGCCAGCAGCCGGTCCGCCGCCGCGAGCGACTGCTCCACCGCCTCGGCGGCCGGAATGGTGCGCGACTTCAGGGCGACCACCACCGCGTCGACGCCGTCGAGCGCGAGATCGTCGGTCGGCAGGCCGTTCGCCTGGACCGTCCGCAGGCCCTCGCGCGCCAGCATGAGCGCGAGATCGGTCGCCCCGGTCAGGTCGTCGGCGATGCATCCGAGAAACATGATTCCTCCAGCCGTTCTTGTCAGTCCGTTCCGCCGGCGACGACGTCGAACCCGACGTCCGTCACTCTCGGCGGGGTTTCGCCGCGCAGACGCGCGCAAAGCATTTCGCCGGCTATGCGACCGATCTCGCCGCGCGCCGTGCGCACCGTGGTGAGCGGCTTCGGCAGCGCGTTCGCGAGCTCCAGCCCGTTGAAGCCGACGAGCGCGAGGCGGCCCGGAACGTCGACCCCGGCCGCCATGCAGTGGAAGGCGCCGCCGAGCGCCATGTCGTCGTTCGAGAACACGACGGCGTCGAGCTCCGGCGCCGCGTCGAGCAGCGCCGCGAGCGCCGCCCTCCCCGCCCCGACCGAGGACGGCGCGTCGAGGACATGGGCGCCGGCGAGCGCGAGGTCGGCGTCGCGCTTCAGCGCGGCCTCGAGGCCGGCGCGGCGCTTTGCGGCGCGCAGGTCGCCGGCGCCGTGGCCGACATAGCCGATGCGCGAGCGCCCCCGCGCGAGCAGCCGGCGCGCCGCCGCGGCGCCGGCCGCCGTGTGAGACAGGCCGACGGCGAGATCGACCGGCTCGCCCTCGACGTCCATGAGCTCGATGATCGTCGCGCCGGAGGCCGCCATCATCTCGCGCGTCTCCGGCCGGTGCTCGAGCCCGACCACCACCAGCGCCGCGGGCCGCCATGCGAGCAGCGCCGCCACCGCGTCGCGCTCGGCGTCGAGGTCGTAGTCCGTCACCGCGACCAGCGTGCGCAGCCGCTCCCCCGCGATCGCCGCGTTCAGGCCGCTCAGCACGTCCGGAAACACGCTGTTCGACAGCGACGGCAGCACGACGCCGACGAGGTTCGAGCCCGCCGAGGCGAGCCCGCCGGCGAGGCGGTTCGGGACATAGCCGACGGCCGCGATCGCCGCCTCCACCTTGGCGCGCGTCGCCGCCGAGATCGGCCCGCGGCCCCGCACCACGCGGGAGGCGGTGATCTCGCTGACGCCGGCCGCGCGCGCCACGTCGGCGAGCGTGGCGGCGGAGGCGGGGCGGTGCGGGCGGTGCTCGTTGGACATGGCTGCAGGCGTCCCGACGGGTTCTCACGCCACATACGATCATATGACAGCGCTGTCATCACGACGCTTGCATCAATGACAGCGCTGTCATATGGGCTGACGCGGGTTTTGAACCGAGGACGCAGCCATGGCCGTAGGGCTCCCGCCGAAAACGATCGCCGTCATCGGGCTCGGCTCCATGGGCTTCGGCATCGCCGCCTCCCTCGCCCGCGCCGGACACGCCGTCACCGGCTGCGACATCGATCCCGCCCTCGTCGCCCGCTTCGCCGCGGAGCATGGCTCGGGCGCCGCCACCCCGCTCGAAGCAGCGAAGGGCGCCGACATCGTCGTCGCGGTCGTCGTGAACGCCGCCCAGACGCGCGCGGTGCTGCTCGGAAACGGCGGCGCGCTCGCCGCGGCGAAGCCTGGCGCGCTCGCGATCGCCTGCGCGACCATGTCCCCCGACGACGCGCGCACGATCGCCGCCGAGGTCGCGCGGACCGGCCATCTCTATCTCGACGCCCCGATCAGCGGCGGCGCGCAGCGGGCGGCCGAAGGCGCCCTCACGGTGCTCGCCTCGGGATCGGACGCGGCCTTCGCCGCCGGCGAGTCCGCCCTCGCCGCCATGGCGGCGACGCTGCACCGGCTGGGCTCCGAGCCCGGCGTCGGCGCCGCCTTCAAGATGGTGAACCAGCTGCTCGCCGGCGTGCACATCGCCGCCGCCTGCGAGGCGCTGACCTTCGCGCAGCGCCTCGGGCTCGACCTCGCCAAGGTCTACGAGGTCATCACCGGCTCGGCCGGCAATTCGTGGATGTTCGAGAACCGCGGCCGCCACGTGGTCGAGGGCGACTACGCCCCCCGCAGCGCCGTCGACATCTTCGTCAAGGACCTCGGCATAGTCGCCGACATGTCGCGCGCCACGAAGTTTCCGACCCCGATGGCGGGCGCCGGCCTGCAGCTCTTTCTGATGACCGCCGCGGCCGGCATGGGCCGCGACGACGACGCCTCCGTCGCCCGCCTGTTCGCCCGCATCGCGGGCCTCGAGCTTCCGAACGCGCCGGACTGACCGGCCCGAACCCGCATCGACCCGTCACCGGCCGCACCGAACGACGCGCCGGAACGGTCGCAAGGAGACGCCCATGACGACCGCTTCACTCGCCGACGCGCCGGCCGAGACCGAGTTCGCCGCCGCCACCTACCGCAAGGTGTTCTGGCGCCTCGTGCCCTTCCTGATGCTGCTCTACGTGATCGCCTACCTCGATCGCGTGAACGTCGGCTTCGCCAAGTTGCAGATGTCCGGCGACCTCGGCTTCAGCGAGACGGTGTTCGGCCTCGGCGCCGGCCTGTTCTTCATCGGCTATTTCCTGTTCGAGGTGCCCTCGAACATCCTGCTCCACAAGCTCGGCGCGCGGGTCTGGATCGCGCGCATCATGGTGACCTGGGGCGTGATCTCGGCCTGCTTCTGGTTCGTGGAGACCGCGTGGCAGTTCTACGCCCTGCGCTTCCTGCTGGGGCTCGCCGAAGCCGGCTTCTACCCCGGCATCATCCTCTACATCACCTACTGGTTCCCCTCGCATCAGCGCGCCCGCATCATCGCGGTGTTCATGGCGGCGATCCCGGTCTCCGGCATCTTCGGCGGACCGCTGTCGGGCTGGATCATGGACACCTTCAACGGCGTCGGCGGTCACGCCGGCTGGCAGTGGATGTTCCTGCTGGAGGCCGCGCCCGCGGTGCTGCTCGGCGTCGTCGTGTTCTTCTATCTCGACGACCGCGTCCGCCACGCGAAGTGGCTGAACGACGAGGAGAAGGCGCAGATCGCGCGCGACATCGCCGCCGACCATCAGGGCAAGACCTCCGAGGCCTCGTTCGGCGCCGTGGTCCGCGACCCGCGCATCTGGGCGATGGCGTTCATCTACTTCTGCATCGTCATGGGCCAGTACGGCCTGACCTTCTGGCTGCCGACGCTGGTCAAGGGCAGCGGCGTGCAGGGCAACCTGATGATCGGCCTGATCAGCGCGATCCCGTTCCTGGTGGCGGTCGTGGTGATGATCCTGTGCGGCCGCAGCGCCGACCGCATGCGCGAGCGGCGCTGGCACCTGATCGTCCCGGCGCTGATCGGCGCGATCGGCTTCGTGATCTCAGCCACCGCCGGCAGCCCGCTGATCGGCATCGTGGCGCTGTCCGCGGCCGCCGCCGGCGTGCTGACCTGCTCGCCGCTGTTCTGGTCGCTGCCCACCGCCTTCATCAGCGGGGCGGCCGCGGCGTCCGGCATCGCGATCGTCAACTCGGTCGGCAATCTCGCGGGCTTTGTCAGCCCCTACGCCATCGGCGCCCTGCGCGACGCGACCCAGAGCACGGCGGCCGGCATGTACATGCTCGCCGGCATGCTGACGATCGCCGCGATCGCGATCTACCTGACGCCGGCGAAGCTGGTGAACCGCTGAGGCTCCCGAGCCGCCCTCCACGTCATGCCCGGCGCTAGCCGGGCGTCCACGACTTCCTCGCCATTGCGCTCGACGCCCAAGTCGTGGACGCCCAAGACAGGCTCGGGCATGACGACGGAGCGAGCCCCTGAAGGCCACGTGATAAGCCGAGGTCCGCCATGCCCCGCTTCGCCGCCAACCTGACGATGATGTTCAACGAGCGGCCGTTCCTCGACCGCTTCGCCGCCGCGGCCGACGCGGGCTTCACGGCGGTCGAGTTCCTGTTTCCCTACGACCATGCCCCGGACGTGGTGGCGGCGAAGCTCCGGGCGGCGGGCCTGACCCAGGCCCTGTTCAACATGCCGCCCGGCGACTGGGCGGCGGGCGAGCGCGGGATCGCGGCGCTCCCGGGCCGGGAGGCCGAGTTCGACGCGGGAGTCGACACCGCGCTGACCTACGCCGAGGCGACCGGCGTGAAGCGGCTGCACATGATGGCGGGCCTCGTCCCGGCAGACGATCCGGCCGCGAACGCCGCCTACCGCCGCGCGGCCAGCGTCGCCGCGGAAAAGCTCGCCGCGAAAGGCCTCGACCTGCTGCTCGAGCCGATCAACGGCCGCGACATGCCGGGCTACTTCCTGAACGACTTCGACAAGGCGGCGGAGATCATCGCCGGGCTGAAGCTGCCGAACGTGAAGCTGCAGTACGACGTCTACCACCGCCAGATCATCCACGGCGACGTGCTGGTCTCGCTGGAGGCGATGCTGCCGATCGTCGGCCACGTCCAGATCGCCTCCGTGCCGAAGCGCAACGAGCCGAACACCGGCGAGCTCAACGACAGCGCGATCTTCGCGGCGCTCGACCGCCTCGGCTACGACGGCTTCGTAGGCTGCGAATACCGGCCCGCCGGCGTGACCGAGGACGGGCTCGGCTGGCTCCAGCCGCATCTGACGCGCTGAGGCCGGCTTTCGCTCCACCGCGAAGCGGGGACGCTCCCTGAGACGCGACAGGCGCGCCGCAGGCCGGTTGACATACGTCGCGTATGTACCGATTTGGGCGCATACGGAATGCATGCCGGGCGCCCTGATGCGCAGGAGCCAGGGCCGTTCCGTGGCGACCGATCCGGTCGCAGAAACGGAACAGGGATTTGGACCATGGCCAAGCGCGACGCGATCTTTCCTGCCGGACGGCAGGCCATCTATGAGCGGGACCTCTATTCCGCGGCGATCCGCTCGGGCGACCTGCTGTTCGTCTCGGGCCAGGTCGGGTCGCGCGAGGACGGCTCGCCGGAGCCGGTGTTCGCCGATCAGGTCCGCCTCGCCTTCGACAATCTCGACGCGGTGCTCAAGGCCGCCGGCGCGACCTTCGACGACGTGGTCGACGTGACCTCCTTCCACACCGACCCGGCGAAGCAGTGGGAGGACGTGCAGAAGGTGCGCAAGGAGCGGATCGGCGAAGCGCCCTACCCCAACTGGACCGCGGTCGGCGCGACCTGGCTCGGCGGGTTCGACTTCGAGATCAAGGCGATCGCGCGCATCCCCTCCTGAACGACTTCAGCGCCGACTCGCGCTACAAACGCGGCTCCCGCAACCCCGCCGGACAGCACGATGCGCTGGTCGCCGCAGCAGGACGAGGCGCTCGCCGCCGTGGCCGACTGGCTGCGCCGGCCGCGCGATCAGGTCTTCCGCCTGTTCGGCTACGCCGGAACGGGCAAGACCACGCTCGCCCGCCACCTCGCCGAGGACATGGACGGCGACGTCGCCTTCGGCGCCTACACCGGCAAGGCGGCGCTCGTCATGCGCTCGAAGGGCTGCGTCGGCGCCTCCACCATCCACGCCATGATCTACCGCCCGCGCGGCGGCGACGAGGAGGGTCCCTCCTTCTCGCTCAACCGCGACGGCTCGGCCGCCAAGGCCGACCTGATCGTGATCGACGAGTGCTCGATGGTGGACGAGGAGCTCGGGCGCGACCTGCTCTCCTTCGGCAAGAAGGTGCTGGTGCTGGGCGACCCGGCCCAGCTTCCGCCGGTGAAGGGCGGCGGCTTCTTCACCGAGGCCGAGCCGAACGCCATGCTGACGGAGGTCCACCGCCAGGCGGTCGACGACCCGATCATCCGCATGTCGCTCGCCGTCCGCGAGGGCCAGGACCTCGACGCCGGCGTCTACGGCGAGAGCAGGGTCATCTCCCGCCGGGACATCCGGACCGAGGACGTCACCGGCGCGGATCAGGTGCTCGTGGGCATGAACCGCACGCGCCGGCTCTACAACAACCGGCTCCGGGAGCTGAAGGGCCTGCACGACCCGATGCCGGCGGTCGGCGACAAGCTGGTCTGCCTGCGCAACGACAAGACCAAGGGCCTGTTCAACGGCGGCACCTGGACGGTGCAGCGGCTGAAGGGGACCGACGCCACCCGCGTCAAGATGGACGTGACGCCGGAGGACGAAAGCTCCCGCCGTTCGGTCAGCGTGTCGGTGCTGCGCGGCTTCTTCGAGGGCGAAGCGGAGGCGATCCCGTTCGCGCAGCGGCGGCGCTCCGACGAGTTCGACTACGGCTACGCGCTCACCGTCCACAAGGCTCAAGGGTCGCAGTGGGACGACGTGGTGCTGTTCGACGAGAGTTACGCCTTCCGCGAACACCGGGCGCGCTGGCTCTACACCGGCCTGACGCGCGCCGCGAAGCGCGTGACCGTGGTGCGCTGAACCCGTCGCGCCGCAATGGTTTCAGGCGTTTTCGCGCATCTGGCGAGCCCTCCCAAAAAGGCCTATGTTTCCCTGAACGAGACAAGACGACGCTTCAAGCGCGCCTGATCCAAGGGAGACGTCCGATGTCCTTCTCTCCGCGTTCGTCCGGCTACGGCGTCCGTCTGGCGGCGGCGTTCGGCCTTGCCGCCGCGCTCGTCGCAGGGCCCGCGCTCGCCGCGCCCGGAACCGACCAGAACACCGACAAGACCTTCGAGACGTTCCGCAAGGACGCCTTCGGCGACAAGGCGATCGAGCGCGACAGCGCGCTGCTGACGATCGACGCGCCGATCCGCGCCGAGGACGCCGCCGTGGTCCCGGTCGACGTCAATGTGGCCCTGCCGAAGGACGACTCGCGCACCGTCAAGGCGGTGACGCTGATCGTCGACGAGAACCCCTCCCCCGTCGCCGCCACCTTCACGCTTGGTCAGGAGCGCCGGGAGTTCGCGCTCTCGACGCGGCTTCGGGTGAACGCCTATTCGTCCGTGCGCGCCGTGCTCGAGACCAGCGACGGCCAGTTGCACATGGCGGCGCGCTTCGTGAAGGCGAGCGGCGGCTGCTCGGCGCCGGCGCTGAAGGACGAGGACCAGGCGATGGCTAATCTCGGCCAGCTCAAGTTCCGCACCGTCGCGGAGAACGCCTCCGCCAAGCCGCGGGACGACGGGTCCTCCGAGGCGCAGCTCATGATCCGCCACCCGAACTATTCCGGGCTGCAGATGAACCCTCTCGACCGCAGCTACATCCCGGCGCGCTTCGTCAACAAGATCGTCGTCAAGCAGGGCGCGGCCACCGTGTTCACGATGGAAGGCGGCATCTCGCTGAGCGAGGATCCGGCGATCCAGTTCTCCTACCTCCCGGGCGCCGACCCCGTCACCGTGAACGCGCAGGACACCGAGGGCGTCCAGTTCTCCGGCGAGATGCAGGGCCGCCCGAAGTCCTGAGATTGCTCCTCCGTCATCCCCGGGCCTGACCCGAGGACCCATCGGGCGCGGACGCGATCGACGCCGAAGTCGTGGATACCCGCCTTCGGCGGGCATGACGCCGCCCCGTCCCGATCAAGCCCATGTCTCGCGACGTGAAAAAGCCCGGCGAAACGCCGGGCTTTTTCATTGGTCCGCCGTCAGCGCCGGGGCCGCGGCGTCACGGGAAGCACTTGATCTCGGCCTCGGCCTGGGCGCGCCGGAGGTCGGCGACGATGTCGCGAAACTGGCCCGTGCTGCGGAACACCTCGGACGACTGACCCGCGACCTGGTTCATCCGCAGAATCGTCTCCGCCTCCTCGTACTCGCTGTACGGCAGGATCGCGGCGATGGTGTCGATCGAGCAGGCGCAGTGTTCGAGCGCCTGGCGGGTCTGCCCGTTCGAGGCCATGCAGCCGAAGATGTAGTCGGCCTTCACGACGGTGGTGTAGTCGCCGTCCACGTCGGCCGCCGCCGGGGCGGCGAAGGCGATCGCGACGGCTGCGAGGAGCGCGCGCCTCATTTGGCGTCGGCCCTGGCGGCGGCGACGCCCTCGAGCGTCAGGTTCTCCACCAGCAGCGGCGCGTCGGCGCCCTTCTTCGGCGTGACGGTCACGAGCTTGTAGAGCCCGCCTGGAACCGCGTCGGAGAAGATCAGCTCGTAGGAGCGCTCCGCGAAGTCCTTGAACTTCTCGCGCTCGGCGTCCTTCGTGAACGGCTTGAGCGTCAGGCGCCAGCCGTCGACGCTGCGCCCGTCGAACTCGACCTTCACCGGCTCGACCACGCCGCCGTCGTTGATGGCGTCGCGCATGCGGTTGCGGATGTAGTAGGGGCTGCCGCCCAGCACCTTCTGCATCTCGCGCACGTCCTGCTCCAGCAGCGCGATGACGACGGGATTGCCGGAGGTCGCGAGCGGCCCAATGCTGTGCGCCCGCGCGCCGCTGAACATGTCCACGACGGCTTCCTTGCGGCCCTTCTCGTCGTTCGAGAGCTTGAGCGTCACGCTATCCTCGAAGGACGGCGACAGGCCCTTGTCGTCGGTCTTGCGCTCGAAGCGGTACGACAGCGCCGCGCCGGCGTCGATCTTCGCGAGATAGGGCTGCTCGAACACCAGCTCGACCGCGGTCGGCGCAGCGTAAGCTGGGCTCCAGAAGCAGAGAGCGGACACGGTCGCAGCCGCGACGGCGCGGCTCGCATTCTTCAGCATGGGTATCGCCTTCCTCAACCTTTAGGGGCTTCTCGGGCGCGCTCAAGCGTCGCCCCGCGACCAGCGCGGCGGCCCCGTCCGGGAAGATTATGCACCGCCGAGGGACTTTACGCCAAGGGCGCAGCCGCTTCCGCCGCGCCCGACGTTCGGACCGCTCCTCAGGCGGCGGCGAACATGAAGCCCCTGCCCCGCACCGTCACGATCAGCCGGCCGCCGTCGGGAAGCGCCTCGCCGAGCTTGTGGCGGAGATAGCCGATGTAGACGTCGACGACGTTGAGCGAGGCCCCGCCATGGCCGGCCCAGAGCGCGGCGAAGATGTCGGCGCGGGCGAGCGGCTCGCCGGCGTGGCGCATCAGCAGCGCCAGCAGGTCGACCTCGCGCTCGGTCAGCCGCGCCGAACCTTCCGAGGTGGTCACGACGCGCGTCTCCAGATCGACGTCGAGCGGGCCCACGATCAGGTGGCGCTGGTCCGCGCCGTCATTGTCGCGGCGCAACTCCTGCACCCGCACCCGCGCCAGCAGCTCCTCGAAATCGAACGGCTTCACGAGGTAGTCGTCCGCGCCAGCGAGCAGTCCCTCCGTGCGCTCGGAGACGCTGGAGCGCGCGGACAGCATGATGATGGGCGCGCTCTGCCCGGCCGCCCTGAGCGCCTTGCACACCTCGACGCCGGAGCGGCCGGGCAGCATCACGTCGAGGATGATGGCGCAGAACGGCTTGCTGGTCGCGACCGCGAGCGCCGCCTCGCCGTCTCCCACCAGCTCCACGTCGTAGCTTTCGGCTGCGAACCCGCGACGCAGAACGGAGCCGATGTCGGCGTCGTCTTCGACGATCAGGATGGTCATGAGCGGGCTCCGATCACGAGGCGATGCGCAAGCGCAGGAAGGCGAATGGTCACCGTGGTCCCCGGCGCGCGTCCGGGAGCCGCGGTCCGGCTGTCGAGCGAGATCGAGCCGCTGTGCCGCTCGATCACCCAGCGCGCAAGCGCGAGGCCGATGCCGAAGCCGGAGCTTTCGCGGTCGGCCTGGGCGCCGCGGTAGAAGCGTTCGAACACGTGGGGAAGATCGGCTTCGGCTATGCCTTCGCCGTCGTCGCTGACGGCGACGGTCACCGTGTCGGCCGAATCGATCCCGGCGATGAGGCGGACCGTGCCGCCGTAGGTCGAGTGCCGCAAGGCGTTCGCGACCAGCCCTTCGATCACCTGCCGCATCCAGTCGCCGTCCGCCTCGACCTGCAGGTCGAAGTCGCCGGCGTCGACGACCAGGGCGATGCCGCGCGCCCGCGCGGCGGGCTCCATCGCCTCCCGCACGTCCGCGAGCAGATCCTTGATCTCGACCGGCTCGAGCTCGAGTTCGAGCTGGCCGCTTTCGGAACGGGCGACGCGCAGCAGGTCCTCGACCCGCCGGTGCAGCCGCCTCGCGCGGGAGCGGATGGTGGTGAGCGCGGCGGTGAGCGCCGCCACGTCGCCCTTGCCGCGCAGCGTGACGTCGGCCTCGCCGAGGATGACGGTGAGCGGCGTGCGCAGCTCGTGGCTCACGTCGGTGAAGAAGCGGCGGCGGGCGCGGTCGATGTCGGACAGGCGCTCGTTCGCGCCGCGCAGCTCCGCGGTGCGCTCGTCGATCACCTCCTGCAGGCGCGCCTGCGCCGCCATCAGCCGCGCCTCCTTGCGCGCGAGCTGCGAGGCCATCCGGTTGAACCGCATCATCGCCAGGCTGAGCTCGTCATGGCCGCGCACCGGCAGCCGGATGTCGGTGCGCCCGCGCGCGATGTCGGCGGCGGCGGCGGCGACCTGCGAAATCCGGGACACGAGCGGCCGCGCCAGCGCGCGATAGGCCGCAAGCGCCAGCAGGGTCGCGATCCCGACGCCGCCGATCGCGCCGGGCAGCAGTCTTGCGCGGAGCTCCGCCATCGCGGCCTGGGCGGCGTTCGCGGTCGCGCGCTCCTCCTCGATCGCCTGGCTCAGCGAGGGACCGAAGGCGGCCGCGAAGGTGTCCATGGCCGTGCGCAGGCGCTCGACGTTCCCGGCCTGTCCGAGACGCGCGTCGCGGATCGATTCGAGCGCCTGACGGTCGAGGAAATCGAACCGCCCGCGCATCTGCGCCAGCACGCGGCTGCGGGCGGCGATCAGGGTGGCGTGCTCCTCGTCGCTCGAACGGACCACCGCCCGGGCGATCTCCTCGTCGAGCCGCACGAAGGTCTCCTGCACGCGCTTGCGCGGCAGCGAGAGGCGGTCCGGCTGGCCTTTCGCCTCCGTGGTCTGCATGGCGACGAGCGCGTAGTCGCCGACGCGGCCGGAGAGCGACGACAGCAGCTCCAGCCGGCGCTGCGCCGAGGCGAGCCCCTCCACGTGGTCGTCCGCGATCACGAAGGTCCAGACGACCGCGAGCCCCGCCGCAACCGTCGTCAGCACGGCGGCCGCGAGCAGCAACGCCATCCGCACCCGCAGAGACCGAAGAAAGGAGCGCCACATCAGGCGAAGCCCCCGGCGAAAGCGGCCCGGCGGGGCTCGCCGGGCCATGGGTCGGCGACGCCGGCCGCGCGTTCGCCGCGCGACCGGCGCCGGTGATCACTTGCCAGCCTTGACCGCCTTCTTCGCGTCAGCGACGGCGTCGAGGCACTCGTCATACTCCTTCTCGCCCTTTTCGCGCTCCGCCACGCGCAGCGCGGTCTTCAGCTTGTCGGCGACGGGCTGGGCGGGCCCCTTGGCCTGCTCGGCCTTGATCAACGCGATTCCCGCGTCGCACTCGGCCGCGTCGTCGGCCCTGGCCTCAACGGCGCCGGCCGCCAGCAACGCGGCCGCCAGAACCCATGCTCTCGTCTTCACTGCGGTTTCTCCCTCTTTACTAGCCCGGCGCTTTCCCGCGCCTTGTCGGCGTCACTTGACCTTGAACGTCCCCGTCATGCCGCGTTGTTCGAGCCCGTCGATCCACCATTTGAAATTGCCCGGGCGGATGACGACGAACTCGATCCGGATCGCGCCCTCGTCGTCCCACTCCAGATGGTGGGGCGCTCCGGGGCCGTGGATCTCCAGATGGTTGATGACGATCTGGTTGATCCAGATGTGCCGGAACAGTTCGGGCGAGAAGAATTTGTATTCCTTGCCGCCGTTCGAGACGATGTCGAGCTGGTACGACTTTCCGGCCTCGAGCTCGTAGTCTTTCTGGCTCACGGCGTAGTCGTTGCCCTCCTTGTCGCCCAGCACCAGGTCCGGCAGCGTGGTGCGGTTCTTGGCGAGGTCGACGGCTGAAGAGGGCGTCGCGGCGAAGGCGAGGAAGGCCGCCGCAAGGGCCGCCGATGGCTTGATCATGGTGTCCTCCACTTTGGACGTCCGTGGACCGGACGCTTCCGGGGTTGGCCGGATTTGTCCCTTGCGGGCCCGGCTCTTGATTTCATCAACGTCGCCAACGCTCTGGCAGAGACAAGGCGTGGTGGCAACGTCCGCCGGACGGCGCGGGGGCCGTCCGCGACGAGACGCCGCCCCGGACCGGGCGCCTCGGGCCCCGGCCCGTCGGCGCTGCGTTTCGTCTTGACCTATACGAAGGTCGCACGCGGCGATCGTCCCATCTCGTCTTGTCGCGCGACAGTAATGACGGGATCGATTTGCGTCTACGCTTTTGAATATTATTCTTTTCTTATAAATGTTTACTCAGGTTCAGCGCCGGCTGTCCAGCGCCGCGGCGCGGCTCGCCGGCCCGCAGGTCCAGCGCGCCACCTGCCACTCGGGGTTGCTTTCCGTCCACTCGACGATGGTGGGCACGGCGCTCGCCATGCACATGCGCGGGTCAGATCGCTCGACCGTCATGGCGACGTGCTCCTCGCGGCAGGTCTGGGGCGACGCGGCGAGGCACACCAGCAGAACGAGATCCATCGCAGTCTCCTCATGCGACTGGCGACACGTCCGGCGCGGACTCGCCGGGCGCGTCCGATAGCGCCAAGGATACGCTTATTATTTTGCGTCGCAATATCGATATGTTGCAATGCGGTGACGCTATGGGGACGAAATCGCCGGCTTCAACCGCGTCATTATGAACCCGAAATCGCCTGAAACCCGCCGGAAGAAGCTCTTGCCGTCCGCGTACGGTCCCGACTAGTGTGCGCGCCGCATGCCCCTGCATGGCGCTATCGGGTCAACCGGTTCGGCTCCCACCGAACGCAGACGCAAAGATAGCCTAGGGCATCGGTCGGCGCGCTTGATCGGGCGCCGGCGACACCATGGCTTAACCTGGGAGGATGCTTATGGCGAAGATCACCAAGACCCTGATCGGCGAGTCGCTCGTCGGCGACGGCAACGAAGTCGCTCACATCGACCTCATCATCGGCCCGCGCGGCTCGACCGCTGAGTCCGCGTTCGTTAACGCGCTCACCAACAACAAGGACGGCTTCACCTCGCTTCTCGCGGTGGTGACCCCGAACCTGCTGGCCAAGCCGAACACGATCCTGTTCAACAAGGTCACCATCAAGGACGCCCGTCAGGCCGTCCAGATGTTTGGCCCGGCGCAGTACGGCGTCGCGAAGGCTGTCGTCGACAGCGTCGCGGAAGGCGTGATCCCCGAGGACGAAGCCGACGACCTGTTCATCTCGGTCGGCGTGTTCATCCACTGGGAAGCGGCGGACGACGCCAAGATCCAGCAGTACAACTACGAAGCGACCAAGGAAGCCCTCAAGCGCGCCGTCGAAGGCGAGCCGAAGGCCAAGGACGTGGTCGCCCAGGCCGCGACCGCGAAGCACCCCTTCGCCGCGAACGCGTAGAGCGGAAACCACCCTGGACAGAACCCGCCTGCAGCAAAGCCTCCAGGCCTGCTCCAGCGGTTGGCCGCTCTGTTGACTGGTAAGTAGAACGGACGGCGACGGCTCGAGGCGCAAGCTTCGGGCCGTTTCCATTTTTAGGCCGCGACCGCGGGCGGACGACGGCCTGGCGGCCGTCCCCCGCCTACGCTCAGAGCGCGATCGAGACGCCCGCGCGCTTCCGCTCGGCCAGCAGCCCGAGATAGGCCTGCGCCAGCGAGCAGCCGGCGAGCGCGGTGATCCCGGCGTGGTCGTAGGGCGGCGAGACCTCGACGATGTCGAAGCCCTTCAGGTCGAGCGCGCCCAGACGGCGCAGGCACGAGATCGCGAAGGCCGACGACACCCCGCCCGGCACCGGCGTGCCCGTCCCCGGCGCGAAGGCCGGGTCGAGGCAGTCGATGTCGAACGAGACATAGACAGGCGCGTCCTCCACATGGCCGAGGATGCGGCTCGCGACCGCGAGCGGCCCCATCTCCCCCGCCAGCAGCCCGTCGACGATCGCGATCCCGTAATCCTGCGGCGCATGGGTGCGGATGCCGACCTGCATGGAGCGCTCCGGCACGATCAGGCCGTCGCGCACGGCGCGGGTGATCATGGTGCCGTGGTCGATGCGGCGGCCGTCGTCGTCCCAGGTGTCCTGATGGGCGTCGAACTGGACCAGAGCGACCGGGCGGCCGAGCCGCGCCACCAGCGCCTTCAGCACGGGATAGGTCAGGAAGTGGTCGCCGCCGAGCGTCACGAGATGGGCGCCGGTCGCAAGCCGCTTCGCCGCCTGGGCCTCGATCGCGTCGGGCATGAGCTCGACGCGGCCGTAGTCCAGCGAGCAGTCGCCGGTGTCGGCGACCGCCATGTCGGCGAAGATGTCGAAGCCGAAGGGATAGGCGGGATCGCCCACGTTCACCGTCGAGGCCTCGCGGATCGCCCGCGGCCCGAAACGCGTGCCTGGCCGGTTGGAGACCGAGGTGTCGAGCGGCACGCCCCAGACCGCGACGTCGAATCCTTCCGCCGAGCGCGCGTAGGGGCGGCGCAGGAAGGAGACCGCGCCGGCGTAGTTCGCCTCGATCGACTCGCCGTAGCGGCGGGAGGCGTCGAGCGCGTCGTCGACCGGTCGGGGATGCAGGGGATCGGCGTTCAGCTCGGCCATCAGGGTCTCCGTCTCCCGGCAGGCCCATGGGCGCCGGGCTCGTGGTCCGCGAAGACGCTCATACCAGCGCCGCGCGCGGCTGACGATGGCTCCGGCGCCTTGCGCCCCGCGAGGCCCGCCCTAGCTCCGCCCGCGCCTGGACGACCTAAGGGGGCCGCCGTGCCGAAAGCCACATGCCCGGAGTTCTCGGTGGAGTTCTCCGATCTCTTCCCCACGGTCCGCGTGGTCGGCACGTCGATCGGCGCCCGCGCGGCGGTCGAGACGGCGACCTCCCCGCAGATGAGCGTCTGGACCGACGCGACCGACCGGCGCCGCGTCGCGGCGGCGCTGACCGCCATTACGAAGGACCTCGGAAAGGTGGTGGAGCGGCGCCCCGTCTCGGTGGCCGGGCTGACGGGCGAGTTCGTCGACTGCCAGGACAAGCTGAAGGACTGGGACACCGGCAAGACCGTGCCGTGGCGGCGGTTGCGGGTGATGCTCGAGGGGCTCGACGGCGGCGGTCGCCTGCACGCCACCGCCATGTGCGCCAAGGCGGATCATCCGGAGGTTTCGGCGGCGTTCTTCCAAATGCTGGATTCAGTGACGTTCCTCGCCGCCGGCGCCGAGGCCGAGGCCGCCCGCGACGCCGGCGCCGCGGAGGCCGACGCGCTGCTCGCCTTCGCCAGGGAACGGATGGAAGACGCCGCGACGGCGGCGGCGGCGCGGACCGCGGCCGCCGACGAGGCGGGCGTCACGGGGCCGGTCGCAGACGCCGAGACGCGCTTTCGGGACGCGCTCAAGGCCGGCGGCTTCGCGCGGCTCAGGACGCGGCTCCGCCCACTTGCGGCACCTGGGCTGCTGCTCGTCGAGACGGCGGACCATGGCGAGCCCGCGCTGGGGCGGACGCGCGTGGGCGGCGGGCCGGACCTTCCGGACGAGGCGCCATGGCCGCGCGACGCGAGCGGCCTCCACCTCAACTTCCTCGCGCAGACCGACCTCGCCGCCCTGCCCTCGCCCCGCCCCGGCGCTCTGCCGGACAGCGGCCTGCTGTCGTTCTTCTCCGGCGTCGATCTCTCGGAAGGCCTCGTGCTCCACGCCCCGGCCGGCGCCGCGCTCACCCACCGGCCTCTGCCCGACGACGCGGCCGCGACGGCCGAGACCGCGGCGCGGATGATCGCCTGGAGTTCGGACGAGGGCCGCTTCACGCTCACGGTCCCCGCGCTGGACGGGCTCGAGGGCGCGACCGACGCGGACGGCCGGATCTCGTTCTCGCGCGGGGGAGCGCCGGTGGTCGCGCTCGCCTCGGAGCACGAGATCGGCGTCCGGCCCCGCGCCTTGCGGATCGAGCCCACGCTCGCCCTGCCGCTCGCCGACGACCGGTACGCCGCGGCCGGCGTCGCAAATCCGTTCCCGCTGTGGAGCGCCGTCCGGGACGGGATGGCGGTCGGCGACGGCCCGCAGCACCAGATGTTCGGCCTGCTGGGGTCCGAGGCGCAGGGCGACGCATCCCCCGCGGGCGTCGCCGCCAGCCGCGCCCGCAAGGCCGGCTGGGAGGACCTCGCGGCCGCTCCCGACGGTTGGTTCGTGCTGCTCGCGCTCCGCTCCGGCGGCGGCGCGGGCTTCGAATTCTGGGACCATGGCAGCGTCGTGTTCATGGCGCATGCCGCCGACACGGCCCGCGGCGACTTTTCCCGGACCGTCATGTACGTCGAATCGACGTGACGACGTGAGACGGGACGCATGCGCATCGACCGACGACGAACCCTTCTCGGCCTCGGCGTCGCGGCTGCGGCCGCAGCCATGGGCGTGATCGCCTTCCCCGCGCAGCCGAAGCGCGACGACGCCTGCAAGGCGTTGATACGCGACATCCGCGCCTTCGAGGACGCCGGCCTGGCGCGCGGCTTCACCAGCTCGTGGGACGCGCCCTCCCCCATACGCTTCGACGTCGCGCCGCCGGCGAGCGAAACCGAGATCGCGCGTGTGGAAGGCCTGATCGGCCGGCGGCTGCCGGCGACGCTCCGCGCGTTCTTCCTCACGTGCTCCTCCGCGCTCGACGTGTCGTGGCTGCTGCCGGGACGGAGAGAAGAAACGGCTTACGGCGCCGTCGAGGTGCGCTACCGGCTCGTTCCGCCGCCGCCGTTCTCGGACGACAAGGGCTCTCCGCTGCTCAATTCCGGCGGGATCAGGCTTCGCCTCGACGCGCTGCCGGGCCTCTGGCGGGAACGCGAGACGTGGCGGGCGAGCTTCCTGGAGACCGCGCGGGCGCAGACCGATCCCGGCGGCCGCGCGCATTACGAGGTCTACGCCCGGTTCTGGGAGCGCGGCTTTCCGATCGCGACCAATGGCGGCGGCGACATGGTGACCATCGACATGCAGGACCCGCGCGAGCGGCTCCTGCTGGCGTTTCACGACGGCTCCGACGAGCCGGGCTGGCTGCTCGGCCAGCCGCTCGCGGAGCACCTGAGCCATCAGGCGCGGCTGGGTTTCCCCGGCTTCGAGATCTACCTGCTGCCGCTGTTCCAGGACGAGCGTGCGAGCGCCGCCGACGAAGCGGAGTTCCAGGCGCGCTACGCCGACCGCGAGACGGTCGCCGCGCACCAGCTCGCCGCGGTCTCCGCGACCACGATCGACGCGGCCGGCGCCAACGGACGCGCCTGGCGGGAGTGGGTCGGAGTGAAGGACTGAGGCTCGGCCAGCGGCCGAACCGGACACGAAAAAGGCGGGCCTGAGCCCGCCTTGTCCGTACGCAGAACCTGAAACGGTCCGGCGATCAGCGCTTGGAGAACTGGAAGCTCCGACGCGCCTTGGCGCGGCCGTACTTCTTGCGCTCGACCACGCGGCTGTCGCGGGTGAGAAAGCCGCCCTTCTTGAGGACGCCGCGCAGCTCCGGCTCGAAATGCGTCAGCGCCTTCGAGAGGCCGTGGCGCACCGCGCCGGCCTGGCCCGAGAGCCCGCCGCCGGCGACCGTGACGGTCACGTCGTACTGGCCCTTGCGGTTCGCGACGTCGAGCGGCTGCTGCAGGATCATGCGCAGCACCGGACGGGCGAAGTAGACCTCGAGCGCGCGCTTGTTGATCTCGATGCGGCCGGAGCCGGGACGGATCCACACGCGGGCGACCGCGTCCTTGCGCTTGCCGGTGGCGTAGGCGCGACCGTACTGGTCGACCTTCTTCTCGTGCTTCGGAGCGTCCGGGGCGACGGCGTTGATCGCGCCGCCGAGGTCGCTGAGCGACTGGATGTTCTCGGCCATGATCAGGCGCTCCGGCTGTTCTTGCGGTTCAGGGCCGCGACGTCGAGCGCCGTCGGCTGCTGGGCTTCGTGCGGGTGGCTCTCGCCGGCGTAGACGCGGAGGTTGCCGAGCTGCTTGCGGCCGAGGGGCCCGCGCGGAAGCATGCGCTCCACCGCCTTCTCGACGACGCGCTCCGGGAACCGGCCGTCGAGGATCTGGTGCGCCTTGCGCTCCTTGATGCCGCCGGGATAGCCGGTGTGCCAGTAGTAGGTCTTGTCCTGACGCTTCTTGCCGGTGAAGGCCACTTCGGAAGCGTTGATGACGATGACGTTGTCGCCGTCATCGACATGGGGGGTGAAGGTCGGCTTGTGCTTGCCGCGAAGACGGAGCGCGATCAGAGACGCAAGCCGGCCGACGACCAGGCCCTTGGCGTCGATCACGACCCACTTCTTCTCGACCTCGGCCGGCTTGGCCACATAGGAGCGGGCCAGTTGGGGGCGCATGGGGTCTGCCTCGATTGAAAACGACAGCGCGCGGAGACGGGCTCCGCGCGACGGACTGGTTGATACTCAAGCCGGCGGGGAAAAGCAACACGTCGGCGCATTATAAAATATAGCAAAATCAATGGGATATAAAAAAGGTACTATGAAACCCCTGTCGTAAGCGTCTGGAATCCGCAAAGCCCAGCTTCCGTCCCTACTCTTTCGGCGGGATGGAATAGGTGGCGACCACATGCGCCACAGGCTCCGCGTCGCGCGAGAACAGCTCGGCCTCGCCCACCGCCAGCGTGCGCCCGATCTTCAGGAATCGGCATTCGGCGATCATGTCGTGCGGCTCCGGCCGGCGGAGGAAATTGATGGACAGGTTCGTCGTGACGGCGAGCTTCACGGGGCCGATGGCGCCGAGCAGCGCGACGTAGAGACCGACGTCGGCGAGCGCCATCATGGACGGGCCCGAGACCGTGCCGCCGGGACGCAGCCGCCGCTCGTCCACCAGCAGGCGCGCCCGGCAGGAGCCGTAGCCGACGGCTTCGAACACGAAGCCGCCATCCTCCGGAATTTGAGGGAACTCCGCCGCCAGGAACGCCGTCACGTCGTCGAGCGTCATGCGCGGAGTGAGATCGTGAGGCCTGCGTGGCATTTCCGTCATGGCAGCGTCCCGATTGTGCGGTCATAGTCCCGAATCGAAGGTGCCTGCCCGCATGTCGGGCGCGGGCGACCTCCGTCCGGGCGACACAGCCCTAGCGGGGTCCATGCGCAAGACCAAGGAGGCGAACGTCGTCTTCTGGAGGACTACATGCTTTCAGCTCCCTCGCGCCGCGCCCTGAGCGCCCTCGCCGTCGCTCTGCTCGCGGTCGCCGCGCCGGCGGCGTTGGCCACCTCCGCCGTCGCGCAGGACCAGGCCGCGCCCGCGCCGGACAGCGAGGCGAATCCCGCCGAGATCGAGGCGAAGCAGATCAAGCTGACGCCGGCGCTGGTGGAGGCCTTCCTCGCGGCCTGGCCGGAGTTCGAGACGCTGCGGGAGAAGCTGACGGCGGAGACGCCGGGCGCCAAGGCGCAGGAGAGCAACCCGAAGGACGCGCCGGAGAGCGACGAGGCCGAGGTCGGCGAAGCCGAGGACCCGGTCGGCGCCCTCGCCGTCTATCTCGACAAGCCTGAGGCCAAGGCCGAGATCGACGCAGTGCTGAAGAAGCACAATTTCGCGACCTATTCCGACTGGGCCGACACCGCGCAGTCCGTGCTGCTCGCCTTCGGCGCGAGCGATCCGGAAGGCGGCGAGACCGACCTCGCCTCCGAGAAGCGCAAGGTGCAGACCGAGATCGAGAACGACGGCGCGCTGTCCGACGAGGAGAAGCAGGCGGCGCTGAAGGACCTCGACGAGCAGTTCGCGGCGCTCGAGAGCTTCCAGCCGCTGCCGGGCAACGTCGACGTGGTGAAGCCCTACGTCGACAAGATCAAGGCGCTGTTCGGCGAAGACCAGAACTGAGCGACCGGCCGCGACGCCTTTCGATGTGACTTTGCGGATCCCGCAAGAGCGCGCGTGGGCGCCGCCGACGGCGGCGAGAGCGGCGGGCATCGGCGCAAGCCGGCTTTGCTTCCGCGCGCCGGCTCTCGTGCGGCCTCGCCCTGGAACCGCCTGTCCCGGAAGCCTAGATCGCTCGTCCTGAAGAGGAGCGATCATGACGAACACTGCCCTGGTGGTCGGCGCGAGCGGCGTCGTCGGCGCCGCGACGGCCGAGGTCCTGTCCGAGGCGGGTTGGCCGGTGCTGGGCCTCGCCCGACGCCCCGCCACGCAACCGGGCGTCACCGCTCTGGCGGGCGACCTTCTCGACCCGTCGTCGCTGCGTGAGGCGCTGGCCGGCGCCGCTCCCACCCATGTCTTCATCGCCACCTGGCTCCGCCAGGAGACCGAGGCGAAGAACATCCGCGTCAACGCCGCGATGGTGCGCAACCTGCTCGACGCTCTGCGTCCGTCGGGGTCGGTGCGCCACGTGGCGCTGGTCACGGGCCTGAAGCACTACCTCGGACCGTTCGAAAACTACGGCAAAGGGACGCTCCCGCAGACCCCGTTCCGCGAGGAGCAGGGGCGGCTCGACGTCGAGAACTTCTATTACGCGCAGGAGGACGAGGTCTTCGCCGCCGCCGCCCGCGACGGCTTCGCCTGGAGCGTCCACCGCCCGCACACGATCATCGGCAAGGCGGTCGGAAACGCCATGAACATGGGCACGACGCTCGCGGTCTACGCTTCGATCTGCAAGGCGACGGGGCGGCCGTTCCGGTTTCCCGGAAGCGAGACGCAATGGCGCAGCCTCACCGACATGACCGACGCGCGCCTGCTCGCCCGCCACATGCTGTGGGCGACCGAGACGCCCGCCGCCGCGAACCAGGACTTCAACGTCGTGAACGGCGACGTCTTCCGCTGGAGCTGGATGTGGGAGCGCATCGCGGCGTGGTTCGAGCTCGAAGCCGCGCCGTTCGACGGCGTGGTGCGGCCGCTGGAGGAACAGATGGCGGACGACGCGGCCGTCTGGCGGGACATCGCCGCGCTGCGCGGCCTCGCGGAGCCCGACCTCGGCCGGCTGGTCTCGCCTTGGCACACCGACGCCGACCTCGGCCGCCCCATCGAGGTCGTCACCGACATGTCGAAGAGCCGACGCATGGGCTTCTCGCTCTATCAGCCGACCGACGACGCGTTCTACGCGCTGTTCGAGCGGCTGCGCGGCGACCGGCTCATTCCGTAACGGAGTCAGGAGCACGGCCCGCCGTCACGGCGCGTCGCGCGGCCTGAATGCGTCGGCGCCGTCCAGCGGACAGGGGGCTGCGCGGCGCGCGCCGACGCCTTAAGTCTTGGGCATGACCCAGACCTCGCCCGACGCCATTCGCCAGATCCTCAGCTCCGTCCGCACCATCGCGGTGGTCGGGGCGAGCCCCAATCCCGCCCGCGACAGCCACATCGTGACCGCCTTCCTTCACGCGTGGGGCTACACGGTGTTCCCGGTCAATCCCGGCCACGCCGGCGGCCGGATCGCCGGCCTCCCCGTCTACGCCACGCTCGCCGACATTCCCGGACCGATCGACATGGTCGACGTGTTTCGCGCCTCCGAGCACGTGCCGGCGGTGCTGGAGGAGACGCTCGCGCTTCCCGACCGGCCCAGCGTGTTCTGGACCCAGCTCGGCGTCCGGGACGACGCCTCCGCGGAGCGCGCCGAAGCCGCCGGCCTGGCGGTTGTGATGGACCGCTGCCCCAAGATCGAGATCGCGGAGCTCGGCCTGCCGCGCCGGACGCCGGAGCCCGGTTGACGGGCGGACATTCTATCAGAATGATGGATTAACCTCCGCGTCGCTGAAATTGACGCGGAGTTGCAGCAATATTGCAGGGGAATTTCATGTCGGACGACGTTTCGGGAGCGAACGGCCCCGGCTTCGCGACGCTCGCGGTGCACGCCGGGGCGCAGCCCGATCCGGCCACCGGCGCCCGCGCCACCCCGATCTACCAGACCACCTCCTTCGTGTTCGACGACGTCGACCACGCCGGGGCGCTGTTCGGCCTGCAGGCGTTCGGCAACATCTACAGCCGCATCACCAACCCCACCAACGCGGTGCTGGAGGAGCGGATCGCCGCGCTCGAAGGCGGCACGGCCGCGCTCGCGGTCGCCTCCGGCCACGCGGCGCAGCTGCTCGTGTTCCACACCCTGCTCACCCCCGGCGACGAGTTCATCGCGGCGCGCCGGCTCTATGGCGGCTCGATCAACCAATTCGGCCATGCTTTCAAGAGCTTCGGCTGGAACGTGGTCTGGGCCGACGACGAGGATCCGGAGGCCTTCGCGCGCGCCGTGACCCCACGGACGAAGGCGATCTTCGTGGAATCGATCGCCAATCCCGGCGGCTCGATCACCGACCTCGAGGCGATTTCCCGGGTCGCCCGGGACGCCGGCGTTCCGCTGATCGTCGACAACACGCTCGCGACGCCGTACCTCGTCCGGCCGTTCGAGCACGGCGCCGACATCGTGGTGCACTCCGCCACCAAGTTCCTGGGCGGCCATGGCAATTCGATCGGCGGCCTGATCGTGGACGGCGGCTCGTTCGACTGGCTCGGCTCCGGGCGCTACCCGTTCCTCAGCGAGCCGCGCCCGGAATATGGCGGGCTGACGCTCGGCCGGAGCTTCGGCAACTTCGCCTTCGCGATCGCCGCCCGCGTCCTGTCGCTGCGCGATCTCGGCCCGGCGCTTGCGCCGTTCAACGCCTTCCTGCTGCTGACGGGAATCGAAACCCTGCCGCTCCGGATGCGCGCCCACAGCGACAACGCCCTCAAGGTCGCGACCTTTCTAGAGGGTCACGACAAGGTCGCCTGGGTGAGCTACGCCGGGCTCGCCTCCCACCCCCACCACGCGCTCGCGCAGAAATACGCGCCGCGGGGCGCCGGGGCGGTGCTCACCTTCGGCCTCAAGAGCGGCCACGAGGCGGGCGTCGCCCTGGTGTCGAACGTGAGGCTGCTGTCCCACCTCGCCAATGTCGGCGACACGCGCTCGCTGATCATCCATCCGGCCTCTACGACGCACCGTCAGCTCAGCGACGATCAGAAGATCGCGGCCGGAGCCGGCCCGGACGTCGTGCGCCTTTCGGTCGGAATCGAGGACGCCGACGACATCGTCGCCGACCTCGCGCAGGCGCTCGCGGTGGCCTGAGATCAGGCTGTCGCCCGGACTGCGCCAGGTAGGTCGGACGCGATCCCGGCGCGCTCCCGCGCCGCGCGTTCGTGCAGAAGCCCGGCGTTCATGACCGCAAGCCCGAGCACGACGACGGCGCCGAACTGGTGCGCGAGACCGGCCCAGAGCGGCACGACAAGCACCAGGGCCGCCACGCCGAGCGCCGCCTGCACGATCATGAGATGCGCCAGCGCGACCGCGCGCGACCGCACTCTTCGGCATAGGCCGGCGCGCGCCACGGCGACCGCATAGGCGATCGTCGCGGCGAGCAGCACATAGGCGCCGATCCGGTGGTTGAGCTGCACAAGCGCGACGTTGTCGACGAAATTCTCCCACCAGGGCGCGACCGCGAACAAGGTCGAAGCCGACGGCGCGAGGCCGCCGTCCATCAACGGCCAGGTGTTGAAGGTGAAGCCGGCGCGGGATCCGGCGACCAGGCCGCCCAGCAGGATCTGCACGAAGGACAGCCCGAGCACGGCGTAGGCGCCGGCGCGCAGCCGGCCCGGCGTCGGGGCGCCGTCGCGCCCGAACTGGCGCAGATGGACGAGAAACAGGACGATGCTGGCGAAGAAGATCAGCGCGAGCCCGAGATGCAGCGTCAGCTTGATCGGCGCGACCGCCGTCATCCCCGGCTGCAGGCCGGACGCCACCATGATCCAGCCTACCGCGCCCTGCATCCCGAGCAGCAGTCCCATCCCGAACAGGGTCACGCCCTCCTTCAGCGAGACGCGCCGCGTCACGGCAGCCAGAGCCAGACCGAGTGCGAACACGAGCCCGATCGCCCTGCCGAGCTGGCGATGGCCCCACTCCCACCAGTAGATGAACTGGAACTCTCCGAGCGACATGCCCTCGTTCAGGAGCTTGTACTGGGGGCTCGCACGGTACTTGTCGAACTCGACGGCCCAGGCCGCCTCGCCGATCGGCGGGATCGCGCCCGTCACCGGCCGCCATTCGGTGATCGATAAGCCGGAGCCTGTCAGCCGGGTCGCGCCGCCGACGACCACCATCAGCGCGACCATCAGCAGCGTGAGAATGAGCCAGCCGCGGACGAAACGGCGCGGACGATCGGCGAAGGGCTGGTCCGGCATGTAGGGCGGCTCCTCGGGCGTCCTGCGTCAAGACGGTCGCAGCTGTTGATCACGCGACGTCGGAGCGCTTTAAGTCCGAAACGGCGGCGCGGGCAAGGCGACGTCGCGCCCCAGCATGCACGGACGACCGCGAATGCCGCCTCGCATCAAAAAGTTGATTGGAACCGTGGCGCTGGTGATCGGCGTGTCGCTTTACGCGCTGATCGTGATGTTCGTCGGCCAGTTGAAGCTCGCCGGCGCGCATCCGGCCGCCCAGCTCGCCTTCTTCGCCTTCTTCGGCCTGATCTGGGTGATCCCGGCCGGCCTTCTTATCCGCTGGATGGAGCGTCCCGGCCGCTGAGAACGGTCATCGGCGGCGCAGCGCGCGGAGCCCGAGGAATGGCGTGCCGGAGAGCAACGCGTCGATCGCGGCTGGCGTCTGGAAATGCCCGTTCAGCGACACGCGCGGCAAGGCCGTCGCCGTCGCCGCGTGCGCCTTGGTCAGGTGCCCGGGCCGTGTCGTGACGGCGGTCGTGAAGCCGAGTTCGGCCGCGATCGCATAGTCGCGTGGCCCAGCCGCCGAACGATCGCCGACGGGATAGGCGAAATGCGAAGCCTCAAGTCCGAGCTCGCGCTGGATCGCGTCACGACCTTCCGCCATCTCCTCGCGCGCTTTCGCATCGTCGAGCTTGGCCAGGATCGGATGGCTCACGGTGTGCGCGCCGATGGCGACCAGCGGATGGCGTGAAACCGTCCTGAGCTCCTCCCAGCTCATGCAGAGCTCCCGGGCGAAGCTTAGCGGATCGACCTTCTGTTCGTCGCCGAGACGCCGGACCTCGTTCAGCAGCGTGTCGTAGGGACCGGAACGGAGTCGCCAGTAGATCGCGTTCCACGCCGCCTGCTTGGCCGCGTTTGAACCGGTGTCGAGCACGGCGTCGCCGCGGCCGAGATCGACATAGACGCGCCGCGCCCGGGAGATCGCCTCCTCGAGCGCGAGCCACCAGATCTCGCCCGTATGGCCCGCGAAGCGCGAGGTCACGTAAAGCGTCGCAGGCGCGCCATGGCGCTCGAGGATCGGCAGCGCATGGTCGCGGACGTCGCGATAGCCGTCGTCGAAGGCGAGGTGCAGGAACGGCCGGTAGGACACGCCCGTCGTCACACGGCGCCAGGCCTCGTCCAGCGAGACGAAGTCAAACCCAAGCGCGCGGGCGCGCGTGAGCGTCAGGTCCAGAAACTCCGGAGTGATCTCGAGCAATCGGTTCGGCGCGAAACCGTTTCCAGACCAAGGCCTTACATGGTGCAGCGTCAGCACCGCGCCGAGCCCTTGCGCCCGAGAACGGAGCGCGCGGTTCGCGCCCGAGCGATCCAAAGCCGCAAAAGTCGCGCGAATGAATGTCGTGCGAACCCCAGTCATGCCCACCCGATTCGATCGTCCCGCCGACGCGCAAATCTTGGCGAAACTGGTGAAGAAAATGTGTATCTGCGCATACGCCGATTAACTTAAATCCCGTCAGCCTGGTGAACGAAAAGAAAATATCCAGCCAAAAAAGTACCTCAATATTTAGAGAAGCCACTTCACCTGTCGTACAGACATTCATGTCTATACATGGCGGGAAGCTCCTGTCCGGAACCACCGCTCGCCATGAAGAAGCGCCTAGCAGCACGACTGGCCCGCCGTTTCCGCGCCGACCAAGGCGGCTCGACGGCGATCGAGTTCGCCCTGATCGCGCCGCCGCTTGTGCTTTTTACGGTTGGCATCGTCGAAGTCGGCATCATGGTCGCCGGCCAGCAGGCGCTCGAGGACGCCGTCTTCGTCGCCACCCGCACGGGCAAGACGGGCTACGTGTCGTCGGGCTCGACGCAGCAGGCGGACATCAACGCCGCGATCCGCAAGGCCGCGGGCGCTCTGCTCGACCCCGGCAAGATCGTCGTCACCAGCAAGGCCTACGAGGATTTCTCGAACGTCGGGCAGCCGGAGCCGTTCACGGACCTCAACAAGAACGGCGTGCGCGACGCGCTCGAGCCCTTCACCGACGTCAATGGCAACGGCGTCTACGACACCGACCAGGGCCGCACCGGCTCAGGAAGCTCCAGCGAAATCGTCGTGTTCACCGCGACTTATCCGTGGCCGCTGCACACGCCGCTGATCGCGCAGATCATGGGCAAGAACGGGACCTACGAGCTGAAGGCCAGCTCCGCCATCAAGAACGAGCCCTACTGATGCTTGCCCGCCGTATGCTCGATCGTCTCCGACAGCTTCGCGGGTCACAGTCAGGCCTCGCCGCCGTCGAGTTCGCGCTCGCCGCTCCGATGCTGACGATCCTGACGCTAGGGGGCCTCGACGTCGCGCGCTATGCGCTGACGGTCAACAAGGTCATGAAGGCCGGCTTCGCCGTCTCAGACGTGACCGCGCAGTACGACTCGCTGTCGAGCAAGCAGCTCGACCAGATTTTCAGGATCAGCGTGCAGAACCTGCCCGGCTATGTCTCCGGCGGCACGGGCGTCACGATCCTAAGCTCTGTCCAGCTCGACAGCGCCAGCAACCCAAAGGTGGTCTGGCAGTGTTTCTCGTCCACCGGAAGCGCTTGGACCAGCAAGATCGGAACAGCGGGCGGCACGGCGACGATGGACAAGACGCTACTGGCGGACAACAAGGACAACCTAATCTACTCAGAAATATACTACAAATTTACGCCTATGTTCGCAATTTTCTTCAACGGCGGTTTCGACATCTACTCCAAGGCGCTCTATCGGCCCCGGCTCGGCGCCCTCACCTCCAAGCCATGTTGACATCATGCGCGCTCCCCGCATCGCCTGCGGCGGTCTGATCCGCCGATTCAAGCGCTCCGACCGCGGCTCCGTCGCGCCGATCATCGGCCTTCTGGTGCTGGTGCTGATCGGTTGCATCGGCATCGGCATCGACACCGGCCGCTCCGTCGTCGTGCGGGCCCGCCTGGTCGACGCTCTCGATTCGGCCGGGCTTGCGGTCGCCGCGCGCATGAGCACGGCCGACTTTAACGCCGACGCGAAGAAATTCGTCGCGGCCAACTTCGCGACCAACTTCGCGGGAGCGACGGTGACGGACGTCACCGCGGTTCCAAACGCCGACAAGACCGTCATCTCCCTCACCGCCACGGCCACGATGCCGACGGCGTTCATGAAGCTGCTGCCCGGCGGAACCGACGTCGTGACCGTGAGGGCGACGTCGGAGGTGACGCGCGCCGCCGCCGGCCTCGAGCTGGTGATGGTTCTCGACAACACCGGCTCAATGGACAACAGCGGCAGCATGCCGAGTCTGAAGTCTGCCGCCAACGGTCTGCTCGATCAGGTCTTCGGCAGCGATACGGTGGCGAAGAACCTCTACGTCGGCCTCGTCCCGTTCTCGCACACCGTCAACATCGGCTCGACCCGGCTCGCGTGGACCGACGCCGCCGCCGGCTACCCCGCATCCTGGAAGGGCTGCGTGATGGCGCGCGGCGACGGCCTCGATACGACCGACGACCCGCCGATCCTGACGGACAAGAAGAAGCTCTTCAAAGCCTATAACTATCCCTATACCGGGGGCGGTGGTTGGCTAGATCAGTACTTTTATCAAGCCTACGGCGGCGGGAACCGCTTTTGCCCTCAGGCCGTAACGCCGATGACAAACGTCAAGAGCAAGGTGAGCAGCGCTATCAACTCGCTGACCGCGGACGGCAATACGCACATCAATCTCGGCGCGGTCTGGGGCTGGCGGATGCTGTCGCCGCGGTGGCGGGGATACTGGGACGGCGACATGCTGCTCAACAGTCTGCCCCTCGACTACGGCACGAAGCGGATGAGCAAGGCGGTCGTGCTCATGACCGATGGTGAGAACGTCATGAACAGCTCGACCTACACGGCCTACGGCTGGCTCTCGCAGGGCAACATCGGCGGCAAGACCACCTCCAACGCCGCCGTAACCGAACTCAACGCGCGGTTGACCAGCGTTTGCGGAAAAATGAAAGAGCAGGGAATCGTTATCTATACGGTCGCATTCGACAATCCAGACGCTACGACCAAAGCCCTACTGCAGGGCTGTGCGACAAGCACGTCCTACTATTTCGACTCGACCAGCCAGGCTCAGCTCATCAGGGACTTCAAGACCATCGGCGACTCGCTCTCGAACCTGCGGGTGAGCCGTTAAGAACGGTCGTGCAAGTCTGCGGGCCGGCAGGCCATCGTCGACGGGGCTGGGAATGACCACGCGATCCTTCAGCAACAAGACGGCCTTCGCCGCCGGGACGGAAACGCCCGCAGCGACGCCCGCCTTCGCCACGGTCGAGGTTCACCGCTCGATCGAGGCTGTCGAAGACGAGTGGCGCGCCCTGCTCGGGGGCGGCGTTGCGACGCCGTACCAGACGCCGGACTTTCTCGGCGCATGGTCGGCGAACGCCGGCAAGCTCGAAGGCGTAGCGCCGCTCATCGTTGTGGCGCGGGATGCGGACGCCCGGCCGACGGCCCTGCTGCCGCTCGGCGTGAAGCGCCGGTTCGGCCTTCAGGTCGCTTCGTTTCTCGGCGGCACCCACGTCAACTACAACATGCCGGTGTTCCGCGCCGGACGGCTCGGCCTGTTCACGCCGGCCGAAACGCGCCGGCTGATGCGGCTCGCCGCCGAGAAGGGCGGAGTGGACGTCTTCGCGCTGGCGAACCAACCGCGAAGCTGGCGCGGGCAGCCGAACCCGTTGACCGCCCTGCCCGATCAACCCTCCCCCGATTTCGCCTACAGCGGCCGGCTGGCGCCCTCGATCGAGGAGCACCTCCAGCGCCACACCTCGGCCAAGACGCGCTCGGCCCAGCGACGCAAGCTGCGCCGCTTCGAAGAGCATGGCCCGGTGCGCATCTTCCGCGCCGACAGCGAGCATGACCGCGCCCGCGTGCTCGACGCCTATTTCCGGCAAAAGGCCCAGCGTCTCGCGGCGCGCGGCATCGACAACGTGTTTGCCGAGCCCGGAGTCGAAGCTTTCATCCGCGCCGCGGCCGGGCTCGATGGTTCGCGCCAGGCGATCGACCTCTACGGCTTCGATGTCGGCGGCGAGATCGCGGCGACTTTCGGCGTGATCGCCGACAGCCGGCGCATGTGCGGAATGTTCAACTCGATCACGAGCTGCGACCTCGCCCGCTACAGCCCCGGCGAACTGCTGCTGAACTTCATGGTCGAGGACGCCATCGGCCGCGGCCTGCAGGAGTTCGACCTCGGCGTGGGGGCCGCGCCCTACAAGGCACTGCACTGTCCCGACGTGGACCCGCTGTTCGACAGCGTGTTCGGCGTCAGCGCGGCTGGTCGGCTCGCGGCGGCGGCAATCGGCGGCAAGCGCGCCCTGAAGGCGTGGGTGAAGAGCTCCCCGCGCGCCTACGCTCTGGCGACGCGGCTGCGCCGGCTTCGCGCCCGCACCGTCGAAACCTCGCCGGACGCGTCCTGAACACGAGGCGGCTCCCATGCCGAGCGCGCACCGCTCCCTGCTCACGCAGCCCGGCCTCTACGCGGAGGCCGCGACGCCTCGTCCAAAGGGCAAGGTCACGCCGATGACATCCGCGCCGCTTCGCATCGTGCACATCGTGCGTTCCCCTTTCGGCGGGATCGGTCGCCACATCTTCGACCTTGCCGCCGCCCAGGCGGAGGCGGGCCACGAGGTCGGCTTCGTCTGCGACTCGCTCACACTGACGCCGTTCGAGAGCGCGCGCATCGAGGCGGTGAAGCCCCATCTCGCGCTCGGGGCGATGACCCTGCCGATCGCGCGCCAGATCGCTCTGTCGGATATCCGCGCTCTGCGCGCCGTGCACGCCCTGCTCGGACCGATCGCGCCGGACGTCATCCACACCCACGGCGCGAAGGGCGGCGCCTTCGGGCGTCTCGTCGGCGCATGGAGCGGGCGGTCGCGCCCGATCGCCAAGATTTACGCGCCCCACGGCGGCAGCCTGCATTACGATCCCGTCTCGCTCGAGGGCCGGTTCTATTTCGGGCTGGAGCGCGCGCTGGAGCGCGCGACCGACGCGCTGGTGCATGTCAGCGAGTTCGAGCGGCTCGCCTATGTCGACAAGATCGGCGCGCCGCGCTGCCCGGCCGCGGTCATCCGCAACGGCCTCGCCCCGCACGAGTTCGAACCCGTCGATCCCGCCCCAGACGCGACCGACATCCTTTATCTCGGCATGCTGCGCGACCTGAAGGGCGTCGACGTGCTGCTCGACGCCCTGACGACGCTGAACGCCGGGGATCGGCGCGTCACCGCGACGATCGTCGGCGACGGTCCGGACGAGACGCGCTACCGCGCGATCGTCGCCGAGCGCGGGCTTGGCGACGCCGTCCGGTTCCGGCCCTCGACGCCGGCGCGCGAAGCCTTCACGCTCGGGCGGTTGATCGTGGTGCCGTCGCGCGCCGAATCCCTGCCTTACGTGGTGCTGGAGGCGATCGCGGCCGGCCTGCCGATCATCGCGACCGATGTCGGCGGCATACCGGAGATCTTCGGCCCCCACGCCGACGCCCTGATTCCGGCCGGCGCTCCCGAGGCGCTCGCCGCCGCCATCGGCGACCGCCTCGCTGATGAAGCTGCGGCCCGATCGCGCGCGGCCGCGCTGAAGCGCCACATCTCGGGCGAGTTCTCGCGCCAGGCCATGGCAGCGGGCGTTGAAACTGTTTACCGCAAAGCGATCGAGGCGGCGGCGCGGAAGGCTTAGCGAAGCCGTCGTAAACACTTATTGTCACCTCGCCGGCATAGTCTCTACCGCTCGACCGAGGGACGACACGTGACTGGTTCGATCATGCCCATGACGGACACAGGCGAACCGCAGCAGCGGGACACGCCGCGGCAGGCCCGGCTTAACGATCAGGCCCGCGAGATCGCCGAACGTTTCCGCCAGGCGTCGATCTCGCAGGTGGTGCTCGTCGGCGGGGTGCGTCTTGTGGATGTCGCGACCATCGTGGCCGCGGCGCTGATCGCCCATCTCATCACCTTCCACGGCGAGCAGTCGTTCGGCTGGACCTACATGGTCGCGGTCGGATCCGCCGTGGCGCTCGCGCTGATCTTCGCGCAGGCGGCGGACGCCTATCACGTGGTCGCCTTCCGCGCCTTCGGCAGCCAGTTTGGCCGCATGCTGGGCTCGTGGACCCTGGTGTTCGCGGGCTTCGCGGTCGCCGGCAGCTTCCTCGACTTCGGCGGCGCCGTCGACCGGCGCTGGATCGGACTCTGGTTCGTGCTCGGCGCCGGCGGCTTCGTCGCGTCGCGCGCCGTGCTCGCGGTGCTGGTGCGGCGCTGGACGGCCGACGGCCGCATCGGCCGCAAGGCGGTGATCGTCGGCGGCGGCGAGCCGGCCGCGGACCTGATCCGCGCGCTTGAGTCGACGCCCGGAAACGACGTCCACATCTGCGGGGTGTTCGACGATCGCTCCAACGACCGCTCGCCGGCGGTCGTGGCCGGCTACCCAAAGCTTGGCACCATCGCGGAGCTCGTGGAGTTCGGCCGGCTCGCGCGCATCGACCTGCTGATCGTGACGATCCCGGTCTCGGCCGCCGGCCGCGTGCGCGAAATCCTGAAGACGCTGTGGGTTCTGCCGGTCGACATCCGCCTCTCGGCGCACACCGACAAGCTCCGCTTCCGTCCACGCGCCTATTCCTATGTCGGCTCGATCCCGATGGTGGAGCTCGCCGAGAAGCCGATTGCGAACTGGGACTTCGTGGTCAAGCGCGCTTTCGACCTCATCGTCGGGACGGTCGCGCTCGTGGCCCTGTCGCCGCTGATGATCGCGACCGCGATCGCCATCAAGCTCGACACGCCTGGCCCCGTGTTCTTCCGGCAGAAGCGCTACGGCTTCAACAACGAGGTCATCGACGTCTTCAAGTTCCGCTCCATGCGTCACGACATGGCGGACCCTGACGCGAAGGTCGTCGTGACCAAGGGCGACCCGCGGGTGACGCGCGTCGGCCGGATCATCCGCAAGTCGTCGATCGACGAGCTGCCGCAGCTCTTCAACGTGCTGAAGGGCGAGCTGTCGCTCGTCGGCCCAAGGCCGCACGCCGTCAACGCGCACACGTCGCAGACGCTGTGGAACGACGTCGTCGACGGCTACTTCGCGCGCCACAAGGTCAAGCCCGGCGTCACCGGCTGGGCGCAGATCAACGGCTGGCGGGGCGAGGTCGACACCAACGACAAGCTGAAGCGGCGCGTCGACCACGACCTCTACTACATCGAGAACTGGTCGATCCTGTTCGACATCCTGATCCTCCTGAAGACGCCGTTCGCGCTGACGAAGAGCGAGAACGCCTATTGAGCGCGGCCGGCGGATACGGCGAGGCCGCCCCCCGCCGCCGCTTCGTCGTTCGCGCCGAAACGCTGCGCGAGGGTCTGGTCGCGCTCGCGGTCGTGTCGGGCTTCTTCGTCATGTACGAGCCCGCGCCCTACGACCTGCTGTTCATCGTCGCGATCGGGCTGTTCGTCGCTACCGGGCTGCGGCTGCCGCGCATGCTGCTGCCGTTCCTGCTGCTGGTGATCCTATACCAGCTCGGCGCGGTGCTCACGCTGACGCTGGTGCTCGACCGCGCCAACACGATGAAGTGGACCGTCGTCGGCGTCTTCCTGGCCGCGACGGGCGTGTTTTATTCGTTGTTCCTCGCCGAGCGCACCGAGGTCCGGGCGCGCCTGATCGCCAACGCCTGGGTGATCGCCGGCGCCTGCGGCGGCGCGCTCGCGATCGTCGGCTACTTCCACCTCGCGCCGGGCTCCGACAAACTGCTGATCTTCGGGCGCGCCAAGGCGACCTTCAAGGATCCGAACGTCTTCGCGCCGTACCTGATCTTCCCGGCGCTGATCCTGATCCAGCGGCTCTACGCCACCGACCACCTCAAGCGCGCCGCCATCACGCTCGTGCCGCTCGGCCTGATCATGAGCGGCATCTTCCTCAGCTTCTCACGCGGCTCCTGGGGGCACCTAATCGCCTCCGCGGCCCTGATGACGGGCCTGACCATCCTGGCCTCGCCGACGCCCGCGCGGCGCGCCCGCATCCTGCTGATCTGCGGGGCGGCCGCTCTCGGCGCGGCGCTGCTGATCGCCGTGCTGCTCAGCATGCCGTCGGTGTCGAGCCTGTTCGCCGAACGCGCCAGCCTCGAGCAGAACTACGACGTCGGCCGCTACGGCCGCTTCGCGCGCCACATCGCCGGCGCGCAGCTCGCCTTCGACAAGCCGTTCGGCATCGGCATCTATCAGTTCGCCAAGATCTTCGGCGCCGACGTTCACAACACCTATCTCAACGCGTTCATGTCTTACGGCTGGCTCGGCGGACTGGCGCTGCCGACGCTGGTGATCCTCACCTTTGTCTACGGGGTCCGCTACGTGCTGGCGCCCTCGCCCTGGCGGCCGATCTTCATCTGCGCCTTCTCCACCTGGACAGTGCTGATGATGGAGGCGTGGGTCATCGACGTGGACCACTGGCGCCACCAATGGGCTCTGCTCGGCATGTGCTGGGGCTTCATCGTCGCCACCGCCAAGCACGAGCAGGCGAAGATGGTCCGGGCCGAGGCGCCTGTGCGACGCCTCGTCGGCTGACGCCCCCAGGGTTGAAGCGGCAGATTGACGAAGCGATGCTCCCGAACGGCGCGCTCCGGCGCGCCTCCTCCCCGCCGACAACGAGTCGCCCCCTGTCCGATCGCCCGCTCAAGATCGTTCTGATCGACGCCAGCCCGGTCCGGGCCGCGATCCTGGAGGACGGTCTTCGTGAGGCCGGCCACGTCAACATCATGCGCATCGGCGATCACGCCAACCTGCTGGAGCGCATCTACGCCATCGATCCCGACGTCATCCTGATCGATCTCGAAAATCCGAGCCGCGACGTGCTGGAGCAGATGTTCCAGATGAGCCGCGCGGTCCGTCGGCCGGTCGGAATGTTCGTCGACCAGACCGATTCGGCCTCGATCGAGGCCTCCGTAGACGCCGGCGTTTCGGCCTATGTCGTCGACGGGCTGCGCAAGGAGCGCGTCAAGCCGATCCTCGACATGACCATCAGCCGCTTCAACGCCTTCACGCGGCTGCGCACCGAGCTCGAGCAGGCCAAGAA
>NZ_JBHUER010000001.1:430023-498266 GCF_042681025.1 Methylopila henanensis
CCCGCAAGATCGGCGAGGAGGAGGCGTACAGCCTGCTCCGGAAGGTCGCCATGAACGAAAAGAAGAAGATCTCCGAGATCGCACAGTCCGTCATCACCGCCGCGGAGCTGCTCTCATGAGTCTCGACCGCCTCAGGATCGGCTTCATTCCGCTCGTGGACGCGGCGATCCCGATCGTCGCCGCCGACGTCGGCTTCGCGGCGGAGGAAGGCTTCCGAATCGAGCTGTCGCGCGAGGTTTCGTGGTCGAACATCCGTGACCGCCTCGTGCTCGGCCATTTCGACGCCGCCCACCTGCTGGCGCCGATCGCCATCGCGACCTCGCTCGGCCTCGCCGGCATGAAGGCGCCTCTGTCCACGCCGCTCGCGCTCGGTCTGAACGGCAACGCCGTCACGTTGTCGCCCTTCCTACACGACGAACTGCTCGGCCATCTCGCGCCCGGCGCGGCGCTGTCGGACCCGCTCGCGACCGGCGCCGCCTTCGCCTCGCTCGTGCGCGCGCGCCGCAGCCGGGGCGACGAGCCGCCGACGCTCGGCATGACGTTCCCGTTTTCGACGCACAACTACCAGCTCCGGCTCTGGCTCGACGCCGCGGGGCTCGCGCCCGACCAGGACGTCCGGCTCGCCGTAGTGCCTCCGCCCTACATGGTCGACGCGCTCCAGAACGGCCATGTCGACGGCTTCTGCGTCGGCGCGCCGTGGAACTCGGTCGCGGTCGACCTCGGGCTCGGCCGCATCCTGCATCTCGGGGTCGAGCTCGTCCGGCGCTGTCCGGAGAAGGTGCTGGCCGTCCGGTCCGGCCTGCTCGACGAGGAGCCTGAGCGGATCGAAGCGCTCGTGCGGGCCTGCGTGCGAGCCGCGGCCTGGATCGACGACCCGGCGAACCGGGCCGAGACGGCGCGCGTTCTCGGCGCCGAGAACCGGCTCGACCTGCCCGCGGCGCAGATCGAGCGAAGCCTCCACGGCCGCCTGCTTACGGGCTGGCGCGACGAGGTGCGGATTTCGGACGACTACCTGCTGTTCGGCCGTAGCGACGCCACGCGTCCCGATCCCCGTCACGCGCGCTGGCTCCACGCCCAGATGGCGCGCTGGGGGCAGGCGCCGGACAGCGCGGCCGCCTCGGACGCGGCGGCCGCGCTGTATCGGACCGACATCTACGACAAGGCTCTCGGCGCCAAGCCGCCGGCCCTGTCGGACGACCCGCTCGGGCTCTTCACGAGCTGATCGACGAGCGGCGTGATTGTGTGCACTGCACACAGCCGAGGCGCGGCCTGCGCTTTCCACAGGCGCCTGAGCGCTTCCGCGCCTGATCCGTAAAACCCCCTAGCCTCTCCTGAAATCGTTCCAATTCGAGCGTATGCGCATCCCGGCCGGAGATTGGCACGGGTCTTGATTGTCATTAGCCAAGGTTCACGTCGGCGCTGACGTCCGGACCCTGCCGCCCAACGATGGGCAACCAGCGACGCCGCTGATCTGACACGCCTGACCGCGTGCCCAGACAGCGGCTTTTTCTTTTTCGGCCGTCCATTTCCGGACGGTCTCCAGACGACGCGGCGCCCGCGGGCGCGAATGGAGCCGATAGCTGATGAGCAAGGACGCCAGCACTTTTCTGACCGCGAGCTTGGGCCGGCGCGACGTTCTTCGCGCCGGAGCCGGCGCCGCCACGACGATGGCCGCAGCGCGCGTTCTCGCGCCGTCGGGGGTCTTCGCGCAGGGCGCCGGGCCGGAGACGACCAAGGCGACGCTGGGCTACATCGCGCTAACCGATTCCGCGCCGCTGATCGTGGCGAAGGAGAAGGGCTTCTTCGCCAAGCACGGCATGCCGGACGTGCAGGTCGTCAAGCAGGCGTCCTGGGGCACGACCCGCGACAACCTCGTGCTCGGCTCCGAGGGCAACGGCATCGACGGCGCCCACATCCTGACGCCGATGCCGTACCTGATCTCGGCCGGCAAGGTGACCCAGCAGAACATCCCGCTGCCGATGTATATCCTGGCGCGGCTGAACTACGACGCCCAGGCGATCTCCGTCGGCGCGGCCTACAAGGGCCTGAAGCCGACCGTCGACGCCAAGCCGCTGAAGGACGAGTTCCTGAAGAAGAAGGCGGCGGGCCAGCAGGCCAAGGTCGCCATGACCTTCCCCGGCGGCACCCACGATCTGTGGATCCGCTACTGGCTGGCCGCCGCCGGCATCGACCCCGACAAGGATGTCGAGACCATCGTCGTGCCGCCGCCGCAGATGGTGGCGAACATGAAGGTCGGCACCATGGACGCCTTCTGCGTCGGCGAGCCCTGGGGCGCCCAGCTTGTCGGCCAGGGCATCGGCTTCTCCGCCTGCAACACGTCCGAGATCTGGAAGGATCATCCCGAGAAGTCGTTCGGCATGCGCGCGGCCTATGTCGACAAATATCCCAACGCGACCAAGGCGCTGCTGATGGCGGTCATGGAGGCGCAGAAGTTCTGCGACGACATGGCGAACAAGGATGAGGTCGCCGCGATCGTCGGCACCCGCGCGTGGTTCAACGTGCCGGTCAAGGACATCGTTGGTCGTCTGAAGGGCGTCTACGATTACGGCGACGGGCGCGTGGTGGAGAACAGCCCCGGCCTGATGAAGTTCTGGGGCGGCGGCCCGGTCTCCTACCCCTACCAGAGCCACGACCTTTGGTTCCTCACCGAGGACATCCGCTGGGGCAAGTTCGCGCCCGACACGGACGTCAAGGCGATGGTCGCCAAGGTGAACCGCGAGGACCTCTGGAAGGAGGCCGCGAAAGCGGTCGGCGGCGCGACCATCCCGGAGTCCACGTCGCGCGGCGTCGAGACCTTCTTCGACGGCAAGACCTTCGATCCGGCCCAACCGACGGCCTACCTCGAAAGCCTCGACATCAAGCGCGTCGCCTGACGCCGCGACATCCCACCGGGGGCGCGGCCGCCGCGCCCCCTCGCCGCTTCCGCACCGTCAACCTTGAGGAGTCGCCATGTCGGCCCCCGTCCTGAAACTCGACGACGCCCGCGCCTCGAAGGCGGCGCCCGCCGCCGAAGTCGTGGCGTTCCGCGCGCCGAAGGCGCCCTCGCCACTGCAGAAGCGCGCCAGGAGCGCGCTGAACTGGGCGACGACCACGCTCGTGCCCCCGCTCGTGGTGCTCGCGCTGCTGCTGCTGTTCTGGGAGCTCGTGTGTTCGCGGCCGGGCTCTTCGCTTCCGCCCCCAAGTCAGGTCGTCACCGACACCTGGGAGCTGATCATCGACCCGTTCTATGACCGGGGCGGGCTCGACAAGGGCTTGTTCTGGCATCTGCTGGCGAGCCTCCAGCGGGTCGCGTTCGGCTACGCCATCGCCGTGGTCGTGGGCGTCGCGCTGGGCGTGCTCGTCGGCCAGTCGACCTGGGCCATGCGCGGCCTCGATCCGATCTTCCAGGTGCTGCGCACCGTGCCGCCGCTCGCCTGGCTGCCGCTCTCGCTCGCCGCGTTCCGCGACGGCCAGCCCTCGGCGATCTTCGTGATCTTCATCACCTCGGTCTGGCCGATCATCATCAACACCGCCGTCGGCATCCGCAACATCCCGACCGACTACTCGAACGTCGCCAAGGTCATCCGCCTGAACGGGTTCGAGTATTTCACCAAGATCATGATCCCGGCCGCGGCTCCCTACATCTTCACGGGCCTTCGGATCGGCGTCGGCCTGAGCTGGCTGGCGATCGTGGCGGCCGAGATGCTGATCGGCGGCGTCGGCATCGGCTTCTTCATCTGGGACGCGTGGAACTCGTCCAACATCAGCGACATCATTCTGGCGCTCGTCTACGTCGGGGTGGTCGGGTTCATCCTCGACCGGATCGTCGCCTTCATCGCCGGCGCGGTCACGCGCGGCACCGCGAACGCGTGAGGATCCCGGCGATGTCCAAGCAAGCCTTTCTCTCCATCCAGCACGTCGACAAGGCGTTCTCGCGCGGCGGCGTCACCAACGAGGTCCTCAAGGACGTCTCGCTCGACGTCCAGCAGGGCGAGTACATCTCGATCATCGGCCATTCCGGCTGCGGCAAGTCCACCCTGCTCAACATCGTCGCCGGCCTCACAGGCGTGACGAAGGGCGTGGTGTTCCTCGAAGGCAAGGTCGTGGACGAGCCCGGCCCGGACCGAGCCGTGGTGTTCCAGAACCACAGCCTGCTGCCCTGGCTCACGGCGTATGAGAACGTCGCGCTCGCGGTCGACAAGGTGTTCGCCCGGACGAAGACCAAGGCCGAGCGCCACGAGTGGACCATGCGCCAGATCGAGCTGGTGAACATGGCCCACGCCAAGGACCGGCGCCCGTCGGAGATCTCCGGCGGCATGAAGCAGCGCATCGGCATCGCCCGCGCGCTCGCCATGCAGCCGAAGGTGCTGCTGCTCGACGAGCCCTTCGGCGCGCTCGACGCGCTCACCCGCACCCATCTGCAGGACCAGGTCATGCAGATCCAGGCGGAGCTGAAGAACACGGTCCTGATGATCACCCACGACGTGGACGAGGCCGTGCTGCTCTCGGACCGCATCGTGATGATGACCAACGGCCCCTCGGCCCACATCGGCGAAGTGCTCTCGGTGCCGCTCGAGCGCCCGCGCAAGCGGCTCGAACTGGTCTCCGACCGGACCTACATCGCGGCCCGCGCCGCGGTGCTGAAGTTCCTCTACGAGCGCCACCGCTTCGTCGAAGCGGCCTGAGGAGCGTCGCCATGGAACGCGAGCGTCTCGTCGTCGTCGGCAACGGCATGGCCGGGCTTCGGCTCCTCGAGGAACTGAAGGCCGCCTGCCCCGGCCGTTACGCCGTCACGGTGATCGGCGCGGAGCCGGAGCCGGCCTACAACCGGGTCCTGCTCTCCTCGCTGCTCGCCGGCGAGGCGAGCGACGAGGACCTCGCGTTCCGGGACCGCGCCTGGTACGCCGCGAACGGCTATCGCCTGCTGACCGGCGCGCCGGTCCAGTCGATCGACGCAGCCGCGCGCAAGGCGACGCTGAAGGACGGCCGAGTGTTCGCCTACGACCGGCTCGTGCTCGCCACCGGGTCCGAGGCGGTCCGCCTGCCGCTGCCCGGCGCGCACCTCTCGCAGGTGCTGGTGTTCCGCGACCGCTGCGACGCCATGCGACTCAAGGCGCTCGGCGGACACGGGAAACGGGCGGTGGTGATCGGCGGCGGGCTGCTCGGGCTTGAGGCCGCCTACGGCCTCGTCCAGATCGGCTGCGCCGTCACCGTCGTCCACCTGATGGACAAGCTGATGGAGCGCCAGCTCGACGCCAAGGGCGCCGCCACGCTGCGCCGCGCGCTGGAGGCCAAGGGCGTCGCCTTCGCGCTCGGCGCTGAGAGCAAGGGCGTCGTGGGCGTCGAGAAGGTCGAGGGGCTGGAGCTGGGATCGGGCGAAATCCTTCCCGCCGACATGATCGTCATGGCCTGCGGCGTCCGGCCGAACGTTACGCTGGGGCGCGCCGCCGGTCTCGCGGCGAACCGCGGCCTGCTGGTTGACGACGCCATGCGCACCTCCGACGAACGCATCTACGCGCTCGGCGAATGCGCCGAGCATCGCGGCGTCGTCTACGGCCTCGTCGCGCCCGCCTACGAGCAGGCGAAGACGCTGGCGCGCAGGCTCGCCGGCGACGAGGCGGCCTACGACGGCAGCCTGCTCTCCACCAACCTGAAGGTCTCCGGCGTCTCGGTGTTCTCGGCCGGCGCGATCGAGGCGGAGGACGGCGACGAGACCCTCACGCTCTCCGATCCCGGCCACGGCTGCTACCGCAAGCTGATCGTCCGCGACGACCGCCTGAAAGGCGCGATCCTCGTGGGCGAGGCCTCGGACGCCCTCTGGTACCTCGACCTGATCGCGAGCGGCGCGGCGCTCGGCCCCTTGCGCGACGACCTCGCCTTCGGGCGCGGCTTCGCGATGGCGGCCTGACGGAGACGGATGATGAGCGGCGATTTTTCCCCCGATCAGAAGCGCTATCTCGAAGGCTTCGTCTCCGGCGTGCAGGCCGTCCGCGGTTCGCGCGGCGCGCCCGGATTCGGCGGGAGCGCGCCGTTCGGCGGCGCCGCGCCAGCAGCCGAGGCCGAGCCGACCGGGCCGGACGCCATCCATCTGAAAGCCATGGCGGCGCAGGAGAAGGCCGGCAAGAAGCTCGTGCCGCAGGAGAAGGCGAAGCGCGAGGAGCACCCCTTCGACGCCTACGCTCGCTTCAAGGACATGGCGGAGAAGGGCCAGTTCGCCAAGCAGCTCGACGATTTCCGCATCCGCTTCCACGGCCTGTTCTACGTCGGGCCGACGCAGGACGCGTATATGTGCCGCCTCCGGATCCATAACGGAGTCCTGAAGGCGTGGCAGTTCCGGGCGGTCGCCGATCTCTCCGAGCAATACGCCGGCGGCTTCACCCATGTGACGACCCGCGCCAACCTGCAGGCGCGGGAGATCAGCGCGGCGAACGGCATTCCCTTCATCGAGGGCCTGGTCGACGCCGGGCTGACGGCGAAGGGATCCGGCGCCGACAACATCCGCAACGTCACCGGCACGCCGACCGCGGGCGTCGATCCGCAGGAGCTGCTCGACACGCGGCCCTACGCGAAAGAATGGCACCACCACATCCTGAACGACCGTTCGCTCTACGGCCTGCCCCGCAAATTCAACGTGGCTTTCGACGGCGCCGGCCGCATCGCCGCGCTCGAGGACACCAACGACATCGGCTTCCAGGCTGTCGAGGTGAAGGACGGCTTCGGGGTCGCGCCCGGCGTCTGTTGGCGGCTCGCGCTCGGCGGCATCACCGGCCACAAGGACTTCGCCCGCGACACCGGGGTGATCGTGCCGCTCGACAAGGCGATCAAGGTGGCGGATGCGATCGTGCGCGTGTTCATCGCCTCCGGCGACCGCAGCGACCGCAACAAGGCGCGCCTGAAATACGTGCTCGACGCCTGGGGTTTCGACAAATTCCTGGCCGAGGTGGAGAAGACGCTCGGCTGGACCCTTACGCGCGTTCCGCCGGACGCGGTCGCGCCACGGCCGGAGAGCGACCGACTCGCCCACATCGGCGTCCATCCGCAGAAGCAGCCCGGCCTCAACTGGGTCGGTGTCGTGCTGCCCCTGGGCAAGCTGACCTGCGGCCAGATGCGCTCGCTCGCCGATCTCTCCGAGCGCTACGGCGACGGCGACGTGCGCCTCACCGTCTGGCAGAACCTGCTGATCTCCGGCGTGAAGGACGCCGACGTGGCGGCCTTCGAGCAGACTGTCGCCGACATCGGGCTCGCTACCTCCGCCTCGAACGTGCGCGCCGGCCTCGTGGCCTGCACCGGCAACCGCGGCTGCAAGTTCGCGGCCTCCGACACCAAGGGCTTCGCCGATCTGATCGCGAACCACGTCGACGGGATCGGTCTCGCGGTCGACACGCCTGTGAACATACACGTCACAGGCTGCCACAACTCCTGCGCCCAGCACTACATCGGCGACATCGGCCTGATCGGCGCCAAGGTGCCGATCAACGACGAGGACACGGTCGAGGGCTTCCACCTCCATGTCGGCGGCGGCTTCGGTTCGGACGCGACGATCGGCCGGGAGCTTCTGCGCGACGTCAAGGGCGAGGACTGCCCTGCCGTCGTCGAGAAGATGCTGCGCGGCTACCTCGCCAAGCGCGACGGCGCGGAGACCTTCGCCGCCTTCACGCGCCGACACGAGATCGATGCGCTCAAATCCCTCTTCGAACTCGAGACAGCGTGAACCCCATGACCGCGCAAGCGACCATCCTTCCGCCGCTCGTCCCGGAAAACGCGCCCTTCAGCCCCGAGCAGCGCGCCTGGCTGAACGGCTTCTTCGCCGGCCTGCTGTCCATGGACGGCGGCGTGCAGGCGCTGTCGCGCGACGCCGCGACCGCCCTGCTGGGCAATCCCCTCCCCGGCGAAAGCCAATCCGCGCCGGCCGAGGAGGATGACGGCGCTCCGTGGCACGACGCATCCATCCCGATCGACGAGCGCATGGAGATGGCGGCCGGCAAGCCGGTGAAGCGGCGCATGTACGCCGCGATGGCCCAGCAGGACTGCGGCCAGTGCGGCTATCTCTGCGAGAGCTACTCCGCCGCGATCGCGGCGGGCGAGGAGAAGAAGCTCAACCTCTGCGTGCCGGGCGGCAAGGAAACGACCCGCATGCTGAAGAAGCTGTTCGAGGAGCTCGACGGCGGCGGCGCGGCGCCCGCGAAGCCCGTAGCGACGGCGCCCGCCGCTCCCGCCCCGGCCGAGCCCGGCCGCTCGCGCGAGACGCCGGTCGAGGCGGCGTTCCTGTCGAAGCGCGCGGTCAGCGGCGAAGGCTCCGACAAGGAGACCAACCATGTGGAGATCGACCTTTCCGCCTGCGGCCTGACCTACGAGCCCGGCGACTCGTTCGGCCTGTTCGCGACCAACGCCCCGGAGCTGTGCGAGGCCGTCGCCGCGCGCCTGGGCGTCGCGCCGGACGCCGACGTCACGCATGACGGCCACACGCTGCCGCTTTCGACCTGGCTTTCGGAGCGCGTCTCGCTCGGCGCGGCGCCCGACGCGCTGTTCGAACTGCTGGGCGTCTACGCCGAAAACGCCGACGACAAGCAGAAGCTCGCCAAGCTCGCCGAGGGCGAGGACCCCGACGGCGACCTCGCGACGCTCGATGTGCTGGCCGCGCTGGAGAAGTTTCCGGCTACGACTCCTCCGGCCGCCGAGTTCCTCGGCGCGCTCGATCCGCTGCAGCCGCGGCTCTACTCGATCTCCTCGGCGCTCTCGGCCGACCCTAGCAAGGTGAGCCTCACCGTCGCCGCGGTCCGCTACCGCATCGGCGACCGCACGCGGCTCGGCCTCGCCTCGACCTATCTCGCCGACCGCGTCGCGCCCGGCGACAAGCTCAAGGTCTACGTCCAGAAGGCGCACGGCTTCGCGTTGCCGAAGGCCGGCGACACGCCCATCATCATGGTGGGGCCCGGCACGGGCGTCGCGCCGTTCCGCTCGTTCCTGCGCGAACGCAACGCGACCCGCGCCACGGGCGGCGCCTGGCTGTTCTACGGCCACCAGCACGAGGCGAGCGACTACTACTATCGCGAGGAGCTTGAGGAGCTACAGGCGGCGGGCGCGCTGACGAAGCTCTCGCTCGCATGGTCGCGCGACGGCGCGCAGAAGGTCTACGTGCAGGACCGCATGCGCGAAGCCGGCGCGGAACTCTGGAGCTGGCTGGAGAAGGGCGCGCATTTCTACGTCTGCGGCGACGCCAAGCGCATGGCGGCGGACGTGGAGAAGGCGCTCGTCGACGTCGTGGCGACCCATGGGGGCAAGAGCGCGGACGACGCCAAGTCCTTCGTCGCCGGCCTCAAGAAGGCGGGCCGCTATCAGGCGGACGTCTACTGATGGGCGCCGGGGGCGGTTCGTGTCCGGCAAACTCGCCGTCATGTCCGGCGAAGCCGGGTGTCCACGGCTTCGGCGTCGAGCGCTTCCCTAAGTCGTGGATGCCCGCGCGAAGGCGCGGGCATGACGGGATGCTCGGTCGGCCGCTCTCGCGTTCTTCGGGCTTGCGCCCATGAACATGCATCCCGCCGACCTGCCGACCGCGCCGACCGCGACCACCTGCCCCTATTGCGGGGTGGGCTGCGGCGTCCTCGCGCAGCCCGATCGGCTGGGCGGGGCGACGATCGCGGGCGATCCGGAGCATCCGTCGAACTTCGGCCGGCTGTGCTCCAAGGGCTCGGCGCTGGGCGAGACGTTGTCGCTGGAGGACCGGCTGCTGCATCCGGAGATCGACGGCGCGCGGACGAGCTGGGAGGCCGCGCTCGATCAGGTCGCCGACGGGTTCCGGCGCACGCTCGACGATCACGGGCCGGGCGCGATCGCGATCTACCTGTCGGGCCAGCTCCTCACCGAGGACTATTATGCCGCGAACAAGCTGTTCAAGGGCTTTCTGGGTTCGGCCAACGTCGACACCAACTCGCGCCTGTGCATGTCGTCGTCCGTCGCAGGCCACAAGCGCGCCTTCGGGACAGACACCGTCCCCGGCGTCTACCGCGATCTGGAGACCGCCGATCTCCTGGTGTTCGTCGGCTCCAACGCCGCATGGTGCCATCCGGTGCTCTACCAGCGCATGCTGGCCGCGCGGGCGTCGCGCGGCTCGAAGCTGGTGGTGATCGACCCCCGTGGCACCGCGACAGCCGAGGAGGCTGACCTCCATCTGCCGATCCGCGCCGGGACCGACGCCGCGCTGTTCTCGGGCCTGCTTGCGACCCTCGCCGACAATGGCCATGTCGACGGCGATTATGTCGCCGCGCACACGCAAGGGTTCGACGCGGCGCTCGCGCAGGCGCGCGCAATCGCGCCGAACATCGCGACGACCGCAGACATCTGCGGCCTCGACCCTTCCGGCGTCGACGCGTTCTTCGACCTGTTCAGACGGACCAGGCGCGTGGTGACGCTCTACAGCCAGGGCGTGAACCAGTCGGCCCAGGGATCCGACAAGGTCGGCGCCATCATCAACTGCCACCTCGCCACCGGCCGCATCGGGCGCGAGGGCATGGGCCCGTTCTCGCTCACCGGCCAGCCGAACGCGATGGGAGGACGCGAAGTCGGCGGGCTCGCGAACCAGCTCGCGGCGCATATGGATTTCGACGTCGAGTCGATCGAGAAGGTGCGCCGGTTCTGGAACGCGCCGCGCATGGCGCGCGCCCCCGGCCTGAAGGCGGTCGAGATGTTCGACGCGATCGGGCGCGGCGAGATCAAGGCGCTGTGGGTGATGGGCACCAATCCCGCCGCCTCGTTGCCGCGCGCCGACGAGGTCCGGGACGCGCTGCGCACGCTCGACTTGTTCGTGGTGTCCGAGAACGTCGCATCCAACGACACGCTGGGCGCCGGCGCCCGCATCCGGCTGCCCGCCGCCGCCTGGGGCGAGAAGGACGGCACCGTCACCAATTCCGAGCGCCGCATCTCGCGCCAGCGCCCGTTTCTGGCCCCGCCCGGTCAGACCCGGCCAGACTGGTGGGCGATCGCGCAGGTGGCGAAGCGCCTCGGTTTCGGCGAGGCGTTCGACTGGCGCACGCCCGGCGAAGTGTTCCGCGAACACGCCGCGCTGTCCGCCTTCGAGAACAACGGGACACGCGATTTCGACATCGGCGCGCTCTCGGAGCTCGACACCCGCGACTACGACCGGATGAAGCCGATCCAGTGGCCCGCCCGGCAGGGCTCGGTCCACAGCGAGACGCGCTTCTTCGCCAAGGGCGGCTATTTCACGCCGAACCGTCGCGCCCGCTTCGTCGCGGTGGCGCCGATCGCCCTCCCCGCCCGCGAGCGCGCCTTCCCGCTGCGCCTGAACACGGGGCGCATCCGCGACCAGTGGCACACGATGACGCGCACCGGCAAAAGCCAGCGCCTGTCGAGCCACATCGCCGAGCCCTTCGTCGAGATCCACCCGGACGACGCGGCGAAGGCGAACGTGGTCGACGGCGGCTTCGCGCGGGTGACGTCGGCGCACGGCGCCGCCGTGCTGCGCGTCCGGGTCGAGGCCGGCCAACGCCGGGGCGCGCTGTTCGCGCCGATCCACTGGACCGCCGAGACCTCTTCGAACGGGCGGGTCGGCGCGCTGGTGCACGCCGCGACCGATCCGTTCTCGGGACAGCCCGACGCGAAGGCGACGCCGGCCGCGATCGGACCCGTGGCCTTCGCCCTTCAGGGCTTCGCGCTGGCGCGGGGGCGCATCGGCGCGTCGTCCTGCGCGTGGTGGGCGAAGGCGACCGTGCCGGGCGGCGCGGGGCTGCTGTTCGCCGACGACGCGCCGCCGGACTTAGCGGCGCTGCTGCCGGACATCGCCGCCGGCGACGAGATCGTCGATTACATCGACGCCGGACGCGGCGTGCTGCGGATCGCGGCGTTCCGCGACGGCGCGCTCGAGGCCTGCCTGTTCGTCGGTCCCGGCCGGCACGAAAGCGCCTGGACCTTCCTGCGCGGTAAGCTCGGCGAGCGGCTGAGCGACGGTCAGGTGCGCAGCCTGCTGCTCGCGGGCCGGGCCGTCGACGGTCCGGCCTCCGGTCCGCTCGTCTGCGCCTGCCACGGCGTGCCGAAGGGCGTCATCACGGGCGCGATCGAGGGCGGCGCCTGCGACGCCGCGGCGGTCGGGGCCGCCACCAGAGCCGGCACCAACTGCGGGTCGTGCCTGCCGGAGATCCGCCGGATGATCGCATCCGCCCGCGCGCTGGCGCCGGCCTGACCCTCACGCCCGGCGTCGCCGCGCCAGCAGAAACCCGGGCACGGCGATCGCGCCGAAGGCGGCGAAGACCGCGACGCCGATCAGCGTCGCCGGCGCGAGGTCAGGGAAGGCCGGGATTAGGCCCTTGACGGCGTCGGCCGGGGTGAGGACCGCAAAGGCCGCGGCGATGGCGGCCGCCGTCGCGAGCGTCAGCGCGACCACGTTCAGCGTGAAACGGCTGTCGGCGGCGAAGCCGCCGCGCCCGCGCAGCAGGATGACGAGCAGGATCAGGTTCACCCAGGCGCCGACCGAAGTCGCGAAAGCCAGCCCTGCGTGGGCGTAGGGGCCGATCAGCGCGAACTTCAACACCAGATTGGCGATCGTCGCGACCGCGAGCGCCTTCACCGGCGTCGCGGTGTCGCCGGAGGCATGGAAGGCCGGCGTGACGCAGCGCAGCGCCACGATCGCCGGCAGGCCGATCGCATAGGCTTCGAGAGCGCCCGCAGCGCCGGCGACCGCCTTGGCGTCGAACGCGCCGCGGCCGAACAAGGCGGCCACCACCGGCTCGGCGGCCACGACGAACAGCGCCACGAAAGGCAGCGTCATGAGCCACGCGCCCTCGAGCGCGCGGTTGAGACGGTCGCGCGCGCCAGCGAGATCCTGCCGCGCCAGCCGTCGCGCGAGCTCCGGCAGCAGCACCGTGCCGACGGCGATGCCGACCACCGCGAGCGGAAGCTGGTAGAGCCGGTCGGCGTAATAGAGGTAGGAGACCGATCCCGTCGGCAGAAACGACGCCAGGATCGTGTCGGCGAACATCGCGAGCTGGACGCCGGCGGAGCCGAGCACCGCCGGCCCGAACCCCTTCAGGAAGTTCCGCACATTGGCGGTGAAGCGCGGCAGCCGAAGCCGGAGCGACAGTCCGGTCCTGCCCATGCCCGCGACGACGAGCGCGAGCTGCGCCACGCCCGAGACCAACACGCCGACCGCGAGCGCATGGGCGACGGTGGGGAATAGCCCGGAGGCGATCAGCGCCGCGATCATGCACAGGTTGAGCAGGATCGGCGCCGCGGCCGCGACCGCGAAGCGGTCGTGCGCGTTCAGAACGCCCGCGATCAGCGTCACGGCCGAGATCAGCAGCAGATAGGGGAAGGTGATCTGCGTCAGGCCGGCGGTGAGAGCGAGTTGCCCGGGATCGGCGGTGAAGCCCGGCGCCAGCGCCGACACAACCTGCGGCGCGAAAGCGATGGCGAGCGCGAGCAGGCCAAGATGGACGACGACCGTGATCGAGAGCACATCCTCGGCGAAGGCCCGCGCTGCGCCCTCCCCGTCCTGCGTCAGCGCCCGCGTGTATCGGGGCACAAAGGCGGCGTTGAACGCGCCCTCCGCGAAGATCGCGCGGAAATGGTTCGGCAGCCGGAACGCGATCATGAAGGCGTCGGCAAGCGGCCCGGCGCCCAGCACCGCGGCCATCATCACGTCGCGCACGAAGCCGAACAGGCGGGAGACGAGCGTCAGTCCGCCGACGGAGGCCGCCTTACGCCACATGAATCAGATGTCTCCCGACCATGCACCGTCGGGCACCGTCGCACGACGAGGAGGTAATGCGTACGAGAACAGGCGAGCGATGGTTATGAGGGATGGTACCAACTCGCTTGCGCTTCGCCCGAAGCCGACACTCGCAATGGAACACGTCGGGGGGATATCCATGTGGCGAGCATGGTGCAAACTGTTGGCCGGTTTCGCAACGGCGATGATCGGGTTCGCTGGCGTTGCGGCGCACGCGCAAGTGATTGAGCCCACGATCTATTCGGACGGCGCGTCATGTCCTGCGAATTGCGATAGTCACGTCGTTCTGCACAACAGCCGGAACGGCACCGCTTACGCGTCGGCGCCCAGCAGTTCGAGGGCCAATCCCTCGCGCTGTGTAACCGGCCAGCCGTGCCGGGTTTGCTTCTCCGAAAGCGACGCCTCATGCATTGTCGCGACCTATCGCGGATCCGGCCCGCCCCCGAACAAGTTCGATTTCACGCCTGCATTTTACGAAGAGAATTGCGCCAAGCCTTCCTTGCCCGAAGTCCTGCGCAGGAAATGCGACAGCTTTCAACGCACGCTCGACCGTCGGCTCAGGGGCAACGTGTACTGCGTCGCAAGCCCCCAGCACGGTGCGTGTCGGCCGATCATCGCCCGCGCGGAAGTCGCAAAGGCGCAAGATCGTCCGTTATGGGACGCTTGCCGCCGTGACGGCGAAGCCTCGTTCAACCGCGCGTATCGGAATGAGCCGGACAAACAGCGGTCCGAAGCCTGCGCATATGAGAGGCGGGGCACCGGAGGCCCCAACCGCGCCGGCGTCAGGTGGCGCCGACTGAAGCCGGCGGTTTGCCAGCCGGATTCCTATGTCGGACGGGACGGCTTGGACTGCTGCGATTCCAACCTGATGTCGCTGGGCGGACTCGACCTCGAATGCACACCCTTTTTAGCGCCCCGGTAACCGACCGGGCGCCAAGAAGTTCGTGGAAGTCCAGCCGGGATGAAAGGTTAAATCGGGCCTGCATTCTAAGGCCAGATGAGATGGCTTCATCGCTTCTCCAGCGCGGAGCCTACCACGCTGGAGAAGCAGCGTCAGGCTGTCACGGGCGCGCTGTCCGCCGGGAACAGCGCGTAGCGCTGGAACACGAGCCCGACCTTGTCGCCGACCGAGATGGGAGCGTTGGTGGGCAACAGCGCTTCGATGCGGCTGCGGTGCGCGCCGACCTCGATGTCGGCGCGGCGATAGGCGCCGGTGCGCCGCAGCGCGGCGACGGTGCCGGCGACCGTGGACGAGCCGTTGAGCTCCTTCACCGTCACGTCCTGCGGGCGCACGAAGAAGCGCGCCGGACCATCCTGCGCCGCGACGCCGGACACGGGGAGCGGCGCGCCGTCGAGCGCCGCCGCGCCGGACTGCACCGTGACCGGGATGGCGCTCGACTCGCCGATGAAGGCGTAGACGAATGGGGTCGCCGGATTGTCGTAGATCTCGTCCGGAGTGCCGATCTGCTGAAGGTCGCCCTTGTGCAGCACGGCGACCCGGTCCGCCAGCTCCAGCGCCTCCTCCTGGTCGTGAGTCACGAACACGGTGGTGTGGCCGGTCTCCTGATGGATCTGGCGCAGCCAGCGGCGCAGGTCCTTGCGCACCTGCGCGTCGAGCGCGCCGAACGGCTCGTCGAGCAGCAGCACCTGCGGCTCGATGGCCAGCGCGCGGGCGAGCGCCACGCGCTGGCGCTGGCCGCCGGAGAGCTGCGAGGGATAGCGCTTCTCGAGGCCGTTGAGCTGAACCAGCTCCAGCAGCTCCAGAACCTTGGCCTTGATCGCGCTTTCCGCAGGCCGCCGCGCCTTGTCGCGCACCCGCAGGCCGAAGGCGATGTTGTCGAACACCGTCATGTGGCGGAACAGGGCGTAGTGCTGGAACACGAAGCCGACGTTGCGGTCCTGCACCGAGCGCGACGAGGCGTCGACGTCTCCGAACAGGATCTTTCCGCCGTCGAGCGTCTCGAGGCCGGCGATGGCGCGCAGCAGCGTGGTCTTGCCCGAGCCGGAGGGCCCGAGCAGCGCGACGAGCTCGCCCTGCCGGATGTCGAGGCTCACGCCGTTCAGGGCGGCGAAGGAGCCGTACTCCTTGCGGACGTCGCGGATCTTGAGATCAACGGACATGATGCGCCCTCACTTCCTGTGCTTCGAGGATATTTCGCCGCCATAGCGCCATTCCAGCAGCGACTTGATCACCAGCGTGACGAGCCCGAGGCCGGCCAGCAGCGTCGCCGCCGCGAAAGCCGCGACGAAATTATAGTCATTATACAGAATCTCTACCTGAAGAGGGAGAGTGTTGGTAAGTCCTCGGAGGTGTCCTGACACCACTGAGACCGCGCCAAATTCGCCCATGGCGCGGGCGTTGCTGAGCAGCACGCCGTAAAGCAGCGCCCAGCGGACGTTGGGCAGCGTCACCGACCAGAAGGTGCGCCAGCCGCTGGCGCCGAGCGACAGCGCCGCCTCTTCCTCGCTCGTGCCCTGCTCCTGCATCAGCGGGATGAGTTCGCGCGCCACGAAGGGGAAGGTCACGAACACGGTGGCGAGGACAAGTCCCGGAACCGCGAAGATGATCTGTATGCCGTGCTTGTCGAGCCACGGGCCGAAGTAGCCGCTCGCGCCGAACAGCACGACGTAGCACATGCCGGAAACCACCGGCGAAACCGAGAACGGCAGGTCGATCAGCGTCAGCATGAAGCTCTTGCCGCGGAACTCGAACTTCGCGATCGCCCACGAGGCGGCAAGGCCGAACACGACGTTGAGCGGCACGGCGATGGCGGCGACCAGCAGCGTGAGCCGGATCGCGGCCTGGGTGTCGGGGTCCTCGAACGCCTCGAAATAGGCGGCGACGCCGTTCCGGAAGGCCTCGGCGAACACCGCGAACAGCGGGATCACCAGGAACAGCGCGAGGAATCCGAGGCCGAGAACGATGAGCAGCAGCTTGGCGCCGGAGCTTTCGCTGGTGGGATTGGCGAGAGCACGGCTCACGGGCGCGGCGACGGCTTCAGCTGACATGACCAAGCCTCCGGCGCGTCCAGGCTTCAAGCAGGTTGATCACCAGCAGCAGCGTGAACGAGATCAACAGCATGATGGTGGCGACGGCGGTCGCCGCGCCGTAGTCGAACTCTTCCAGCTTCATGATGATGATGAGCGGCGCGATCTCCGACACGTAAGGCACGTTGCCGGCGATGAAGATGACGGAGCCGTACTCGCCGACGGCGCGGGCGAAGGCGAGCGCGAAGCCGACGAGAAGCGCCGGAAACAGGGTCGGCAGGATCACCCGCGCCAGCGTCACCGGCCGACGCGCGCCAAGGGTCGCCGAGGCCTCTTCGAGCTCCCGGTCGAGGTCGATCAGCACGGGCTGCAGCGTGCGGACCACGAACGGCAGGCCGATGAACACCAGCGCCACGAAGATGCCGAGCGGCGTGTAGGCGACCTTGAACGGCAGCAGCGCGCCGATCCAGCCGTTGGGCGCATAGATCGCGGCGAGCGCGATGCCGGCGACCGCGGTCGGAAGCGCGAACGGCAGATCGACCGCCGCGTCGACCAGACGCCGGCCGGGGAAATCATAGCGGGTCAGGACCCAGGCGAGGATCAGGCCGAAGACGGCGTTCAGCGCCGCGGCGAGCAGCGACAGGCCGAAACTAACCCTGAGCGCCGCCAGGGTGCGCGGATCGGACGCGATCTGGATCAACCGCTCGACCCCGAGCGAGCCGGCCCACAGGATGACGCCGCCGAGCGGCAGCAGGATGATCAGCGTCAGCCAGAGCCAGGCGAACCCGAAGGTCAGTCCAAATCCGGGCAGAGCGCTGGGCGTTCGAAAGGTCGCGCGGCTCATTTAGGCATCGTTCTCGCGTAAGGGCGCATGGCTGGTTTCGCGCGACGTCGCGGGTGGGGGCGGCCCCCGCCCGCGACGCTATGGCTGAAGCTGAACGCCGGCCGGCGTCAGTTGCTCGGCTTGAAGATCTGGTCGAACACGCCGCCGTCGCCGAAGTGCTCGCCCTGCGCCTTGGCCCAGCCGCCGAACGTGTCGTCGATGGTGACCAGCTTGAGCGGCTTGAAACGCTCCACGTCCGCCTTGTTGGAGACGGTCTCAGGCTTCACCGGCCGGTAGAAGTGCTTGGCGGCGAGGGACTGGCCCTCCGGCGAGTACAACAGGTTCAGGTAGGCTTCGGCGGCCTTGCGCGAACCGTTCTTGTCGACGTTCGCGTCGACGATCGCGACCGGGGGCTCGGCGAGGATGGAGATCGACGGGAACACGATCTCGAACTTGTCGTCGCCGAATTCCTGGAACGAGAGGTAGGCCTCGTTCTCCCAGGCCAGCAGCACGTCGCCGAGCCCGCGCTGGGCGAAGGTGGTGGTGGAGCCGCGGGCGCCCGAATCCAGCACCGGCACGTGCTTGAACAGATCGGCGACGAAGGCCTTGGCCTTCTCGGGGTCGTTGTTGTTCTGCTGGAGGCCGTAGGCCCAGGCCGCCAGATAGTTCCAGCGCGCGCCGCCCGAGGTCTTCGGGTTCGGCGTGATGACCTCGACGCCCGGCTTCACCAAGTCGTTCCAGTCCTTGATACCCTTCGGGTTGCCCTTGCGGACCAGGAACACGATCGTCGATGTGTAGGGCGAGGAATTGTTCGGCAGGCGCTTCTGCCAATCGGCCGGCAGCTTCTTCGTCGCCTTGGCGATGGCGTCGATGTCGGAGGCGAGCGCCAGCGTCACGACGTCGGCGTTGAGGCCGTCGATCACGGAGCGGGCCTGCTTGCCCGAGCCGCCGTGCGACACCTGAACCCGGATATCCTGCCCAGTCTCGGCCTTCCAGTGCTTCACGAACAGCGCGTTGAAGTCTTTGTAGAGCTCGCGGGTCGGATCGTACGACACGTTGGTCAGCGTCGACTGCGCGGCGGCGGGAGCGGCCACGGCCACGGGCGCGACAACCGTCAGCGCAGCCAGAAGGCGGGCGGCGAGAAAGCGTTTCATCGGGTTCGGTCTCCAGGGAACGGCCGCAGGATTCCGGGGGCCGCCTCTGGTGTCAACAATAAAATACATTTTCTATGGAATTATAGATATATATCCTAAAAACCTTTGTGAAATACAGGCCGCGTCGAGACCGCGCAAAGCTCCCGAAACCCTTCACGGCGCGATTGCGTCGTCCCGCATGCGCCCTTATAAGGCTCGCACGTCGGAGCGTGGCGCAGCCCGGTTAGCGCACTAGTCTGGGGGACTAGGGGTCGTGGGTTCAAATCCCGCCGCTCCGACCATTCGCCTTCCCCGCTTCCCCCACCCACGAAGACACGTCATGTCGCCCGGCGGCGCTGGCCGACAGCAGGACATTGCAGATATGGACGACTACAAGGCGCTGCTTGATCGGATGAAGCAGGCGCAGCGGCAGCTGATCGACGCCGCGGCCAAGGCCGGGACGCTTCCCTCCGACGGCGCACTGCGAAAGATCGCGGATCTCGAAGTCGCGATCGGCGCCCTCGAGCACCTGCTTGATGACGAGTCCTGAGCAGACGTAAAGACTTCGTGAAATTTTCGCCGGCTGTGGAACGCGTCGCGGCGGGCGCGCGTTGGAGCGACATAATCATCGCCCCAGAGCGCCGTCATGTTTTACGTCCTGCGACTTTCCGACACCAATCGCGACCAGAGCATTGCGCTCGACCTCGCGACCGCCGCCAAGGTCGCGGGCGATGAAGGCGTTGGGTTTGAAGGTGGGGCCGACGATATCGACTTCGTCGATGACACCCTGCTGAACACTGCTCCGCATAACGCGATCGAACGCCAGTTGTTGACTGGCGACGTCGTCGGTCTTGCGCTCATGTCCGGCGCGATCATCTGGAGCGCCATGGGCGCGATAGCGTGAACGACGCACGTGTTTATCCGTAGTTATAGTACGTTTGAACCTTGCCCGATCGGCGTCGGCGTCTAGACCAAGACGGGATGCCGACAGCGGGAAATCCGGGTGCGCGTACTCTACGTCGACGATGAGCCGGATATCCGCGAGATCGCGTCCCTTGCGCTGCGGCTGGACGTCGGGTTCGACGTGGCGACGGCCGGCTCAGGACGCGAAGCCCTTAGCGCGGCGGTCGACTTCCAGCCCGACATCATCCTGCTCGACGTCATGATGCCCGAGATGGACGGTGTGGCGACGCTCGCCAGGTTGCGCGAGGGCGACCTCACCCGCGCGATTCCCGTCGCCTTCATAACGGCCCGCACGCAGGCGCTCGAAATCGAGCGCTTCCTGAAGCTTGGCGCGGTCGGCGTCATCCCGAAGCCGTTCGATCCGCTGACGCTCGCCATGCAGGTGCGGGCGCTGCTTCCTTCCCGCGACAAACCCCGTCGTTGAACGCGACCGGAAGCGTCTCGCTTGACGACGAGGCGACGTGATCCGACCGTTTAAGGCGTCGCGCGGATGAACAGCCCGAAGGAACGTGGGCCGTCGCCGGTCTCGAATTCTTCGATCACCTTCAGCGTCTGCGCGTCGACCACGCTCAGCGTGTTGCCGAACCAGTTCGCGACATAGACGCGCTTGCCGTCGGACGACGCCTGCGCGCCTTCCGGATACTCGCCCACATCGACTTCGCCGACCGCCGCCAGCGTGCGCACGTCGAACACGCTGAGCCGGTTGGCGTACTGGTCAGTGACAAAGGCGCGGTCGCCCGCGAGCGCGATGACGTAGGGGCGCTCCCCGACCTTGACGGTCTCCACGACCTTTCGGGCGGCGATGTCGACGATGGAGACATCGTTCGAGGCCACGTTGGCGACATAGGCGCGCTCGCCCCTGGCGTCGACCGTGACGCCGAAGGGCCGCTCGCCGACCGGGACGCGGGCGACGCGCCGGTTTGTGGCGGTGTCGATGACGGAGAGTTCGTTGGAATCCCGGTCCGCCGACAGCAGCAGCGCGCCGTCGGGCGTCACGGCGAGGCCCGAGGGCGATTTGCCGACGTCGATCCGCGCCGTGATGGCGCGGGCGCCGGGATCGACCACGAGGATATGGGCCGCGTACCAGTCGGCCACATAGACGGGTCGGCCGGCGGGATGGACGGCGACGCCGAGCGGCCCGCCCTCGAGCGGAATACGGTCCACGACCTTGCGCGCCGCTGCGTCGATGACCGTGAGCGCCTTGCCTTCCGGACTCGTGACATAAGCGCGGGCGCCGTCGCGCGTCAGCGTGATTCCCGCGGGCTTGCCCGGCACCGGGATGCTCGCCACGGTCTTGCCCGTCGCAAGGTCGAGCACGCCGACCTCGTCGCCGTTCTGGTTGGTGACGAAGGCCTCGTCGCCGCGGGCGGGCCCCGCGACGACGACGATCAGCGCGGCGACGGCGGCCGCGCGGCCGAGAGGGCTCAGCTGCCCTTCTCCACCTTGTCCTTGAGCGACTTCAGGCCAGCCTCGTAGAGCCCGTTCACAGCCTTCAGCGCGGCCTCGTCCGACAGCTCCGGCGGCGGATCGTTGTTCGGGAAGCCGCGGTAGAACGCGCCGGACCAGGTCACGGTCGACTTGTCGCCCTCGCCCTTCACCACGATGTTGGACGAGTAGTTCGTCACCGGCAGAACCTTCACCACGTCGTTGGTGATGCGGTAGGCGTAGGTGAACTTCTCGGCGTCGTACTTGGTCAGCAGCTCTTCGACGACCGCGCCCCCATCCTTGAGCGTCAGCTTGCGGGTGGCGTCCTTGTCGTTGCCGCCCGTCCCTTCCGTCTTCTCGACGATCGGAATCCAGCTCGCGTCCTGGAAGTTGCCGACCACGGCCCAGACCTTGTCCGGCGCCGCGTTGATCTCGACCGACTTGCTGGTCTTCTGACGCGTCGGGCCATGCGCCTCCGCGACGCCGGCCAGACCGACCGCAAGCGCCGCCGCCGCGGCGAGCACGTGAAACTTCATCCTGGGGTTTCCTTCCATTGTCAGTCGACGTCCGCGGGGGATGGGACGACAGGGCGCCGACCTTCGGGGCGCGCGACGCATAAAATCAAAGGACGAGAAGCGGATAAAGCCTTTTGGACTTGTTCCTTCGCCGCAGGGTCAGAAACGGCAGGAGAGTCCCAGAACGAGCCCGCGTTCGTCGAGCGCGTCGCGGCCGGCGGGCGTCGTGAAAGCCGCGGCGTACAGCGACAGCGCGGCTGTCAGGTCGTAGAGCGCGCCGGTCTGCAGCTTGTGTATCCGTTGCCGCAACGGATAGGGACCGTTCCATCGCGACAGGCCGAAGGTGTTGAAGCTCTGCGCCAGCCACTGCCAACGGCTGCCCGACCTGCGCCAGCCGAGCGTGGCGTCGAATCGGGCCTCGTCCGCGGGATCACCGAAGCGCGCGCGGTAGCCCGCCTGCAGATCGACGAAGCCGTGGCCGCCGAACGCCTCGAAGCTGCGCGCGACGAGCGCCCTGATGTCGACCTGGTCATCGGTCTCGCCGATCGCGGCCAGATCGTCACTCGATCGCGCGCCGGAAACCAGACCAGACGCCTGCGCCGAGACGATCCAGCCGTCGTTCGAGTAAAGCCTTCGCCGGAACCCTAGCTCCATGCGTCCGAGGCCCGTGCGCCGCGACCGCGCCTCGCCACGGACGGAAATGTCCTGCAGCGACGCGGCGGCGAACAGCGTCAGCGCGTCGGTCCACCCGTACTCGCCGAAGAGCTGCAGCTCGCGCTTCAGGAAATGGTCGCGCGGCTGCGGACGCCCGTTACGGTCGAAATACTGGTCGCCTTCCTGCACGAAAGCGACGGCGAACAGCTTGAGCTCGCCCTCCGGCAATGTGAACGCGCCGGCCCGCGCCGAGGAGAGCCCAGCGAGCATCCCGCACGTCGCAATGAGAACCCCGACGACGATCCCGCGCACGGCAGGTCCCGCAGCTTGACCGGGACAGCCTGTCCGCCGCGATCAGCGCGTCGATCTTGCCGCGTTGCGCGCATGCCGCGCAACACATGATTCGTACATCCGTCAAGTCCGGTAAGCGGCGAGACTGCGGATATCCTCGACAATATCGGGCACGCCGCGACCGTCACGCTCGGCGGCGGCGACCATGGCCTCCAAAACCCGTGCGCGGGCGCCGAGATCGCGAAGCCCTACCGTCGGCGCGCTGCCGGCTATGCTGTGCAGACCACGTAGGAGATCTGCTCGGGCGAGGTCGGGGCCAGGAGATCGCCGCTCGCGAGCGGCGAGCGCGAGCTCCGCGAGCGCGCCCGTTCGCGCTTCGAGCCCGGCGACGAACCGGGCCCGCACCGCGTCAAGAGCGGTTTTGAGACGGGCGCGAGCCGCATCGTCGTCCGCCTCCGCCATCGCGGCTCAGTAATCCCATTCGACAGCGACGCCGGCCGCGCTGTTGCCGGCCGCTCCCGTCTCGCCCTGAACCTTGATGTTCTTGGTCACGTCGATGTCGACCGTGACCTTGCTCGATTCTGGCGTCGTGCCCTGGCGGACGCCCAGGTAGATGTTGTCGGAGATGTACCGGCCGACGCCGACCGCAGGGCCGCCCCCCTCGCCGTCGCCCGCGGTGACGTCCAGCACGTCGACGCCAAGGCTCTTCCGCACGCTCTCGAGCGCGCCCGAACCGCCGCCGCCGGAGGTGTACTGCGCCAGCCCCTGAGCGAGCTGCAGCGCCTCCGAGGCGTTGAGCTCGCCCGCGGACTTCTTGAACAGCAGCCGCGCCAGCACCTCGTCCGTCGGCAACGCAGGCTGCGACGTGAAGTTGATCTGGGGTCGCGAGGCGGTTCCGGTCACGACCACCTGCGCGGTGACGTCCTTGGCCTTGGTCTCGGCGAGAAAGTCGATCGTGGGATCGAGGTCGCCGGCGAAGGAAACCGACCCGCGCGTGAAGGTCAGACGCTGGCCGATGACCACGATCTGGCCGCGGCCAGAGCGCAGCTCGAAGGCGCCGACCGGCTGCGGGGCGGCCGAGGTGCCGGCGAGCTTGATCTGCCCGCCCGCCTCCGCGGTCATGCCCATGCCACGGATGAAGATGCGGTTGTTGGCCTGAACGTCGATGTCGAGCGTCGCGACGAAGGCGTCCTCTTTCGCCGCGGCGCGCGTCTTGGCGGCGTTGGCGGCCCTGAGCTGCTGCGCCACGCGCCCCTGCGCGTTGCGGTGCTGGACGCCGTCGAGCGGCGTGTACTGAGCCGGGAGCCGGTCGGGAATCTGGATTTCGATCGAGCGCGCCGAGATCGTGCCGGACACGGTCGGCCGTCGCGCCAGCGCTCCGGACAGGCTGAGGTTGGTGTCGACGATCGCGGTGACGATGTCGGTGCCCATCACCTCGGCGTTCTGGGCGCGGATCGACAGCTCTCCCGGGAACCCGCGCGCCGGATCGACGGCGACGCGGCCTGAGCCCGAAATGCTGCCGCCGTTGCGGGTCGTCGCGCGCAGGGAGCGCAACTCGATGTTCGTGCCGTTGGCGGCGACGGAGGCCTGAACGCCGCGAAGCTGGAGACCCGAAGCGCGGTTGGAGTAGGACGCGTTCACAAGCTGGGCCGTGCCGTTGATCGCTGGCGCCGAGGTCGAACCACGCACGGCGACGTCGAAGGTAGCGGCCCCGTCCACGCGATCGCCGGACACCGACAGCGTATCGTTCAGGAAGGCGAGCGGCGCACGCCCGGCGACCTTCAGATCGAGATCGCCCTGCCCCAGCGGCGCCGAGCCAGTCGCCGTGACGCGCAGGCCGCCCGCGCCGGTGACGACGGTATTGGTGGTGACGCGGCCGTTCCCGAGATCGCCGCGGGCGTCGATCTGCGCCGCCGGAACGCCGGCGCCGCGCGTCTGAGCGGTCGACAAATTCGCGACTTTCAGGGTGTAGGAGCCCCGCGGCGCAGACAGCGGGCCGGCGACCTTGGCGTCGCCCTGCAGCACGCCCTGCGCGCCGAGATCGGGCGAAAAGCCGTTGGCGAGCGCGAGCGGGATCTGGCGGAGCTCCACGTTCATGTCGAGTTCGCCGGTCGCGCCGAGCGGCGCGGAGCCGACGGCGCTCAGGCGCATGGCGCCGCCGGTGACGAGCGTATTCGTCGTGACGCGCTGGCCTTCGAGCTCGCCCTTGGTGGTGACCTGCAGCGCAGGAACGCCCTTCGCCTGCGCGGCGGTGAGGCCGGTGATCTTGAAGTCGTAGCCGCCGCGCGGAGCGTTCACCGGTCCGGTCACCTTCGCGCCGCCCTGCAGCCGACCTGCGAGCCCCAGCGAGGGCTGGAAGGCGTTGGCGATCGCAAGCGGCAGTTCGGCGACAGCGACGTCCATGTCGAGGTCGCCGTCGCCGATCGGCACCGAGCCCTTGACGGTCGCGCGCACCCCGCCGCCGCCGAAGATCAGCGTGTCGGTGGTGACGCGGTTACCTTCGTAGGTGCCGCTGGTGTCGACCGAAATCGCCGGAACGCCGCGCGCCTTGTTCGAGGTGAAATCGCGAACCTTGGCGCTGTAGGTCGCGCGCGGGGCCGTGAGCGGACCGCCGACCTTCGCGTCCGCATTGGCGCGGCCGGTTAGACCGAGACCAGGCGAGACGCCGTTCGCGAGCGACAGCGGCAGTTCACGCACCGCGACGGTGAGATCGAGATCGCCGTCCGCGAGCGGAGCCGAGCCGACTGCGGTGACGCGCATGCCTTCCGGTCCGGTCACGAGCGCGTCGGTGGTCACGCGCGGGCCTTCGAGCGCGCCCTTCGCAGTCACCTCGAATGGTCCTGGCGCCTGCGCCGCCTTGAGGCCGACGACCTTGAGGTCATAGGCGCCGCGAGGCGCCGTGACCGGACCGGTGACGTCGGCGGTCCCCGTGAGCGAGCCCGCGAGGCCGAGCGATGGGACGAAGGCGTTCGCAAGCGCGAGCGGCAGCTCGGCGATCGCGACGTCGAGGTCGACGTCGCCGCTCGCAAGCGGCGCGGAGCCCTTGACCGTCGCCCGCACCCCACCGCCGCCGGTGATCAGCGTGTCGGTCGTCACCCGGAGGCCTTCGAGCTTGCCCTTGGTCTCGATCTGCACCGCCGGCACGCCGCGGGCGGTCGCGGAGGTGAATCCGTCGATCTTCGCGGCGTAGTCGCCGCGCGGCGCGGCGATCGGGCCGACGATGCGGGCGTCGCCGTTCATCAGTCCGGCGAGGCCGAGGCCGGGCGAGAATCCGTTCACGAGCGAGAGCGGCAGCTCGCGGATCGCGACCACCATGTCGAGATCGCCCTCGCCCACCGGCGCCGCGCCCTGCGCGGTGACGCGCAGGCGCTCCGGGCCGGTGATGACGGTGTCAGTGACGACGCGCGCGCCCTCGAACCGCCCGCTGGTGGCGATCTGGAGCGCCGCGATCTTGGCCGCGCGGGTGTCGGCGACCGAGAGGTCGCGCGCCCTGACGTCGAAGGTCGCGACCGGGGCCGAGGCCGACCCGGTCACCTTGGCGTTGGCGTCGAGCAGGCCGGCGAGGCCGAGCGTCGGCGCGAAAGCGTTGGCGAGAGCGAGCGGAAGCTCCTTGATCGCGACGTCGAGCGCCAGGCGCTCGCCGGCGGATCCGGAAACGTTCAGCGCGCCGCCCTGCCCGGCCTTCAGCGACAGCGCGTCGATGAAGACGTCCGAGCCGACGACCCGCACCCGCGCAGGCGCGGCGAGGCTGGCGTTCTGGCCGCCGCCCTTCAGGTCGAGCTTGCTCACATCCACGACGGTCGCGGTCGGCGCGTAGAGCACCCGCGCCGCGGTCGACAGCGCCGAGCCGAGCGCGGCGACGTCCGCCGTCACGTCCATACGGTCCGGCTGGCCGTTGGCCTTCACCGAGAGCTTCTCGATGACCTGACCGCCGGCGGCGATGCCGGCGCCCGAGACGGTTCCGTCGATCAGGATCTTGCCGCTCGGGTCGGTGACGGTCGCGGCGACGTCGAGGCCCTTCACGCGCGCGCCCGGCGCGAGGATGTCGGCGCCGTTCGCCTTCACCGTCGCATGCTGCACGCCATTCTCGACCGAGAGCGCGACGTCCGCGTCGAGGCGGCCGCCGAGTTCGGTCAGCGCCAGCGCGCCAAGCTCCGCGAGGTCCGGCGCCGCGATCACGATCCGTCCTGTGGCGAGGCCGTCCGGCGTCGCGGCCACGTCGCCCTTGACCGTCGTCGAGGCGATCGCGAGGTCGAGCCCGTCGATGCGGCGGAGGCCGTCGGCCTCGGTCGTCAGGCGCCCGGTACCGCGGATCGGCTTGCCGTCGAGCGAACCGGCGAGGCCGATCACGCCGCCCACGTCGCCGGTGACGTCGGTAGCGTCGACCGTGACGCGGACGTCCTTGAGCGCGCGGTCCAGGGCGCTTCCCTCCGGCACGGAGAGCGTCGCCTTGAGCGCCAGATCGTCCAGCTTTCCGGTCAGGGCCGCGTCGAGGAGCGCCCTGCCCTTCGCGCGCGCGTCAAGCCGCTCGAGGTCGGCGAGCTCGGCCTTCACAGCCACGTCGGCGGCTTCGGGCGTCGCCGAGCCGTTGGCGGAGAGCGCCACATGCCGGCCGTCGATCTTCACGTCGTCGAAGGCGAAGGCGCCGTTCGGAGAACGACGGACGCCGCCGCGGATCGTCACGTCGCCGCCGGTCAGGCCGTCGACCTGGGCGAGGCCAGTGGAAAGGCCCGTCGTCCGGCCGTCGAGCGCGACGTTGAGGCGCGACATGTCGTAGGCGAGATCGACGTCGGCCGCGAGGTCGACCGCGCCGGCGAGCGTCCGCCCGGCGAGCGTCGAGAAGATGGAGAGGTCGCGCGCGGCGACGGTCGCGCGTCCTTTGGCGGCTTCGGCCGAGACCGCGCCCGTGTAGGAGGCGGTGGAGCCGGCGAGCGCGAGATCGGCGCGCTTCACCTCGGCGTCGCCCGCAAGAGTGCTGTCGACGTCGAGATCAAGCGTAAGCGTGCGACCGACGCCGGCCATCAGCCGCTCGTCGGCGAAGCGCAGGCCATTCGCCTTGACGGTCGCGACCGCCGCGACCCGCGCGCCCTGCTCCGTCAGCGGGCCGTTCGGCGTCAGCGTCAGGTCGATGCGCGCGGCGTCGGCGCCGGCCTGGGGCGCGTTGACGCCTTCGCCCTGCAGGTTCGCGACGATGAGGGGATGAGTGAACGGTCCCTTGGCCGTGCCCGAAAGCGCGAGCGAACCCCAGCCGAGCCCCGGCGGCAGCAGGCTCGCGAAGCGCGCGACCGCCCCGGCCTTCAGGTCGTAGGCGACGTCGAGCGTCTCGGCTTCCGTATCGACGGCGCCGCGAAGGCCCAGCCGCAGCGCGGCGCCCGACACCGTGACGTCGGTCAGACGGATGGGTCCCGCATCCGGAACCACCGCCTCCGCCGCGATTCGCGTGCCGCCGCCGAGCAGTTCGGCGTAGGCCGGCGGAACCAGACGACCGACGTCGCCTTCGACCGACATGACGACGGTGCGCTCGGCGCCCTTGCGGGCAAGATCGACCGCCGCGTCGACGCGGCCGCGGTCGCCGGCGGTGAGCACGGCCTGCGCGCGCAGCGCGTCGAGCGTGCCGCCGCCTTCGATTCCAATGTCGACCGGCGGCAGGCCGGGAATCTGCGCGAGGCGCGCGACGAGCCCGCCGGCGGGTTCGCCGCCGCGGATCGAAATCCGGATGCGTCTGGTGTTGGGCGTGTAGCCGGCTTCGCCCTTGATCTGACCGGCGACGCCGTCGGTGCGCCGCACGTCGAACCGCGCCGCGAGCCCTTGGGCCGGATCGCGCAGCGACGCCGAGGCTTCGGCCGCGAGCCGCGCCGGCACGCCCATGACCGGCTCGGCCAGATTGAGGTTGTCGAGCGCGAAGCGCTTGAGCTCGATCTCGATCGGCAGCTCGGGGATGAGGGGCGCGTCCGGATCGGCCAGCGGCTCCGGCTCGGTCGAAGGCGGAATGATCGGCGCGCGGGCGACGTCCACCCGACCGAGTTCGACCGCGTCGATCGTGAGCGAGCGCCCGATCAGCGCGAGCGGCGACCACGCCACCCGGGCCCGGTCGACGCTGAGCCAGCGCCCTTCGCGGTCGGCGATCTCAAGGTCGCGGATCGTTAGATCGGACGGGAACGAGCCTTCGAGCCTGCCGATCTTGATCTTGGAATCGTCGGAGCTGGCGTAGGTGTTGACGAGCCCTGCGATCGTCGCGAGCCCGGAATCGGTCTTGGCGTAAAGAAACAGACCGCCGATCAGCGCGACCGGAATCAGCAGCAGCACGAGAAGGACGATAAGGGCGCGCTTCAGGATGGCCATAACCGCTCGTTCGCTGTGGCGGCCGGACTCGCCGCGTTGTCGACCCTACACGAGTTCGCGCGGACGCGACACGCGAGGAGCTATCGGGATACCCCTAGGACGGAAGCGCGTCAGAACGCCTGTCCGACGCTGACGTAGAACGCCACCGTGGGGTCGTTCTTGTCCTTGCCGACGACCGGCGTCGCCACGTCGAAGCGAATCGGGCCGATCGCCGTGTAGTAGCGCAGGCCGATGCCGGCGCCGACGCGGATCGCCTCGCCGAAGTCCGGATAGGTCTTGTCGAACGCCGCGCCTGCGTCGACGAACGGCACCACGCCGATCGTGTCCGTTATCTTGATGCGCATTTCGGCGGAGGCTTCCAACAGGCTGCGGCCGCCGATCGGCTGATCGTCGTCGCAGTCGAGCGCCTTGCTCGGGGTCGGACGGCGGGAGTCGCATTTCGGACTGGCGTTCTGGTAGGCGAAACCGCGGATCGACCCGCCGCCGCCCGCGAAGAAGCGCCGGTTCGCGGGCACGTCCTGGATCGCACTGGGGCCGACGATCGCCCCGGCGCCCAGCCGCCCCGCCAGCACGTAGCGGCCGTCGTCGTCGAACTTCCAGTAGGTCGAGATCTGCCCCTTGAAAATGTTGATCGACGACGAGCCGCCGCCCGAGTTGAAATAGGGCGCGGCCGTCAGCGAGGCGCGGACGCCCTCGGTCGGGTCGAGCTTGCTGTTGGTGTTGTCGAAGGTCACGCCGATCGGCGCGCCGACCAGCAGGAAGTCGTTCTCGCCGAAGGTGTCGCGGATCGTGGACGCCTCGACCTCCAGGCCGGCCTGGATCGAAAGCGAACTCGACAGCCTGCGGCGGATCGCGGCCGCGGCGCGCACGCCGTCGCGCCAATAAGCGTCGGGACGCTCGCGCATCGCCTCGACCTCGGCGAGCAGATCGTCGAATCCGGTCCAGATCCCCGGTTTCTCGAACGACGTGCGGACGTGGTACTCGTAGTCCTCCGGGTCGTTGGTGATGAGACGCGACGAACCGGCTTCGATACGCAGCTTTTCCGCGCCGCCGAACAGGTTGCGGTGGCCCCAATAGGCGTTGAGGCTGACGCCTTCGGTTGTGCCGTACTTCGCGGAGGCGCCAACGTAGCGGAACTTCTTCTCCTCCACGTCGATCACGACCGGCACCCGGCCCTGCGCGTCGGGCGCTTCAGCCTCCTTGACGCGGATCGACGAAAACACGTCGAGCTTAGCGAGTTCGTCGCGGAGCTCGATCATCTTCTTCGGATCGTAGCGGTCGCCCGGCTCGAACGGGACCCGGCCGCGCACCACCTCCGGATCGACCTCGCGCGTGCCGTTGACGGTCACCTCGCCGAACGGCGAGCGCGGACCGGACGCGACGTTGATGGTCACGTCGAGCTGGTTGCGCGCGTGGTCCGCGACGACCTCGCGGCTCGCGACCTTGGCGAAGGGAAAGCCCTCGTTGCGCAGCCGGTCGACGATCTTGGCCTCGGCCGCGAACACGACGCCCGACGGCGCCGGCTGTCCGGTCACGAGGCCGACCTCGCGCGGCTCGATCCGGCTTGGACGCTCATGCCCGCGCTCGGCGGCGAGAATGGCGATCCGCCCGATCGTAAAGACGGGCCCGGGATTGACCCTGACCACGACCGGCACAGGACGGCGCGAACGTTGCGCGACGTCCGGAGCGGAGGTGGAGGCCACAGACACGCCGGCAATCGAGACGTCTACGGTCGCGCCGTACCGGCCGGTCGCCATCAGCGCAGCGGAAATGCGTTCGATGTCGAGCTTGGCCCGGCCGACCAGTCCCGGCGGGCCGGGCGGCGGGTCCTTCTCGAGCGTCTTCAGCGAAGAGGTTTCGGAGGCGATCTTCTCGACCGCGGCGTCGCCGCCCACGATGGAGAACGTCGTGACGTAGGGAATGCCCGGCACTGCGGCGGCCGCGGCCGCCTTGGCGGGCGAATCCGGAGCCGGACCCTGCGCGCTGGCCTCATCCCTCGATGACGACCACGTCAGAGCCATGCACGCCAGAAGCGCAACACCCGCGCCGGCATGCTTCCGGTTACGCAACGCCCGTACACGCCCCATACGGCTTATCTCCCCTCGGATACCCTCATATCCGGTTAACGGGTCTACGCGCCACCCTAGGGAACAGATTGAATTTGCTCAGAGCCTCGCCTCGAGCAGGCGACGGCAGGCGTCAAGTTCGCCCAATGCGCCTCGCAACCGCCGGATCTGGTCGGGCGTCAGCGCGGGCGCGGCTTCGCGCGCGACAGCGGCGGGCGCCTGCGGCGGATCGTCGTCCTCGCGCGCGGGCGGCGGGACGGGAGCCCGGGAAACGGGAGCCGTCGGCGGCGGAGCCGGCCGGCGTTGCGGCGCCCACATCTCAGGGCCGGACCGCACGCCAACGAGATTTCCGGATTCGGAAGCAGGCGAGACCGCAGGCGACGCCTCATGGGGCTCGCCGTCGCTCGGGTCCGGCGCAGGCGCTCCGCCGTCGGCGTAGCCGGCGACCCGGCGCTGGCCCTGTTCGCGCAGGATGCGCTGAACGCCGCGGATGGTGTAGCCCTCGCCGTAAAGCAGGTGCTTGATCCCGCGGAGCAGATCGACGTCGTTGGGCCGGTAGTAGCGCCGGCCGCCGCCACGCTTGATCGGCTTGATCTGCGGAAAGCGCGTTTCCCAGAAACGCAGGACATGCTGCGGCAGACCGAGGTCGTCGGCGACCTCGCTGATGGTGCGAAACGCGTCCGGGCCCTTTTCCATGCTCGGCCGCCCCTCCACGCTCACGCCGCGCCGTTCTTCCGCGCGGGCTTCGCCTCGGGCTCGTCCGCGGCGTCCCCGCCGTTGATGCGGCTCTTGAGGATGTTCGATGGCTTGAACACCATCACGCGGCGCGGCGGGATCGGCACTTCCTGCCCGCTCTTCGGGTTGCGCCCGACCCGCTGCCCCTTTTCACGAACGACGAAGGAGCCGAACGACGACAGCTTCACCGTCTCGCCGCGCTCAAGGCAGTCGCCGATCTCGCCCAAAACCATTTCGACGAGAGCAGCGGACTCCGTGCGCGACAGGCCGACCTTCTGGTAGACCGCCTCGCACAGGTCCGCGCGCGTCACCGTGCGCCCCGCCATGTTCGTATTCCCCCTGAATCTTGTAGCTTCCGCCCATCGCACGCAACCTCGACGGAAAGAGCCGGCGAAGGCTAAGTGCGGTACGCCTCGGGGTCAACGTGGCCAACGGTCTGGCGGCCGCAAAATTAGCGATCGCTCACCAGCGGACGAGCGCGGACGCCCAGGTGAAGCCCCCGCCCATCGCCTCGAGCAGCACGAGATCGCCGTCCTTGATGCGCCCGTCCGCGCGCGCCTCAGCGAGCGCGAGCGGAATCGAGGCCGCCGAGGTGTTGCCGTGGTGATCGACGGTCACCACCACCTTGGCGGGGGCGATGCCGAGCTTCTGGGCGCTGGCGTCGATGATGCGGCGGTTGGCCTGATGCGGCACGAACCAGTCGATCGTGTCGGCCGATTCTCCGGTCGCCGCGAACGCCGCCTCGATCACGTCGGTGATCATGCCGACCGCATGCCGGAAAACCTCGCGGCCCTCCATGCGCACGTGGCCGACGGCGCCGGTCGACGACGGGCCGCCGTCGACGAACAGCTTGCCCCGGTGCCGTCCGTCCGAGCGCAGGTGGGTCGTGATGACGCCCCGATCGCTCGTCGCGCCCGGCTGCTCCTGCGCCTCCAGCACGACGGCGCCCGCCCCGTCGCCGAACAGCACGCAGGTGGTGCGGTCCGACCAGTCGAGGATGCGCGAGAACGTCTCGGCGCCGATCACCAGCGCGCGCTTGTGCTGCCCGGAGACGAGGAACTTGTCGGCGATCGAGAGCGCGTAGACGAAGCCAGAGCACACCGCCTGGACGTCGAAGGCGAAGCCGTGAGTGATCCCAAGCGCCGCCTGCACCGTCGTCGCGGTCGCGGGGAAAGTGTAGTCGGGCGTCGCGGTCGCGAGCACGATCAGGTCGAGCTCCCCGGCCTCCATGCCGGCGTCGGCGAGCGCGGCGCGGGCCGCCCCGATCGCGAGATCGGAAGTCAGCTCGCCCGGCGCTGCGATGTGGCGGGAACGGATTCCGGTGCGCTGGACGATCCAGTCGTCGCTCGTGTCGACGGTCTTCGACAGATCCTCGTTGGTGAGAACGTCCGCAGGGAGGTACGAGCCGCAGCCGCGCACCACGGAACGCAGGCGGCTCACGGCGTCGCTCCGGCGAGACGGGCCATTTCCTCGGGCGTCGCCGCGGCCGCCGCTTCAGCGGGCCGTTCATGCGCCATGCCTTGCCGGATTTTCTCGACGAGATCGTATCGCGCCATTTCGTAGGCGACCTCCACCGCCGAGGCGAAGCCTTCGGCGTCCGCGCCGCCATGGCTCTTGATGACGACGCCGTCCAGACCGAGGAACACGCCGCCGTTGACCTTCCGTGGGTCCATCTTCTCCCTTAGGGTGTCGAACGCGCCGCGCGCGAACACATATCCGAGCTTTGACATCCAGGTCCGGCTCATGGCCGCGCGGAGATACTCCGCTAGCTGCCGCGCCGTGCCCTCCGCGGTCTTGAGGGCGATGTTGCCGGCGAATCCTTCGGTGACGACCACGTCCACCGTGCCCTTGCCGAGGTCGTCGCCCTCCACGAAGCCGCGGAAGTCGAGCGCCGGGAACGCCTCCTCGCGCAGGATGCGGGCCGCTTCCTTGACCTGTTCGACGCCCTTGATCTCCTCGACGCCTACGTTGAGCAGGCCGACGGTCGGACGGTCGATGTCGAACAGGATGCGCGCCATCGCCGAACCCATGACGGCGAAGTCGACCAGTTGGCGGGCGTCGGCGCCGATCGTCGCGCCGACGTCGAGCACGATGCTCTCGCCGCGCAGCGTCGGCCACATCGCCGCGATCGCGGGGCGCTGAACGTCCGCCATCATGCGCAGGCAAAAGCGCGACATCGCCATCAGCGCGCCGGTGTTCCCCGCGGAGACGGCCGCGTGCGCGCGTTCCGTCTTCACCGCGTCGAGCGCCAGCCACATCGACGACTTCCAGCGGCCCTTCCGCAGTGCGACGCTCGGCTTGTCGTCCATGCGGACCGCGACGTCGGTGTGCAGGATCTCGGAGACATCCTTCAGCTTGGGATCGGCGTCCAGAAATGGCGCGATCTTCGCCTCGTCGCCGACGAACAGGAAGCTTGTGTCGGGCTTGCGCGACAGCGCGATGGCCGCGCCCGGAACGACCACGCTCGGGCCGTGGTCGCCCCCCATGGCGTCGAGTGCGATGCGGACATGTTCTGTCATAGAGCGTGCGACCGGCGGTTCTTCAGATCACGCAGGGTGCTGGGAAGCCCCGGCGGTTCAGGCGGGGGCGGACCATAGCTGTTCACGGCGCCGTGGCAACCCTCGGCGTCCGCGAGCCGGCGCCATGCCCCGCCTGTCGGCGAATCCGGACGTCATTCGCCCTTGTCGGCCGGCTTGAGCCGTGACAGCGCCGCGAACGGCGAGGTCGCGTCGCCGGCCCCCGCGTCGAGCGCGAACGCCGCGCCGGGTTTGCGGGGATAGGGATCGAGCCCGAGCACGAAGAACTCGGCCACGACGGCGCCGAGATCGATCTTGCCGTTGACGTAAGGATCCGGCGGATCGCTGGCGCCGATCTCGACCTCTTCGCCGGGATGCGGCTGCGGCAGATGGGATTCCGGCGCGAAGCGCAGGTCGATGGGTTCGTCGACCGTGGTTTCGAACGGCTCGAGCGTGACGACGCAGACGCGGGTGAGCGCCGCCGTGAGGCGGCCGTCGACCGCGACGCCGTCGGCCGCCACGGGCCGCAGCCTGAGATGCGCGACAAGTCGCTCGATCGAAGGAATGTCGTTCTCGGCCGCGAGCGCCGCGCGCTCCTCCTCGGTCGCGACCACTTCGACCTCGAGGCCCTCGGGCGGCAGGGTCTCGACCTTGATCGGGCGGGACAACGGATTCGCGCTCATGCGGTCTCCTCCACCTCGGGAAAAGCAGGGCCGGCGGCGAGCAGGTCCGCAAGCGGCTGGGTCGAAAGCGCCGCGTCCGCGCGCCGGACATAGGCCGCGAACCGTTCCGCCTCCGCCCGGTCCGCCGCCGCCGGCTCGCCATAGACATGACGCGCGAGAGCGGCGCCAAGGGCGTCGTCGTCGCGATCGAGCGCCGCCTCATAGGCCTCGATGCGGGCGTAGAACGCGCCGACCATCGTCTTCATCCGCTTCGGCACCGTCATGTCGCCGACGCCGATCTCGCGCAGCGAGGCGTCCAGGTCGCGAACCATCGCGTCGAACACAAGCTGGGCGCGGCCCGCTGCGTCCGGCGACGCCTTCACGCGGCGGAAGAACAACACGGCGTGAAGAAGGATGACTTCGAATCGTCCGACGACGGTGTCGGGCGCGCCCAGGTCGCGATAAAGCGCCGGACGGCGCGCCTGCGCCACGATCACGGCGTAGATCGCGTCCGCCGCCGCCGCGTCCGGCCGCGCGCGCCGCCCGAACAGACCGAAAGCCATCGTGGTCCCGACCGTCGCGGCCACGCTGGCCGCTCGTACATGTTGAACTGAACTCTCCCGCGAGGTACGCCAAGCACGGTGTAGGCGCAACCCTCGGCGAGGGACCGCCCGCCGCGGGGGCCGGCGCCCTCTGTCGTGTTGCGTTCCGGGGAGGGTTTCTCAATGACCACGCCGCATCGGGTTCGCGGACCGATCCGCAGCGCAGCCGTCGCGTTCGCCGTCACGGGAGCGGCCCTGACGGTCGCCTCCTGCGCGGAGACGCAGCAGAAGGGCTACGTGCTCTCGGAGAGCTCGCTGCAGCAGGTGCCGGTCGGCTCGAGCCAGGAGCAGGTGCTCGTCGTGCTCGGAACGCCTTCGACGACGGCGACGCTGAGGGGCGAGGTCTACTACTACATCTCGCAGACCACCCGGCGTCCCGTGGCCTTCATGAACCCGACGGTCACCGACCAGCGCGTGCTCGCGGTCTATTTCGACCAGAACCGCCGCGTCGAGCGAATCGCCAATTACGGCCTCAAGGACGGTCGCGTGTTCGACTTCATCGGCGAGGTCACGCCGACCGCAGGCCAGGAGACGAACTTCCTCGAGCAGGCGCTCAAGGGCATCCTGTCCACCGAGTGACGACGTCTTCCCCATCGTTTAGCGCCATGCTTCACAGGAGCCGCCCCATGCGCCTGCGGGCCGCTGTCCTCGCCAGCCTCGCCATCGCCGGTCTGTGGTCCCCCGGCGCCGTCGCCGCGCCCGGCGACAAGCAGTTCGTCGGCATCGAGAACCACGATCCGCGCTCGTTCCAGCGCGCCCTGCGCGCGGGCTCCGATTTCGTGCGCGGCGGCCGGGGACGCCAGTTCCAGATCATCCTCTCCGGCCGCGGCGCGATTCTCGTGATCCCCGGCACCTCGACGGTCCAGCGCGACATGCAGACGCTGCGCGCTCCGGGCCTCAAGGTCGTCGCCTGCCGCGAGACCATGGACGCTCTGTCACGCGCCAACCGGCGCCGGGTTCCGGTGATTCCGGGGGCGACGGTCGAGAAGTGCGAAGGGCTGCGCAACCGGCTGACCGTCGGAGGCTGGCAGTACGCGCCCGGCCTCTGAGGGCAGTGGACTCAAGATCGCCCGCCCCTGCCCGCGCGGGGCCTCCGGCCCTATGATCGCGCTCAGGGCGCGAGGCCCGACCGTCAGGCTCCAACATGACGCTTCATCTGCAAAAGCTCTGCGTCGGCTGCGACTCGGTCGAGGACCTCACGTCGTGGATCGACGAGCGCATGGCGGAAAAACGCCGGCGCGGCCTGCCCGAGGAGCATGTCCACACGACGCGGATGTCGCCGAAGCGCGTCGAAGAACTGCTCGACGGCGGTTCGCTTTACTGGATCATCAAGGGCGCGATTCTGGTGCGGCAGCCGCTGCTCGACCTGCGCGCGGTCAAGGGCGCGGACGGCGTCCCGCGCTGCGAACTCGTGCTTGCGCACGAACTCGTCCCGGTGCGGCCCGCGCCGCGTCGCCCGTTCCAGGGCTGGCGCTACCTCGCGGCCGCCGACGCGCCGCGCGACCTCGATGACGCCGTGGCCGCCGCGCCGGGCCTTCCGGCCTCGCTCGCGCAGGAACTCAGGAGCCTCGGTCTGCTATAAGCGAGCGAACGTTCCGCGACCGGGCCCGGCTCCATGAACTCGCTTTACGACCTCTCGAACCTGATCGCGATCGGCTACTTCCTGCTGGTCTGGTTCGGCCATTTCGCCTGGTCGGAGCACTCGCCCGCGAGCCTCAACTCGGTGATGGAGCTGCGCCGCCGCGACTGGATGCGACGCATGGCGGCGCGCGAGAACCGGATGCCCGACGCCATCGCGATGCAGGGCCTCCAGAACGGCTCCGCCTTCTTCGCCTCGACCACGCTGATCGCCGTCGGCGGCTGCTTCGCGGCGCTCGGCGCCAGCGGAGAGGCGATCGAGGTGTTTTCCTATCTGCCGCTCGGCATCGCCATGACTCGCGAGGTCTACGACGTGAAGGTGCTGGGGATGGCGGCCATCCTCGTCTACGCCTTCTTCAAGTTCGTCTGGTCTTATCGGCTGTTCAACTACTGCTCGATCCTGGTCGTCTGCACGCCGCCCCGGGAGGAAATCGGCATGGTCGAGACGGCGGTCGCGATCGAGCGCGCGGCGCGGATGAACATCGAGGCCGGCCGCCACTTCAACCGCGGCCTGCGCGGCGTGTTCTTCTCGCTAGCCTATCTCGGATGGTTCGCGAGCCCGTGGGCGCTGATGGCGACGACCACCGTCGTCACCATCATCCTGCACCGCCGCCAGTTCGACTCGAAACCGCTCGAGGCGGCGAGCTACGACGGCTGACCTTCCGCCGGCGCGCCAGCCTTCAGCAGCTTGTAGGTCACGCTGTCCACCAGCGCCTGGAACGAGGCGTCGATGATGTTCGGCGACACGCCGACCGTGGTCCAGACCTCGCCGTCGCCGTCGGTCGATTCGACCAGAACCCGCGTCACCGCCTCCGTGCCGCCGTTCAGGATGCGGACCTTGTAGTCCGTCAGCTTGAGGTCGGAGATGTAGGGCTGGTACCGGCCGAGGTCCTTGCGCAGCGCGACGTCGAGCGCGTTGACGGGGCCGATGCCTTCCGCCGCGGTCATCAACGGATCTCCGTCGACCATCGCCTTCACCACCGCTTCCGACACCGTCACCCGCTCGCCGAAGGCGTTGTGGCGGCGCTCGACCATCACGCGGAAGCTTTCGACCGAGAAGAAGTCGGGGACCCTTCCGAGCGCCCGCTTGGCGAGCAGGGCGAAGGACGCCTCGGCGCCCTCGTAGGAATAGCCGAGCGCCTCGCGCTCCTTGACCGTCGCCAGCAGGAGATCGAGCCGCGGGTCGGCCTTGTCGACCTCGACTCCGACGCGCGCGAGCTCCGCCAGCAGATTGGACTTGCCGCCCTGGTCCGAGACCAGCAGGCGGCGGCGGTTGCCGACGCTTTCAGGCGCCACATGCTCGTAGGTACGGGGGTCCTTCAGGATCGCGGAGGCGTGGATGCCCGCCTTCGTCGCGAAGGCGTTGGCGCCGACATAGGGCGCATAGCGGTTCGACGGCCGGTTCACCAGCTCGTCGAAGGCGCGCGAGAGCTGCGACAGCGACGCCAGGCCCTCGTCGGACACCCCGATTTCGAACCGCTCGGCGAAATCGGGCTTCAGCTTCAGCGTCGGGATCAGGGTGACGAGGTTGGCGTTGCCGCAGCGCTCGCCGAGCCCGTTCAGCGTGCCCTGGATCTGGCGCACGCCGGCGCTGACAGCGGCCAGAGAGTTGGCGACCGCGAGCCCCATGTCGTCATGGGCGTGGATGCCGAGATGATCGCCCGGCGCCGCATGGATCGCCTCCCGCACGATCGCCGCGACTTCGTCCGGGAGGGTGCCGCCGTTGGTGTCGCACAGCACTACCCAGCGCGCCCCAGCCTCCCGCGCGGTGTGGACGCAGGCGAGCGCGTACGCCGGGTTCGCCTTGAACCCGTCGAAGAAGTGCTCGCAGTCGATCATCGCTTCCTTGCCGGCGGCGACGGCGGCGCGGACGGTGTCGCGGATCTGCTCGAGATTCTGGTCGAGCGTGACGCCGAGCGCGTGGACGACATGAAAGTCCGAGGTCTTGGCGACGAAGCAGCAGGCCGCGGCCCTGGCCTGCAGCACCCCTTGCAGGCCGGGATCGTTCTCCGCCGAACGGCCGGTCCGCTTCGTCATGCCGAAGGCGGTGAAGACCGCGCGCTCGGTGCGGGACGCCGAGAAGAACTCGGTGTCCACGGGATTCGCGCCGGGAAAGCCGCCCTCCACGTAGTCCACGCCCAAGCGGTCGAGCAGGCGCGCGACCATGATCTTGTCCTGCAGCGTGAAATCGACGCCCGCCGTCTGCGCCCCGTCGCGCAGGGTGGTGTCGAACAGGTAGAGCCGCTCGCGCGCGCTCACCGCGCCACCTCCCAGGTGGTGCCTCCGGCGCCGTCCCTGAGGGTGACGCCGGCGGCGAGCAGCTCGTCGCGGATCCGGTCGGCCTCGGCGAAATCCTTCTCGCGGCGCGCGGCGAGGCGCGCGTCGATCAGGCGCTCGATCTCCTCGACCGGCAACCCGGCCTGCGGCGCGCGCTCGGATTTCCAGGCCTCGTAAACGTCAGGCCGGAAGCCGAGGAACGCCAATGTGCCGGCGAGCGCCTTGCGCCCGCCTTCCGCGCGCAGGCGGTGGATCTCGGCGATCATCCGCGGCGTGTTGAGGTCGTCGGCCAAGGCCTCCACCACGCCGGGCGCCGGGCGCGCTTCGGCGTCACTCGCCGCGGCGTCGAACCAGGCGCCGAGCGTCTTCTCCGCCTCCTGGAGCCCCTTGAGGGTCCAGTTGATCGGCTGCCGGTAGTGCGCCGAAAGCATGGCGAGACGCGCCACGTCGCCCGGCCAGTCCGCCAGCACCTCGCGGATGGTGACGAAGTTGCCGAGCGACTTCGACATCTTCTCGCCCTCGACCTGCAGGAAGCCGTTGTGCATCCACACGTTGGCCATGCGCTCCTGTCCGAAGCAGCAGGTCGACTGCGCGATCTCGTTCTCGTGGTGCGGGAAGATCAGATCGATGCCGCCGCCGTGGATGTCGAACACCTCGCCGAGCAGCGCGGCCGACATCGCCGAGCACTCGAGATGCCATCCCGGACGCCCCTTCCCCCACGGACTGTCCCATGCCGGTTCGCCCTCCTTCGAGGGCTTCCACAGCACGAAATCCATCGGGCCCTTCTTGTAGGACGCGACCTCGACGCGGGCGCCGGCCTCCATCTCGTCGAGCGAGCGGCGCGCCAGCTTTCCGTAGGCCGGCATGGAAGCGACGTCGAACAGCACGTGCCCGTCCGCCTCATAGGCGTGGCCGCGCGCGATCAGCCGCTCGACCAGCTTGACCATGTCGAGATCGTCGCCGCCGCGGCAGATGAACTCCGTCGCGCGCGGCTCGACGCTCGGCCTGAGCGCGCCGAGCTCCGCCACGTCCTGATGGAATCCCTTCGCGGTCTCCTCGGTCAGCTGGCGGATGGTGATCCCGCGTTCGGCCGCCCGCGCGTTGATCTTGTCGTCGACGTCCGTGATGTTGCGGACGTAAGTGACGTGCTCCGCGCCGTAGACGTGGCGAAGCAGCCGGAACAGCAGATCGAAGACGATGACGGGGCGCGCGTTGCCGATGTGCGCACGGTCATAGACAGTCGGGCCGCAGACATACATGCGGACCGACCGCGGATCGATCGGCGTGAAGACGTCTTTCGACCGGGTGAGCGAATTGTACAGCCTGAGCGCAGTCACGCCCCATCCTCCTCGTCGGCCGGAGGCGCCGCTGTTCTCTTGACGACAAAGAAAAACCGCCGCGCTCAGCCTGTCGCTTAAGCGCAGATAATGACGATCCGGTTGATGCGGGGCGTCGCGATCTTCATGGCGCGGGACAATGGTTGAGCGGATGTTCTGCGTCAAGCGATCGCGGCGGACGCCCGGCCGCGGCGTCCCTTACGCAGACGGCTGCGAATCGCGCGCCTCGGCCGTCACGGCGCGCAGGGCGTCCTCCGCGGCGAGGAACGCCTGGACCTCCGGCGCGGGCGGCGGGCTTTCCGCCACGACCCCGACCTCAGCCATCAGTTCCCGGATCGGCACGAAGCGGCGGGCGGCGCGGTCGTAGAGCGCGGCTCGCACCAGCGCGATGGCCGCCACGGCGTCGCCCTCGCCCAGAAAGCGGTGCTCGATCACGAGATGCGTCTCGGTCCACGACGCGATCGCGGTGCGAAGCCGGAAGCGCGCGAACGGCCGCAGCTCACGGCGGAACCGGATCTCGCCCGCGCTCACCACCGGCGTCCAGCGATGCGCGAGCACCGCGCGCCAGAGCCCCGACCGCAGGATCATGTCCGTGCGCCCAAGGTCCATCAGGGTCCAGTACCGCCCGTTGTTCATGTGCGCGGACAGGTCGAGGTCGTGCGGCCAGACCCGGAAGGCGAGATTCGAGACGTCGAGCGGCGGCGTCAGCTTTGGCCGGAACCGGAACGTCACGATCAGCCACAGTAGGCGCAGCCAGAGATTCATGGGCGGATAGAACTTTCGGCGATGCGGTGGTCGAGGCGCAGCCTGGGAACGAACAAGCGGCGCCCTTGGTAACACAGGCGGCGGCCTGTCGCGCGCATGCGCCTGCCGCAGCGCGGCATAAGAGTTTCTTGAGATTGAAGCGGTTTCATTACGAAGATTTAAGCCGCCGATCGCTGGCGCAATCAGGGCGCCAAAGCTACCTTCCATCCTGCGCAAAGCAACATTCGAACGTTGCTCCCAGCGTGAAAGTCTTAGGAAACCCTTAGGAGGCTACAATGGCCATCTGGACCGCCCCGATCGTCGAAGAGACCCCCGTCGGCCTCGAAGTGACGTCGTACTCCCCGGCTGAGCTCTGAGCCCAGTCGAATGGTTTTCGGGTTCGACGATCGTTTCGTAGGCTGACGCCATGACGTTGCGGATCGTCGTTCTCGGCTCCGCCGCCGGCGGCGGCTTTCCCCAGTGGAATTGCCGCTGTCCGGTGTGCGCGCTGGCGTGGGACCGTGACCCCCGGGTCAAGTCCCGCACTCAGTCCTCGATCGCGATCGAGACCGGCGACGACCGTTGGACGCTGTTCAACGCCTCGCCCGATCTTCGCTCGCAGATTCTCGCGACCCCGCAGGTTCAGCCCAGGGGCTTGCGCGACAGCCCGATCCGGTCGGTCGTGCTGACCAATGGCGACGTCGACCATGTCGACGGTCTGATCACGCTGCGCGAACGCTCGCCGCTCACGATCTACGCCACCTCAGAGATTTCCGCGATCATCGACGCCAATCCGGTCTACGGCGTGCTCGCCAAGGATGTGGTGGCGCGCCGGACGGTCGATCTCGGCGCGACGTTCCAAATCGACGACACGACGATCGAGTTCTTCGGCGTGCCCGGCAAAGTGCCGCTCTACATGGAGACCGAGAGCCTGAAGATCGGCGACGTCGGCGGCGACACGGTCGGCGTGGACGTGCGCAGAGGGGGATCGCGGCTGGTCTACATTCCCGGATGCGCGGTGGTGAACGACGAGGTTCGCGCCCGGGTCGAAGGCGCCGACGCGTTGCTTTTCGACGGCACGGTGTTCGACGACGACGAGATGCAGCGCGCTGGCGTCGGCGTGAAGACGGGCCGGCGCATGGGCCATGTCCCGCTGTCGGGCGCAGGCGGCTCGTTGGAAGAATTCAAGGGTGTGAATGTGGGCCGGAAGATCTACATTCACATCAACAATACCAACCCCATCCTGATCGAGGGCTCGCCCCAGCGGCAGGCCGTCGAGGCCGCCGGATGGGAGGTTTCGGAAGACGGGCTGGAGGTCGCGCTGGGCGACTTCGCCGGGGCGCTTCAGGCCCATGGCGACCGCGGATCAACCGCGGCGTAACGATCTGCGGAGGACTGTCGGAATGCCCGAGCTGCTTTCGCCTGCCGAACTTGAGGCGCGTCTCCGCGACGTCGGCGCCCGGCGGTACCACAGCCTTCATCCGTTCCAGATCCGCCTGCAGTCCGGCCAGTGCTCGCGCACCGAGGTCGAGGCCTGGGCGCTGAACCGCTATCTCTACCAGGCCTGCATTCCGCAGAAGGACGCGCACATCCTCGCCCGGATGGAGAGCGCCGCCGACCGCCGCGAATGGCGCCAGCGCATCATCGACCATGACGGCGAACGCGAGGGCGAGGGCGGCATCGCCAAGTGGCTGAAGCTCACCGACGACCTCGGCCTCGATCGCGAGACGGTGGTCTCCGGCCGGCTCGCTTTGCCCGCCACCAAGTTCGCGGTGACGTCCTACATCTCGTTCTGCCGCGACCGTCCGCTGCTGGAGGCGATCGCCTCGTCGCTCACCGAGCTGTTCTCGCCTTCGGTGATCAAGGTCCGCTCCGAGGGCATGCTCGCCCATTACGACTACGTCACCCCGGAGACGCTGGCCTACTTCAACAAGCGTCCGGTGCAAGCCAAGCGCGACAGCGACTTCGCGCTCGCCTACGTCATCGAGCACGCGAAGACGCGCGAAGCTCAGGATGCGGCGATCGCGGCGCTCGAATTCAAGTGCTCGATGCTGTGGACGATGCTCGACGCGCTCGAGCACGGCTACATCTACGCGAAGCCTTGGCCGGACGCGTTCCAGGCCCAGGACGGCGCGTCGCGACAGGCCGCGGAATGACCGAGGTCTCTTCGGAGGCGGTGCCGAAACTGCCGCGCGGCGTGCGTCTTCGCCGCGATGAAGTGCGCAACGAATGGCTCCTGCTCGCGCCGGAGCGCGTCCTCAAGCCGGACGCGATCGCGGTCGCGGTGCTGGAGCGCTGCGACGGAGTGAAGACGGTGGCGGAGATCGTCGATGATCTCGCCACCGCTTATGCGGCTCCGCGCGAGACGATCGAGACCGACGTCAAGGCGATGCTCGCGGATCTCGCGAACAAGCGCGTGCTTGATCTGGGCTGAGGCGGCGTCCGCCTCGCAGCCCAAACGGCGGACGGGCTTCCGGGCCCGCTCGCGGGAGAAGCGTCCATGAACGACATGACCGTTCCGAACCCGGCTTCGGCGACCCGCGTGGCGCCGCCGGCTCCGCTTGGCATGCTGGCCGAGCTGACGCACCGCTGTCCCCTCTCCTGCCCCTACTGCTCGAATCCGGTGGATCTCGAGAAGCGTTCGGTCGAGCTCGACACCGAGACCTGGAAGCGGGTGTTCTCGGAAGCCGCCGCCATGGGCGTGCTGCATCTCCACCTTTCCGGCGGCGAGCCCACCGCGCGCAAGGACATCGTCGAGCTCACCGCACATGCGGTGAAGGTCGGGCTCTACACCAACCTCATCACCTCGGGCATCGGCGTCACGCGCGAGAAGCTGCAGGAGCTGGCGGACGCTGGGCTGGATCACGTCCAGCTCTCGATCCAGGACGCGCTGCCCGACAACGCCGACCGCATCGCGGGCCTGAAAGGCGCGCATGAGAAGAAGCGCGTTCTCGCCGGCCACGTGCTGGAGCTCGGCCTGCCGCTCACGATCAACGCCGTGATCCACCGCGCCAACATCGAGAACATCGAGGCGCTGGTGCACATGGCGCTGGAGTTCGGCGCGCGCCGTGTCGAGATCGCGCATTCGCAGTACTACGGCTGGGCGCTCGAGAACCGGAACATGCTCATGCCGACGCGCGAGCAGGTGATGAAGGCGGCCGACACGGTCGAGCGGCTGCGCGAGGAGCTTCAGGGCAAGCTCGTCATCGACGCCGTGGTGCCGGACTATTACGCCCGCCGCCCCAAGCCCTGCGTCGGCGGGTGGGGCAAGCAATCCCTCAACGTCACGCCGCAGGGCAAAGTGCTGCCGTGCCACGCAGCCGAAACGATTCCCCATCTCGTGTTCGACTACGTCACCGAAAAGAGCCTGTCGGAGATCTGGGAGCATGGCTCCGCCTTCGAGGCCTATCGCGGCACGAGCTGGATGAAGGAGCCCTGCACCTCCTGCCCGCGCAAGGAGATCGACTTCGGCGGCTGCCGCTGCCAAGCGCTCGCGATCACCGGCGATCCGGCCAACGCCGACCCCGCCTGCTCGCTCTCGCCGCACCACGCCAAGATCACCTCCCTGGCGCTGAAGGCGGCGGATTCCGGCAAGTCCGACTACGTCTACCGCAGCTTCGGAGGGGCGAAGGGCGGGCCGCGCGTGGAGATCACCCGTTCGAACTCCTCGGGCGCGAACCTCGCGCCGAACTGAGCGGGCCGGGCGGCCAATGTGAGGCCGCATCCTCACTTCCGTCTCATTCCGGCGGCCCTGTGCGCAGCGGCCTCGAAGAGGTATGTACGGGTCGGGGCCGGCGCCGCAGACGGCGTCGAATCGCCTGAAAGGATGCGGATGAGGTCGAGGATCGTCGCAATCGCAGCCGTCGCGCTCGCGCTGACGGCGGCGACCGGGGACGCGCTGGCGCAGCAGGGCTCCGATCAGTGTCTGCGGCTCGAGGCGCAGCTCGCTTCGCTCGACCGCGGCGGCGCGCGCCGCGCAGACCCCCGCCAGATCGAGCGCGACGCCAACCGGCAGCAGTACGAACTCGACCGGACCAAGGCTTATGCGCGCGGCCTCGGCTGCGGCCGTGGCTTCCTGTTTTCGTCGCCGCCGCCGGAATGCGCGGACGTGCAGCGCCGCATCAAGCAGATGGAGGTCAACCTCGACCGCCTGATGTCGCAGGCCCAGCAGGCGTCGCAGAGCGGCGGCGACCCCCGCCGGCGCGAACTGCTGTTCGCCCTCGCCCGCAACCAGTGCGGGCCGCAGTACCGCTTGGTCGAACGCCGGGTCGAGCGCCCGCAGGAGCGCAAGGGCTTCTTCGAGATGCTGTTCGGCGGCGGGAACGCGCCGGCGCAGGAGGAGACCATCGTCGAGCCGGAGATGGACCCGCAGTCGACGCCGCGGGTGTCGACCTTCCGTACGGTCTGCGTCCGCACCTGCGACGGATTCTTCTTCCCGATCTCGTTCCAGACCACCCGGAACGCCTTCGAACGCGACGAGGGCATCTGCGAGGCGACCTGCCCGGGCGCAGAGGCGCGGCTCTACGCCTATCCCAATCCCGGCGGGCAGATGGAGCAGGCGACGAGCGTCGACGGCGAACCTTACGCCAAGCTCCAGAACGCGTTCCGCTACCGCAAGGAGTTCGTCGCGGGCTGCTCGTGCAAACCGGAAGGCATGAGTTGGGCCGAGGCGCTCGCGGGCGTCGAGGACAAGACCGTCAAGAAGGGCGACATCGTCGTCGACGAACAGAAGGCGCTCGAAATGTCGCGGCCGGGCTCCGCGCCGGGGCAGTCGACACGCCCCAACCCGCAGGCGCGCGCGCAGCGCCCGGCGTCTGAGCAGGCTCCGGCCGACGCGCCCTTCGCCACGGAATCGCGGCCGGCGGCGCCCCGCACGCGCAACGACGTCATCATCACCGACGACGCGCCGATCACCCGCGGCGGCGACGTGCAGCGTCGTCCGCTCGACGGTCCGGCCGTGGAGCGGGCCCCGTCCGGCCTGCCGGAGGATTGATCCGCTTGGCGGTTCCGGCGCCGCGGCCCTTGACGCCGCCGCCCTCCCCGCGTTGATTGCGCGCGCCGGAGAAGAGCGATGACCGCCGTCACCTTGATCGACAACTACGACAGCTTCACCTGGAACGTCGTGCACGCGATCGGCGCGCTCGGCGCGACCGTCACCGTGCACCGGAACGACAAGGTGAGCGTGGACGAGGTTCTGGCCGAGGGTCCGGACGCGATCGTGATCTCACCCGGCCCCTGCACGCCGCGCGAGGCCGGCGTCTCCTGCGAGCTGATCGCGCGCGCCGCCGCGACGACGCCGATCTTCGGCGTCTGCCTCGGCCATCAGGCGATCGGCGAGGTGTTCGGCGGGATCGTGGAGCGCGCGCCGGTTCCGGTCCATGGCAAGCTCGCGCGGATCAACCACGCCGGCCGCGGCGTGTTCCGCGGCGTCAACGGCCCGCTGCGCGCGACCCGCTATCACTCGCTGGTGGTGCGGCGGGACGGCCTGCCGGACGTGCTCGAGGTGACGGCCGAAACCGACGACGGCCTGATCATGGGGCTGTCGCACCGCGAGCTGCCGATCCACGGCGTCCAGTTCCACCCCGAGAGCATCGCGTCCGAGCACGGGGCGACCCTGTTCGGCAACTTCCTGGAATCCGCGCGCGTCTGGAACGCCTCCCGCCGCGACCCCGCGCGCCTCGCAGGCTGACGGGCGGCGCGCAGTGGAGAACTTCAAGGCGGTCATCGCCCATGTCGCCGAGGGATGTCCGCTGTCGCGCGGCGAGGCCGAGGCGGCGTTCGACCACATCATGTCCGGCGAGGCGACGCCGGCGCAGATCGGCGCCTTTCTGATGGCGCTCAGGCTGCGCGGCGAAACCGTCGACGAGATCGCCGGCGCGGTCGCCGTCATGCGCGCGAAGATGACGCCGGTGATCGCCCCCGCGGACGCCGTCGACGTCGTCGGCACCGGCGGCGACGGAGCGGGCTCGGTCAACGTCTCCACCTGCACGGCCTTCGTGGTCGCGGGCTGCGGCGTGGCCGTCGCCAAGCACGGCAACCGCGCGCTGTCGTCGAAGTCGGGCTCCGCCGACGTGCTGCGCGCGCTCGGCGTCAATGTCGACGCCTCGCCCGAGGTGATCGGCGCCTGCGTCGCGGAGGCCGGCATCGGCTTCATGTTCGCGCCGAACCATCACGCCGCCATGCGCCATGTGGGCCCCGCCCGCGCGGAGCTCGGCGTACGCACGATCTTCAACCTGCTCGGCCCGCTCTCGAACCCGGCCGGCGTCCGTCGCCAGATGGTGGGCGTGTTCGCCGAGAAATGGGTCGAGCCGATCGCCGAGGCCCTCAAGACGCTCGGCGCGGAGAAGGCCTGGATCGTGCACGGCTCGGACGGGCTCGACGAAATCACCACCGCAGGCGTCACGAAGGTCGCGGCGCTGGAGGACGGCCACGTCACGACGTTCGAGATCACGCCCGAGGACGCCGGACTGCCGCGCCATCCCTCCGACGCGCTGAAGGGCGGCGACGCGGCCGCGAACGCCGTCGCGCTGCGCGCCGTGCTCGATGGAGCGAAGAACGCCTATCGCGACGTCGCGATCCTGAACGCGGCGGCGACGCTGATCGTGGCCGGGCGGGCGAAGACGCTCGCGGAAGGCGCGGCGCTCGCCGCCAGCGCGCTCGACACCGGGGCCGCCTATTCCAGGCTCGACGCGCTGGTGCGCGTGTCGAACGCGGGCTGACCCGTCAGCGCCGGCTGTCGAACGCGAGCCGCAGCGCGAGCCCGCCCAGCACCAGCCCCATCAGCCAGCGCTGCGTGCGCAGCCACAAAGGATGCCGCGCGAGAAAGCTCGAGATCGCGCCGGCGCTGACCGCGATCAGCGCGTTCACCCCGACGCTGATGGCGATCTGCGTCGCCCCGAGCGTCAGCGTCTGCCCGAGCACGGAGCCGCGCGCCGGATCGATGAACTGCGGCAGCAGCGCGAGATAGAGCATCGCGATCTTCGGATTGAGCAGATTGGTGAGGAAGCCCATCAGGAACAGCTTCCGCGGCCCGTCCGGCGGCAGCGGGCGCGGCTGGAACGGCGAGGAGCCGCCGGGCCTCAGCGCCTGCCAGGCGAGCCAGCCGAGATAGAGCGCGCCGGCGATGCGGAGCGCGTCGTAGGCGTAGGGCACGGCCATGACGAGCGCGGTGATGCCGAACGCGGCGCAGACCATGTAGAACACGAAGCCGAGCGCGACGCCGCCGAGCGAGATCAGCCCGGCGCCCGGCCCCTGCGTTAGCGAGCGCGAGATCAGGTAGAGCATGTTCGGACCGGGCGTCAGCACCATGCCGAGCGACACGGCGGCGAAGGCGATGAGGGTCGAGGCGTCGGGCATGGCGTTCGCTCCCCGACGCGAGGTTGCGGGCGTCGGCGGTTTTGGACCATAGATCGTCGGCAGCCTGCGCGCTCACGCAAAGCTTTGAAGCGCGCGATCACCGGAAGCGATGGCCGATGACCGACATCCTCGCCCGCATCGAAGCCTACAAGCGGCGCGAGATCGCCGACGCCAAGGCCGCCCGTCCCTTCGAGGCGGTCAGGAAGGCGGCCGATCGCGCGTCCGCGCCGCGCGGCTTCGTGCGCGCGATCGAGCACGCGCATGACGCGGGCCGCACCGCGCTCATCGCCGAGATCAAGAAGGCGAGCCCGTCCAAAGGCCTGATCCGCGCGGATTTCGACCCGCCGGCGCTGGCGCGCGCCTACACCGAAGGCGGCGCGGCCTGCCTGTCGGTCCTGACAGACGGCCCCTCCTTCCAGGGCGCGCCGGACTATCTCGTCGCCGCGCGCGAAGCGGTCGCGCTGCCGGTGATCCGCAAGGACTTCCTGTACGAGCCCTATCAGGTGGCGGAGGCGCGCGCGCTCGGCGCGGACTGCATCCTGATCATCATGGCGGCCGTCACCGACGCCGAAGCGCGCGATCTCATGACAGCCGCCGCCGATTTCGGCATGGACGCGCTGGTCGAGGTCCACGACGCCGAGGAGCTGGAGCGGGCGCTGCCGCTCGGCGGCCGGCTCGTCGGCGTCAACAACCGCAACCTCCGCACCTTCGATGTGACGCTGGAGACGACCGAACGGCTCGCCGCGGCGACACCTCGGGACCGCATCCTCGTGGGCGAAAGCGGGATCTTCACGCCCGCCGACGTGGCGCGGCTCGCCGACGTCGGCTGCCGCACGCTGCTGGTCGGCGAGAGCCTGATGCGGCAGGCGGACGTGGCGGCGGCGACCCGCGCGCTGCTGGCGCCCGCCGACGTCGCCGCCTGACCGCGCCTCGCGCCATGACCGAACAAGCGGACCCGGACAAGGCCAAGCCCGACATCGAGGCGGTGTTCCGCAACGGCACCATCACGGCGTTCGGCATCACGGCGTCGTTCTCGCTGGGATTCCTGTCGCAATGGGCGTCGAGCCCCGGCGCCTGGCGACTTCACGACGCCGCGCCGGCCGGCGCGATCATCTGCGGCTCGATTCTGCAGATCTGGGCGCTCGCGCTTCTGTTGCCAATCGAAGGGCTCGCGCGGCCGATCTACGACCGCGCCCGAAAGCTCTATCTTGCGGGCCTGATCCTGACCGGTTGCGGCGTGTTCGGGGCCGTCGTCGCGGACGTCGTGTCCGCAATCACGCCCTGAGAGCCCCATGTCCGATCAGAACGCCCCGCGACTCACGCATCTCTCGTCTTCGGGCGAGGCGAACATGGTGGATGTCGGCGACAAGGACGCGACCCGGCGGGAGGCGACCGCCGAGGGGCGGGTGATCATGGCCCCGGCGACGCTCGACCTCGTCGTGTCCGGCGAGGCGAAGAAGGGCGACGTGCTGGGAACCGCTCGCCTCGCGGGGATCATGGCGGCGAAGCGCACTCACGAGCTGATCCCGCTCTGCCACCAGCTGCTGCTGTCCAAGGTGTCCGTGGAGCTTGCGCCCGACCCTGCGCTGCCCGGCGTCGTCGTGACGGCGACGGCGCGGACCACCGGGCCGACCGGCGTCGAGATGGAGGCGCTGACCGCTGTGACCGTCGCCTGCCTCACGATCTACGACATGGCCAAGGCGGTCGACCGCGGCATGCGCATCGAGGGCGTGCGGCTGAAGGCAAAATCCGGCGGCCGCTCCGGCGATTTCCGCGTCGAGGAGTTTTCGTGAGCGCGCTGCTGCCGGTCGTCGACGCCCGCGCCCGCATCCTCGACGGACTGAACCCGAAGCCGGCGGAGACCGTAGCCCTCGGCGACACGCTCGGGCGCACGCTCGCCGCGCCGCTCGCGGCCCTGCGCACGCAGCCGCCCTGGGACTGCTCGGCCATGGACGGCTACGCGGTGCGCGCCGCCGACGCCGCGGTCGGAGCGCGGCTCAAGGTCGTCGGAGAATCGGCGGCTGGGCGGAGCTTCGCGGGCGAGATCGGCGCCGGCGAGGCGGCCCGCATCTTCACCGGCGCGCCGGTCCCGAAGGGCGCCGACGCGATCCTGCTGCAGGAGGACGCGACCCGCGACGGCGACGCCGTCACGCCGCGCGAAGCGGCGGTCGCCGGCCGCCACATCCGCCGCGCGGGTCTCGATTTCCAGGCCGGCGAAACCCTGCTCGACGCCGGACGCCGGCTCGGCGCGCGCGACCTCGCGCTCGCCGCGGCGCTCGGCCATGGCGCGCTCTCCGTCGCCCGCCGGCCGCGGGTCGCCATTCTCGCGACCGGCGACGAACTGGTGGCCCCCGGAACCGATGTCGGCCCCGACCAGATCGTGGCCTCGAACTCCTTCGCGATCGCGGGCGTCGTCGCCGGCGAGGGCGGCGAGGCGATCGACCTCGGCATCGCCCCGGACGACCGAGCCGCCATCAGGGCCGCGGTCGAACGCGCTTTCGCGGCCGAGGCCGACATCCTCGTCACGCTCGGCGGCGCCTCGGTCGGCGACCACGACCTCGTCCGGCCCGTGCTGGAGGAGGCGGGCGTCGCGCTTGACTTCTGGAAAATCGCCATGCGGCCGGGCAAGCCGATGATGGCGGGCCGCAAGGGCGCGACGCTTGTGCTCGGCCTGCCGGGCAACCCGGTCTCTGCGATCGTCTGCGCGCTGCTGTTCCTCGTCCCCGCGCTGCGCAAGCTGTCCGGGCGCGCCGACGCCACGCCCGGGCTCAGGCCCGCGCGGCTCGGCCGCGACATGCCGGCCAACGACCACCGCGAGGATTACATGCGCGCGGCGCTGAGCGTCGACGACGCGGGACGTCCCGTCGCGACCGCCTTCCCGCGGCAGGATTCCTCCATGCTGCGGCCGCTCGCCGACGCCGAATGCCTGCTGGTGCGCGCGCCGAACTCGCCGGCCGCATCCGCTGGCGACCCCTGCCTGATCCTGGAGCTGCCGTACCCGCTCTGAGGCGTCAGGCGTCCGGGCGCGCGAGCACGCCGCCCGTCAGCGGGCGCGGCGCGGCGGTGGTGCCGGGATAGGTCAGCGGCAGGCCCCTCAGGCTGCGCACCGCGAGCACCGCGAAGGCCTGCGCCTCGAGCGCGTCCGCCGAAAGGCCGACCGCATCCGCGGTCCGCACGTCGGCGCCGAGCCGCCGGCGCAGCAGATCGAGCAGCGTCGGGTTGCGCGCGCCGCCGCCGGCGACGATCCAGAGAACCGGCGGCTTCGGCAGATGCGCCGCGGCGCGGACCACCGTCTCGACCGTGAAGGCGGCGAGCGTCGCCAGCGCGTCGGCGAGCGGGAGCGCTTCGGTCGGCCCGGCGCTGAAGGCGTTCCGGTCGAGCGACTTCGGCGGCGCGACGTCGAAATAGGCGTCGTCCATGAGCCGCGCGAGCGCCGTTTCATCGACGGTTCCGGAGGCGGCGATCGCGCCGTCGCGGTCGAAGGCCTCCCCGGTCTCCCGCATGAGGCGGTCGTCCATCAGCGCGTTGGCGGGGCCGGTGTCGAAGGCGACGAGCTCGCCATCCGCGCCGATGAAGGTGACGTTGCCGACGCCGCCGAGGTTCAGCACGGCGAGCGGACGCGGCAGGTCGAGCCCCCGCAGCAGCACGGGGTGGATCGTCGGCGCAAGCGGCGCGCCCTGCCCGCCGGCCGCGACGTCCGCGGCGCGGAAATCGTAGACCACCGGCAGGCCGAGCCGCCGGGCGAGCGCAGGCCCGTCGCCGATCTGGACCGTCAGCCCCGCCTCCGGCCGGTGCAGCACCGTCTGGCCATGGAAGCCGACCACATCGACGCCGTCGACGTCGATGTGGTGTTCGCGCAGAAAACGCTCGACCGCCTCGGCGTGCGCCGCCGTCACGACGGCCTCGGCCTCCGCGACGGCCCCCGGCCGCTCGGTCCGTCGTTCGATCGCGACCGCGTCCGACAGCGCCTGCGACAGCACGCGCCGCTCCGCGGCCATGTAGGGGCGATAGCCCGAAGGCCCGAACGCCTCGATCCGTTCGCCGTTGGTCTCCACCAGAGCCACGTCGACGCCGTCAAAGGAAGTGCCGCTCATCAGTCCGATCGCACGCATCCGCCGCTCCGTGCCTCTCGCTCGTCACTTTAGCCGCGAATGTCACGGGAAAGGTGAATCGTCCGCTCGATGCTGATAGACGGTCCCCCGCCGCTCCCCGGAGCGATCCGACATGCTCATGAAGCGATCCAACCGATGACCGCGTACAAATCCGATTTCCTGCGCCTGCTCGAGGAGCGCGGCCAGATCCACCAGATCTCCGACCCGGTCGCGCTCGACCAGCTCGCGAGCGAGGGAATCGTCACGGCCTATATCGGCTACGACCTGACGGCGCCGAGCCTTCATGTCGGGCATATGGCGAACATCATGATGCTGCGGCGGCTGCAGCAGACCGGCCACAAGCCGATCGTGCTGATGGGCGGCGGCACGACCAAGATCGGCGACCCCTCGTTCCGCGACACCCAGCGTCCGCTGCTCGACGACGATCAGATCGCGGCGAACAAGCAGTCGATCAAAACCGTCTTCCAGCAGTTCATGGGCTTCGGCGACGGCCCGACCGACGCGATCATGGTCGACAACGCGGAATGGCTCGACAGGCTCGAATACGTGCCGTTCCTGCGCGAGATCGGCCGGCATTTCTCGGTCAACCGCATGCTGTCCTTCGACAGCGTGAAGTCGCGGCTCGAGCAGGAGCAGCCGTTCTCCTTCCTCGAATTCAACTACATGATCCTGCAGGCCTACGACTTCCTGGAGCTGAACCGTCGCTACGGCTGCCGGTTGCAGATGGGCGGCTCCGACCAGTGGGGCAACATCGTCAACGGCATCGAGCTGTCGCGGCGGGTGGACGGCGCGGGCGTGTTCGCCCTCACCTGCCCGCTCATCACCACCGCCTCGGGCGCCAAGATGGGCAAGACCGCCGGCGGCGCCGTGTGGCTGAACGCCGACATGGCCTCCCCTTACGTGTTCTGGCAGTACTGGCGGAACACCGAGGACGCCGACGTCGTGCGCTTCCTCAAGCTGTTCACGGACCTGCCGCTGCCTGAGATCGAGCGGCTCGGGGCGCTCGGCGGCGCCGAGATCAACGAGGCGAAGAAAGTGCTGGCGACCGAGGCCACCGCGCTCGTTCACGGCCGCGCCGCCGCGGAAGAGGCCGAGGCCACCGCCCGCAAGACCTTCGAGGAAGGCGCGCTGGCCGACACCCTGCCGACGGTCGAGGTGGAGGCCTCGGCGCTCGCCGCCGGCCTCGGCGTGCTGACCGCCTTCGCCGAGATCGCCAAGCTCGTCGCCTCCAACGGCGAAGCCCGCCGGCAGGTGAAGGGCGGCGGCCTGCGCGTCAACGACAAGCCGGTGACGGACGAGCGCGCGACCCTGACGAACGGCGACCTGACGCCCGAGGGCGTCGTCAAGCTCTCGCTCGGCCGCAAGAAGCACGTGTTGCTGCGACCGCGCGATTGAACCCAAACGGCCCTCAGTGGTGAACCTCAAGTAGGACGAGCTTTTCGCCGAGTCGCCCCTCCCATTCCGAAGCCACGAGCACGCGATTGGCTGGGTAATCCTCAAGATGAAAGTGAGGATCTTCAGCTATATGAGCCTGCTCTGTCCGCCAATAATTGAACCACTCGACAGACCTGAACCACTTCAGGCGTGAACCCAAATCCGCCTCGACAAAGCGAAATGGCGTCGGTGCCATCAGACCCCGCAGATCCGCCTTGCTCAGTTCGCGTATCCTCACGCCAAACGATCCAAAGTCGTCCCAAAGCTCCGCAAGAGGGAGACGAATGATCTGCCGGGTCCTGCTTCGCATGGCGCTCCTCAGGGCTCGGTCTGCGAGGGAACGGGCACCCTGGCCGCGGCGTCGCCGCCGTCCTGGCGGAACTCGAACATCTTGCGCAGGAAGCCGGGCGCGACGGCTGACACGGGGTTGATCGTCACCACCGGCGCGCCGGTGCGGCCGGTGACCTGGAAGGTCACGCCGACCAGCCCGCCATGCTCCCCGCCGCCGAGCAGCGCTCCGAGGATCGGCACCCGCGCGAACAGGTTGTTGAGCGCATAGGCCGGCACGAAGGTGCCCACCATCGACACCTTGTCCGCGGAGTAGTCCACGAGGCCTTCCAGCGTGGCGCCGAGCTGCGGGCCGGTCAGCGCCGCCTCCTTCACGTCGATCTTGCCGCCGCCTTCGACGAAGGCGATGCGAAGCCGGTCGAACCGGGTGGCGCTCCCGCCGCCACGGTCGGCGCCGGTGCTCTGCCGCACCCGGACCAGCGCGTCCTCGTTGCGCACGGCGAAATCGCGCATCCGGAGCAGGCCCGGGCCGCCGACGAGGGAAGCCCTGAGGTCGAACACGCCGCCGTCGATACGGCCGTAGAGATCGGCGAGCCGGAAGAACGCGCCGGCGTCTTGTCCCGTCAGCCGCAGCCGCCCGTCGTCCGCGGTGGCGAGCCGGATGGCGCCGGCGCCGAGCCGGGCGGAGCCGTCCGCGTCGGTGATCTTGCCGTCGCGCATGGCGAGCTTGAGGTCGAGGCCCGCGAGCGCCTCGCCACCATAGCCGAGGCCCGTTCCGAGTTTCGCGATGACGTCCAGCGTCTTCGGCATCGCCGGCGCGCCGCCGCCAGCGGTCGCCGTGCGCGCCGCGGCCGATTTGCCGCGGAAGGCGTCGAGCAGCGGCTTGAGATCGAGCGAGGCGCCCTGCACCAGCACTTTGGTCGATCCGGTCCGCGCCTTCTCGATCTCGACGCGGGCGTCGTCGCCGGGAGCCGGCCGGTAGATCGGCAGCGTCGCTGACAGGAACTCGCCCTTCGGGCCAAAGGTCAGCGCGCCGCGCACGCTGCGGTCGCCGCTCTCGATCGCGAAGTTACGCACCGTCGTCTTGTCGGCCGACTTGTCGATCGTGAAGGCCAGGCGGCCCGGCTGCCCCACGGGCTTGCGAAAGCCGGGCACGACGCCATCGATCCCAACTGTCTTCAGGTCGGCGGAAAGCGAGATCGGCGCGCCGGGCTCGTCGATCGACATCGACGCCTCGAGCGGGACCGCGCCGCGCAACGTTCCCGGGACGTCAAAGCCGAGGCGGGTCAGGTCGCCGGCGTCCGCCGTCAGGGTCGCGGTCAGCTCGCGCTTGAGCGCGCCGTCCGCCGAGGGCTTCTCCGCCACGGCGATGGTGGTCGGCGCTCCGCCGATCTGCCCCTTGCCGGACAGATCGGTCTTTCCGTTCGCGACATTGATGCGGAACGCCCCGTTCTCGAAGGCGCGGCCGGCGAACGCGTCGGCGATCGTGACGTCCGAGAGCGTCGCTTTCACGGCCACCGCCGGCCCCGGACCGGGAGCGGCCGGCGCGTGTCCAAGGTCGACGCCGACCGACACGTCTGCCGTCACACGGCCCGACACCTTGGTCGCGTCGAAGCCGGCGGGAAGAGGATTCGCCCCTACGACGCCGGAGGCGAGCAGCGTCACGACGGGATCGATCCCGCCATCGGCCTTGAAGGTGATCGTCGCCCTCGGATTGCTCGGCGTGATGTCGGGCGCCTCGAAGCGAACCGCGCTGAGCCTGAGCGTGTCCTTCGCGCCGCTGACGTAGGCGTCCCCGATCGAGGCGGTAACATGCCGCGCGCTGGCGTCGACGCGGCCGCCTGCGCCCTCGACCCAGGGCAGCTCCGGTCTGCCGCGCAGGGTCGCGTTCGAGAACATGACGGCGAGCGCGAGCGATCCGTCCGGCAATGGGCCGCCACGGGCGAGCGCTCCGGAAGGCACGTCCATGCTCAGCGTCAGCTCGTCCACCGTTCCGCCGCTGACGTTCTCGACGACCCAGCTCCGCGCAGCCGGCGCCATGAAGAACGGCCACATGCGCTTCAGCGCGGAAGCCGGCATCGGCTCGCTGACCAGGCCAAGCCGGATCGCCGGACTGTCGCCTTCGAAACGCACCAGTCCGGTCATCGCCGCCTTGGCGGTCGGTCCGAGAAACTGCGCCTTGGACAGTTCGAACACCCCGGCAGCGGCGTCGAAGGTCGCGTCGATGGAGATGCGGTCGAGCCGCAGCGGCGGTTCGCCCCCGCTCTCGGCCGCGAGCAGCACGTCGCGGCCTTCCACGGTCGAGGTCCAGAGCGGCCGGTCCCCTGTCGGCGCGACCACGCGGCCGGAAAAGCTCATCTGCCCGCCGCGGCCTGCGATCCGCGACGGCTCTATCACCAGCGCGCCCGCCGCCGGATCCCACGCGACGCCGAGCTGGAGCGTGTCGAACTCGATCCCCGGCGAGGCGGAATCACTTGGCGCGCCCGGCGGCGCGATCTGGAGCGCCCTCGCGGCGAGGCGGCCGCCGCCCGTGCGCAAAGCGCCGTCCGCGCCGATGCGCGCGCTCAGATGTCCCGAGACGCGGCCTTTCAGCGGAGCGGCTCCGGCCTTGGCCGCGAAAGGCGCGGAATAGGGTGAGAGATCGACGTTCTCGAGCCCGAGATCGATCACGCGGGCGTCGCCCTCGGGCTTGACGGTCACGGCCGTGGTCCAGCGCTCGGCGGCCCGCGCCGACGAGGCGGTCAGGCTGAACGCTCCTCCGGTCGCGCGCGTCAGGCGTAGATCGACGCCGTCGAGCGTAAGCGGGGCCCGGCTGCGCGGCGCGACCAGCACCGTCGCGCCCGTCACGTCCACCTCCTCCAGCGCGCCCGCCGCGCCGTCCGGGCCGAGCAGCCGGTCGAGATCGGCCACGCCGTTGTGGATCCGGCGCGGCAGGTCGGCCTGCACGGACGCCCCGCCGACCGCGGTGTCGAACTGCATGTCGAGCCGGGGGTTCGTCACATGGACGGATCGCACGACCACCGAGCCTGTCAGCAGGCTCATGCCGTCGACCCTGAGCTCCACCCGCGGCGCCTCCGCGACCACGGGGCCGTCCTTGCGCGCGATCGCCAAGTCGACGAGCCGGAGCTCCACGCCTTCGCCGCCCCGGTGAAGTTCGGCGTCGGCGACGCTGACGACGTAATCCGGTCCGAGCCTTTCCTGCAGCGCGGCGGCGACGCGCGGCGCGACCTGCGAGGCGGGCAGCGGCATGTAGAGGATCGCGAGCCACAAGGCCAGGAGGACGATGACGACGCCGGCCGCCCCGCCCGCCGCCAGCCGCGCGCCGCGGCGAGCCGTGATCACGGGCGACGCCGGCGAACCGTCCGGCCGCGTCCGCCCGCGGAACGGACGTCCGAGCCAGCGCGTCGCCACAGCGCGCGCGCGCGGCGAAGGAACGTTCGGTTCGGGCATCGGTCTGCGTCGTCCCCGTTCGTCAGGCCTTACAGTTCACGCTGGGCGCGTCGTCCCCCTGCGCGTCGCGGACCGCCCGCGCCGCCCCGCCGTGCTGACCGCGCGGTCGCGCTGCGGTAGAAGTGGCGCGAGGCCCCTAAACATCGAGGTAACGCGATGCCGCACGCATTGGAAGTTGGCGCTCCGGCCCCCGATTTCGAGCTGCCCGCCGCCGGCGGCGGCGCGATCGGGCTGCGGGAGCTCCGCGGCAAGAAGGTCGTGCTGTACTTCTACCCCAAGGACGACACGTCCGGATGCACCGCCGAGGCGATCGCCTTCAACGGGCTGCGCGACGAGTTCGAGGCGGCCGGCGCGGTCGTCGTCGGCGTGTCGGGCGACAGCGTCGAGAGCCACGACAGGTTCCGCGCCAAGTACGACCTGCAGCTCGCCCTCGGCTCCGATGAAACCCGGGACATGCTGAAGGCTTATGGCGTCTGGGCCGAAAAGAACATGTATGGCCGCAAAAGCATGGGCGTGGCGCGGACGACCGTGCTGATCGACGGCGAAGGCCGCGTCGCGCGCGTGTGGGCGAAGGTGAAGGTGCCGGGTCACGCCGACGAAGTCCTCAGCGCGGTGAAAGCGCTCTGAAAAGCGCCGCGTTAGGGCGAGGTTAACCCTAACAGTCCACGTTGGCGGGGTCATCAAACGGGGCCCGCCATGCCATCTCGACCCGCCGCAGGCGATCTGCTGTTGATCGATCGCGGCGGGCGAACGACGGCGATACGGCTTCCGAGACACGGCGCCGCGGCGCTCGGCGCCTGTCTCGCGCTGGTCGCCCTGTGGGCCCTTGGCGCGGGTTTCTACATCGCCTTCCACGACACCGTGGTCGCGGAGCTCAGGCGCGGCGCGAAAGCGGCCGAGCAAGGCTACGACGCCCAGGTCGCCGATCTCCGGAACGAACTCGAGCGCCTGCGCACCCGCCGGCTGGTGGAGCAGACCGGTGTCGAGCAGCGTTTCGCGGAGTTCCTGAAGCGGCAGGAGGCGCTGGAGCGCCGCCAGACCGCGCTTGCGGCGCTCGGCGGCGCCGCGCCGGCGGACGCTCCCTCCAGCGCCCAACCCTTGAGCTACACGACCAAGCCGCAGCCGCTCGACAAACCGACGACCGCCTTCGACGACCTCACCGGCTCGACCGAACCGCAGCGCCGCAGCGGGCTCGACCGGATGGAGACGCTCTCGGCCGCGATCGACCGCGCCGAGACCCGGCAGACGGCGCTGCTCGAACAGACGGCGGCGCGCGTGAGCGAGCGGCGGCGCAAGATGACCGAGGTCTGGGAATCGCTCGGCCTCGCGCGCCGGCTCGGCGGCGATGGTCTCGGCCGCGGCGGCCCGTTCGAGCCGCTGCCTGCCGGGCATGGCGTCGACGACAGGATTCGCAGGCTCTCCGCCGATCACGCCGAGGCGGAGGCGCTGCGGCGTCGGCTCGACGCTGCGCCGCTGCGCTCGCCCGCTCCTCCCGCCTCCTTGGTTTCGAGCGGATTCGGCACGCGGATCGATCCGTTCCTCGGCCAGCCGGCGCTGCACGCCGGCGTCGACTTCGCGAGCGAGGGCGGCGAGCCGATCCGGGCCACCGCTCCCGGGCGGGTGGTCGAATCCGGCTACAACGGCGGCTACGGGCTGATGGTCGAGATCGACCACGGCGGCGGCCTGACCACCCGCTTCGCCCACATGTCCTATTCCGCGGTCACGTCAGGCCAGACGGTGAAAGCCGGTCAGATCATCGGGCGCGTCGGCTCGACCGGCCGCTCGACCGGCCCGCATCTGCACTACGAGACCCGGATCGACGGCGACGCCGTCGACCCGATGCGGTTTCTTCGGGCGGGCCGGACGCTCGCCGCCATCGACTGAGACTCAGTCGGCGTCGTCGATCTCGCCGGCCTTGGTGCCGTAGGCGCGCAGCGCGAGGGTGGCCTCCATGAAGCCGTCGAGATCGCCGTCGAGCGTGTCCTGCGGCGAGGTCGAGGTGTAACCCGTGCGCAGGTCCTTCACGAGCTGATACGGCTGCAGCACGTAGGAACGGATCTGGTGGCCCCAGCCGATGTCGGTCTTCGCGGCCTGATCGGCGGCGGCCTCGGCCTCCCGCCGCTTGAGCTCGGCCTCGTAGAGCTTGGCGCGCAGCATGTCCCACGCGGTGGCGCGGTTCTTGTGCTGCGAGCGGTCGCCTTGGCTCACCACCATGATGCCGGTCGGGTTGTGCACGAGTCGCACGGCCGACTCGGTCTTGTTGACGTGCTGGCCGCCGGCGCCGCCGGAGCGCATCGTGTCGACGCGGACGTCGCTCTCGTTGATCTCGATTTTGATCGAGTCGTCGATCACTGGATAGACGTCGATCGAGGCGAAGCTGGTCTGCCGCCGGGCGTTCGAATCGAACGGCGAGATGCGCACGAGCCGATGCACGCCGGCTTCGGTCTTCAGCCAGCCATAGGCGTTGTGGCCCTTGATCTGCAGCGTCGCCGACTTGATGCCGGCCTGCTCGCCGTTCTGGTGGTCGACCACCTCGATCTTGAAGCCGCGACGCTCCGACCAGCGCGTATACATGCGCAGCAGCATCTCGGCCCAGTCCTGGCTCTCGGTGCCGCCGGCGCCGGGATGGACCTCCAGGAAGGTGTCGAAGGCGTCGGCCTCGCCGGCCAGCAGCGATTCGAGCTGGCGGCGCGCGGCCTCGGCCTTGAGCGCGCGCAGCGCCTTCTCGGCCTCGGCGACGACGTCGGCGTCGCCCTCCATCTCGCCGAGCTCGATCAGCTCCAGATTGTCCTTCAGCTCACGCTCGATCCGCTCGACTCCGGACATGGAGTCCTCGAGCGACGTGCGTTCGCGCATGACCTTCTGCGCCGTCTCCGGATCGTCCCAGAGGGTCGGGTCTTCGGCCTGATGGTTCAGCTCTTCGAGGCGGGATTTTGAGGCGTCCCAGTCAAAGATGCCTCCTCAGCAGCCCGACTGACTGCTCGATGTCCTGAACGAGGGTTTCGATCTCGGCGCGCATGGGCCTTCGCGTGGTGCTTCACGTGGGAAAACGGGATGCGTCTGTTAGCCCGGCGATCGCCGGTCTGTAAACCGCGGCGCGCGCCCTACTTGTCTCCGCGTCGCGGACGATCCGCCGCGGCGCAAGACAGGAAGGACACGCCCCATGAGCGTCAAGCTCGTCGTCATGTACCCGAAGCCGGCCGACCCCAAGCGGTTCGACAGCTACTTCCGCGAAACCCACGTCCCGCTCGTGGCGAAGATGCCGGGCCTGAAGAACTACGCCTTCGGTCCCTCCAGCGGCCCGGACGGCGGCGAAGGCCCCTACTTCTGGATTTTTGTCGGCACGTGGGAGAGCAAGGCCGCCCTCGAGGCCGCGCTCGGCTCGCCGGAAGGCCAGACGGCGGTGGCGGACATTCCGAACTATTCGCCGGACGCCCCGACGATCGCGGTCATCGACGCCACGGAAGGCTGACCCCGTCCATCTCGTGAAAAGAAAGCGGGGCGCGAACCGGCGCGCCCCGCGCCACGGCTTTCAGTAAAGCCCGCCCGTGCCGGAGCGCACCGCCCGGTCTGCCTCGGGCGTCACGGTGTCCGGCCGGTTCGACGGCGCCGCCTGTCCGATGATCGAGTAGCTGTCCGGCGGCGCCGTTCCCGGCTTGAACGCCTCCAGGATCACCTTCGGATCGCCCGCGGCGGCGCGCATGCCGTTCGACGGGTTGATGCGGATCAGCTTGATGCCGGGCGGCACACGGAACGGCACGGCCGGCTTGTCGGCGAGCGCCGCCTTCATGAACTCCGTGAACACCGGGGCCGCGATCGAGCCGCCGGTCTCGCCCTCGCCCATGGAGCGGGGCCTGTCGTAGCCGAGGTAGACGCCGACGGCGAGGTCCGGCGAGAATCCGACGAACCACGCGTCCTTGTAGTCGTTGGTGGTGCCGGTCTTGCCGGCGATCGGCTTGCCGACCGCGCGCACTCCGGTGCCCGTGCCCCGGAGGACCACGCCCTCCATCATGGAGGTGATCTGGTAGGCCGTCATCGGGTCAAGCACCTGCTCGCGATGGTCGACGAGCCGAGGCTCGTCCTGGTGCGCCCAGCCGGTCGCGGAGCACGCCTCACAGTCGCGGTCGTCGTGCCGGTAGATGGTCTTGCCCGTGCGGTCCTGGATCCGGTCGATCACGGTCGGGGTGATCTTCTTGCCGCCGTTCGCAAACATCGAATAGGCCGCGGTCATGCGCAGCACGGTGGTCTCGCCGGCGCCGAGCGACATCGACAGGTAGGGCGGCAGATCGTCGATCACGCCGAACCGCTTGGCGTATTCGGAAATCAGCGGCATGCCCATGTCCTGGGCGAGGCGCACCGTCATGACGTTGCGCGACTTCTCGATGCCGAAGCGCAGCGTCTGCGGGCCATAGAACTTCTTGGCGTAGTTCTCGGGCTTCCAGACGCCCACGCCAGCGCCCTGGTTGATCTCGATCGGCGCGTCCATCACCACGCTTGAAGGCGTGTAGCCGTTGTCGAGCGCCGAGGCGTAGATGAACGGCTTGAACGACGATCCCGGCTGCCGCAGCGCCTGCGTCGCCCGGTTGAACTGGCTCTCGTCGTAGGAGAAGCCGCCGGCGAGCGCGAGCACGCGGCCGGTGAACGGATCCATCGCCACGAGGCCGCCGGAGATTTCCGGCGCCTGGCGGAGCCGATAGTCCGAACCGCCCTGCTTGATCGCTTCGACATAGACGACGTCGCCCGGCTTCAGAACCTGCGACACCGCCTTGACCGCGCGGCCGCGCTCCGGACCCTTGGCCCATTTCGCCCAGCGTGCGCCTTCGAGCGGGATGACGCCCGTCACCCGCTCCCGGGTCACGGCGCCGCTCTTGTCGCGGCTCGGCTGCAGTCCGATGGTCGCCTGGGCCTGGCCTGCGTCGAGCACCACCGCAAGACGCCACGGGATGTCGCCATAGGCGGGCACGTCGGCCAGGGCGACGCCCCAGTCGCCGCGCGGATCGATCTCGCGCACCGGGCCGCGCCAGCCGCGCTGCTGGTCAAAGGCCACGAGACCGTCGCTCAGCGCCTTCCGGGCCAGCACCTGCATCTTCGGGTCGAGGGTCGTCCGGACCGAGAGACCGCCTTCGTACAGGCCCTTCTCGCCGTACTTCTCGTAGACGACGCGGCGCACTTCCTCGTTGAAGTACTCGCTGGCGACGAGCTGCGTGCCGGTCGGCCGCGGGTTGACGTCGATCGGCTCCTTCTTTGCCGCGTCGCCTTCCTCGCGGGTCGCGTAGCCGTTCTCGACGATGCGGTCGATCACCCAGTTGCGGCGCTCCATGGCGCGCTCGGGGAACCGGAACGGATGGTAGTTGTTGGGCGCCTTCGGCAGCGCCGCGAGATAGGCGGCCTCGGCGAGCGTCAGTTCGTTGACCGACTTGTCGAAATAGACCAGCGACGCCGCGCCGACGCCATAGGCGCCGAGGCCGAGATAGATCTCGTTGAGGTAGAGCTCGAGAATGCGGTCCTTGGTGTAGGTCTGCTCGATCCGGAGCGACAGCAGCGCTTCCTTGATCTTGCGCTCCATCGAAGTCTCGTTCGTCAGCAGGAAGTTCTTCGCCACCTGCTGCGTGATGGTCGAGGCGCCCTGGGGCCGGCGATCGCGGTTCTGGATGTTCTGCAGCGCCGCGCGCGCGACGCCGAAGAAGTCGATGCCGCCATGGCTGTAGAAGGTCTTGTCCTCAGCCGAGATGAAGGCCGTGGTCAGCCGCTTCGGCATCGCCTGGATCGGCAGGAACAGCCGGCGCTCCTTGGCGTACTCGGCGATCAGCCGGCCGTCATTGGCGTGGAGCCGCGTCATGATCGGCGGCTCGTAGTTCGCCAGTTGCTCGTAGTCCGGCAGTTCGCGGGAATAGCTCCAAGCGAAATAGCCGACCACCGCGGCGGCGCAGAGCGCCAGCACGGTGCCGGTCGCGAACAGGAATCCGAGGAACCGGACAAGCAGACGCATCGAATCTCGTTCCGTTTCGGCGGCTAGAACATGCGGATGCGCCGGGCGGCCCAGCGGCCTCTCCGACTTTTCGCGTCACGCCCGTCTGCGAAGCCCCTGCCCCGCTGGCCCCACTCACATACCGGCTTCGTGGCTCTTTGTGGAGATTGTACGGCGCGCGGGCCTCGCGCTCAATTCACCCGGCCAAGTGTGCCCGCGGCGATACGGGTTTCGAAGTATCCGGCCACCGCCTTCGCCACCGCTTCGGTCGCCTGCTCGCGCCACGCCTCCGACATCAGCAGCTTGGCGTCCTCCTTGCTGGAGAGATAGCCAAGCTCGAGCAGCACGGAGGGCACGTCCGGCGCCTTGAGCACCCGGAAGCCGGCGGAGCGCAGCGGATTCTTGTTCAGCTTCGCGGCGCTCTTGAGGTCCTTGACGAGCCGCTGCGCGAAATCCGACGTGAAACCCTTGGTCTCCCGGCGCGTGAGGTCGAACAGGATGCCCGCGACCTCTTCCGGCTCGTCCGACAGGTCGACGCCGGCGATCAGGTCGGCGCGGTTCTCCTTCTCCGCGAGCCGTTCGGCCTCCCTGTCGGACGCCTTCTCCGACAGGGTGTAGATCGTCGCGCCTCGGACGCCGAACGGATCGGTCAGCGTGTCGGCATGGATCGAGATCATCAGCGCGGCGGCGTTGTCGCGCGCGATCCGGACGCGGCCCGGCAGGGAGACGAAGGTGTCGTCGTCGCGCGTCAGCACCACGCGCCGGCGGCCGGACGCCTCGATCTTGTCCTTCAGGCGCTTGGCGAAATCGAGCACGATGTCCTTTTCGCTGACGTCGCCGGGACCGGCCGCGCCGGGGTCGACGCCGCCATGGCCGGGATCGATCACGACGACCGGAAGCTCCTCGCCGCCGGGCTTCGCGGCGACGGGCGCGGCCGGCTCCTCGGCGCGCGAGCTGACGACGGACTGCAGGAAGCTCTTGCGGTCGGTCGGCGTCAGGTCGAGCACGAGACGGGCGGGCTGCCCCTCGACCGGCTCCAGCACGAAGGCCTTGTCGATCGCGACCGGCTTGCGGACGTCGACCACGATCCGGGACCGGCCGGGCGCGAACACGCCGAAACGGTAGGCGGAGATCAGCCCCCTGCCCTGTTCGCCGGCCTTGTCGGGCAGGCGGAACGAGACTTCCGGCAGGTCGATCACGACGCGGTAGGGGTCGGCGAGGACGAAGGCGTTGATCGCGACGGCGGAGGTGAGGTCGACCACGAGCCGGGTGCGCTGCTCGTCGCCGGCGACCCGGCTGTCGGTCGCGGCCGGCACGGCCTTCGCGGGCTCTGCGCGCGCAGGGGCGGCGAAGGCGAAGAGCGCTGCGGCGAGAGTGATCGAGAGCAGGCGAATCATGACGGCCCAGCAACCCCTTCCGCAGTCGTCGGCATGCCTCTTTAGGAGATTTAGGAGCGGGCGGTTAACCCCGTGTTAAACCTGAGGCGGCGGTTTCCGCGCCGCCGTTGCTCCTTTGGCGCACCGCTATTGGTCCGGGCGCCCAAGGCGCGGCGGCGCCCAAGGATGAAGCTTGTCAATGTGGAGCGTGGTCCGCTAATAAAAAGTCGCTCACGTCGCGGCGACCTGAGTCACGTCGAACCCGGTTCGTCGGACCGTCGCGATGTCGAACCATCGTCTGTTTCCGCGTCGCGCCCACCGTTTCCCAAAATACGGAAGCGAGGCGAGCGCCGGGCGGTGGGTAGCCGGTCCTCGCTCTCACGCGTCAGGGCCGCTCGCCACGGACCAGTCTCGGGACCGTCGGTGTCGTCGTCGTCGCGACCGTGAGCGTCCGGAAGCTTCTGGCTTCCAGACCATCGTTTCACATCCGGGTCGCCGGCGACGGCGCGCGGATACCGATTTGCGAGGTCCGCCGGAGAATGCGCACGGCGCCGAACGCCGCATACGCTTCATCCCGGACCTCGATTCGCCGGACCCTCCGGCTCGCGTCGTCTGCCGGCGCCCCCGTCACCGCGACCGTTACGGTTTCGTCGACGCGGCCGCGCGCATCCGACGTTCCCACATCCCACCCTGCCGAGCGCCGATTCCGCGCCTTGAGCGCCCTGCCCGATCCGTCGTCCGCGACGGAAGGCGGCCCGCTCGGCCGCATTCAAGAGTTCCGTACATGGCCAACAAAATGCTCATCGACGCCACACACTCCGAGGAAACTCGGGTGGTGGTCGTCCGCGGATCGCGCGTCGAGGAGTTCGATTTCGAAAGCGCGAACCGCAAGCAGCTCCGCGGGAACATCTATCTCGCGAAGGTGACCCGGGTCGAACCGTCGCTGCAGGCGGCGTTCGTCGAATATGGCGGAAACCGCCACGGCTTCCTCGCCTTCAGCGAGATCCATCCCGACTACTACCAAATCCCGGTCGCCGACCGGCAGGCGCTGATCGCCGAGGAAGAAAAGGCGATCGCGGACGAGGAGAAGGCCGAGGAGAAGGAGAAGCCCGCCGCGGGCCGCCGCCGCCGCGGACGCGCCCGCCCCAAGGCGGCTCCGGCCTCCGGCGACGACAGCGTGACGGCGGAGGCCTCGGACGGCGAGACCTCCGCAGCCGGCGGCGCGGAAGGCGCCGGCGACGCGCCCGAAGCCTCCGAGGAGGCGGAGGACGCCGTCGCGGCGCATGTCGCCGAGCAGGAGGAGAAGGTCGAGCACGACGACCACGGCGAGGAGGAGCATCCCGTCGAGTCGATCGGCGCCGGCGACGCGCTCGAGGACCTGCCGGAGCGCAAGCCCCGCCACATCCGGTCCTACAAGATCCAGGAAGTCATCAAGCGCCGGCAGGTGCTGCTGGTGCAGGTCGTCAAGGAGGAGCGCGGCAACAAGGGCGCCGCGCTGACCACCTACCTCTCGCTCGCCGGCCGCTACTCCGTGCTGATGCCGAACACCGCCCGCGGCGGCGGCATCTCCCGCAAGATCACGAGCGCGCAGGACCGCAAGCGCCTGAAGGAGGTCGCCTCCGACCTCGAGGTGCCGGAGGGCATGGGCGTCATCCTCCGCACGGCCGGCGCGAGCCGCACCAAGCCGGAGATCAAGCGCGACTTCGAGTATCTGATGCGGCTCTGGGAGACCGTGCGCGACCTGACGCTGAAGTCGTCGGCACCGACGCTGGTCTACGAGGAAGGCTCGCTGATCAAGCGCTCGATCCGCGACCTCTACAACAAGGACATCGACGAAGTTCTTGTCGCCGGCGAAGAGGGCTACCGCGAGGCCAAGGACTTCATGCGCATGCTCATGCCGAGCCATGCCAAGATCGTCCAGCCCTACCGCGACAGCCAGCCCCTGTTCTCGAAGTCCGGCGTCGAAGCCCAGCTCGACGCGATGTTCTCGAACATCGTGACGATGAAGTCCGGCGGCTACATCGTCATCAACCAGACCGAGGCTCTGGTCGCGATCGACGTGAACTCGGGCCGCTCGACCCGCGAGCACAACATCGAGGACACCGCGCTCCGCACCAATCTGGAGGCGGCCGAGGAGGTCGCCCGCCAGCTTCGCCTGCGCGATCTCGCCGGCCTGATCGTCATCGACTTCATCGACATGGAGGAGAGCCGGAACACCCGCGCGGTCGAGAAGAAGCTGAAGGACTGCCTCAAGGACGACCGCGCGCGCATCCAGCTCGGCCGGATTTCGCATTTCGGCCTGATGGAGATGTCGCGCCAGCGCATCCGCACCGGCGTGCTGGAATCGTCCAGCGAGGTCTGCCCGCACTGCAACGGCGTCGGCACCGTGCGCGCCGTGCCGTCGGTCGCCCTCCACGTGCTGCGGATGATAGAGGAGTCGCTGCGCAAGGATTCCTCGCGCAACCTCCTGGTCAAGACGCGCAACGACGTCGCACTCTACGTTCTGAACCAGAAGCGCGGGCATCTGCGCGAGATCGAGCAGCGCTTCGGCGTCGCCGTGCTGTTCGCCGCCGAAAGCCATCTGCCGAGCGGCCAGCACCTGCTGATCGAGCGCACAGAGCCCGCGACCGGCGAGGCCAAGGCTCCGGTGACGCAGATCCGCGTCGACAGCATCGATCCCGACACGGTGATCGACGAGATCGAGAGCGCGCCCGAGGACGAGGCCGAGGAGATCGCGCCCGCCGCGGCTGCGGCGCCGGCGGCGCGTGACGCCGAGGACGAGAGCTCCGACGGCGGCAGGCGTCGGCGGG
>NZ_JBHUER010000001.1:498277-514354 GCF_042681025.1 Methylopila henanensis
CAGGCGGCGGCGGCGCGGCGGCGGCGAGCCGAACGGCGTTCAGGGCGCGGCCGGCGAATCCGACGACGAGGGCGAGGAGTCCGACGCGGAGCCGAACGGCGGCGAGGAGCCGGTCGTGAGCGACGTGGCGGCGGAGGAGCCTCTGGCGGTGACCGCAGCCGCGGCGCCCGAGGAGAACGGCGCCGTCGAGGCCGCTCCGGCCGAGGAAAAAGCTACGGACGAGGGCGAGGACGACGGCAAGCGCCGCCGCCGCGGCCGCCGCGGCGGCCGGCGCAATCGCAAGGACGCCGACGCTTCGGACGAGCCGACGGAGGCCGTTGCGGCCGAAGCCGTCGTCTCCGACGTCGCGGCCGAGCCGACCGACATCGCGCAGGGCGTCGCGGCCGTGTCGCCGCCGCCGGTCGAGCCGGTCGACGAGGCGCCTGCTCCGGTCGAGGAGACCGCTGCGGCCGAGGAGACGGTTCTGGTGAACGGCCCGGCCGAGGTCGAGACCGCGCCCGAACCCGAAGCGCAGCCCGAGGCCCCGACGCGCTCGCCGGAGCTCGAGGAGGTCGCCGTCGACCCCTCGCGCCCGCGCCGCACCGGCTGGTGGAGCCGCAAGGTCTTCGGCGGCTGAGCCCACGGGCTCGACCCAATGAATGCGAAAAGGCCCGGGCTGACGCCCGGGCCTTTTTTCTTTTCGGCGCTTTCGGCGGGACGCTCGCGCCGTCCGCGCCCCTGCCGCTCGTCAGCCGCGCGGGAACTCCAGCCCCATCTCGCGGTAGCGCTCAGGATCGTCGGCCCAGTTCTCGCGCACCTTCACGAACAGGAACAGGTGCACCGGCGTCTCCGCGATCTCGGATATCTCCTTGCGCGCGTGCATGGAGATTTCCTTGACCGTCTGTCCGCCCTTGCCAATGACGATGCGCTTCTGGCTTTCGCGCTCGACGTAGATCGTCTGCTCGACGCGCACGGAGCCGTCCGCGCGCGTCTCCCATTTCTCGGTCTCGACGGTCGAGGCGTAGGGCAGTTCGTCGTGCAGCCGCGCGAACAGCTTCTCGCGGGTGATCTCGGCGGCCAGAGCCCGCAGCGGCAGGTCCGAGATGTCGTCGGCCGGGTAGAGCCAGGGGCTGGCTGGCATCTCGTCCGCGAAATAGGCGACGAGGTCCTTCACGCCGTCGCCGGTGAGCGCCGACACCATGAACACCCGCTCGAACGCCGCGCGCGCCGCCGCCTCCTGCGCGATCGCGAGCAGGGCGTCGCGGCGCACCTGGTCGATCTTGTTGAGGATCAGCACCTTGCGGCGCCCGCTGTCGGCGAGCTTGTCGAGGATCGCCAGGTTGTCGTCGTCGAGGCCCTTGCGGACGTCGATCAGCAGACCGACGAGATCGGCGTCGCCCGCCCCGCCCCAGGCGGTGGTGACCATGGCGCGGTCGAGACGGCGCTTCGGCGCGAAGATGCCGGGCGTGTCCACGAACACGATCTGGGCGCCGCCCGAGATGACGAGGCCGCGCACGAGCGCGCGCGTCGTCTGCACCTTGTGGCTGACGATCGAGACCTTGGCGCCCACCAGCGCGTTCAGCAGCGTGGACTTGCCGGCGTTCGGCGCGCCCACGAGCGCGACGAAGCCGCAGCGGGTCTCGCCCTCGGGAATTTCGGGAGCCGCGTCGGGCTCAGACATGATCCGTCTCCTCCGGGCGCGCCACTCCGGCGTCCGCCAGCAATGATCGCGCGGCGAACTGTTCCGCCTCGCGTTTCGAGCGGCCGACGCCCTCGGCCTCGCCGAGGCCGCCCACGATCACCGCCACGCGGAAACGCGGGCTGTGATCGGGGCCTGAGCGCTCGACTTCCTGATAGATGGGCGTTGGCAGGCCCCGTCCCTGGGCCCATTCCTGCAGCTCGGTCTTGGCGTCCCGCAGCGGGCGGCGCGGAGCCAGCATGCGCTCGCGCCAGAACCTGTCCACCAGATCCCGCGCCGGCTCGTAGCCGCCGTCCACGTAGACCGCGCCGATCACCGCCTCGCAGATGTCGGCGAGGATGGCGGTCTTCTTCCGGCCGCCGGAACTGGCCTCGCCGGCGCCGAGCCGGATAAAGGGCGCAAGCTCCATCGCCGCCGCGACCTCCGCACAGGCCTCCGCCCGCACGAGCTCCGCCAGACGGCGCGAGAGATCGCCTTCGTCCGACGTCGGGAAGGCTTCGATCAGCATGCTGGCGATCGCGAGCCCCAGCACGCGGTCGCCGAGAAACTCGAGCCGCTGGTAGCTGCCGAGCCGGCCGTCGGACGCCTTGGCGGCGCTGATGTGCGTCAGGGCGCGCTCGAGCAGCGAGCCGTCGGCGAAGGCGTGGCCGAGCTTCGCCTCGAGCTCCTTATGCGCCGCGGCGCGCCGCTTCATCTGAGCGACGTGCCGATGCGCGACCAGCGCACGGTCCACGGCCACTTCCACACCGCCCAGGCCGGCTCGCCGCGCTCCACCGAGAAGAACAGCAGCTCCGCCCGGCCCACGAGGTTGTCGAACGGCACATAGCCGACCGCGGACTGGACGCGGCTGTCGGTGGAGTTGTCGCGGTTGTCGCCCATCATGAACAGATGCCCCTCGGGCACCGTGTAGACCGGCGTGTTGTCGAGGAAGCCGTTCTCGACCATATCGAGCACGTCGTAGCTGACGCCGTTGTCGAGGGTCTCGCGATAGCGGGGGATGCGGCGCGTCTGGCCGTCCGACAGCCGCTCGACGTAGTCGTCGAGGCGCTCCTTCGGCACCGGCTTGCCGTTGATGATCAGCACGCCGTCCATCATCTGGATGCGGTCGCCCGGCAGCCCGATCACGCGCTTGATGTAGTCGGTGGAGTTGTCCGTGGGCAGCTTGAACACGGCGATGTCGCCACGCTTCGGCATGGCGCCGAACAGGCGCCCCTCGCCGATGGGCGGGCTGAACGGCAGCGAGTGCCGGCTGTAGCCGTAGGCGTATTTGGACACGAACAGATAGTCGCCGACGAGCAGCGTCTTCTCCATCGATCCTGACGGGATGTTGAACGGCTGGAACAGCACCGTCCGGATCACGACAGCGATCAGCAGGGCCTGCACGACGATCTTGACGATCTCGACGAACCCGCCCTCGGCGCTCTTCTTCTTGTCCGTGGTTACGCTCATCGCTTTTCCGTCTGCTGGGCGCGCCGCCCGCGGGCCGGAGGCCGTGATAGACCTCGCGGCGGGAAAGGTAAATCGAGGCGAACAGCCTCACCGCGTTTCGGCGGAGGCCCGTCCACGCGCCATGGCGGCCTTCATGACGCGCACCGTCTCGGCGAGGCCGACCGCGAGCGCCTCCCCGATCATGAAATGCCCGATGTTGAGCTCGGCGATCTCCGGCAGCGCTGCGATCGCCTCGGCGCTCGCATAGTCGAGGCCATGGCCGGCGTGCACTTCGAGCCCGAGCGAGGCCGCAAGAGCGGCGCCCGCCTTCAGCCGGGCGAACTCCTTGTCCGCCGCGTCGCGCTCGCCCGCGGCCAGCGCCTCGCACCAAGTCCCCGTGTGCAGCTCGACGATCGCCGCGCCCATCAGCGCGGCCTGCTCCAGCGCGGCCTCGTCCGGCTCCACGAACAGCGAGACGCGGACGCCGGCGGCCGTCAGCTCCTTCACGACCGGCGCGACCGTCCCCTTCTGGCCGACCACGTCGAGACCGCCCTCGGTGGTCCGCTCCTCGCGCTTCTCGGGCACAAGGCAGGCCGCGTTCGGCCTGATCCTGAGCGCGACCGCCAGCATCTCCGGCGTCGCGGCCATTTCGAAGTTCAGCGGCAGGGCGATCTCGGCGCGCAGCCGGTCGATGTCGGCGTCGCGGATGTGGCGGCGATCCTCGCGCAAATGCGCCGTCACGCCGTCCGCGCCAGCCTCCGCCGCGATCCGGGCGAAGCGCACCGGATCGGGATGCGCGCCGCCGCGCGCGTTCCTCACCGTCGCGACATGATCGATGTTCACTCCAAGCCTGATTGTCTCGCCCATGGCGTCTGGTCTTCGTCTTCTTGGTTTGAGGCGCGGCGCGCTCAGCCGTTCACGCGTTCCACATTGCTGACCACCGGCGTCTGCCGCAGATCCGCGATGATGGCGCCGAGGTGCTTGATGTCGAACACGCCGAGGTCGAACAGGATGTCGTGGAAGTCCGGCGAGCGCGAGATCATGCGCACGTCGTCGATGTTCGCCTCGTAGGAGCCGATCACCTCGGTGATGCGCGCGAGCGAGCCGGGCTCGTTGATGGAGGTCACGACGATCCGCACGGGGAAACGCTCGCGCCGGCCGAGATCCACGTCCCAGCGCACGTCGAGCCAGCGCTCGGGATGGTCGTCGAACTCCTTCAGCGCCGGCGACTGGATCGGGTAGATCGTGATCCCCTCGCCGGGATCGAGAATGCCGACGATGCGGTCGCCCGGCACGGCGCCGCCGTCCGGCGCGAAGCGCACCGGCAGGTCGCCGCGCAAACCCCGGATCGGAATCGACGGATGCGGCGAATCGGCATCCTCGACGCCGGGCGCCTTGAAGCGCAGCGCGCCGGCCTGCTCCAGCCCGAACCAGCCGTTCGCCGGCGCAGGGACCCCGAGCGAAGTCTGCGGCCGCTCGTCTTTCACATCCGGGTAGACGGCGCGCACCACGTCCAGCGAGTGCATCTCGCCGCGGCCGACGGCCGCCAGGACGTCGTCGATCGACGCGCGGGCGAGACGGTGGAGCGAGGTCCGCAGCCGCTCGTCGGAGAACGCCTTGCCGTTGCGCTCGAAGGCGCGCTGCACGATCTGGCGGCCGAGCCCGGCGTATTGCGCGCGCACCGCGGCGCGGGTGGCGCGACGGATCGCGGCGCGCGCCTTGCCGGTGACGACCACGGCCTCCCAGGCCGCGGGAGGCACCTGGGCGTCGGAGCGGATGATCTCCACCTCGTCGCCGTTCTTGAGCTCGGTGACGAGCGCTTCCGTGTGGCCGTTGATCTTTGCGCCGACGCAGCCGTTGCCGACATTGGTGTGGACGGCGTAGGCGAAGTCGATCGGCGTCGCGCCGCGCGGCAGCGCGATCAGCCGCCCCTTCGGCGTGAAGCAGAACACCTGATCGTTGAACAGCTCGAGCTTGGTGTGCTCGAGGAACTCTTCCGGGTTGTCGCCCTCGGCGAGCAACTCGACCGTGCGCCGCAGCCAGCCATAGGCGCGGCTCTCGCGGGCCAGTTCGTCATTGTCGCCGCCGAGTCCGTCCTTGTAGAGCGCGTGCGCCGCGATGCCGTACTCCGCGAAGCGCTGCATCGCCTCCGTGCGGATCTGGAGCTCGACGCGCTGGTGGCCGGGCCCCACGATCGTGGTGTGGATCGAACGGTAGTCGTTCTCCTTGGGCGTCGAGATGTAGTCCTTGAAGCGCCCGGGCACGGTCGGCCAGCCGGAGTGCAGGATGCCGAGCGCGCGATAGCAGCTCGGGACGTCGGCCACGAGCACGCGGAAGCCGAAGATGTCGGACAACTGTTCGAACGCGACCGACTTGCGCTCCATCTTGCGCCAGATCGAGTAGGGCTTCTTGGCGCGGCCCGTCACCGTCGCCTGCAGGCCCGCCCCCTCGAAACGCTCCTCGAACGAGCGCTGGATGTCGGCGATGGCGTCGACGTTGCGCTCGCGCAGGCGGTTCAGCCGGCCGACGATGGTCTCGTAGGCCTCCGGGTAGAGCGTGCGAAAGCCGATGTCGTCGAGTTCGTCGCGCACGCCCTGCATGCCCATGCGGCCGGCGAGCGGCGCGTAGAGGTCGACCGTCTCCTGAGCGACGCGGGCGCGCTTGGCGGGGGGCACGAAATGCAGCGTGCGCATGTTGTGCAGACGATCGGCGAGCTTCACCAGCAGCACGCGCACGTCGTCCGCGATGGCGAGCAGCAGCTTGCGCAGGTTCTCCGCCTGCGCGGCCTCCTTGGTGACGAGGTCGAGCTTCTTGAGCTTCGTCAGGCCCTCGACCAGCCGGCCGATCTGCTGCCCGAACAGGGCGTCGATCTCGTCGCGGGTCGCATCGGTGTCCTCGATCGTGTCGTGCAGAAGCGCCGCCACGATGGTGGCGTCGTCGAGCCGGAGATCTGTGAGAATCGCGGCGACTTCGAGCGGGTGCGAGAAGTATGGATCGCCGGACGCGCGCCGCTGCAGCCCATGCGCCTTCATCGCATAGACATAAGCGCGGTTGAGCAACGCCTCGTCGGCGTTGGGATTGTAGGCCTTTACGCGCTCGACGAGCTCGTACTGCCGCATCATGGGGCGATCGCCGGGGTGGAATCTGCGCGTCAGGGCGCCTGGTTCCGAAGATATCGTCGGCTTCGCGCCGGCGCACAAGTTCATGCGCCGCATGACGCAAAAGCGCCGCAGGAGACGATGCTCGCCGCGGCGCTTTTCATTCCATCCGTGAGCTTGAGGCGGCTCACTCCTCGTCGTCGGTCTCCGCCGGCGGCACCAGCCCCTCGAGGCCGCGCAGGAGGTCTTCCTCCGTCATGCGGTCGAAGGTGACGTTGCCGTCGTCGTCGGACGATCCGGCGGAGCCCGCCAGCGCCGGAACCGTCTCGGCCTCCGGCTCGTCCACCTCGACGTACTTCTGCAGCGAGTGGATCAGGTCTTCCTTGAGATCTTCCGGCTGGACGGTCTCATCGGCGATCTCGCGCAGCGCGACGACTGGATTCTTGTCGTTGTCGCGGTCCACCGTGATCGGCGAGCCGGACGAGATCAAACGGGCGCGATGACCGGCGAGCAGCACGAGCTCGAACCGGTTTTCGACCTTGTCGATGCAATCCTCGACGGTGACGCGGGCCATGGGGCGTCCGCTCCTTCTATTGCGACGGTACGGGATTGATCGCGGTCTTTACCGCGAGGCCGTTCGTGTGGCAAGGACCGTGACGGCAGGACGGGCGCCGCGGCTTCGCGCGCCCTCGGCCGCCTTACTTTTTCGAACCTCGGTATTGCATCAGAAAGTTTGCGATCATGTTCTATTCGGACGAGCGCCTCGGCCTGTTCATCGACGGCGCCAACCTTTACGCCACCGCCCGTGGCGTCGGCTTCGACATCGATTTCCGGCGGCTGCTGCGCGACTTCCAGGGCCGCGGCTACCTGATCCGGGCCTATTACTACACCGCGCTGTCCGAAGACCTTGAAGTCTCCACCATCCGCCCGCTGATCGACTGGCTCGACTACAACGGTTACACCGTGGTCACCAAGCCGACCAAGGAGTTCACCGACAGCCAGGGCCGGCGCAAGGTGAAGGGCAACCTCGACATCGAGCTCGCGATCGACGCGCTGGAGATGGCCGAGCACATCGACCACATGGTGCTGTTCTCGGGCGACGGCGACTTCACCCCGCTGGTCGCCGCCATGCAGCGCCGCGGCGTGCGCGTGACCGTCGTCTCGACCGTGACGACGCAGCCCGCCATGATCGCCGACGACCTGCGCCGCCGCGCGGACCACTTCCTCGACCTCGCCGATCTCGGCGCGAAGATCGGCCGCGACCCGTCCGAGCGCGCCGCCCGCGACGCGCGCCGCACGGCGCCGATCGACACCACGCCGGAGCCGTAAGGGCGGCCGCACCCGGGCGGAGCTCCGCAGGATGCAGATCAGCTTTTTTGCGACGGAGATCGACGAGTTCGAGGTCTGGAAGTTGGCGTTCGCGTTGCCCGGGATGCGCGTTTACGAAGCTGCGGTTCATGGAGATAGGCCGCTCCGAGAGTTCTTCTCGGCCGAGGAAGTCCGAGAAGCCCGGGCTGCGGAGCCGTATATCTCTCTAAAGCTGCACCCCTCGTTGGCCGGCGGCGCTCCCGTTCTCGATCTCACGCCCCGCGACGAGCGTTACCCTCCAGACCCCGGCAACATAAACCTGCAGAAACTGGTCGGCCCAGCGCTGATTGGCTTCAACTGGTATGGATGGCAGAGAAATTCTCGCAATTGTCTCCAAAATACCGTCTTCAGCGCCTGGAATTTGGCAGGAGCTCGAAGTCGATCGATTTATCCTGTGGATCATCTCGACGAAGTCGACTGGAAAATGCTTAACTCTATTTTTGGTAAGCTGCGACGTCAAATACACAATATGGCGGTGGCCAAAATTGGTTCGAGCCGCGTTCTTCCCGACGCCTTCCGGCGGTTGGCTTCGGGCGAGATTACGCTGTGGGGATGGGGAGAGGATGTTTCAATCTCGTCGCCAAATCTCGTCATCGAGACGACCAAGCTGCACTAGGCCAACCGGCCTCGAAGTCGGCGACCGGTCCGAACCTGCGATTTCGCCCATGCCCGAAAGTTCCTCCCTTGAGCCGCCCCGCGAATGCCCGGCCTGCCCGCGCCTCGTGGCGTTCCGCGAGGAGCAACGCACGCGCCGGCCGGAGTGGCATAACGCGCCGGTCCCATCCTTCGGCCCCGAGCGCCCGCGCCTGCTGATCGTGGGCCTCGCTCCCGGCCTCCAGGGGGCGAACCGCACGGGGCGCCCGTTCACCGGCGACTGGGCCGGCGACCTGCTCTACGCGACGCTGCTGAAGTTCGGGTTCGCCGAGGGCGACTATGACGAGCGCCCGGACGACGGCCTGATCCTTGTCGGCGCGCGCGTGACCAACGCCGTGCGCTGCGTGCCGCCGGAGAACAAGCCGGTCGGCGCCGAGATCGGCAATTGTAGGCCCTTCCTCGCGAGCGAGATCGCGGCGGTCGCCGACGGCGGCGCCGTGGTCGCGCTCGGACGCATCTCCCACGACAGCGTCTGCCGCGCGCTCGGCGTCCGGCTCGCCTCCGCCCCGTTCGGCCACGGCGCCGAGCACGACGTCGGCCGGCTCACCCTTTTCGACAGCTATCACTGCTCCCGCTACAACACGAACACGGGCGTGCTGACGACCGAGATGTTCGAAGCGGTGTTTTCGCGGGTGCGGGCGTTTCTGGACGCACGGTGAGCGTTACAGGCGGCGGTCGAGCTCCGCGGCCGCGATCTCCGCGATGGTCAGGTCGGGATCGGTCGTCTTGCCGTCCTCGACGTTCCAGATGGCGGACAACGCCGCCCACGCGAGCACCCATTTGAGCAGCCGCTCCGGATCGAGCGAAGCAGCGGCGGAAACGATCTTCAGTCTTCGCGCCAGCACATTTGGCTCACGCGCCAGATCGACAGTCGGGTTACAGAACAGATTTGCGTAGTCAAACGCACGTTCGCCCATCAAGCCCTTTGGATCGATCGCGAGCCATCCATCCCGGCCGAAATCCAAGACGTTGCCGTGGTGGATGTCTCCGTGCAGCGGGACGACTTCAGACGGCGCGTCGAGCAACTCATGCGCCGTCGCGGCGCAACGGGCGACAAGGCCGCCATGCCCCCCGGCGGCGAGCAGGCTATCGAACCATCGGGCGAGCGGGACCAAAGCCGCGGGCGGCGCCAAGCGCGGTCCATGCAGCGCAGCGACAACCCCGCAGAGGACAAGCGTCGCCTCGTCATCGTCGCCCGTTTCCGCCATTCGCTTCAAGGAGCGTGGGCCGGTCGCCCGCGCCATCAGCAACGCGTCGCCCTCGTGGGCCATCACGCCGGCTGCGCCCTCGCCTGCCCGCCAGACCATGAAAGCCGCGCCTGAGCGCTCCTCATGCGCGGTCGCGATCTTCAACATCAAGTCCGCGCCGGCAGAGCTGCGGACCGGCAGCAGGCGACTTGACGGCGTAACGATCGGCTCGCCGTCGGGCGCGAGCCGCCAGACGGTAAGCCACGGCTCGAAGTCGTGTCGGGGCTCCCGGCTCACCCCCGGTCGCGCATGATGCGCGACTTGTCCCGGTTCCAGGTGCGCTCCTTGTCGGCTTCGCGCTTGTCGTGGAGCTTCTTGCCGCGCGCGAGCGCGATCTCGACTTTCGCCCGGCCCTGTTCGTTGAAGTAGATCTTCAGCGGAACGACGGTCAGCCCTTCTCGGGTCACGGCGCCGGCGAGCTTGTTGATCTGGTTCTTGTGCAGCAGGAGCTTCCGCGGGCGCCGCGTCTCGTGGTTGAAACGGTTCGCCTGCAGGTACTCGGGGATGTAGGAGTTATAGAGGAACAGCTCGCCGCCGTACTCCGCGGCGTAAGCCTCCCCGATCGTCGCCTTGCCTAGGCGCAGCGACTTCACTTCGGTTCCGGCGAGCGCGATGCCGGCCTCGAACGTCTCGCCGATCTCGTAGTTGTGGCGAGCCTTCCGGTTCTCGGCGGCGATCTTGTAGCGCGGATTGGGGGCCTTGGCGTTCATGGGCGGGAATGTGGGGTCACGCGTTCCCGGAAACGAGTCCCGCGTGCGCGAGCGCGGCGCGCACGACGCCACGGGTCGATTCGGCGACCGGGACCATCGGCAGCCGCATGGTCTCCGAGCAGCGGCCCAGCATCGCGAGGCCGACCTTCACCGGACCGGGGCTCGTCTCGCAGAACAGGCCGGTGTGCAGCGGCGTCAGCTTGTCCTGGTAGGCGCGCGCGGTGACGTAGTCGCCGGCGATGCACGCCTCCTGGAACGCCGCGCATTCGGCCGGCGCGACGTTCGCCGTCACCGAGATGCAGCCGTGGCCGCCATGGGCCATGAAGCCGAGCGCGGTGATGTCTTCGCCGGAGAACTGCAGGAAGTCCGCGCCCATCTTGGCGCGCTGCAGGCTGACGCGCGCCACGTTCGCGGTCGCGTCCTTCACGCCGGCGATGTTCTTGAGCTCGTAGAGCCGCGCCATGGTGTCAACGGTCATGTCCACGACCGAGCGGCCGGGAATGTTGTAGATCAGGATCGGCAGGCCGACAGCGTCGTTGATCGCCTTGAAGTGGGCGTAGAGCCCCTCCTGCGTCGGCTTGTTGTAATAGGGCGTGACGACCAGCAGCCCGTCCGCGCCGACCTTCTCCGCGTGGCGCGCGAGGCTGATCGCCTCAAGGGTGGAGTTCGAGCCAGCTCCCGCGATGACCGGCACGCGCCCGCGCGTCTCCTGCACGCACCACTCGACGACCTTGTTGTGCTCGTCATGGGTCAGCGTCGGGCTTTCGCCCGTGGTGCCGACCGGCACCAGGCCATGGGTGCCCGACGCGATCTGCCAGTCGACCAGGGAGCGGAAGGCGCCCTCGTCGAGCTCGCCGCCGTCCTTCATCGGGGTGACGAGCGCGGGCATCGAGCCACGGAAAACGGTATGCGCAGTCATTTGCGTCGGCTCCGGATGCGGAGGTCGGGCCCCGCGGCGGCGGAGCCGGCGAAGACGTCGCCGCCTCCGCCAGATGGGGCCCCTTGATAGACGTGGGCGACCGTCACGAAAAGCCCGCATGATCGTGATCGTCCTCATCACTCCCGGTGATGGCCCGCCGGTCTCGGTTAGCGTTTCGTAAAGCGGAGGCGGCGAAACTGTGGCTAATCCAATCCAAACGCCGGCTCCCTCGGGGGCCCGCTCCGAAGCCGAGAGCCGATGTCTGCGTTCAGAGCCCTCCTTCGCGGCGTCGCCGCGTCCAGCCTGCTTGCGGCGCAGGCCGCCTACGCCGAGGACGGCGGCGAGACCGTCGCCGCCCCCGAGCAGAGCTTCGTCGTTGCCTACGACGCCACCAACGTCACCGGCGCGATCGCCCCGGCCTCGCGCGTCGCGCCGAGCCCGACGGTGCAGTCCGCGGACGTGGCGCAGGTGAAGGCGGCGGTCGCCGCGTTCCAGCGCGGCGACCTTGGCGGCGCGATGGCCGTGCGCGCCTCCTTGCGCGATCCCGGCGCGGTGGCGCTGGTCGACTGGCTGTCGATCCGCTTCGCCTCCCGCCAGGTCGGCTTCGACCGCATCAACAGCTTCCTGCGCGCCCACCGCGACTGGCCGACCATGAGCATGGTCCGCCGCCGCGCCGAGGAGGCGCTGTGGCTCGAGAACGTCAACGGCGCGACGGTCCGCGCCTTCTTCGCCCAGAACGGCAAGCCGAAGCGGGCCGAGGGCAAGCTGGCGCTCGCCCGCGCCCTGCTCGACGCCGGCCAGAAGGACGCCGCCGCGACGGTCGCCCGCGAGGCCTGGCGGACGGAGGATCTCGCCGGAAACCTTGAGGCCCAGGCGCTTTCGCGGTTCGGCCCGCTGCTGACGACTGCCGACCACCGCGCCCGCGCCGAACGACAGTTTCTGAACGACAACGTGGACGCCGGCCTGCGGGCCGCGGCGCGCGTCGGCGGCTCCTACGTCGCCGTCGGCAAGGCGATCGCCGCCGTGATCCGCCGGCGGCCGGACGCTCCCGCCGCCCTCGCCGCCGTACCGACCGGAGCGCGCTCCGATCCCGCCTTCATATTCGCAAGCGCCCGGCATGCGCGCCGCGCCGACCGCCCAAAGGAGGCGGCGGCCATGCTAGCCCGCGCGCCGCTGAGCGCGACCGCCCTCGCAGACCCCGACGCGTGGTCCGTGGAGCGCCGCGTGATCGCGCGCGACCTCCTCGACCTCGGCGACGCCCGCGGCGCCTACGAGCTGATCCGCCGCACCGAAGCCAGATCCGACACCGACCGGATCGAGTCCGAGATGCTCGCCGGCTTCATCGCGCTGCGGGCGCTCGGCGACGGCCGCGCCGCCTACCGCCACTTCACCGTCGTGCAGTCGCAGGCGACCATTCCGGGCACGCTGTCGCGCGCCCTCTACTGGCAGGGCCGCGCGCTCGAGGCGCTAGGCGATCAGGCCGCCGCACGCGCCTCCTACGAGCGCGCCAGCCGCCATATCACGAGCTACTACGGCCAGATCGCCCGCGCGCGCCTGAAACTCGCGGACCTGCCCGTGCGCAGGCTTCCCGAGCCAACCTCGGCCGACCGCGCCACCTTCAACTCCCGGCTTTCGGTGCGCGCCATCGATCTGCTGTACCGGGTGGGCGACAAGGAGCTCGCGCTGCCCATGGTCGCCGGCCTCGCCGAAGACCTGCGCAGCGGCGGCGAGCTCACCCTGCTCGGCGAACTGACGCAGCGGAACAAGGACCCGCGCGCGACCCTCGTCGTCGGCAGGGCCGGCATCAACAGCGGCTTCCCGATGGACGTGCTCGCCTATCCGACCGGCGGCATTCCGGCCTTCAAGCCGGTGGGCCCCGCGATCGAGACTCCGGTCGTCCACGCCATCGCGCGACAGGAAAGCTCCTTCAACCCGAGGGCCGTGAGCCACGCCAACGCGCGCGGACTGCTGCAGCTTCTGCCCACGACCGCCGCACGGACGGCGAAGGCGGCGGGCGTGCCCTTCAACGCCGAGCGCCTGACCACCGACGCGGCGTTCAACGCGCAGCTCGGCGCCGCTCATCTCGGCGAACTCGCCCGCGATTTCCGCGGCTCCTACGTCATGGTCTTCGCCGCCTACAACGCCGGCTCCAGCCGCGTCATCGAATGGGTCCGGCGCTACGGCGACCCGCGCAAGCCCGACACCGATCCGGTCGACTGGGTCGAGCGCATCCCGTTCACGGAGACGCGCAACTACGTGCAGCGCGTGCTGGAGAACACGCAGGTCTACCGCACGCGCCTCAACGGCCGCACCGCCCTGCTGATCGAACGCGACATGGCGCGCGGCGGCGAGTGATAGCAGGCGTAGGCCTGCGCCCGTGACGAGCGGCGCGTCCGCCCCCCAGGACAGGCGCGTCGCTACCATTCACGGCCCTTCGCTGCATGTGCGGGACTGGACGCCTGCGGACGCCGAAAGTCCGCCTGTCGTCTGCCTGCCGGGCCTGTCGCGCCCTCTCGAGGACTTCACCGAGCTTGCGGAGCATCTGGCCTCGCCCGAAGGCGGCGGACGACGGGTGCTTGCGATCTCCGCGCGCGGCCGTGGTCTGTCCGACCGCGATCCCGACCCGAAGCGGTACGACGTCACGGTCGAGACCGGCGACATCCTGACCGTGCTCGACGCGCTCGGCGTCGGCAGGGCGATCCTTGTCGGCACGTCGCGCGGCGGCATGCAGGCCATGATGCTCGCGGCCATCCGTCCCTCCGTTGTCGCCGGAATCGTGCTCAACGACATCGGTCCGGTGATCGAGCCAGACGGCCTGATCCGCATCCGCGACTATCTCAAGGAACGCGCCGCGCCTCGGAACTGGCGAGAGGCCACGGACGCCGTCGCCGCGCTGATGGCGGAGCGCTTCACCGCGCTCGGCTCCACGGATTTCGAACGCATCGCCCGGCGCACGTGGCGGCAGGAGGGCCACGAGTTCGTGGCTCTCGCCGATCCGGCGCTGGTTAGAACCTTCGAAGGGCTCGACCTGACGAAGCCCCTGCCCCCGCTGTGGACTTTGTTCGACGCGCTGGCCGCGACGCCTCTGATGGCGATTCGCGGCTCAGCCTCGGACATCCTGAGCGCCGAGACCTTCGCTGCCATGCGGGCGCGCCGTCCCGACATGGCCGCGATCGAGGTTCCGGGCGAAGGCCATGCGCCGCAGCTCGCGGACCGCCCTACGTTTGACGCGATCGCAGCCTTCGTCGCCGAGGTCGCGGCCCGCGAGCGCGCTTGAGGCGCGAAGCGCGGTCGCCGGCTCAGAAATCGACGGTGGTGCGAAGCCCAAGCACGGTCGCGTTCCGGATGCGCCGGTTCGGGTGATCGGGATGCGGATCGCCGCCGCCGGGACGCACGATGTACTGCGCGAACGGCTGCGCCTTCAGCCACGGCGCGACCTCGGCCTGGTACGACGCCTCGACCGCGAGCTCCGAGCTGCGGACCGGACCTGCCGACCCGAGGCGGATCGTGTCGCGGTCGAGCTTGCGGGCCCGGTCGCTGATGTGCGCGTAGGCGACCGCCACGCCGAACACGTCGTTGTCGCGGCCCGCGAACGGGGCCTTCAGGTTGAAGCCGGCGTCGAAATAGTAGTCGATCAGGTTGCGGTTCGACTGCGGCGCGATCACCGCACGCGCGAACACCGACAGCGCCTGCTCGCCCTCGCCCGCCTTCCAGACGGTCTGGTCGATCACGCCGTAGAGGGCGTATGAGCCGTCATGGCGCTTCGGGTCGTCCGCGCCGGGATCGGCGAGCGAGAGGCCGTTGCGGGCGAAGCGCAGGTCGTCGAAGTCGTTGGAGTTGTACCAGCCGCCGACCTTGTAGACGCCGGGCAGGCCGCCGACGGCGTCGGTGGCGTAGGCCGCCTCGGCGATGACGAACACGCCGCGGTCGACGGTGAAGGTGACGCCGCCATTGTTCTTGCCGTCGTCGTCGAGCGGATCGCCGCTGTAGAGGCCGGCCTGGAACGAAAGCTGGTCGTTGACGGCGTAGGCGACGTGAACGCCGGGCGTCGGCACGGGATAGGCCGGGCCGCCGCCGGGGAGGTCGACGCCGTTGAGGCCCGGCCAGCCGAAGGCCGAGTTGACGAACAGGCCGGCGGTGTCACTGGTGACGAAGTCGCCATCGGCGGCGAGCTGGCCGATCTTGAACACGAAACGCCCGTCGAGCAGGGTCTGCTTGAAGTAGACCTCCGCGAGGCGCGTCAGGTTGTCGGCTTCGGCCCCCGACACCGCGAGCAGGTTGCCGATCCGGTAGGTCGACAGGCCATGCCCCGTGATCACATAGGCGCCGGCGTGGATCTCCGCGCCCTCCCAGCCTGCGATCTTCTCCAGATCGAAATCGAGCGCGAACTGGAACAGCCCGGTGAAGCCGCCGCCCCGGCTGAGGCCGCCGGAGACGTTGCGGGTGGCGTCTCCGGTGAAGCTCGCTTCGAACGCGACGCCGGCGTCCTCGAGCTTCGTGCGGGCCCCGCCCCAGTCGCCGGTGAGCTTCTCGCGGGTGAACAGGTCGGCCCAGAACGACGACCCGCCTTCAACACCGGCAGGCGCGTCGGCGGCGACCGCGTTTCCCGCGGCGCCGGCGGAAAGCGCAAGCGCGCCCATCAGCGCGATCGCCGCGCTCGAGTTCTTTAGCCTGCTCATCAATTCGCCCCGTGATATAGCGCCAGCCGGCCGGAAACCGATCGAGCCGGAAACCGCCCGGTCATGCGGGTCCCCGTGCTTCCCCTCGCGAACCGCTCGCAACTTCATCTTGCGCATTCGCGCAGCACGCCGCAACTTGTAACAAACACGTTATCGAAAATCTTTTGCGCACTCAGCTTAATGGAGAAGGCCGACCCACTCCCTCACTTAAGAATAATTACAATAATAATGCGACAAGCTTCGAACAGCCGCCTCCGATGCACTGACGGACATCAGACCGGCCCACAAACGAAAAC
>NZ_JBHUER010000001.1:514365-555921 GCF_042681025.1 Methylopila henanensis
TCACGTTCAGGACGCTTGCGCGTCGCTGGATCAGAAGTCGCGCTGAACGCGGAGACGGCCGACGAAGGCGTCGTCGTCGCGGAGGTTGTACACCGCCGACTTGTCTTCGACCTTCACGTAGTTCAGCTCGGCGCCGATGTCGAGCTTCTTGACCGGCGTCCAGATGATGTTGGTCGTGATGCCGTAGCCCGAGAAGTCGTTGTCCTGGCCGACAGTCTTCACGTCAGCCTTGACGTAGGTGCCCTGCAGGGCCGAACGCCACTTCGGGCTCCAATAGTGGAGGACGCCGAGGTTGAAGGCGTAGGCTTCGGTCTTGCGGATGTTGCCGCCCGGCCCGACTTCGAAGTCGACGAGGCGGTTGGCGTTCAGGATGTTCTGGGTGCCGGAGACGACGAAGGCGTAGTCGCCCGAGCCGTTGCCGAGGCCGAGGTAGGACAGCGCGCCCGAGGAGTAGGCGGCCGAGGCCCAGAGGAAGTCGCCCTTGCCGAGCGTCGGCAGGTCGATCTTGGCGCCGAGCTGGACGCCGTAGCCCCAGTCGGTGTCGCGGCCGATCTCTTCGGTCGTGATGTGGTGCGCGAAGCCCGAGAGCTGCGCCTCACCCCAGCCCTGCTTCACGCGCAGGTTGCCGACGACGTCCGGGTACTTCTGCTCGCGGTAGTCCGCGAAGTTGGCCGAGCCGAAGCCGCCGGTCGAGGTGGTGCGGCGAGCGGTGCCGTCTTCGATGCCGAGGCTGGCCGAGAAGCCGTTGCCGAAGTCGGCGGTGTAGGTCAGCACGGCGAGCGTGCGGTCCGAGATGAACGGGTTGGTGAAGGTCGGGTAGGGCTTGAAGTCCCAGAAGGAGTCCGTGAGACCCGCGGTCAGGCCCGCGAACTGCACGAAGGCCTTGTCGAACACCGAGTCGTCGCCGCCGACCGCGGTCTGCGCGGTGGAGCCGCTCTGGTTGCCCGAGTCACGCTGGAACTGAGCGCGGATGTAGGTGCGGACGGTGCCGTACTCGGTCTCGGTGCGGGCGTCGAACCACAGGCGGGCGCGAGCGCGGAAGCCGGTGTTGTTCGCCGGCTTGGACGAGCCGCCGCCGATGGTGCGAACCACTTCGCCGACCGAGTAGTCGCCGCGGACGAGGCCGCCGATGAGCAGGCAGGTGTCCGTGCCCGGAATGTAGAAGAAGCCAGCGCCGTAAGCGTCGCAGACCTTGACGTATTCGACAGGCTCGGCGCCCGGGAGATCGGCCGCCTGAGCGCCGGTCATCCCTACGAAGGCGGCGGCGGAGCCGAGAACCAGGCTCTTGACCAATTTCATCACGTTTCTCCAACCCCAATAACAGGCTCTCGAACGAGACGGCCGCAGAATGAGCCTGCGCCCACGGCGTCGATCGCCCCCCGAGAGTCGCCGTCAGGTCCGACGGCATGGCGCCGGGGCGCCCCCCCGACGTCGCAGTTCGACCATATTCGGGGCCGGGTGGCATGCAAGCGAGAACACGTATGTGACGGTTCTGTGCAGGACCTTTGGAGGGGGCTGTGGCGTGAAGAACACGAAATCGGACCGTTGAAGCCTTGGATTGGCTTGCGCTCGCGCCCGCTGGCCGCCGTCCGACTCCGCGTCAGCCCCGCTGAAGCCGGTGCGACTCGGCGTAGAGCCCGCCTTGCGCCAGCAGCGCGAGGTGCCCGCCCTGCTCCACGATTCGGCCGCGCTCGACCACGCAGATCAGGTCGGCCGCGACCACGGTGGCGAGCCGGTGCGCGATGATCAGCGTGGTTCGATTCTTTCGCATTGCGAGCACATTCGCCTGCACTCGCGCCTCAATCGCGCCATCAAGCGCCGAGGTCGCCTCGTCGAGCATCAGGATGGGGGCGTCGCGAAGCAGAGCGCGGGCGATCGCGACGCGCTGCCGCTGGCCGCCCGAAAGCCTGGAGCCGCGCGGGCCGACGCGGAAGTCGTAGCCGCCGTCGAGGGCTTCGATGAAGACGTCCGCCGCCGCGGCGCGCGCGGCCGCCGCCACCTCCTCGTCGGTCGCGTCGGGGCGGCCGTAGGCGATGTTGTCCCGGACGCTCGCGTCGAACAGCAGCACGTCCTGGCTCACGAGCGCGATCGAATCCCTCAGGCTCGCGAGGCTCACGCCCGCGATGTCCTGCCCTCCGATCGACACCGCGCCCGCCGACGGCTCATAGAGCCGCGCCACCAGATTGAGCACCGTCGTCTTGCCCGAACCGGACGCGCCGACGAAGGCGACGGATGCGCCGGCGGGAATCGTCACGTCGAAGCCATCGAGGACGGGGGCCGCGTCCGCGGCGTAGGCGAAGCGCACGCCGCGGAAGACGATATCGCCGCCGGGCTGGGCGAGCGGCGCCGCCTCGGGCGCGTCCACGATCCGCGGGCTGCGGTCCAGGATCTCGTAGACGCGCGCGATCGAGACGCCACAGATCTGGAGCTGGGCGTTGACCTGAAGCAGGCGCCGCAGCGGCTCGTACAGCAGCATCAGCGCGCTGACGAAGGCCATCAACTCGCCGGCGTCGCTCTGGCCCTCGATCACCTGCGCGCCGCCGACGAGCAGCACCGCGACGAGTGCGAGCGCCGTGACGAGATCGACCACCGGCGACAGCGCGGCGCGGGTGCGGGCGATCTTGAGGCCGACCTTGCGGCGGCCGATGATCGTCTCCCGGAGCCGCCGGCGCTCCACGTCCTCGAGGTTCTCGGCCTTGATGCCGCGAATGCCGTGCAGCCCTTCCTCGAACGCCTGCAGGATCTCGCCGCCAAGCGCCTGACCGCGCCGCATGAGAGCGCGCAGCTTGCGGTTCGCGATCACCACCGGCACCGCGATAAGCGGGGCGCCGGCGAGCGCGAGCGCGAACCACTGGGGACTCGCCCACAGCACGTAGCCGACCAGCCCGACGAAGGTGATGAGATCGCGGCCGAGCGTCACCACGATGTTGCTGGAGGCGTTGTTCAGCACGTTCACGTCGTCGGTCGCGCGCGTGATGATCTGGCCGACGCTGTTCTTCTGGAAGAAGACGAGATCGAGCCTCAGCAGGTGGCTCGCGATGCGGTTCTGCAGCTCCGTCGTCACCTTGTTGGAGACGCGGGACAGCATGAACTGCTGGAGATAGCCGGCCGCGGCCCGCACGCTGAAGATGCCGAGCACGACGAAGACGATCTCATGCAGCGCCTCGGCGTCGCGGCGCACGAGGATGTCGTTCACAAGCGACTTGAACAGCCACGGCAGCGCGACGACGGTGCCGGCGAAGGCCGCCATGGCGAGGACCGCGACGAGCAGGCTCGGCCAGTGCGGCAGGATGAACGCGACCGCGAAACGCTTCAGCCGCCGCAGCCGGAGCGACAACGGCTCGTCGAGCCGCATCTCCCGGCGGGGCAGATCGCTGATCCGATCGGGATCGATCGGCTCCGGCGTCGTGGGTTCGGGCGACATGAAGGTTCCGGATCGGGATGTCCGACCGCCTGTACCGACCTGAACCGCCCGGGGCAAGGCGGGGCGACGACGCAGGCGCCGCTACTCCGCAGGCGCGGCCAATGGCGCGACGCCGGGTTCGGCCGCCTTGCGCTGCCCGATCAGACTGTAGACGACGGGCACCACGAACAGCGTCAGAAGCGTGCCGAAGGTCATGCCGCCGACGATGACCCAACCGATCTGCTGGCGGCTTTCCGCGCCCGCCCCGGTCGCGAGCGCGAGCGGCACGGTGCCGAACACCATCGCGCCGGTCGTCATCAGGATGGGACGCAGCCTGAGCGCCGCCGCCTCGATCACGGCCGAGGCGCGGTCCCTGCCCTGCTCCTGAAGCTGGTTCGCGAATTCCACGATCAGGATGCCGTGTTTGGTGATCAGTCCGATCAGCGTGACGAGCCCGATCTGGGAGTAGACGTTCAGCGTGCCCCCGGTCAGCCACAGCGCGGCGAGCGCGCCGGTCATCGACAGCGGCACGGTCAGGAGAATGATCAGCGGGTCGACGAAGCTCTCGAACTGCGCCGCGAGCACCAAATAGATGAACAGGATCGCCAGTCCGAAGATCAGCCCGAGGCTCTGGTTGGACGCCAGATACTCCCGGCTCTGGCCGTTGACGTCGGTCTGGACCGTGTCCGGCAGCGTCTCCCGCGCGACGCGGTCGAGATAGGCCAGCGCCTCGCCCATGGCGTAGCCGTCGGCGAGGTTCATCTCGATGGTCGCCGAACGAAGCTGGTTGAAGCGTCGGAGCTCGCGCGGCGCGACCGAGTCCGTCACCGTGACGAGATTCGAGAGCTGCACCATTGGCCCGGGACCGCCGCCCCGGTTCGGCGCGCGGACGTAGATGGTGGAGAGCGTCTCGGGCGTCGCGCGGTCGGCGTCCGCGAGCTGCACAATGACGTCGTACTGCTCGCCGTCGCGTTCGAAACGTGTGACCTGACGGGAGCCAAGCAGTGTTTCGAGCGTGCGTCCGACGGTCGCGACGTCGAGGCCGAGGTCGGCGATCTTGGAGCGGTCGAGCTCGACCCTCAGCTCCGGCGCGTTGAGCTCGAGGTCGCTCTCGATGTTGAGCAGCCGCGGATTGTCCGCCGAGATCCGCGCCACGAACGCCTGCGCGATCTGGTCCAGCTCCTCGTAAGGTCCGGAGGTCTGGAGGACGAACTGCACCGGGCGCGAACCGCCGCGCTGGCCGAGCGCCGGCGGGTTGGTCGTGAACAGCGCGAGGCCGGCGACGTCCCGAAACTTCTTGGCGAGCTCCGCCATGATCTGCTGCTGCGAGCGGTCGCGCTCGCTCCAGTCCTTGAGGGGCGCGCGTCCGATGACGTTGGTGATCAGGGGGTGGCCGACGATGGTGAGGTAGCCGTCGACCTCCGGAACGCCGCGCAGGATGTCCTCGAGCTGCTGGGTGTAGCGCGTGCCGTAGGCGATGGTGGAGCCCTCGGGCGCCTGGCCGCGGATCTGCAGGATGCCGCGGTCCTCGACCGGCGACAGCTCCGACGTGAGGTGCGTGAACAGGAAGGCCGCCCCGCCGGCCACGACGAGCGCCGACATGACGACAGGCGCGCGGAAGCCCAGAGTGGCCGCGACGAGACACCTGTAGCCGCGCTCCATGGCCCGGAACCAGCGCTCCATGGCGAGGAAGACGCGGCCGGGGTTCGGCTGATGCTTCAGCATGCGCGAGCACATCATCGGCGTCAGCGTCAGCGCGACGAAGCCCGAGACGATGACGGCGCCGGCGAGCGTCAGCGCGAACTCCGTGAACAGCCGGCCCGTCCGGCCCGGCGAGAACGCGACCGGCGCGTAGACGGCGGCGAGCGTGACCGTCATTGCGATCACCGCGAAGCCGATCTCGCGGGAGCCTTTGATCGCCGCCTCGACGGGCTTCATCCCCTCCTCGACGTGCCGGTAGATATTCTCCAGCACGACGATGGCGTCGTCGACCACGAGGCCGATCGCCAACACGAGCGCAAGCAGCGTCAGCGTGTTCACGGTGAAGTCGAACGCCAGCATCATCGCGAAGGTGGCGATCAGCGACACCGGGATCGTCACGACGGGGATCAACGAGGCCCGGACGGTCCGCAGGAAGAAGAAGATCACCAGCACGACCAGCACGATCGCCTCGGCGACCGTGTGCCAAACCGCCTCGATCGAACGGTCGATGAAGACCGCCTGATCGTAGTTCAGCAGCACCGTCACGCCGTCCGGCAGCGTCGCCTGGATCTCGGGCAGCGCTGTCCTCACGCCCTGCGAGACTTCGAGCGGATTGGCGGTCGCCTGCTTGATGACGCCGATCGCCACCGCCGGCCCGGAGTCGTAGCGCGATGCCTTGCGGTAGTCGGCGGCGCCCAGCTCGACCTTCGCGACGTCGCGCATGCGCACCAGCGCGCCGTCCGCGACCTTGACGACGATGTCCTCGAACTGCTGCGGCGTCTCCAGCCCCGTGCGCGACAGCACGGAGAACTCGCGGTCGGCGCTCTCGATGCGGCCGGACGGAATCTCGACGTTCTGCTGTGACAGCGCGGTCTCCACATCCTGCACGGTCAGCCCGTAAGCCGCGAGCCGGATGCGGTCGACGTAGATCCGCATGGCGTAGCGCCGCTCGCCGAAGATCTGGATGTCGGCGACGCCGGGCAGAATCTTGAGGCGGTCGAGCACGTAGCGGCTGACATAGTCCGTCAGATCCAGCTGGCTCATTTTGTCGGAACGGAAGGCGAGGTACATCACCGGCTGGGCGTCGGCCTCGACCTTCGCGATCACCGGCTCGTCGATCTCGTCCGGCAGGCGCGACCTGACCCGCGCCACCCGGTCGCGCACGTCGCTCGCCGCCACGTCCGGATCGACGTTCAGGTTGAAGCGCACGGTGATCCGGCTCGACTCCTGCCGGCTCTGGCTTTCGATGACGTCGATGCCCTCGATGCCGGAGATCGAATCCTCCAGCACCTGCGTCACCTGGCTCTCGATGATGCGGGCCGCCGCGCCGGGATAGGTGGTGGTGACGGAGACCGTCGGCTCGTCGACGTTCGGGTATTCGCGAACCGCGAGCCGCTGGTAGGCGACGAGTCCGATCAGCACGATCGCGAGGCTCAGCACCGTCGCGAAGACCGGCCGGCGAACGCAAGTTTCAGCGATCTTCACCGCGTGTTACCCGCCACGATCAGGGCGCCGGCGCGGCTGACGCCTGCCGCGCGGCGTCCACCACCCGCACCGCGGCGCCGTCCTTCAGCCGCGTCTGGCCTGCGGTCACGACCATCTCGTCTCCGGTCAGGCCGGAGACGATCTCGACCTGCCCGGCGCGCCGCTCGCCGAGCTTCACCGGCGTGTCGATCGCGCGGCCCTCGCGAACCCGGAACACATGGTTCTCGGACCCGCGCGGCATCAGCGCGCTCTCGGGGATCACGACGACCTGCCGGGATTCGTCCGCCTGGACCTCGACGCGGGCGAACAGTCCCGGACGCAGCAGGCCGTCGGCGTTGTCGAGCCGCGCGCGCACTTTCAGGGCGCGGCCGTTGACGTCGACCAGCGGGTCGATCGCCTCGATCTTCCCGTGGAACGTCCGGTTCGGATAGGCGTCCACCATGACGCCCACGTCGAGGCCGGGCCGGACGTCGGCAAGCCGGGTCTCCGGCACGCGGAAGTCAACCTTCAGCGTATCGATGCTCTCGAGATTGACGATCGGCTGTCCCGCCTGGACATAGGCGCCGACGGAGGCGAGGCGGAACCCCACGACGCCCTCGAACGGCGCGCGAATCTCGGTCTTGCCGAGCCGCACCTTGGCGAGCTCCACCGCCGCCTGCGCCGTGGCGCGGTCCGCGATCGCCTGGTCCCGCGCCGAGTCGGTGGCGTATCCGGATTTCGAGAGCGACTGGGCGCGCTTGAAGTTGGCCTCCGCGAGCGCGAGCCGCGCCTCGAGGTCCTTGAGCTCCGCCATCAGCAGGGTGTCGTCGAACTTCAGCACCGGCGCATTGGCCTCGACCCGATCGCCTTCCCGGAACCGGATCGCGACCAGCCGGCCGGGCTGTTCGGAGGCGAGCTGGACCGATTCGTCCGACACCAGCGTGCCGACCGAGGCGAAACGCGCGGCCACGGTTTCCGGCCGGGCGGCGGCCGCCTCGACGACGATCGCGGCCGGCGCCTCGGTCGCCGGTTTCGCGGCGGCCGCGACGGGCCGCCCCGCCGCTTCGACGGCGCGGTCGAAGGCGCCCTGGGCGAAGCCCGGCAACATGTCGTTCATTCCGGCGTAAGCGCCGGTTCCGATTGCGGCCAGCGCCGCAAGGGCGATGAACGACGTGCGCATGCGATCTCCAAGGCGTCGAACCTACTGCAACTGGGGCGCCGGCGCCATCGCGGCGCGCCATCGGCTTCTCTTACGCTCAAGCCTCAGCCGCCTTGCGCCCGTTCACGGGATCGGGAACGAGCCCGCTGCAATCCGGCAAGGCGCGCATGCCGATCCGCGCCTTGACCCGCCACCCGCGGGCGGACCACCCTGACGCGCGCCGTTCGCGCCGCCGAAAAACACTGGACAGCCCATGCCCCCGAGCTCCGCCGCCGCGCTTCAGCCTGCGCCGACCAACAATCTCGACGCGTTCTGGATGCCGTTCACGGCGAACCGCCAGTTCAAGAACGCCCCGCGCCTGCTCGTCGGCGCCAAGGACATGCACTACACGACGGCGGACGGACGGCAGGTGCTGGACGGCACGGCTGGGCTCTGGTGCGTCAACGCCGGCCACGCCCGCCCGAAGATCGTAGAGGCGGTGCAGCGGCAGGTCGCCGAACTCGACTACGCGCCAGCCTTCCAGATGGGCCACCCCAAGGCCTTCGAGTTCGCCGCGCGGCTGACCGCGCTAGCGCCGAAGGGCCTCGACCACGTGTTCTTCACCAACTCGGGCTCCGAGGCGGTCGACACCGCGCTCAAGATCGCCCTCGCCTACCAGAAGGCGCGCGGAGAAGGCGGCCGCTTCCGGCTGATCGGGCGCGAGCGCGGCTATCACGGCGTGGGCTTCGGCGGCATCTCGGTCGGCGGCATCGTCACCAATCGCAAGACCTTCGGTCCCGGCCTGCCCGGAACCGACCACCTGCGCCACACCTACGACCGCGAGCGCAACGCCTGGTCGCGCGGGATCCCGGAGCACGGCGCCGAGCTCGCCGACGACCTCGAACGCCTCGTCGCGCTCCACGACGCCTCGACCATCGCCGCCGTCATCGTGGAGCCGGTCGCAGGATCGACCGGCGTGGTGCTGCCGCCGAAGGGCTATCTCGAGCGGCTTCGGGCGCTCTGCGACAAGCACGGCCTGCTGCTGATCTTCGACGAGGTCATCACCGGCTTCGGCCGTCTCGGCGCGCCGTTCGCGGCCGACTGGTTCGGCGTGACGCCGGACATCATGGTCACCGCCAAGGGCATCACCAACGGCGTGGTGCCGATGGGCGCGGCGTTCGTGTCCTCGAAGATCTACGACGTCTTCATGAACGGCCCCGAGCACATCATCGAGCTGTTCCACGGCTACACCTACTCGGCGCATCCGCTCGCCTGCGCCGCAGGCCTCGCGACCCTCGACACCTACGCGGAGGAAGGCCTGCTGACCCGCGCCAGCGAGGTCGGCGAGCGCTTCGCCGACGCCCTGCACGCGCTCAAGGGCCTGCCGCACGTCATCGACATCCGCAACATCGGCCTCGTGGGCGCGGTGGAGCTGGAGCCGATCGAGGGCCAGCCGACCAAGCGCGCCTTCTCCGCGTTCCTGAAAGCCTACGAGAAAGGGATCATGATCCGCACCACCGGCGACATCATCGCCATGTCGCCGCCGCTGATCATCTCGGAGGCGCAGATCGACGAGCTCGTCGGGACGCTCGCCGACGTGCTGCGCGAGATCGACTGACATGGCCATGCCCCCGGCGCGTCCTGCGGAAGCCAAGCCTTCGCCGAACGAAGGCCCGATCCGCAGGGACGAGGACCGCCCCCTGAGCCGCGCCGCCTTCTTCGGCTGGGGCCTCGGCTTCATCGCGCTGATCGCCCTGTCCGTGGTCGGTCTCGGCCACAGCCCCCAGATCCGCGGCGCCGCCAATCCGCAGTATTGGGCGGTGGTGGCGCTCATCGGCGCGGCGGTCGCGGCCGCCGTGATCATGCTCGCGAGGTCCGCGGCCGCGACCCGCGTCGGCGACGCGCTGCGCCGGGTCGGCGTGGTTCTCGGCGCGATCGGGCTCGTCCTGTTCCTGTGGGAAGCGCTCGCCGTCGGCCGGGGCCTCTCGCCCTCGCCGGTCGGCGTCGCCGCGACCCTGCTCGGCTACTGATACGAAGGCTCTTCTCATGGCAGCGCCCGCGACCCACAACCTCGCCGTCGACGGTCGGCGGCTCTGGGAGACGATCCACGAGACCGCAGCCTTCGGCGGCACGCCTAAGGGCGGCGTGCGCCGGCTGACGCTGACGGACGAGGACCGGCAGGTGCGCGACTGGTTCCGCGCGGCCTGCGAGGCGCTCGGCTGCACTGTGACGATCGACGACATGGGCAACATGTTCGCCCGCCGGTCCGGCCGTCGCGACGACGTCGCGCCGATCGCCTTCGGCTCGCATCTCGACACCCAGCCGACCGGCGGCAAGTTCGACGGCGTCCTCGGCGTCCTGGCCGGACTGGAGGTTCTGCGCACCCTGCACGACGCCGGCTACGAGACCAGCGCGCCGCTGGAGCTCGTGAACTGGACCAACGAGGAAGGCTCACGATTCGCGCCCGCCATGCTCGCCTCCGGCGTTTTCGCCGGCGCGATCGCGAAGGAGACGGCGCTCGCCCAGACGGACCGCGAGGGCGCGACCTTCGGGGCCGAGCTCGACCGCATCGGCTATCGCGGCGAGGAGCCGTGCGGAGCGCGGAAATTCTCTTCCTTCTTCGAACTGCATATCGAGCAGGGCCCTATCCTCCAGGACGAGGACAAGATGATCGGCGTCGTCGAGGCGGTTCAGGGCATCCGCTGGTACGAGCTGACGCTTGTCGGCCAGGACGCCCATTCCGGCGCGACGCCGATGCGGCTTCGCCGGGACGCGCTGGTGGGGGCGGCGCGCGTCGTCGCCGCCGTCGACCGCATCGGCCGTGCGCGGCCGGACTGCGTCGGCACGGTCGGCCTGATGGAGGTGCGGCCCAACTCCCGCAACGTGTCGCCGGGCGAGGTCTTCCTCACCGTCGACTTCCGGTCGCCAGACGACGCAAACGTGGCCGCGATGGAAAGCGATCTCATGGCGGCGGTCGCCGAGATCGTCTCGGACCTCGGCCTCGAAGGCGCGCCGGTCCGCATCTGGGACCAGCCGGCGACGATCTTCGACGCGGAATGCGTGGCCGCGGTTGAGGCGGCCGCAGAAGCCTTTGGTCAGGGCTCCCGACGGATGGTCTCCGGCGCCGGACATGACGCCGCCTATGTCGCCCGCGTTGCGCCGACCGCCATGATCTTCGTGCCCTGCAAGGACGGGATCAGCCACAACGAGGCCGAAAGCTCCACGCTGGAGCAATGCGCCGCCGGCGCGCAGGTGCTGCTCGACGCCGTCCTTCGCTACGACCGGCGGTTCGGCTGAAACGGCGCGCGTCCGGAGGAAGCCACCCTACGAACGGCCGCCGCGCTTTCCGTTGTCGCGCTCTCCGCCGTCTGCTACGCGTCAGGTGTTCGCTTCGGCTCCTTCGGGACCAGAGGGAATCCGGTGGGGAGCGTTATGGGCTCCGAATCCGGAGCTGCCCCCGCAACTGTGAGCGGTGAGCGGCGCGCCAGTTCCGCCACTGGACGTCTCGTCCGGGAAGGCCGGCGCGTCGCTGCGACCCGCAAGCCAGGAGACCTGCCGCGGCGCCCACGCCAACGCCCTCGGTGGGAGGGCACGAAAAGGCTTGAACCCATGTCGCACGCCGATCTCCGTTCGTCCGCCGCCCCCGCCGCGCGCGTCTCATCGCGCGCGTTCCCGATCGTCGCCGCCTTCCTGTTCGGCGTGATCATCATCGGCGGAACGGGCTTCGCCCAGATGGCCGTGGCGCACAACGCGGCCCACGACCACCGGCACTCGATCGGTTTCCCCTGCCACTAAGGCCGGAGCCGACATCGTGAACCTTTTCCGCACCATCGTTCTGGTGGCGGCGCTGGTTGGGCTCGGCTCCGGCCTGGTGCTGACCCTTGTGCAGCATTTCAGCGTCCAGCCGCTCATCGTTCAGGCCGAAGCGTTCGAGTCCCGGCGCGAGGAGGCCTCGGCCCCCAAGCCGCACGACCACGAAGCCTCCGGCGAGCACGACCATCTGGCCGCCGCTAAAGCCGACCTCGCCGCGCAGGAAGCGCATGAGGCCCACGCCCACGATCCCGACGCCTGGGAGCCCGCCGACGGCGCCGAGCGCTTCGGCTGGACCGTCGCAGCCAACGTGCTGAGCGCGGTCGGCTTCGCGCTGCTGCTCGTCTCCGCGAGCGAGCTCAAGGGCGGCCTGACCTCGTGGCGCGAAGGCCTGTTCTGGGGCCTCGCCGGCTTCGCCGCCTTCACGCTGGCCCCCTCAATCGGCCTGCCGCCGGAGGCGCCTGGCGTCGCCGGCGCGACGCTGGAGGCCCGGCAGCTGTGGTGGATCGGCACGGTGGCCGCCACCGCGCTCGGTCTGGCGCTGCTCGCCTTCGGCCGTTCGCCCGTGTTGGCCATCCTGGCCGTCGTCCTGATCGCCGCGCCCCACGTCATCGGCGCGCCCCAGGCCGACGAGGCGCCGGCGATCCCGCGTAAGCTGGAGCACGACTTCGTGGTGGCGGTGATCGTGACCGGCTTCGTGTTCTGGGCCGCGCTCGGGACGCTGGCGGGCGCGCTGCGTCCGCGCTTCGGCGGAGCGTGACCGTCCGGCTGTCGCTCGTCCTCGGCGGCGCGCGCTCGGGCAAGAGCCGCTTCGCCGAGGGCCTCGCCGCCGTTCACGGTCTCGATCTCGTCTATGTGGCGACGGCCGAGGCTTACGACGACGAGATGCGCGACCGCATCGCCCGGCACCGGGCCGACCGCGCCGACCGCGACTGGCGCACCGTGGACGCGCCGCTCGCTCTCGCCGAGGCTGTCGCGGCCGAAGCCGGCCCGGACCGCGTCGTGCTGGTGGACTGCCTCACGCTCTGGCTCAGCAACATGATGCTGGCCGATCTTGATGTGGAGCATGAGGCCGGCCGGCTGCTTTCGGCGCTCGCCGCGGCGCGCGGCCCCGTCGTTCTGGTGTCCAACGAAGTGGGCTACGGCGTCGTGCCCGAAAACGCGCTGGCCCGCGCGTTCCGCGATCATCAGGGCCGGCTGAACCAGCGCGTGGCGGCGATCGCCGATCGCGTGACGCTGGTGGCGGCTGGCCTGCCTCTCGATCTCAAGCTCCCGAAGGAGCCCCTATGACCGCCCCGCAGAAGATACCCGCCACCGTCGTCACCGGTTTTCTCGGCGCCGGCAAGACCACGCTGATCCGCCACCTGCTGCAGAACGCCGGCGGCCGGAAGATCGCCCTGATCGTCAATGAGTTCGGCGACGTCGGCATCGACGGCGAGGTACTGAAGGCCTGCGGAAGCGACGCCTGCCGGGAGGAGGACATCGTCGAGCTCGCCAACGGCTGCATCTGCTGCACGGTGGCCGACGACTTCGTCCCCACCATGGAAAAAATCCTCGCAAGGCCCGAAGCGCCCGACCACATCGTGATCGAGACCTCCGGCCTCGCGTTGCCCCAGCCGCTGGTGCGCGCCTTCCGCTGGCCGGAGATCGCGACCCGGGTCACCGTCGACGGCGTCGTCACCGTGGTCGACGGCCCCGCCGTGCGCGACGGGCGCTTCGCCCATGACGAGGAGGCGGTGGCCGCCCAGCGCGCCGCCGATCCCAATCTCGATCACGAGGACCCCATCGAAGAGCTTTTCGAGGATCAGGTGCGCGCCGCCGATCTGATCGTGCTGCACAAGGCCGATCTGCTCGCCGGCGACGACGCGGACGCCGTGAAGGCGCAGGTTCTGGAGCATGCGAGCGCAGGCGTGCGGGTGGTCTCCGCTGCGAACGGCGAGATTTCCGCCGACGTGCTGCTGGGCATCGCCTCCGGCGTCGAGGACAAGATCGACGGCCGCCCGACCACCCACGAGATGGAGGGCGAGGTCCAGCACGACCACGACGACTTCGTGAGCTTCATCGCCGAGACGCCGGAAGCCGCCGACGTCGCCGAAATGGAGGCGCGTGTGCGCAAAGTGCTCGACGCCCACGACGTGTTGCGGATCAAGGGATTCGTGCCGGTGGCGGCCAAGGCCGCGCGCCTCGTGGTGCAGGCGGTCGGAACCCGCGTCGACAGCTATTTCGACCGCCCGTGGAAGGACGGCGAAGCTCGCCGCGGCCGGCTAGTGGTGATCGCCGAGAAGGGCGTCGACCAAGCAGCGATCGAGGCCGCGCTGGCGGGATGACGCCCGCTTCGGCGAAGGTGACCGAATGCATCTCCTGAAGGCCCAGGGACAGCCGATCGGCGACGGAACGGAGGCGGTCGATCTCGACCTGTCGCCGGCCGACGTGGTGATCGTGTCCGCCGCCGACACGGAGATCGCAGGCCTCGCCCGCGCCCATGCGGCGCTGGGCGGAACTGGGCCGACGCTCCGTCTGGCGAGCCTTCTGAAGCTGCGCCACAACATGTCGGTCGACCTGTTTCTGGAGAAGACGATCGCCCGCTCGAAGCTCGTGGTGCTGCGGCTGCTGGGCGGCGCGGCCTACTGGCCCTATGGCGTCGACGAAACCGTGCGGGTGGCGAAGCGTCATGGCGTGAAGCTCGCGGTCATGCCCGGCTGCCACAACGCCGATCCGGAGCTGATCGCGCGCTCCACCGTGCCGCCCGCCGAGGCGGAGACGCTGTGGCGCCTGCTGTCGGAAGGCGGTCCGGACAATCTGGCCGCCGCGCTCCAGACCTGCGCCCGCTGGCTCGACGGAGCGCCTGCGGACGCCGCGCCGATCCCAACGCCCCCGGCCGGGCTCTACTATCCCGGCCTCGCCGCGCCCGATCTTGACGCCGTCCGCGCCTGCTGGCCGGAGAGCGCCGATGCGGCGCCGATCGTGTTCTATCGCGCGCAGTATCAGGCCGGAGACGTGGCGGCCATCGACGCGCTGGTTGAAGCGCTCGCCGCGCGCGGACTCGGCCCGCTGCCGATCTTCGTATCATCGTTGAAAGAAGCCGCGGCCGCCGCCTTCGTGCGCGAGACTTTCGCCGCGGCGCGGCCCGTGGTGGTGCTGAACGCCACCGCCTTCGCAGTGTCGAAGCCGGGCGCGGCCTGGGCGGGCTCGCCGCTCGATTCCGCCGACACAGCCGTGCTGCAGGTCGCGCTCGCCGGCATGGACCGGCCGACGTGGGAGGCCTCGCCTCGGGGGCTGGGCGCGCGCGACCTCGCCATGACGGTCGCGTTGCCGGAGATCGACGGCCGCATCTTCACCCGCGCCATCGGCTTCAAGACCGCCGGCCGGTTCGATCCCGCCACCGAGACCGAGATCGTGGCCTTCGAGGCGGCGGAGGACCGCGTCGCCTTCGTGGCCGATCTCGCCGCCAACTGGGCCGCCTTGCGGGCGACGCCGCGGGAGAAGCGCAAGGTGGCGCTGATTCTCGCCAATTACCCGACCGGAACCGCCCGCCTCGCCAACGGCGTCGGCCTGGACACGCCCGAAAGCGCCGCCGTCCTGCTCGGCGCGTTGCGGGACGCGGGTTACGCGGCCGACGGCGCGCCGGACAGCGGCGCGGCGGTGGTGGCCGAGATGACCGCGGCGCTACAGGCCTCGATCGCGCCGGACGCCGCGTCGACCTCTCCCGGCCGGGGAGAGGTGCGCGACGGAGACGTCGAGCTTCTCCCCCTCGCCGCCTACTCCCGCTTTCTCGCCGCCCTGCCCGCCGCCGCGCGTGAGAAGATCATCGCGCGCTGGGGCGCGCCCGAGGCCGATCCGAGCTTCGACGCGCAGGCGGGCGGCTTCCGGCTGGCGATGCGGGCTTACGGAAACATCATGCTCGGCGTGCAGCCGTCGCGAGGCTTCGATCTCGACCCCAAGGCCGCGCATCACGATCCCGACCTGCCGCCGCCCCACGGGCATCTGGCGTTCTACGTCTGGCTCAGGGAGACCTTCGGCGTTCAGGCGGTCGTGCATGTGGGCAAGCACGGCAACCTGGAATGGCTGCCGGGCAAGGCGCTGGCGCTGTCGGCGGCCTGCGGGCCGGAGGTGGCGCTCGGCCCCCTGCCCCATGTCTACCCCTTCATCGTCAACGATCCCGGCGAGGGCGCCGCCGCCAAGCGCCGAGCCTCGGCCGTCATCGTCGACCACCTGACACCGCCGCTCGCCCGCGCGGAAGGGACCGCGGGTTTGCGCGAGGTGGAGACGCTGGTGGACGAGTACGCCGAGGCGCAGGGGCTGGACCCGCGCCGGGCGGCGACGCTGGGGAAGGAGATCCTCGCCCGCGCCGCGAGCCTCGGGCTCGACCGCGACTGCGGCTTCTCCATCGCCGACGATCCCGACGACGCCCTGACCAAGCTCGACGCCTTCCTGTGCGAGGTGAAGGAGCTGCAAGTCCGCAACGGGCTGCACGTGTTCGGCCGCTCGCCTGTGGGCGCGAAGCGATCGGAGCTGCTGGCGGCTCTGGTGCGGGCGCCTCGCGGCCCACGACCCGAAGACGCCTCGCTGACGCGGGCGCTGGCCGTCGATCTTGGGCTCGACGGATTCGACCCGCTCAGCGCCGACCTCGCCGCGCGCTGGGACGGCCCGCGCCCCGCCGCGTTGGTCGAGGTCTCGACCGACCCGTGGCGCACCGCCGGCGACACGCTGGAGCGGCTGGAGCTTCTGGCGCTAAGGCTGGTAGAGGCGAGCGCGGGGATCCCTCCTCACGCCGAAGGCGTGAGGAGGGTGGCGCCGCAGCAGGCGGCGTCGGGCGGGGCCGCGGGCGTAGAGCGCCGTCCCGACGCCCTCCCCACCCGGCCCGGCTTCGCCGGGCCACCCTCCCCTGTCCCAGGGGAGGGATCGCGCGCCGTCCTCCAGGAACTCGCGACCGTCGTCGCGCCCCGCGTCGACGTCTCAGGCGCGGCCGAGATCGACGGACTGCTGCGCGCGCTGGACGGCCGCTTCGTGGCGCCCGGCCCCTCCGGCGCGCCGACCCGCGCCCGGCTCGACGCGCTGCCCACGGGCCGCAACTTCTTCGCGCTCGATCCGCGCTCGGCCCCCACGGAGGCCGCGTGGCGGCTGGGCCGCGCTGCGGCCGACACCTTGTGCCGCCGGCACTATCAGGACCACGGCGAATGGCCGAAGCGGCTGGCGCTCTCCGCCTGGGGCACCGCCAACATGCGCACCGGCGGCGACGACATCGCTCAGGCGCTCGCGCTGCTCGGCGTCGCGCCGCAGTGGGAGGCGGGCTCATCGCGGGTCGTGGGGCTGGTCCCTTTGACGCTTGCCGAACTGAAGCGCCCGCGGGTGGACGTGCTGTTCCGCATCTCCGGCTTCTTCCGCGACGCCTTCCCGTTCCAGATCGACCTGATCGACGAGGCGGTGCGCCTCGTGGGCGCCTTGCCCGAGGACGAAGAGTCGAACCCCGTCGCGGCGCGGCTGAAGGCGGAGACGGACGCCGGTCGCGCCGGCCACAGCGTGTTCGGCGCACGGCCCGGCGCCTATGGTACCGGGCTTGCGCCGTTGCTGGATCAGGGCGCGTGGGAGACCCGCGAAGATCTCGGCCGCGCCTATCTCGCCGCAAGCGGCTTCGCCTATGCGCAAGGCGTGGAGGGCGCGCCGGACCGCGCCGCGCTGGAGGCCATGGCCCGCGACGTGGACGGCGTGGTGCAGAGCCAGGACGCGCGCGAATTCGACCTGCTCGATTCGGACGACGTGCACGAGTTCGCCGGCGGCCTTTCGGCCGCGATCGAAGCGCTCAGGGGTTCGGCCCCCGCGCTTTATCACCTCGACAGCTCGCGCATGGCGACGCCGGTCGTCCGCACCCTGAAGGACGAGATCGCGCTGGTGATGCGCGCCCGCGCGACGAACCCCAAATGGATCGCCGCCATGCGCGAGCACGGCCACAAGGGCGCGGCCGAGATGCTGGCGACGGTGACCAATCTTTCGGGCTTCGCCGCCACCACCGATACGGTCGGCAGCCACCAATTCGACGCGCTCTACGACGCTTATGTCGCCGACGAGGCCACCAGAGGCTTCATCGCGGAGGCGAACCCGGCCGCGCTCGCCGCCATGGCGCGCGCCTTCCTCGACGCCGAGCGCCGGGGCTTCTGGCGCCCCACGCGCAACAGCGCTCACAACCACCTTCTGAGCCTGACGACGGAGCCGATCCCATGACCGAAGACGCCGCCCGCCATGCGGAGAAGATGAAGAAGCGCAAGGAGCATCAGGACAAGATCGTCTCCGAGCGTCAGGTGGAGAAGGGCCTGTTGATCGTCCACACCGGCAAGGGCAAGGGCAAATCCACCGCCGCCTTCGGCATGGCCATGCGCGCCATCGCCCACGGGCAGAAGGTGGGCGTGGTGCAGTTCATCAAGGGCCCGTGGGAAAGCGGCGAGCGCGACCTGCTGCGCAAGTTCCCCGATCAGGTGGAGGTCCACGCCATGGGCGAGGGCTTCACCTGGGAGACGCAGGATCGGGAGCGCGACATCCGCGCCGCCCGCGAGGCCTGGGACATGTCGAAGCGCTTCATCGCCGATCCCGAGGTCAAGCTAGTGATCCTCGACGAGCTCAACATCGTGCTGCGCTACGACTATCTCGACCTCGCCGAGGTGCTGTCGGCCATCGCCGCCCGGCCGGAGGGGACCCACGTCGTCGTCACCGGCCGCAACGCCAAGGACGAGCTGATCGAACAGGCTGACCTCGTCACCGAAATGACCCAGGTGAAGCACCCGTTCCGCGACGGCGTGAAGGCGCAGGCGGGCATCGAGTTCTGAGCCGCGGACGATACCCATGCCGCCCGTTCCCGCGCTCATGTTCCAAGGCACCGGCTCCAACGTCGGCAAGTCGCTGATCGTGGCGGGGCTTTGCCGGCTGTTCGCGCGGCGGGGGCTGAAGGTCGCGCCTTTCAAGCCGCAGAACATGTCGAACAACGCCGCCGTCACCGCCGACGGCGGCGAGATCGGCCGGGCGCAGGCGTTACAGGCCCGCGCCTGCGGGCTGGAACCCTCCGTCCACATGAACCCAGTGCTGCTGAAGCCGGAGAGCGAAACCGGCTCGCAAGTGGTGGTGCAGGGCAAGCGGCTCGGCTCCTATCGCGGCCAAGCCTACTGGAAGCTGAAGCCCGAGCTGATGCCGGCGGTGCTGGACAGTTTCGCGCGCGTGTCGGCGGGGGCCGACCTGGTGCTGGTGGAAGGCGCCGGCAGCGCGGCGGAGGCGAACCTGCGCGCCGGCGACATCGCCAATATGGGTTTTGCGAACGCCGCGCGGGTTCCCGTGGCGCTGATCGGCGACATCGACCGCGGCGGCGTGATCGCGACCTTGGTGGGGACGAAAACGCTGTTGTCGGACGATGACAACCGCCTGATCAAGGCCTTTGTGATCAATCGCTTCCGTGGCGATCCTCGCCTGTTCGATGAAGGCCTGCGCATCATCTCCGACCGCACAGGCTGGCCTTCGCTTGGCGTCGCGCCATGGTTCGCGGACGCGGCCAAGCTGCCGGCGGAGGATTCCGAAGACCTCGCCTCCCGCGCCGGCCAACGCGACGGCGTGGTGCGGATCGCCGTTCCCGTGCTGCCGCGCATCGCCAATTTCGACGATCTCGATCCGCTCCGGCTCGAGCCTTCGGTCTCGCTCACGCTGCTTCAGCATGGCGCGCCGCTGCCGCCGGAGACCGATCTGGTGCTGATCCCCGGCTCCAAGGCCACCATTGCGGACCTCGCCGCCTTGCGCGACTTCGGGTGGGACGCGGACATCCGCGCCCATGCGCGTCGCGGCGGGCGGGTGCTGGGCCTGTGCGGCGGATACCAGATGCTCGGCCGCGTCATCTCGGATCCGGACGGCGTTGAAGGCCCGCCCGCGCAGGCTGAGGGCCTTGGCCTGCTCGACGTGGAGACCGTGCTGGGCGCGCAGAAGCGCCTCGCCCGGGTGTCGGGAGCGCACCGCGCAAGCGGCGAGCCGGTGGAGGCCTACGAGATCCACATGGGCCGCACGGACGGGCCGGACACGGCCCGCGCGCCGTTCGTGGTGGAGGGTCGGCCGGAAGGCGCCGCGTCGCCGGACGGCCGCGTCGTCGGCGCCTATCTCCACGGAGTGTTCGCGGCGGATGGCTTCCGCCGCGCATTCCTTGGCGGTTTCGGCGCGGCCGACGCCGGCTTCCGCTACGAGGCGACGGTGGACGCCACGCTCGACGCCCTCGCCGACCATCTAGCGGCGCATCTCGACGTGGAGCGCATGCTGGCGATCGCCCGCGCGGGCGTCTGACGCGCCGGCCTTCAGGAGGCGAACAGCATCCATACAGCGGCGACTGCGACCGCGCCCAGCAGGCAGGCGGCGCGGAACAGACTGAGCGCGCGGGAGATGTCCTCCATCCGCGCCGCCCCCCCGCCCGCGTTCATGTAGGGGTCGTCCACCGTCACGCCCGAATAGACCCGGGGCCCGGCGAGCGCGAGGCCGAGCGCCCCGCCCATGGCGGCTTCCGGCCAGCCGGCGTTGGGCGAGGCGTGACGCGGCGCGTCCCGCAGCATGGCCCGCCAGGCGTCCAGCCACGGACGCCCCGTGAGCAGGGAGGCCGCGACGATCAGCGCGCCCGAAAGCCGCGCGGGCGCGAGATTCACCCAGTCGTCGAACCGGGCGGAGGCCCAGCCGAAGGCCCGGTGCCGCTCGGACTTGTGCCCGATCATGCTGTCGGCGGTGTTGATGGCCTTGTAGGCGATCAGGCCGGGCAGACCGAGCGCCACGCCCCAGACCACGGGGGCCACCACGCCGTCGGCGAAGTTTTCGGCGCAGGATTCGATCGCCGCGCGGGCGACGCCGGCTTCGTCGAGCCGCTTGGGGTCGCGCCCCACGATCAGGGACACCGCCGCCCGCGCCGCGTCCAGCCCCCCTGCGCGCCACGCCGTCAGAACGGCGGCCACATGCTGGTGCAGGCTCTTCTGGGCGAGAAACACGCTGGCGATCGCGCCCTCGATCAGCATGCCGTAAGGCAACCCGCGCAGCGTCCAGACGAAGGCCAGTCCCACGGCGAAGGCGGCGACGACGAGGACCGCCAGCGTCCAGACGCCGCGTCGTCGACGCACCCTTTCGTCAAGCTCAAGACGGTTGAAGCGCGCGTCTGCCCAGCCGATGGCCCGGCCGATGAGCGCGACGGGGTGTGCGAAGCGCCGCCATACGGCGTCGGGATCGCCGATGACAGCGTCGATCGCGAGCGCGATCAGGATCACGCCGGCGTTGTGCGCCAGATCCAAGGCTCAGACCGCCTCGCGCAGGGCCGCCGTCAGCCGAGCGAACGCCTCCTCGCCGCCGGGAAGACCGACGCGGATCTGGTCGGCGTGCTCCTCGAAGGCGCGCGTCCACACGCCCTGCCGGGCGAGCGCTGCGTGGATCTCGGATGCGCGGTCATGGCGCGCGGTGCGGAACAGGTCGGTGCCGCCGATGATCGCGAAACCCGCATCGGTCAGCGCCTCGTCCAGCTTGAGCGCCTCGACCGAGAGCCTCAGCCGCATGCTCGATATCCACGCCATATCGGCGAGCGCCGCGCGCCCGGCCTCGATCGCAGGCCCGGACACCGGCCACGGCCCGAGCTCGGCGGCGATCTCGCTGATCATCTCCTCGTCTCCCGCCGCGAATCCGAGCCGTATGCCGGGCAGACCGAAAAACTTGCCGAAGGAGCGCAGCACGACGACGCCGCTTCCGTTCAGGCGCCCGCCATAGGCGATGTCCGGCGCCACGTCGGCGAAGGCCTCGTCGATGACCAGCAAGCCTTCTCGCGGCGCGAGTTCCGAGGCCAGCCGCGCCAGCCCCTTCGGCGACGACAGCCGGCCGGTGGGGTTGTTGGGATTGACCACCACCACGACGTCCGCCTCGCCAACGTCGCGCGCCGCCCGCACCTCGCGCACCTCGTGTCCGGCGCGGGCCCAGACGTAGGCGTGCTCGGCGTAGGTAGGCCCGATCACCGCGACCTTCTTGCGGTACCGCAGATAGGGCAGCAGCTGGATCATCGACTGGGAGCCCGGTCCAGCCACGACCGGCACGTCCTGCGCCCAGCCATAGGCCTGGCGCGCCGTGACGAGCAGCTCCTCGACGTCCGCCTTCTGGGGCAGCCGGGTCAGGCTCGTTTCCGAAAACGCGGCAAGCGGATAGGGGTAAGGATTGACGCCTGTCGAAAGGTCGAGCCAACCCTTCGCCGGGCGGCCATATTCCGCCTCGGCGTTCGCCAGGTCCCCACCATGCCGCATGCGCCGTTTCTCCGTTTCTCTGCCCAGACGTTGGGCAATTTTGCATACGCGTCAACGCGACCGATAGGCCTGCTGCGGCGCACATTTTATCAAGAACAGTGATGAACAACCCTGCCGTCACCATCACGATCTGTCGCACGTGTCGTCCGGCCGGCGACGAGCAGCCCGATCCGCCGGGCGCCGCGCTCAGCCGGGCGACAGTCGCGAAGGTCGCCGAATCGAACGTGGCCAGATCGGTTCAAGTCTATGAGATCGCCTGTCTTTCCGCCTGCACGCGCGCTTGCTCGGCGACCGTTTCGGGCCGCGGAAAGTTCAGCTATGTCATCGGCGGCCTGACCCCGGACGACGCGAGCGATCTCGTCGCCTTCGCCGAAGCCCACGCCGCAAGCGCGGACGGGATCCCGCCCTGGCGTGCGCGCCCAGAGCGCATCCGTAAGAATACCATCGCCCGGCTGCCGCCCCACGGAACGCCTCATCCGCTGGTCGAGCAGCCCTCCGCCGCGACAACTCCCGAAGAGGCGAGCTAAGCGTCAGCCGCCGTCGATGACGTGCAGGAACGAGCCGAAGACGTCTCCACGGCGAAGGCCGCAGGCGGCGCCGTCCTTCAGCCTGAACAGGGGATCGCCGCGCTCCGTTACGACCGACGCGTAGTGGAACTCATGCGCGCGATAGACTGCGCCGGCCGCGCCGAGGGGGGAGGACGCCTCCAGCCTCGCAAGACGGTAGCCGAGATGGAGCCGTCGGGCCGCGAACGAGGTTTCGAGCGGCAGGAGGCCTAGCATGGCGTGGCGGCGTCCATCCGCGTCCACGAGGCCATCGCCGAGCGTCATGTAGCCCCCGCACTCGCCATAGATCGCGGCGCCCCGGTCGGCGGCGTCCCGCATGCCGTCGCGGAACGCCTCCGACGCCGCCAGCCGGCCCGCGTGCAACTCGGGATAGCCCCCGGGCAGATAGACCGCGTCGGCGAGCGGATCGGGCGCCTGATCGGCGAGCGGAGAGAACGGGACGATCTCCGCTCCGCCCGCGCGCCAGGCGTCGAGGAGATGCGGATAGGCGAAGCGGAAGGCGACGTCGTCGGCGAGCGCGATGCGGACGCCGAGCGGCGGGACCGGCGACGGCCCCGCGTGCGAGCCGGCGCGCTCAGGCGGACGCGCCAGCGCCTGCAGCGCGTCCAGGTCCACATGGCGCGCGATCAGGGCCCCGGCGCGGGCGAGCAGCCCCTCCAGGTCGTCGGCCTCCTCCGCCTGCACGAGCCCCAGATGGCGAGACGGCGTGGCGATGTCCGCGCGACGCGGAACGGCCCCGAGCACGGCGATCTCCGCCTCCGCGCACCCTTCCCGCACAAGGGCTTCGTGCCGGGCGCTCGCAATACGGTTGAGGATGACACCGGCCACCTCGACGCCGGTCCCCCTCCGCCGAAAACCGTTGGCGAGCGCGCCCACCGACTGGGCCGAGCCGGCCGCGTCCACCACGAGAACGACCGGCAGGCCGAGCGTCGCCGCGACCTCCGCCGTCCCCCCTCGTCCTTCGACTCCGGGCTCGGCGGCGCGGTCGAACAGGCCCATGACGCCCTCGACGACAAGAAGCTCCGCGCCTTCGCACGCGCCGGCGGCGAGCGCCAGGATGCGGTCCCGCCGCATCGCCCAGCCGTCGAGGTTCACGCAGGGCCGCCCCGCGGCCGCGGCGTGAAAGCGCGGATCGATGTAATCCGGCCCGATCTTGGCCGATCCGACGGCGAGCCCCCTGTCCCGGAACGCCCGCAGCAGCCCGAGCGTGACGAGCGTCTTGCCCGAGCCGCTCGCCGGCGCCGCGACGACGAAGCCCTTGGTCATCCGGCGGCCGCGCCCTGCCCGACCGAAGCCGCCAGCCCCAGAACCGGCGCGAGCGCCGCGACCCCGCCGATGACGATCAGCACCGGCGGCTCGAGATCCTCCACGTCGGCGCGATCGACGAGCCGTCCGAGCGTGGTCTGCACCACCTTCTGGCGCGGCGTCGTCGCCTGCGACACGACCGCCGCCGGCTCGTCGCGCGGACGGCCGGCGCCAAGCAGGCGGGCCGCGATCACGTCCATCAGGCGGAAGCCCATATAGACCACGAGCACCGGCGCGCCCGCGGACAGCGCGTCCCAATCGAGCCGCGCCGACAGCGACCCGGACGCGTCATGCGCGGTGAGGAACGTCACGGCCTGGTTGACGTCGCGATGAGTGACGGGGATGCCGGCCGCGGCGAGCCCGCCGACGCCTGCGGTCACGCCGGGCGCGACCCGGAACGGCACGCCGGCCGCGACAAGTCCCTGCGCTTCTTCGGCCCCGCGTCCGAAGACATAGGGATCGCCGCCCTTCAGGCGAAGCACCCGCTTGCCGGCGCGGGCGGCCTCGATCAGGCGCGCGGTGATCTCCGCCTGCTTCGGGCTGGGGCAGCCCGCACGCTTGCCGACGAAGACGCGTTCGGCGTCGGCGCGGGCGTAGGACAGCACGCCGTCGTTGACGAGAGCGTCGAAGAAGACGACATCGGCCTGCGCCAGCCCCCATGCCGCCTGCAGCGTCACGAGAGTCGGATCACCCGGCCCGGCGCCGGCGAGCCAGACCATCCCCGGCGCGAAGGGCGGCATTCCGGCGGCGAGAGCGGAACTGAACGCGATCGGCAGGGACGACGGCGGACGATGATCGAAAGGCGACGACATGCGCGGGACCATGGCGGTTCCCTTTGCGCCGCACAATCCTGTGAGCCGTCGTCGTTTCGGCTGACGCCCTTTGCAAGGCCGGAAGCGTGACCCGTCCGCCACGCGCGCTGGTGCTCGGAGGCTCGACGGAAGGCTTCGCCGTCGCCGAACGGCTCGTGGCCCTCGGCGCGGATGTGGTCACCTCCTTCGCTGGCCGCACAGAACGACGTCGCGCGCCGGCCGGACATGTCCGAGTCGGCGGGTTCGGCGGCCCGGATGGGCTGGCCGCCTATCTCGAGGCCGAGAAGATCGCCGTCGCGATCGACGCCACGCATCCGTTCGCCGCCCGCATGAAGGCGAACGCGGCGGAGGCCTGCCGGGCGGCCGGCGTGCCGTTGGCGCATGTGGAGCGCCCCGCGTGGGCTGCGGTCGCCGGCGACGACTGGCGCGAGGCCGCGGACGTGAGTGAGGCCGCGGCCATGATCCCGGCCACGCCAGGTCCCTGTCTGGTCACGGTCGGACGTCAGGAGCTCATGCCGTTCACCGCGCGGACGGACCTCGTCCTGCTTCTCCGGATGATCGATCCGCTTGCGGCGCCTTTTCCCCATCCTCGGGCTGAAATCCTGCTCGACCGTGGCCCCTTCAGCCTCGAATCCGAGCGCGCCCTGTTCGAGACGCGCATCGTCGGTTCGGTGGTCGCGAAGAACAGCGGCGGCGCGGCGGCGGAGGCGAAGCTGACCGTTGCCCGCGAACGCGGCCTGCCGGTTATCATGGTGCGCCGCCCGCCCCGCCCCGAAGGATTGACCTTCGCGACGCCGGAGGCCGCCGTCGGATGGGCTGCGGCAAGGATTGGGCTTTGATCGCAGGGTTACGACCCGATTCCGGTTGCGCCGCGACGGCGGAACGCGCGAAGCATTCGCCCGTCCCACAGCGACGATCGGAACCCATGGCGGCCCGCCCCTCCTCTCCCTGGCTCACCGTCGTCGGCGTCGGCGAGGACGGCGAACTTTCCGCCGCGGCCTTGGCTGCGCTCGTGGCCGCGGCCCATGTGGTCGGTGGAGAGCGGCACCTTTCGCTCTTGCCGGCGTCGGCCTCGCCGCGCGCGGAACGGCGCGCCTGGCCTTCGCCGATGCTGCCGTTTCTGGACGTGATCATGGGCTGGCGCGGCGAAGCGACCGTGGTGTTGGCGAGCGGCGATCCACTGCTCTACGGAGTCGCCTCCACCCTGCTCGGGCGCGTGGACCGCGAGGAGATGACGGTCCTGCCGGCCGTCTCCTCGTTCCAGCTCGCCTGCGCCGCGATGCTATGGCCGATCGCCGACGTCCGGCTGGTCACCGCCTGCGGTCGTCCGGTCGAGGCGCTCGCCGCGGAACTGTTCGACGGCGAGCGCGTGATCCTGTTCTCGGCGGACGGACGCACGCCCGCCGCCGCCGCCCACCTGCTGGTCGCGCACGGATATGGCGGCAGCCGCCTGACGGTGCTCGAGCGACTGGGCGGACCGCAGGCGCAGGCCCACATGACGACGGCGCAGGACATGGGCGAGCGCGTGTTCGATGATCTGAACACGGTGGCGATCGAGCTCGTCGCCGGCCCCGAGGCGCCGCTGCTGTCGCGCGCGCCGGGCCTTCCCGACGACGCGTTCGAGAACGACGGCCAGATCACCCGCCGCGAAATCCGCGCGCTCACCCTCGCCCGACTCGCGCCGACGCCCGGCGCGCTGCTCTGGGACGTCGGCGCCGGCTCGGGCTCGATCGGCATCGAATGGATGCGCGCCGCGCCCCGCGCCCGCGCGATCGCGCTGGAGCCGCGGGCCGATCGCGCTGACCGGGCGCGCGGCAACGCCGCGAGGCTCGGCGTTCCGACGCTCGACGTGCGCGAGGCGCGCGCTCCAGGGGGCCTCGCCGGCCTGCCCCGTCCGGACGCGATCTTCCTCGGCGGCGGCGCGACGGCGGAGCGGGTCGTCGAGATCTGCTGGGCGGCCCTGAAGCCCGGCGGCCGGCTGGTGGCGAACGCGGTGACGCTTGAAACGGAGGCGCGGCTCGTCGCGGCGCGGGCGTCCTTGGGGGGCGACCTCACCCGGCTTCAGATCGCGAACGCCGACGCGGTCGGCCGGATGACCGGCTGGCGTCCTGCGATGCCCGTCACCCAGTTCGCCGCGGTGAAGCCGCGATGACGGTCTATTTCATCGGCGCCGGGCCGGGCGATCCTGACCTCATCACCGTGCGCGGGCGCGACCTGATCGCCCGCTGCCCGGTCTGCCTCTACGCCGGCTCGCTGGTGCCGAAGGCGCTGGTCGCGCATGCGCCGGAAGGCGCACGTGTGGTCGACACCGCGCCGCTCGATCTGGACGCGATCGTCGCCGAATTCGAGGCCGCGCATGCGGGCGGTCTCGACGTCGCGCGCGTGCATTCCGGCGATCCGTCGATCTACGGGGCGACCGCGGAGCAGTTCGCGGCGCTCGCCGCGCGCGGCGTCCCCTACGAGATCGTGCCCGGCGTGCCGGCCTTCGCCGCAGCGGCAGCCCGGCTCGGCGTCGAACTCACAGCGCCCGAGGTGGCGCAGACCATCATCCTGTCACGGCTGTCGGGTCGAGCGTCCGCCATGCCGGAGCATGAGACGATCGAGGCCGTCGCGGCGTCGCGCGGCACGCTCGCGCTGCACCTCGCCGCGCGCCAGTTGCCGCGAATCGCGGCCGAGCTGACGCCGCTCTATGGCGCGGACTGCCCTGTGGCCTTGGTGGCGCGCGCGACATGGCCCGACGAGCTCATCGTCCGCGGCACGCTGGGCGACATCGTGGAGAAGGCCGCGCCGCACGGCGTGGAGCGGACGGCGCTGGTGCTGGTGGGCCGGGCGCTCGACGGCCCCGGCGATCGCGCCAGCGCGCTCTACGAGGCCGGGCGGCCGCGCCATCTCAAGCGGGAGACATAACCAGTCTCCCGGCCAGCCGTTTTGATCAGCCCAGCGCGAGCGTCTTCTCGAAAACCGTGAGGCCCGTCAGGCAGTCCTCCATCGCGCGGCGGGCGCGCGGACGCGGACAGTCGAGCGCTTTCGCGACCGTCTCGAGACGATGGTTCGGCACATCCTTCACCCGCGTCTGGGCGAAACGCATCGCGCAGACAGTCGTCGAGGGCGCGGCGAGGCCCGCACGCTCGGCCTCCGCCATCAGGAAGGCGTGGTCGAAAGGGATATTGTAGGCGACCAGCGGAGCGTCGCCCACGAAGGCGAAAAAGCGCTCCAGCGCGTCCTTCGGCTCCGGCGCGTCGGCGAAGGCGGCGTCGTCGAGGCCGGTCATGGCGCGCACGAAGGCGGGGATGGCGCGGTCGGGCTTCATCAGGCTCTGGAAGCTCGCGAGCTCGCCCGTCGCGCGGTCGAAACGGAGCGCGGCGATCTCGATGACGCGGTCGCGCTTCGGCGTCAGGCCGGTGGTCTCCAGATCGAAGAAGACATAAGGCGTTTCGCCGGCGGCGATGCGTTCGAGTGGCGTCGACATATCTTCCTGTCTGGATTCCGGCATTCACAAGACGTTAGCCCTAAGCGTCACCTCCTACGCAAACGGAAACAAGCGCGCCACCCTCCTTTTCCCCAAAAGGCGGCCGTGGCATAGCCTCGCCCATGTCGCACAACACCTTCGGCCATCTCTTCCGCGTCACCACCTTCGGCGAAAGCCACGGCCCCGCCATCGGCGCGGTGGTGGACGGCTGCCCGCCCCGCCTGACCTTCACGCGAGACGACGTTCAGGCGGCGCTCGACCGCCGGCGGCCCGGCCAGTCGCGCTTCACCACCCAGCGCCGCGAGCCGGACGAGGTCGAGATTCTTTCGGGCGTGCTGGAGGACGAAGGCGGGCGATTGACGACGACCGGCACGCCGATCGGCCTGCTGATCCGCAACGTCGACCAGCGCTCCAAGGACTATTCCAACATCGCCCGCAGCTACCGTCCGGGCCACGCCGATCTGACATACGATCTCAAATACGGCGTCCGCGACCACCGCGGCGGTGGCCGGTCCTCGGCGCGCGAGACGGCGATGCGGGTGGCCGCAGGAGCGATCGCGCAGCTTGTCATCCCTGAGGTGACGATCCGCGCGGCGCTGGTGGCCATGGGCGAGATCGAGATCGACCGCGCCCGCTGGGACTGGGAGGAGGTCGACCGCAACCCGTTCTTCTGCCCGGATCCCGTCGCGGCGAAGGAAATGGAAGCCTACCTCGACGGTCTCAGGAAAGCAGGCTCCTCGATCGGCGCCGTCATCGAGGTCGAGGCGCAGGGCGCGCCCGCCGGGCTCGGCGCGCCGATCTACGGCAAGCTCGACTCCGACATCGCCGCTGCGCTGATGAGCATCAACGCGGTCAAGGGCGTCGAGATCGGAGCCGGCTTCGCCGCCGCGCGCCTGACAGGAGAGGCCAACGCCGACGAGATGCGCGCAGGACCGGACGGGAAGCCGACGTTCCTGTCGAACAACGCCGGCGGAATTCTCGGCGGCATCTCGACGAGCCAGCCCATCGTCGCGCGTTTCGCGGTGAAGCCGACGTCGTCGATCCTGACGCCGCGCCGTTCGATCGACACGGAAGGCGCGGAGGTCGACGTCTCGACCAAGGGCCGGCACGACCCCTGCGTCGGCATCCGCGCCGTGCCGGTGGCCGAAGCCATGCTGGCCTGCGTGCTGGCCGACCACGTGCTCAGGCACCGTGGGCAGAACGGCTAAAAGTCGCTCCCGTTTTCACCGGTTCTTCGCGTTCTCGTTAAATCTAACGCGAACGGAATGTCGTATAGGGCCGCACAACGTCGCCGAGCGAATGCGACGACGTTCCAACTTGAGAACCGCCGGCGCGGAAGCAGTCCCCGCGCCGGCGGCTTTTTGAGGTCAGGCGCGGGGACGGCCTTCGAACAGGTTTCCCGCGACCTCGCGGACCGTCGGCGGCTTGCGGTCGACGAACGGCAGCGGCCGACAGACCGCCATAGCGGCGAGACCCACGCGCGCCGTCAGCAGCCCGTTCAGCACGCCTTCGCCGAGCCGCGTCGAAAGCTTCGCCGCGAGCCCGTGGCCCAGCACCTGCTCCAGCAGGCCGTCGCCAACCCCCATGCCGCCTGTGACCGCGAGATGCGCGCCGACGTGGCGCGCGAGCTTCAGAAAGCCGAGCGCACCGGGACGTCCGCCGTAGATCGCGCCGACCCGGCGGATCAGTCGCATGGCCTCCACTAGCACCACCGCCACATCCACCAGCGCGCGCGGCGAAATCGCGGTCACGACCGAGACGCGCTTGGCGGCTCCCGCGATGGCGCTCGTCGCCTGCGCGTCGAGCTCCGTCATGAGCTCGCGCTCGGCGATCTTCAAACGGTCGGAGCCGTCGATGATCTCGTCCCGGTGGGACGCGAGCGCGGCCCGCGCGCGCGCCGTCTCAGGGCGGGCGGCGTAGATCGCGACGACCTCGTCGACCACCTTGCGCGCCGCCTTGGCGTCGTCGCTGAGGTGCGCTGCCTCCGCTTCGGCGCGCAAATCCTCGATTCGCGCCAGCCGCATCAGCGCGGCCGCCTCGCGAAGGACGATCGCGAGGCCCGCGAAGGCGGCCACGCCGGCGAGCGCCAGCGCAAGCCATCCGAGCCAGTCCGAGCGGGCGAACAGGTCCTCGACGACGCGGGTCGCCCAAAGGCCGAGCGCAAGGCTCGCCAGCGCGCCGAGAGCGCTCCAGAACAGCCCCCCGAACGATACGCCGCGCCGGCTCTTTGCGGGCGGCACGGCCGCAGGCTCGCCGGCGTCCTCGAACGCGTCGGGTTGCGACGTCAGCACCACGCCGCCGCTCGTGGCGACGGTCTCGTCGGGGGCCGCCAGCACGACGCCGGGATCGTTCAGGCGGAAGGCGGCGGGCCGGCGCGAAGGTCCCTGATCGGTCATCGGTTTCTCCTCACACCAGCGCGTCGCCGATGAGGAACTCGAGCGTGCGGTCGAGACGGATGTGCGGCAGGTGCACGACGCCGCGTTCGGGGGAAAGCCGCGGCGGCCTGAACTTCACGAAGCGGATGTCGCCGGCGTCCTCGCTGACCGCCCGGCCGCGGTAGCCGCCGGCGCGCAAGGCGACCTCCGGGTCTTCGGGGAGATCGCCCGGAAACACCGCGATTTCCTCACGACCGTCGAACACCTGGCCGTTCGAAGCCTCGCCCGCCTCCGGCACCCCGACGATGACCGGCAACTCCTCACGGCCCTGCTTCGCGCTCGCCTCGCGGGTCGCGCGCACGGAGGCCAGCGCGACGACGTCGACGGCCGCGCCGCCAAACTCCGCCCGCTCCAGAGCGCGGCCGACGAGCCGCCGCAGGATCGCCTCCAGCCGGTCGTGGCTGGTGTGGTGCAGGTGGTCGGCCTTGGTCGCCGCGAACATCAGCCGGTCGATCTTGGGTCGGAACAGGCTAGTGAGCCAGGAGTTACGCCCGTGCCGAAAGGCCTCCAGCACGTCGGTCAGCGCGGTTTCCAGATCGGCCACGGCTTCGGGACCGGCGTTCAGCGCGGCGAGCGCGTCGACCAGCACGACCTGCCGATCGAGACGGGCGAAGTGGTCGCGGAAGAACGGCTTCACCACGTGGTTCCGGTAGGATTCGTAGCGCCGCTCCATCATCGCCCACAGCGAGCCCGACGGGGCCTCGCCGTCCGCCGGCAAGGCGAGCGGCGCGAACGTCAGGGCCGGACTGCCGTCGAGGTCGCCCGGCATCAGGAAGCGGCCGGGCGGAAGCGTCGAAAGCGCCACCCGTTCGGCGCGGCCCGCGAGAAGATAGTGGCGGAACAGCTCGGCCGAGCGCCTCGCGGCGGCCTCGTCCTCAGGCGCCGCGGGATCGAGCGTCGCGAGATGGGCGCGCCAGTCGGCGGCGAGCGGCGCGCGGGTCGCGCCTTCCGCCGAGGCGAGCGTGCGCTCCGACCATGTCCGGAAATCCTGCCCGAGAAGCGCGAGATCAAGCAGCCATTCGCCGGGATAATCGACGATGTCCAGCGTCAGGCGGCGTCCGGGCTTTTGCCGGCTGAGAAAGCCGGACCGGCTCTCGAAATCGACGACCACGCGAAGTTCGGAAATCCTCCGCGTCGACTGCGGCCAGTGACGATCGGCTCCGGTCAAGGCGGCGAGATGCGATTCGACCTCGAAACGTGGAACGGCGTCATCCGGCTGGGGAGCGAGATGCGCGCCGGCGATCCGCCCCTGCGCATAGGCCCTGAACGCCGGCAGGCGCCCGCCATGGGTGAGCGCCTGCACCAGCGCGGTGATGAACACCGTCTTGCCGGCGCGCGAAAGCCCCGTGACGCCGAGTCTGATCGTCGGGTCGAGCGTGCTCGCCGCCGCGTCGATCAGGCTGCGCGCCGCGATCCTCGCCTCGTGAGCCAGTTGGTCGAACATCAGTCGACGTCGAGGCCGAGAATCTTGGGCGTGACGAACCGGTCCAGGCGCGCCGAACCCGGCGCCACCGCGTCCCAGGAGTCGAACGGCACGTCGAGCACGGCGATCGCGGCGGTGGGGAACTTGACGGACAACGCCCGCCGCGCTTCCGGATCGCCCGAGCCGGCGAGCCGCTCCGTGAGGTCCGCCAGTCCGGGATTGTGCCCTACGAGCATGAGCGTCTGCACCTCCTGCGGCGTACGGCGAACCACCTCGAGCAGCGCCCGGTCGCCCGCCTCGTAAATCTCGTCCGTCAGTTCTGTCGCAGGCGCCGGCGTGAACGCCGCCTTGGCGAGGTTCCAGGTCCGAGCGGCCCGCAGCGCGGTGGAGCACACCACAAGGTCCGGCCGAAAGCCTCTTCCGGCCAGCCAGGCCCCCATAGGCCCAGCGGCCCTACGGCCTCGCGGGGCCAGTCCCCGATCATGATCGTCGACCGCCGAGGACCAGTCGGACTTCGCGTGGCGGAACAGAATGAGGCGGCGCATGGGTCTCCAGAACATTCGACCGCGGCGCGCCCGCGGCGACGGGGAGGTGGGGGACCGCCGGACGTTTGCCAAGGCTTTGGCGGCCAAGCAGCGGACGCGGCGTGCGCGCGCGTCCTGTTGTCCCCGGCTCCCGAAAGCCTGTGGACGCAACCACCGCGATTCACCGCCCGGTAACCCAACCGGCTCTTTCATAAACCCTACGGTGAATGGCGGATGAACGCCGCGTTCGGATCGAGTTCAAAGGGCCCCCGCCAGACTCCCGAACGTGGCTTAAAGGCCACTCGGAAGGGAAACCTTCAGAGCCATTCACCAGCGCTCCGCCGGCGCCCAAGTTTAGACACCGACGGAGCGTTATGAAGACGCATCTCGCAGCGTATCGGCGGGAGTGGAGTAGAAGTCATCATGTCGAGCATCATGGAACAGTACGAACAACGCGCGGGCGCTTCGCTCGCTCAGGCGATCGATGTCGCCCACCTCGCCCGCCAGACCCTCGGCGACCGGACCCTCGAGCGCGAAGTGCTCGAACTCTTCCGTCGCCAGGCGCGGATCCTGCTCTTCCGCTTCGAGGCGCTGACCAACCCGGCCGAGCGTTCGCAGATCGCGCACACGCTGAAGGGCTCCGCCCGCGGCATCGGCGCGAACCGCGTCGCCCTCGCGGCTGAGGAGCTTGAGCGCGCGGCGAACGCCGGCGAGCCGACCGGAAAGGCGCTGGCCGAGGTCGCCGAGTCGATCGCGGAAGCCACCTCCGCCATCGAGCTGCGCTTCGGCCTCGATCGCTGAAAACCGCCGTCCTCCCGCAAGGGGGACGAAGGTTTCGGGATCAGCCCTGACGGACGCCGCGGCGCCGCGCGCACTGGCGCCGCTTTGCGAAACGCTCTAAACAGCCCGCCTCACGGGAGCGGCCGCGCATCGGCGACCCCCGCTCCCCGACCTTGCGCGGCGGTTCATGGCGAAGATCACCTTCATCGAGCATTCCGGCGAAAGCCGCACGGTCGACGGCCGCGACGGGCAGTCCGTCATGGAGGCCGCGGTCGTGAACGACGTCCCCGGCATTGACGCGGACTGCGGCGGCGCCTGCGCCTGCGCGACCTGCCACGTCTATGTGGACGAGGCCTGGACCGAAAAGGTCGGCGGCCCTGCTCCGATGGAGGAGGACATGCTCGACTTCGCCTACGACGTCCGCCCCAACAGCCGCCTCTCCTGCCAGATCAAGATCACGGCCGAGCTCGACGGCCTCGTGGTGACGACGCCCGAACGTCAGGGCTGACGGCGCGACGCGCTCAGCGCGCCAGCGCCCTCATGGCGCCCTCGAGACCCTCCAGATTGAGCGGATACATCCGGCCGCCGACGAGTTCGCGCACCATGCCGATCGACGGCGTCCACTCCCATTGCGCCGACGGCAGCGGATTGATCCAGGCGATCTTCTGGAAACGGTCCGCGAGACGCTGAAGCCATACCCGCCCGGCCTCGCGGTTCATGTGCTCCACCGAGCCGCCGGGCGACAGGATCTCGTAAGGGCTCATCGACGCGTCGCCGACAATCACGATCCGACAGTCCGGCGGGAACCCGCGCAGCAGATCGAAGGTCGGCGTCGTCTCCGTCCGCCGGCGGCGGTTGTCCTTCCAGAGATGCTCGTAGACGCAGTTGTGGAAGTACAAGTGGTCGAGGCGCTTAAACTCGGCGCGGGCCGCCGAGAACAGCTCCTCGCAGATCCGGACGTGACCGTCCATCGAGCCGCCGACGTCGAGCAGCAGCACCACCTTCACCGCGTTGCGCCGCTCGGGACGGAGCTGCACGTCGAGCCAGCCCTGACGCGCCGTGGCGCCGACGGTGCCGTCGAGATCGAGCTCGTCCGCGGCGCCGGAGCGGGCGAAGCGGCGCAGGCGGCGCAGCGCGACCTTGATCGCGCGCGTGCCGAGCTCGGCCTGATCATCCAGATCGCGGAACTCGCGCTTGTCCCACACTTTGGCGGCGCGGAAGCTGCGGTTTCCGTCCTGGCCGATGCGCACGCCTTCGGGATTGTAGCCGTAGGCGCCGAAGGGCGAGGTACCGGCCGTGCCGATCCACTTGTTGCCGCCCTCGTGCCGGCCCTTCTGTTCGGCGAGACGTTCCCTTAGCGTTTCCAGGAGCTTATCCAGCCCGCCGAGCGCCTCGATCGCCGCCTTCTCCTCCTCGGAGAGGCCGCGCTCGACGCGTTTCCGCAGCCATTCCGGATCGATGGCGCCCTCCGCGAGCGCGGTCGCGAGGCTGTCGGCGCCGGCGAAAACCTCCGCGAAGGCGCGGTCGAAGCGGTCGAAATGGCGCTCGTCCTTGACGAGGCAGGCGCGGGCCAGGGCGTGCAGCGCCTCGACGTCGCGGCCGGCGAGATTCCGGTCCAGCGCCGCGAGAAACGCGAGGTGCTCCCGGAGCGAGACCGGCACGCCGGCGGAGCGGAGGGCGTCGAAAAACCGGAGAAACATGCCGCCTCAGCCCGCGCGGACGTTAACCAAGAATCGAGAGAGACGGTTAAGTATGGTGAACAAGGCGTTAACGACGTTTGCCAACGGTCGGATTCCACTGTTCTCTAGGCCATCGATCATCGGTAGCATTTGAATGGCCGAGGACTAACCCCCGTCCGGCGCGGCGCGCCGCCACGCTGGAGGGGGACCAAGGCAGCCGAATGGTCGGGCCCGCGTCGTGTTTGCGGGCCGAGCGCCGCAGAGGGCCGATCCGCGCGCGAATGGTGCGCGACCCGGCCCGAAGCGACCGATGTGTGCAGTGTACGGACGCGAGGCTCAGACGATGGCGAATGCGAACACGGCGAAGGATCCTGCGGAAGCGGCCCTGTCGGCGATCGAGGAAGCCCTGAACCTCGTCGCCCCGAGCGCGAAGGCGACCGTGGAGCCCTCCCCGCGGTCTGCGCCCGAACCCTCCGTCGCCGAGCGCATGAGCGCCGCGTCCCCGGACCCCTCCCCGCAGCCTTTCGCCGCGCCCTCCCCAGCTTCGGAGCGGCGGGCCGCCGCGGTCGACCGCGGACGCCGCGCCCCGGCGAACGACGACGCCCGCTCGTTCGCGCACATCGTCTACGCCCTGCAGCGCAAGCCCTCCGGCGCGCCCTTCGTGCTTGCGACGCTCGCCTCCGTCGCCTGGGCCGGGCTCGGCGCGCTCTACGCCTTCGGCGTCGTGGGCCTCGGCGGCCAGGCCGATCTCACGGACCCCGCCGTGCAGGCCCAGCTCGCCGCAGCCGCCGTCGGCACGCTCGCGCCGATCGTGTTCTTCTACATGATCGCGATGATGGCCTGGCGCTCGCAGGAGATGCGCCTCGTCGCCCGCTCGATGACGGAAGTCGCGCTCCGGCTCGCCGAGCCCGAGACCGCCTCCTCCGAAGCCGTCGCCTCGCTCGGGCAGGCGGTGCGCCGCGAGGTCGCGGCCATGGGCGACGGCGTCGAGCGCGCGGTCGCGCGCGCCGGCGACCTCGAGTCGCTCGTGCGCGGCGAGGTGTCCTCGCTCGAGCGCTCGTTCCACGACAACGAACTGCGCGTGCGCGCGCTCATCGCCGAGATGCAGAGCCAGCGCGAGGCCATCGACGGCAACGCCGAGCGGCTGCGCGCCACCGTCGGCGAGGCGCAGGAGGCGCTCGCCCGCGACCTCAGCGCGGCCGCCGCGCTGCTGACCGCCAACATCTCCGAATCCGGCGCCCGCATCTCCGAGCAGCTCGACGCCAAGAGCGCGGAGCTGACCAACGCCATCACTGGCGCGGGCGAGGCCATGCTCAGCGCCGTCGGCGGCCGCGGCGCCGACATGATCGAGCGCCTGACAAGCACCGGCGAGGCCGTCTCCACCTCGATCGAGGAGACCAGCGCGCGCGTGTCCGCCTCCTTCGCCGAGCGCGCGGAGACCGCGCAGGCGGCGCTGATGGACGCCAGCGAGACGCTGTTCCGCTCGGTCGAGGAGCGGGCGACGCTCGTCACCGACCGCTTCGCGGCCGCCGGGGCCGACATCGACGACCGTCTGGCCCGCACCAGCGAGCAGATCGCGGGGGCGCTGGACTCCCGCGGCGCTGACATCGCCGAGCGCCTTGACCGCGCCGGCGTCGCGCTGCTCGACAGCGTCGCCCGCCGCGCCGATGAGGTCACCGAAAAGCTCGACAGCACCGGCGAGGCCGTGACCGCGAGCTTCAGCGACCGAGTCGCCGAGCTTCTCGGCGCGCTCACCACCGCCGGCGGCGGCTTCCACGCCGCGCTCGACGACCGTTCGCGCGACATGCTCGACGGGCTCGGCGAGCGCTCCCGCGAACTGCTCGACGGTCTTGCGGAACGCTCCCGCGAGCTCGGCGACACGCTCTCGGCCACGGCCTCGTCCGTCACCGAGGAGTTCGGGTCGCGCGGCGATCGCGTCACCGAGGAGCTCGTGGCGATCGCGTCCCGCCTCTCCGACGATCTGACCTCGCGCGCGTCGCTCGCCTCCGACCGGCTGCAGAAGACCGGCGACGAGGTGTCGGCGGAGTTCGCCGAGCGGGCGGAGCGCGTGGCGCGCGCGATCGCCGAGCGGGCCGAGGACGTCACCGGCGCGCTCGCGCAGGCGGGAAGCGACATCGACGGCACGCTCGCGGTGCGCGCCGCGGAGATCACCGAGGCTCTCAGGAACGCCGGCGACGGCGTGGTGCTGGACCTCTCGCTGCGCGGTTCGGAGATCACCGGCAAGCTGGACGAGACCGGCGGACGCCTCGCCGAGACGATCGCGCTCAAGGGCGGCGAACTCGCCGAGCGGCTGCACGACGCGGCCTCCCGCATGCACGAGGCGATCGCGGTCCACGGCGTCGATCTCGAACGCCGCTTCACCGAAGACGGCGAGCGCATCGCCGGACTGCTGGAGACGCGCGGCGACGACGTCGCGACCCGCATCGTGCAGGCGAGCGATCGCGTCCACGAGGCGATCGTGGTGCGCAGCAACGAGATCGAGCGCGACTTCGAGGCCGCGGGCTCCCGCATCGTCGCGGCGATCGACGGCCGTTCGGCCGAGGTGCGCGAGAATCTCGAAACCACCGGCGTCACGATCGCCGACGTCCTGTCCGAGCGCGGCGCGATCCTGATCACCCAGCTCGGCGACACCGCCGAACGGATCCACGACGTGGTCGTGAACCGCGGCGACGATCTCGAGACCCGCCTGACCGGCGTCGGCTCCCGCATGGGCGAGACCATCGACGCCCGCGCCGCGGAAGCCGCGGCCGCCTTCGAGGCCGCCACCGGCCGCATCTCGACCGGCGTCGACGAGCGCCTGCGCGCCTTTGAGGAGCGTCTCGCCACCACCGGCGCCTCGGTCGCCGACGTCATCGCCGAACATGGCGGCCAGCTCGCCGGGACGCTGACCGAGACCACCGAACGCTTCCACGACATCGTCGTGGTCCGCGGCTCCGATCTGGAGCAGCGCCTGGCGGCGGCGGGCGACGCGCTCAGCGGGAAGATCGATTCCCGCGCCGTTGCGGCGGAAGCCGCGTTCGAGGCCGCCACCGACCGCATCGGCCAGGGCGTCGACGAGCGCCTGCGCGCCTTCGAGGAACGTCTGGCCACGACCGGCGCCTCGGTCGCCGACGTCATCGCCGACCATGGCGGACGCCTCGCCGGAACGCTGTCCGAGACCACCGAGCGCTTCCACGACATCGTCGTGGTCCAGGGCGCGGACCTCGAGGACCGGCTCGTCTCCGCCGGCGACGCCCTCAGCGGCAAGATCGACGCCCGCGCCATCGCGGCCGAAGCGGCCTTCGAGGCCGCGACGGCCCGCATCGGCTCCGGCGTGGAGGAGCGCCTGCGCGCCTTCGAGGAGCGGCTCGCGGGCACCGGCGCGTCCGTCGCCGACGTCATCGCGGAGCGCGGCGGCGCGCTCGCCATCACGCTGGGCGACACCGCCGAGCGCATCCACGACGCCGTCATCACCCGCGGCGGCGACCTGGAGCGCCGCCTCGCCTCGGCCGAGACGCGCCTCGTCGACGCCATGGGCGCGCGCACCCTCGCGGCCGAAGCCGCGTTCGAAGCCGCGAGCGCCCGCCTGGGCGCCGGCTTCGACGACCGCATCGCGGCCTTTGAGAGCCGCTTCGACAGCGCCGGCGCCACGCTCGGGGAGCGGCTCGCGAACGAGGTCGAGAAGGCCGACCGCCTGCTCGACCAGGCCGTCCGCGCCGTCGCCGTCCGGCTCGAGGACGGAGCGGCGTCGGTCCGCGCCACCTTCGAGACCTCGGTGGAAGGCTTCGGCGGCCTGCTCGACAACCGCGCCTCCGAGATCGACGAACGGCTCGCGCGGATCGCGAGCGAACTCGGCGACTCGATCTCCAGCCGCGGCGCGACGCTGGGCGAGACGCTCGCCGTCGCGGCCCGCGCGCTTGCGGAGGACATCACCGCCCGCGGCTCGGCGGTCAACGACAGCTTCGCGGCCCAGCTCGCCGCGCTCGACGCCACCCTCGGCGAACGCGGCCCGGCGCTCGCCGCCCGGCTGTCGGAAGTCGGCGGCGGCTTCGCCGACCAGATCGCGGCGCGCGTCGCCGAGGTCGAGGGCGTGCTGCGCGACGAAGGCGCCAAGCTCGCCGACCGGATCGGCGCGCAGGCGCTTGCGCTCGACGCCACGCTCGGCGAACGCCTCGGCGCCTTCGACGGCAAGCTGTCCGAGCTCGACGGCGCGATCGCCGACCGGCTCTCGGCCTTCGACGAGCGGGTCACCGCGCTCGACGGAGCCTCGCGCAGCCAGACCGGCGCGATCGACCGACGGATCGAGCGGCTCGGCGAGACGCTGGGCGAGCGCATCGGCCAGTTCGACGACAAGATCTCGACCTTCGACACCCTGTTCGGCGAGCGCATCGGCGCGCTCGACGGCCAGATCGTGCGCTTCGACGCGAGCCTCGGCGAACGGGTCGGGGCGATCGACGGGCAGATCGTCCGCTTCGACGCCAACGTCTCGGACCGCATCAACTCGATCGACGGCAAGGTGGCGGCGATCGACGACGCCATCACGGCCCAGATCGACCGCATCGACGGCAAGGTCGCCTCGCTCGACCAGGTCGTCGGCGAACGGCTGAGCGCGTTCGACACCCGCGCGACCTCGCTCGACGCGGCGCTCGGCGACCACGTGCAGGCGCTCGCAACCCGCATCTCCCAGCTCGACGCCGCGCTCGACGAGCGCGTCGGCGCCTTCGACGAGAAGGCCAAGCTGATCAGCGGCGCGCTGGCGGCGAGCCTCGAGACCTTCGAGAACCGCGCGGGCGTGCTGAACCGCGCCGTGGCCGCCCGTCTCGCGGGCTTCGACGCCAAGGCCGGCGAGCTGGAGAACGCGATCGGCGGCCGCATCGACGCCTTCGCGGAGCGGACGAACGAGCTCGACGGCGTGCTCGCCGCCCGCCTCGGCGGCTTCGACGAGCAGTTCGCCAGCCGCATGGGCGATCTCGCGCTTTCGCTCGAAAGCCGCATCGGCCGGATCGACGACGGCCTCGACGCGCGGACCCGCGCGCTCAACGAGACGCTCGCCGCCCGCACGCTGGACCTCGCCCGCACGCTCGGCGAAGGCTCGACCGGCGTCGCGGCCACGCTCGCCCAGCGTGCGGCCGAGTTCGCGGCCGACCTGTCGGAGCGCACCGACGGCCTGGTCACCGCCTTCGACGAGAAGGCGGCGGCGATCTCCTCCTCGCTCGGCGCCAAGGCGCTGGAGGTGGCGGGCGCGCTCGAAAGCCGCATCGCGCGGTTCGAGACCACCGTCACCGGCCGCATCGACAGCGTCGGCGAGACCCTCGACGCCCGCGGCGAGAACCTCGCCGAGCGCATCTCGGGCCGCGTGGAGAGCGTCAACGCGGCGCTCGCCGAGACCTCCGGCCGCGTCGAGAGCGATCTCGCGCGCCTGACCGCGGAGGTCGCGGAGCGGCTCGCCGCGCGCATCGCCGAAGTCGGCGCGGCGCTCGACTCGAACGGCGCCGGGCTCGTGGAGCGCATCGGCGCCCGCGGCGAGGCCGTCACGCGCGAGCTTGCCGGCGTCGGCGAGACGCTCTCGGCCCAGCTCGACGAACGGCTCGCCAATCTGGTCGAGACCGTCGGCGCCCGCGGCGACGCCATGCGCGACACGCTGGAGACGCTGAACGGCGACCTCGCCCGCACCTTCGAGACCCGCGGCGCCGAGACCGTCGCCGGCCTCAACGGCGTGGCCGACCGCCTGCGCCTCGCCTCCCATCGTCTCGGCGAATCCATGGGCGCCGAGACCGCCAAGACCGTCGAGCAGCTCGACGCCTCGGCGAAGCGCCTGCAGGACGCCGTCACCGAGGCGACCTCCGCCCTCGCCGCCACCGTGGCGCGCGAGAGCAAGCGCGCCGTCGGCGACCTGACCGAGACGCAAGCCGCGCTGACCGGGGCGCTGGCGGAGGCGCTGACCCGCCTCGGCGACTCGAACGCCGCTCTCCAGGCCCTGCTCGAAGGCGCCGGCTCGAAGCTCGGCGCAGTCGAGACCGAGCTCTCCGGCCGCGTCTCCGCCTTCGAGGAGATCATGGCGGACATCGCGGAGACCACCACCCGCACCGGCGAGAAGGTCGGCTCCCAGGTGGTGTCGCTGCGCGACGTGTCGGCCGGCGTGCTCCAGCGCGTGACCGAGGTGTCGAAGCAGCTCGAGCATCAGGCGCAGGCGATCTCGGGCGTCACCTCGACGCTGGACGGCGCCCAAAGCCGGCTCGCCGGCGCGCTCGAGGAGCGCCGCGCGGCGCTCGAGGGCCTCGCGGCCGGCCTCGGCGCCAAGGCCGAGGAGCTGACCCGCTCGCTCAACGGCTATGTGGTCGCGATCGACGAGCAGCTCACCCGTTCGGAAGCGCGCGCGAAGAGCGTCGCCGAAGGGCTCGCCGCGCAGGTCGGCGCGACCTCGCAGTCGATCGCGAGCGAGTTCGACAAGGTGCGCAAGCTCGGCGACGCCGAGCGCGAGAAGGCCGCCGCGGCGCTGAAGGCGTCGAACGAGGAGGCCGCCCGCGAGATGGCGCGCATGCTCGCCGAGGCCAGCAAGCGCTTCGCCGACGTCACCGCCGAGATGCGCGGCATGACCTCGACGATCCAGACCGAGCTCGACCAGACGCGCGAGCAGCTGCGCCGGGGCGTGCTGGAGATGCCGAAGGAGGCCGAGGAAGGCGCGGCCGAGCTGCGCCGCGTGGTGGCGGAGCAGATCAAGGCGCTGAACGCGCTCGGCGAGATCGCGGCCCGCCAGGGCGCGGCGTTCG
>NZ_JBHUER010000002.1:0-25449 GCF_042681025.1 Methylopila henanensis
GGCCGCCCCTGTGGCGAAGCCCGCCCCGCAGGCCGCCCGGCCCCAGCCGACCGCGGCCGCGCCGAAGCCGGCCCCGGCCAAGCCGGCCGCGGCCGACGACAACGGAAGCTGGATCTCCGGCCTGCTCGCCCGCGCCTCGCGCGACGACGAGCCGGCGGCGCCCGCCGCCCGCAAGCCGGCCGCCCCGGCCGCGCCGCAGCGCTCGCCGCTGCACGCGATCGAGTCGCTCGACAGCCTGTCGGTGGACATCGCCCGGATGATCGACCATCAGGCCGTCGCGGACCTCTGGGACCGCTACCGCCGCGGCGAGCGCAACGTGTTCACGCGCCGGCTCTACACGCTGCAGGGCCAGCAGACCTTCGAGGAGATCCGGCGCAAGTACGGCAGCGAGCCGGAGTTCCGCGGCACGGTCGACCGCTACGTCACGGAGTTCGAGCGCCTGCTGGCCGAGATCGCCGAGGACGACCGCGACGGCATGCTGACCAACACCTACCTCACCTCGGAGACCGGCAAGGTCTACACCATGCTCTCGCACGCGGCCGGCAAGTTCGACCCGCGCTGACGCGGATCATCGGCCCGACGGAAACGAAGGCCCCGGAGCTCAGGCTCCGGGGCCTTCGCGCGTTTGGCGCGCCTTGCGCCCTTCAGACGTAGGCGATCAGCCGGCCGAGCGCGGCGACGCCGAGCCAGAGCCCGATCGACCCGAGCGCCTGCGCGCGGGCCCCGAGCGGGGGCCCCTGGTCCCAGACGGGGTAGCGCGACCGCCAGAGCGCGCGGAACGCAAACGCGTTGGCGAGCCCGAGCGCCGCGCCGGCGAGCTTCCAGAGCATCATGGGGTTCGAGGACAGCGCACGGGCGTCGGCCGCGAACAGCAGCGGCCCGCTGACGACCAGAAGCGCCAGCCCGACGCCTGCGAACGGCGTCAGCAGCCGCGCCGCGTCGTCGACCGCGACCGCTCGGCCGAGCCCGAGCAGGCGCAGGTCCAGCAGCAGGATCGGCCCGACCAGCAGCACGAGGCCGAGCAGATGGACGAGGTTCGCGAGCGGATAGGCGACCGCGGACTGCCGCATCGCCACGCCGACGCGGGAGGCTTCGAGCGCCGCCGCCCACAGCGGCGGGTCGGCGATCGGCTCCATCGGTCGAGACGCCTTAACGCAGCTCCACCGTCTTGCCGCCGGCGGTGATGCGCTCGGCGCGCAGCTCGGGCCGGCCGCGCGAGCTGGGGTAGCCTTCGACCTTGACGGTCTTGCCCGGCGCGATGTCGGCCTCGGCAAGGCCGCGCGCGTTCATGCGCGACGGCGGCGCCAGCACCACCTCCCATTTCGCGCCGTCGTGCTCCAGCGTGAGGTCGCCGTGGGGATTGCCGTAGGACGAACTCAGGACCGCGCCTTCGATCGTGATCGTCTTGTTGGAATCGTAGCTCGACCAGCCGTGGTGGGCGAGCGCGGGGGTCGCGACGATCGTGAAGACGACGGCGACGCGGGCGGCGACGTTCATGGGGCTCTCCTCCGAGGTTTCCCGGAGGGTGGCGCGCGTCAGCCCGGCGGCAAGCGGCGCGCGATCAGGCCTGCGTGAGCGCGCGTCCGGCCCGGCCGCCCGGTCAGAGCTGCTGGCCGGTCCAGCTCACGAGCCCCGTCAGCACCCGGCGCAGCGCCTGGTCGAGCGCGCGTGTCGCGGTCGGGCCGTCGACCGCGCCTGCGAGCGGCTGGCGGGCGACGAACACCTCGCCGGCGACGATCTTGCCGGTCTTGTCGTTGATGATCTTGGCGGTCAGCTCCACCACCGCCTCACCGGTCGCGGCGCGGATCTCGAAGGCGCGCAGCTCGGTCACGAGCTGGAAGTCCGGGGCGAGACGGTCGCCCGGACGGCCCACGCTCCTGAGCCGGGCGGCGTTCTCGTAGGATTCGATGATCCGCGCCTGCAGGAGCTTCGGCAGACGGTCGGACCATTGCGACTTCGGCAGGTAGGTGACCTGCCCCTCATTGGGCTTCACGACGATGCGCTGGCCGTCGATCACCGCCACCGCCACAGGCTCGGCCACCACCAGCACGCCGCGCTGGCCGCCGCCGCGCGGCAGGTCGGACGGCGCCGTCAGGTCGTAGGTCGCGTCCGGCGACCCCGCGAGCAGGCCCGCGCAGCCCGATAGGGTGAGCCCGAGCGCGGCGACGAGCGCCATACGGGCGGCGGCGGTCCTGAGGGACGAACGGGCCAAGGCTTTCTCCACGCTGTCTTGAGCTGCGGCGCGCATCATCGTCCACGGTACTCCGGCACGCCGTTTCCGCCGCCGCCGAACAGGAACTGGCGCGGGTTGCGCTCCAGGCTCCGGAGCGTGCGCTCCAGCTCGCCGAGCGTGCGCCGGCCGTCGGCCGCGAAGCCCTGCAGGTCGCGCACGCCGGAGCTCGACAGCTTGTTGATGCTCGACGTGATGTCGGCGGTGCGGCCGTCGAGGCGCTCGGCGAGGATGCGGATCGCCTCGCTGGTCTTCTGGAAGTCCGCGATCGCCCCTTGCGTCTGGTCGGAGCCGATGACGCGCTGGGCGTCGGCGATCACCGCGTCCAGCCGGTCGGCGGTGCCGGTCAGGCGCCCGGAGATCTGCTTGGCGTCGGCGACGATCTGATCCACGGTCTGGGCGTTGCGCCCGAGCGCCGCGGCGAAGGCTCCCACATTGTCGACCGTGGCGCGCACCTTCTCGCCGTCGATCGCGGAGAGGATGCGGTCGGCGCTCGCGACGGTGCGGTTGATGGTCTGACCGTCGATCGAGGTCGCGAGGCCCGTGAAGCCGTCGACCGCGCGGTTGATCTTCTCGGGATCGATCGCCGCGATCGTCCGGTCGGCGTTGCGCGCCGCGCTCTCGACCGAGTTCAGCGTGTTGGTCACCTTGGCCGGGTCGATCGAGTCGAGGATGGCGGCGAAGCGGTCGACGGAGGCCGACACCTTGGTCGAGTCGATCGAGGCGATCATGGTCTGAACGCCGGCCAGAATGCCGTCGACGCGGCCGCCCGAGGCGCGGAGCTGCTCGGTCAGCGCCGCCACGTCGCCGAGCGCCTTCTGCACCTGCGGGGCGCCGTCCTTCAGCGCCTGCGAGAAGGCGACGACGTTGCTCATGGTGGCGTCGACCTTCTTGACGTCGACCGCGCGCACGAGGTTCTGCACGTCCGTCGTCAGCGGCACCAGGTTCTCGGCCAGCGTGCCGATCTGGCGCGCGGCGATGCCGGTGTTCTGCATGAAGGACTTGAGGTCGTCGGAGTTCGCGGCGAGCGCGGCGGTGAACTGCTCCACGTTCTGCAGCGAGCGCTCGACCGAGCCGCGGCTGTTGCCGACGAGACCCTGAATGTCGGTGAAGGTGATCTGCGCCTTCTCGAGCACCGTGCGGGCGCCCTCGAGAATGTCCTGGAACGCGGAAGGCTCGGCCACGATCACCGGGGCGTTGTTGGGATCGCCCTCCTCGGTCGTGACGAGCGGGAAGGATTCCGCGGTCTGCGAGCCGCCGGTGAGCTGCACCACCGAGCCGCCGGTGAGGCCGGTGATCTCGAGCCGCGCCCGCGTGTCGCGACGGATCGGCGTGTTGGGGAAGACCTCGATGCGGGCTACCACCTTGGCGGGGTCCTGCGGATCGAAATTGAGGTTGGTGACGTCGCCGACGCGGATGCCATTGAACAGCACGCCGGAGCCGGGGGTCAGGCCCGAGACCGCGCCCTGGAACTGCACACGGTAGATCGCCCGCGCGCGCTGCTGGCCGGCCTCCGTGAACCACCAGATGAAAGCCGCGGCGCAGACGAGCACCAGGAGGGTGAAGCCGCCGACGAGAGCATGGTTGGCGCGGGTTTCCATGAGGGTCGCGTTCTCCTTCCGCGCGGCTCAGGCCGCCGTCGCGCCGATGCCCGCGGCGCGGGCGCGTTCGCCACGAAAATACTGCTGCATCCACGGATCGTCGTTACGGACCATCTCCGACATCGGACCAACCGCCAGCGCCTTGCCGCCCTTGAGCGCGGCGATGCGGTCGCAGGCGGTGGTCAGGCTGTCGAGGTCGTGGGTCACCATGTAGACGGTCAGGCCGAGCGAATCCTTCAGCGTCATGATCAGCTTGTCGAAATCGGCGGCGCCGATCGGGTCGAGGCCCGCGGTCGGCTCGTCGAGGAACACGATGTCGGGATCGAGAGCGAGCGCGCGGGCGAGCGCGGCGCGCTTGATCATGCCGCCCGACAGCTCGGACGGGTAACGCTCGGCGGCTTCGGGCTTGAGCCCGACCAGATCGATCTTCAGCCGCGCGATCTCGTCGAGCAGTTTGGGGCCGAGCGAGGTGTGTTCGCGCAGCGGCATCTGGATGTTCTGCAGCACGGTCTGCGACGAGAACAGCGCGCCCTGCTGGAACAGCACCCCCCAGCGCCGCTCCACGGCGAGCCGCTCGCGCGGGCCGGCCTCGTCGAGGTCGACGCCGAGGACCTCCACGGTGCCGGAGCGCTTCGGCAGCAGCCCGATGATGGCGCGCAGCGTCACCGACTTGCCGGCGCCGGACGGGCCGACGACGCCGAGGATCTCGCCCTTGCGCACGTCGAGGTCGAAGCCGTCGATGACGTTGCGGTCGCCGAACCCCACGACGAGGTCGCGCACGCGGATGACGAGCTCGTGGCCGTCGTCCGACATCAGCGGCTTGGCGGCTGGGCTACCGGCCATCGTCAGATCCCCATCGACGCGAACAGCATCGCGAAAATGCCGTCGAGCACGATCACGATGAAGATCGCCTTCACCACCGACGAGGTGGTGCGGGCTCCGAGGGATTCGGCCGACCCCTCCACTTTCGCGCCTTCCGTGCAGGCGATCAAACCGATCACGACCGCCATGAAGGGCGCCTTCACGATGCCGACCATGAAGGTCTGGAAGGTGATGGCGTCCTTCAGCCGCTGCAGGAAGGTGACCGGCGTGATGTCGCCATAGACCCAGGCGACCAGGCCGCCGCCGAGCAGCGCGGCCATCGAGGCGATGAACGCCAGCAGCGGCAGCGCGATCACCAGCGCCACGAGGCGCGGCATGGCGAGGATCTCGATCGGGTCGAGGCCCATGGTCTTCAGGGCGTCGATCTCCTCGCGCATCTTCATGGAGCCGATCTCGGCGGTGAAGGCGGAGCCCGACCGGCCCGCCACCATGATGGCGGTCAGCAGCACGCCGAGCTCGCGCAGCACGAGGATGCCGAGCAGGTCGACCACGAACAGGGTCGCGCCGAAGTTCTTGAGCTGGAAGATCGACTGCTGGGCGACGATCGCGCCCACGAGGAACGAGATCAGCGCGATGATCGGCACCGCATGCAGGCCGACGCGCTCGAGATGCACCACGGTCGAGGTGTAGCGGAAGCGCCAGGGCGCGATCAGCAGCCGCGCGGTCGCCATCACCACCGCGCCGAGGAAGGCGAGGCCCATCGCGATGTCGTCGCGGATGCTGAAGATGGCGTCGCCGAAATTGGCGAGCAGGGCGAACAGGGGATTCTCGCGGCGCTTCGCAGGCGGCTCGTTCTTGCCGCGCTCGTCGAGCGCCTGGAGCAGGCGTTCGTGCTGCGGCTTCGCGCCGTGGGTCTCGGCCCGGGCGCCGGCCGCCTCGCCCGCGGCGCGCAGCCGGCCGAGCAGGATGGCGCCCACGGTGTCGAGACGGTCGAGGCGCGACAGATCGAGGGCGACGGTCTTGCCGCGCGCGCCCGATATGTCGAGACGGTCGATGCGCTCCGACAGAGCTTCGCCGGTCTCGGCTGTCCACGGACCAAGCGGCGTCAGCACGAGACCTTCATCGAAGGTTTCGACTGTGAGGTCGGCCTTGGCTGCGTCCTGCACTTGGATTGCCGGAGGCTCCTCTGGTGTGCGCCTTGCCGCGCCACCCCCCTCGCCCGTATTACTCAGGCTCACGAGCGGCTGTCGAGCGACGGCGACGAGAGGAGCGGGTATTGGAGATCGCGAAGCCCTACCTGTTGTTTTTGGGGGACGCTCCCGACGCTCTGGCCGCCAAGACGGCGGCCGGCGTGGTCGACTGGCGGCGCGACTGGTGCGTCGGCCAGCTGCGGCTCCCCGGCTGCAAGGCGGATGTGGGCCTGCCCGAGACCGACGTTGCGGAAGCCGTGGCGCGGGGCGCGAAGACCCTCGTGATCGGCGTCGTGAACGCGGGCGGCGTGCTGCCGGAGCACTGGCTGGACCAGATCGTGCTGGCGCTCGAATCGGGGCTCGACGTGGCGAGCGGGCTGCACGGCCGTCTCGCCGACACGCCGCGGATCGCCGAGGCCGCGAAGGCGAACGGCCGCCTGCTGCACGACGTCCGCCACTCTCGCGAAAAGTTCGCGACCGGCAAGGGCTCGAAGCGGCCCGGCCTGCGCCTGCTCACCGTCGGCACCGACTGTTCCGTCGGCAAGAAATACGCGGCGCTGGCGCTCGAGGCCGAGATGCGCGCCCGCGGGCTCGACGCCGACTTCCGCGCCACCGGCCAGACCGGCGTGCTGATCGCCGGCCGCGGCGTCGCGGTCGACGCGGTGGTGGCGGACTTCATCTCGGGGGCGGCGGAGTGGCTGACGCCCGCCGCCGATCCCGCCCACTGGGACGTGGTCGAGGGCCAGGGCTCGCTGTTCCATCCCTCCTTCGCGGGCGTGACGCTCGGCCTGTTGCACGGCTCCCAGCCCGACGCCTTCGTGGTCTGCCACGAGCCGACCCGCACGACGATGCGTGGCGTCGCGACGCCGCTGCCCACCATCGGCCAGGTGATCGAGGCGACGGTCGCCAGCGGCCGGCTGACCAATCCGACGATCCGCTGCGTCGGGATCGCGGTCAACACCGCCGCGCTGGACGAGGCCGCCGCACGGGCGGAGCTCGACCGGACCGTGGCCGCCCACGGCCTGCCGGCGAGCGACCCGGTGCGCTTCGGCGTCGGCCCGATCGTCGACCGCCTCGTGGCGGAGTTTTCGTGAACGCGACCGCCGACGAAATCCCATGCCGCCGGTCCTGACCGCACGGATCGAGCGCTGGCCGATCGCCGGCGCCTTCACCATCGCGCGCGGCTCGGTGACGGAGGTCGTCACCGTGGTCGCCGAGATCGTCGACGGCCCGCACCGCGGCCGCGGCGAATGCCGGCCCTATGCGCGCTATGACGAGACGCCGGAGGGCGTGAAGGCCGAGATCGACCGGCTCGCCGGCGCGGTCGCGGACGGGCTCGACCGCGCCGCGCTGCAGGGCGCGCTCCACGCCGGCGCCGCGCGCAACGCGCTCGACTGCGCGCTCTGGGACCTCGAGGCGAAGCGCCGCGGCGTCACCGTCGCGGCGCTCGCGGGCCTTCCGGAGCCGGAGCCGCTCGTCACCGCCTACACGCTCAGCCTCGGCGCGCCGGAAGCGATGCGCGCGGCGGCGGCGAAGGCCGCGTCCCGGCCGCTGCTCAAGGTCAAGCTCGGCGGGGCCGACGAGCTCGATCCGGCGCGCATCGCGGCCGTGCGCGCCGGCGCGCCGGACTCCGAGCTGATCGTCGACGCCAACGAGGGCTGGACCGGCGCGGCGCTCGCCCGCAACCTCGCCGCCTGCGCCGAGGCCCGCGTGACGCTGGTGGAGCAGCCCCTGCCCGCAGCGGACGACGCCGCGCTTGGGCGGATCGCTCGTCCGATTCCGGTCTGCGCCGACGAGAGCGCCCATGACCGCACGAGCCTCAAGGCCCTGATCGGGCGCTACGACGCGATCAACATCAAGCTCGACAAGACCGGCGGCCTGACCGAGGCGCTGCTGCTGGCGGAGGAGTCCCGCGCCGCCGGGCTCGTCGTCATGGTCGGCTGCATGCTGGCCTCCTCGCTCGCCATGGCGCCGGCGACGCTGGTGGCGCAAGGCGCGGCGGTGGTCGACCTCGACGGGCCGCTGCTGCTCGCGCGCGACCGGGAGCACGGCATCGTCTATGACGGCAGCACGATGTCGCCGCCCTCGCCCGCGCTCTGGGGATGATCCGGCGGGCGGCGCTCAAGCCTCTGTCATCGCCCGCGATTCGCACGTAGTTTGAGGCGAAGCGTCTCGTCCGCCGCGGCGGTCACGGCGCGAACCGCGCGCCGTCCGGGATTTCATGTCCTCGCCTCCCCAGCTCTCGCTCGAAGACTACGAGGCGATCGCGTCCGCCGTGATGGAGACGGAGCGCGGGCGCTGGTTCCTGAGCGAGTTCGCCCGCCGCAACCGCGCCGCCGACACCGCCCAGATCCTTCATGCGCTCGAGGCGCTGGAGAAGCGCGTCACCGCCGCGCCGGCGCAGGCTGTTCCGGCGGCGCAAGGCTTGTCCGACGCCGCGCCCTCCCCGCCGCTCGACGGGCTGGCCGAAGCCGCGGGCGCCGTCCGCGCCGCGCTGACCGCGCCGAAGCCGCCGGAGCGCCGGGTCGAGCTCGCGCTCGCCCGGCTCGCCGCGCTGGAGCGGATCGTCGTCGACGGCCTGCGCGCGACCGGCGGACAGCCGGCGCCCGTGGCGGTCGCCGCGCCGCGGCTTGCGGCGCAGAGGCCGACGACGTTCGAGCAGCGGCTCGCGATCGAACGGCTGGAGGTCACGCCGCCGATCGACGAGGCGCCGACCCTGGTCGCCGAGCGCTCGGCGGTCGAGGCGGCGCTTGACGACCTGACCGCGCGGGCTCCGCTTCCCGCCGCCGTCCCGGCTCCCATGCTGCGGGCGCCTTCGAAGCCGGCGGGCGCCGGGCATGCGCCAGCGCGCCGCGCTCTCGAGCCTGCGCCTGCGAAGCCTGAGCCCCGCGTCGAACCGCTGCTCGACAGCCTGACGGACGCAGAGAAAGCGCTGCTGTTCGCCTGAGCGGAAAAGAGCGCGTGCGGCTCAGGCCGCCCGGTCGGGCGTCGTCTCGGCGATCACCTGGCGGATGTTGTCGACGAACATCTTGGTCGCCTCGCGCCAGCCATGGCTCAGCGCCAGCGCGCGCGCCTTCTCCCGAGGCACGTCGAGGGCGGCGATCGCCGCCTTCCGCAGGTCGGCGTCGAGCACGCCCGCGCCGCTGCCTTCAAGAATGTCGACCGGGCCGGTCACCGGAAACGCCGCGACCGGGACGCCCGAGGCCAGCGCCTCCAGCACGACGATCCCGAACGTGTCGGTCCGGCTCGGGAACACGAACACGTCGGACGAGGCGTAGGCCTTGGCCAGCCCCTCGCCTTCGAGCGTGCCGGTGAAATGCGCGTCCGGAAAGGACGCCTCCAGCTCCGCGCGCTGGGGGCCGTCGCCCACCACCACCTTCGTCCCCGGCAGGTCGAGCGACAGGAAGCCCTCCACGTTCTTCTCCGGAGCGATGCGGCCCACATAGAGGAAGATCGGCTTGGGCAGATGATCGAAGGCGCGCGCGGTCGGATCGGGCCTGAAGCGGTCCGCGTCGACGCCGCGGCTCCAGTGCATCAGCCGCAGGAAGCCGCGCTCCGCGAGCTCCTTCCGGAGCGAGGGCGTCGCGACCATGATTCCGGCGCCGGCGTTATGGAAGCGCCGCAGCCCCGCATAGGTCCAGCGCTCCGGAATCGGCGCGCGGCGGCGCAGATATTCGGGGAACCGGGTGTGGTAGCTGGTCGTGAACGGGCGCCCCTGCCGGATGCAGGCGCGGCGCGCCGCGAGCCCGAGCGGCCCTTCCGTCGAGACGTGGACATGGTCGGCGTTGGACGCGTCGATCATCTTGGCGACCGCGCCGGCGCGCGCGAGCGACAGCCTGATCTCGGGATAGGTCGGCATCGGCAGGGTGCGAAAACGGTCGGGCGCCAGCAGCTCGATCTCGACCCCGAAGGACGGCGCGTGCTCCATCAGATGCTCGATGGTCCGCACCACGCCGTTGACTTGAGGACGCCACGCGTCGGTGACGACGAGAACACGCATATGCCTTCCCAGCGCGATGACCGCGCCTTTCCAGCGCGGTCTCATGCGGCGGCCCGCACGCCCACGGAGGCGGGCTCCGCGCTCGGGGAGGCCTGCCGTCCGGCGCGCACGGCGTCCGCCCACCGGATCAGCTCGAGCCGGCCATCGTAGTTTTCCGCGACGGCCGTGCAGCTTTCAACCCAATCTCCCGTGTTCACATAGGCGACGCCGCCCATGTCGCGGATCACGGCGTGGTGGATGTGGCCGCAGATGACCCCGTCCACCTCCTGCTTGCGCGCTTCCGCCGACAGCGTCTCCTCGAACTGGCCGATGAAGTTGACCGCGTTCTTGACCTTGAGCTTGGCCCAGGCCGACAGCGACCAGTAGGGAAAGCCCAGACGCCGCCGCACGTGGTTGACGTGGGTGTTGACCATCAGAGCGGTCTCGTAGGCCCAGTCGCCCAGCAGCGCGAGCCAGCGCGCGTGCCGCACCACCACGTCGAAGAAATCGCCGTGGATCACGAGGTAGCGCTTGCCGTCGGCGCTTTCGTGGACCGCGGTCTCGACCACCTCGATGCCGCCGAAATGCGAGCCGTAGTAGCTGCGCAGGAACTCGTCGTGATTGCCCGGCAGGTAGAGGATCCGGGCGCCCTTGCGCGCCTTGCGCAGCAGCTTCTGCACGACGTCGTTGTGGGACTGCGGCCAGTACCAGCTCTGCTTCAGCCGCCAGCCGTCGACGATGTCGCCGACGAGATAGATCGTGTCGGCGTCGTGGACGCGCAGGAAGTCCAGCAGCAGGTCCGCCTGGCAACCTTTCGTTCCGAGATGGACGTCGGAGATGAAAAGCGCGCGAAACCTGCGGGTTTCATCATGATCGGACAAAGTCGACCCTCCGCGTCATCGCTTCTACAGCGGCATAAGCGGGATTCGTCTCACGCGTATGACGCGCATGACCCGGAGCCGCGGCGTCATCCGGACATGGCGTCGCGCCGCCGGGTTTCCAGCGGACCCGCGCCGGCGCCCTTGAACGCGAAACGGTCGATCTCCACCTCAAACGTCAGCAGAATACCCCCGGCGGGCTCCCCCGCTCCGCCGGCCCGTCGCTCCAGGAGACCGCTGAGATGACTTCGAACCCCTACGCCGACGATGCGGCCGCCGCCGTGATTCCGGGCGTGCCCCATCGCTGGACGGCGCTGACCATCGCGCTGACCGCGATCGGCTTCATCGTATTCTGGCCGCTCGGCCTCGCGATGGTGGTCTATGTCGTGTGGGGCGAGCGGATCGCCGCCTGGGCGAAGAGCCCAGCGAATCCACTGAAGGCGGGCGGTCCCTTCGCCAACGCCCGCCGCGCCGCCGAGGATTTCGGCCGCAACGTGCGGGGCGAGTTCGGCGGCGGCTTCGGCCGCAGGACCGCGACCGGCAACGCCGCCTTCGACGCCTGGCGCGAGGCGGAGCTTCGCCGGCTCAACGAGGAGCGCGCCAGGCTCGACGAGACCACCGCCGCCTTCGAGGCGCATCTGCGCGCCGAGCGCGGCGGGCAGGACGACGCGCGCCAGCGTGAGGAGTTCGAGCGCTTCATGCGGGAGCGCGGCGCGCGCTACTGATCGCGGCCTCTCAGACACACTCCTAAGGAACGCCCCGGCCCTGGTCCGGGGCGTTTTCATATGCCGCCGGCTCTGCGACCATCCGCCTGAGACCGCCCCGGCGCCGCGCGTCGACACCGTTCGCCGCCGCCCACATACTGCGCCTCGTTCGCGACCCTTTTCTCCGGAGAACGAGGGGCGCCCCTCCATGACGCCGGCGGCATGATCACGACCGATTGCCCACCCTCGCTGTCCGGCCGCATTCGGCTGCGGGACGCCGCCCGGACGAACGTGCCCCTCCGAGGCAAGGCCGCCTATTTCAGCCTGATGAGAAGCCGCGGCGTCCACCACCTCTACTATCGTGGTGGCGGCGGCTCGCACTCCTTCACGCTCCACCGCAAGAGCGTCGACGGCGTGACCTTCGGGAAGGCTCGCGAAATCCTGTCGGCGAGCTACGCCTGCCACAACCTCTACGTCTTCGAGGACGGCGGCCGCGTGCGCGCGATCGGCGGACAGTTCCATCCGGGCGGCGCGTTCCCGCACGCCGACGGGCTGCACCAGTTCGACATGCCCCGCCACGGCCTGATGAAGGACGGACCGCTGATCGTCACACCGAGCCATGACGGCTTCGTCGACGCGACCGTGCTCTGGGGCAAGGAATCGGAGTTCGACGGCCATCTGAGCTGCGTCCCGCTCGACGGGACCGGGCGCCGCGCGCTGTTCCTGCGGGCGAACCCCGAGCGCGGCGTCCGCAGGGTCCAGTTCGCCGTGTCCGAACCGACGCGGGAGACCGACGGTCCGCTGCTCTTCGGCCGCTTCGAGCCTGTCCGCATCGACGACGCCGGCCTCCCGCCGGGTGACTACTATTATCCCGCGGTGTCCCGCGTCGACGACCGGCTGATCGGCTTCTTCCCGTTCTTCACCGCCGACTACTGCAGCATACGCGTGCTGTCGTCACGGGACGGCCGCGACTGGTCGGCGATCGACGACCTGTTTCCCTCGACGCCTTGGCGCAACGAACTGGGCGACCCGAAGAACAGCCATCACCCCGTCAACGGCGTGATCGACGAGGGCGATCACGTGCTGTTCTACGTCCACCACAACTATTACCGGCTCGGCGGCGCGAGCGCTCCGTTTCTGACGCGCTACGCCATCGACAAGTCGGATCTCGCGCAGGGCGCCGTCCGGATGTCCGCCGACGGCGTAAACGCCGGTTGCGACGCCGCCGCATCGGTTTAAATGCCGCTCACGGCCGCGAGGCCGGGCCCGGCCATCCGCGGCAGGGCGCGTCAGGGAGCCTTTCGCATGGATCTTGGAATTTCAGGCCGCACCGCCGTCGTCTGCGCCTCGAGCAAGGGGCTTGGCCGCGCCTGCGCGGAGGCGCTCGCGGCCGAAGGCTGCCGCGTGGTCATCAACGGCCGCGACGCCGAGCGGCTGGAGCGGACGGCGGCGGAGATCCGCGAGACGACCGGGGCCGAGGTGATCGCGGTCGTCGGCGACGTGGCGACGCCGGAGGGCCAAGCCGCCCTGCTCGCGGCCGCGCCGACCCCCGACATCCTGGTCAACAACAACGCCGGGCCGCCCCGGAGGGATTTCCGCGAGATCGACCGGGACGCCATGCTGAAGGGCGTGGTCGCCAACATGGTGACGCCGATCGAGCTGATCCAGCAGGTGATCGACGGCATGGCGGAGCGCGGCTTCGGCCGCATCGTCAACATCACCTCGGCCTCGGTGAAGGCGCCGATCGTCGGGCTGGACCTGTCGAGCGGGGCGCGCGCCGGCCTGACGGCCTTCCTCGCGGGGGTGGCGCGCACGGTCGCGCACCGCAACGTCACCATCAACGCGATCCTGCCGGGCATGTTCGACACCGACCGCCTGCGCGGAGGCTTTCCCGCGGAGGCGAAACTGCGCGGAATCACGCCTGAGGAGGTCGCCGAGGAGCGGCGGCAGGGCAATCCGTCGAAGCGCTTCGGCTCGCCGGCGGAGTTCGGCCAGGCCTGCGCGTTCCTCTGCTCGGCGCAGGCCGGCTACATCACCGGCCAGAACCTGCTGATCGACGGCGGCGGTTTCCCCGCCGCGTTCTGACGCTTCGAAGCGCCGGAAAAAGCAGCGGGGCCGGCCTCCCCCGAGACCGGCCCCGCCGTCACGCCCCCCGCCGTGAGCTTAGTACTTGGTGACGAGCGCCGGGGCCGCGTCGCCGCCGAACTTGTAGCGGACGGCCGCCGAGACGATGTGCACGTCCGATTCCGACTTGGCGTTGAAGCCGTCGGCGACGCCCGGAATGACCACCGGGATCCCGGCCGGGAACTCCTCGTTGATCTTCGACTTGCCCGGCACGAACACGTAGGAGTAGCCGAGGTCGAAGCCGAGGCGGTCGCTGTAGGCGTAGCTCGCGCCGGCGGAGAGCCACCAGCGGTCGTCGTCCGGCAGCCGGACGGTGCGGTTCTTGTTGTTGATCGGCGACCACTCGTAGGCGACGCCGGCGCGCAGCGTCAGCTCTTCGTTGTAGGCGTATTCGCCGCCGATCGAGGCGAAGTAGCCGTCGTTGTAGTTGAACGGAAGCTCCGTCACCAAGCCGCCGCCGTTGCGGGCCTTGACGTCGAAGCTCTTGAACTTGCTCCAGTTCGTCCACTCGAAGCCGGCGAGGAAGGTGAACTGGTCGGTGACGCGCTGGCGCAGGCCGATGGTGGCGCTGTCCGGGAGGCCGATGTCGGCCTTGATCCGCTGGGTGGCCACGCCGCCGCCGGCGGCCGGCGGAATCTCCGCCCGCAGCTTGCCCTTCAGGTTGTGGCTGACGCGGGAGCGATAGCCGACGCCGATCTCGGTGCCCTCGACCGGCTTCAGGATGGCGCCGGCGGTGAAGCCGAAGCCGATGTCGTCGCCCGACAGCTTGGTCGAGGCCGCGCCCGGCAGGAACGGCAGCGCCGCCCCCGGCAGGCCGCCCGGCACCGGCGTCGCCTGCCTGAGCTTGATGTCGAAATACTGCACCTGGACGCCGACGCCGACCGACAGCCAGTCGTTGACGATGTAGCCGACCGTCGGCGTGGCGTTGACCGAGAGCACCTTGGAGGAGCGGGCGAGGTACTGGCCGGCCCAGTTGTTGCGCGGGTCTGTGACGAGGCCGAAGGGCGTGTTGACCGAGAGGCCGACCGCGATCCGGTCGGTTAGCCGGTAGGCGTTGTAGCCCGCGGCGAGCAGCGCGCCCTGTCCGATGTTTCCGCCGTTCCCGGTTTCGCCGAGCCCGCCGGTGAACCGACCAATGGTGTCCTTTGTGCTCTGGCTGACATCGACATCCGACGTCGGGAACACGCCGCTGACGTGCTGCTCGCCCTGGAAATGGACGACCTGGTTCACCACCGCGGGGTTCCAGAACATGCCTGAGATCGAATCGCCGCCGCCGGCGGCCATGCCGGCGAAGGACATGCCCTGCCCGACGGTGCTTTGTTCGCGCAGGGCGAAGGCCCCGGCGAAGGCGGGGCCGGCCGCGCACGCGACGGCCGCCGTCGCCGCTAGCAGAACGGAACGGCGTCTGACGATGGTCGACTGGGACATGCTGTTTTTTCCACCCGGATGACAGCCGACCCTACGGAAGGACCGGTCGTTGCTCGCCACCTGTCGTCGGCGGCGCTTCGACGAAGCCTGCTTGCTCAGTGATCGACGTACAACCATACCTTCGTGATTTCGCCGTCCCTCAGACGCGGTTTCGCCGCATGCGTGTCGGCGGCGTCACACGGACTGCGCGGCGGGGGTCGCCAAACCGCGCCCCGCCGCGCTACCCGTGCTTTCCGGACCCGGCGGAGCGGCGCCGAAACCTGAGGAGTGACCAGATGAGGCTCGTGCGATTCGGACCCGCAGGCGGGGAGCGGCCCGGCCTGCTCGACGGCGCCGGCGCGATACGGGACCTCGGCGGCGTAGTCGACGACATCTCGGGCGCGACGCTGACCGCGGCCGGCCTCGCGCGGCTGAGGGCGATCGATCCCGAAAGCCTTCCGCTCGCGCCGGCGGACGCACGCATCGGCGCCTGCGTCGGGCACGTCGGGCATTTCGTAGCGGTCGGGCTCAACTTCGAGGATCACGCCCGCGAGGCGGGCCTCGAAATCCCTTCGGAGCCGATCCTGTTCAGCAAGGCGCCGAACTGCATCGTCGGCCCGAACGACGACATCATCCTTCCGAAGCACCACAAGAAGGTGGACTGGGAGGTCGAGATCGCCTTCGTCATCGGCGACCGCGCCGAGCATGTGGCGCCGGCGGACGCGCTCGGCCATGTCGCCGGCGTCTGCATCTGCAACGACGTCTCCGAGCGGCATTTCCAGATCGAGCGCGGCGGCCAGTGGATGAAGGGCAAGGGCAGCCCGACCTTCGGTCCGCTCGGCCCCTGGCTGGTGACGCTGGACGAGATCCCGGACGTGGACGATCTCGGCATGTGGCTCGACGTGAACGGCGAGCGCCGCCAGACCGGCTCGACCGCGACGATGATCTTCAACATCGCCCACCTCGTCTCCTACATCAGCTCCTTCATGGTGCTCGATCCCGGCGACGTGGTGACGACCGGCACCCCGCCCGGCGTCGGCATGGGCATGAAGCCGCCGCAGTACCTGAAGGCCGGCGACGTGGTGACCCTCGGGATCGACCGCCTCGGCGAACAGCGCCAGACGGTCGTCTCCTATCCGGGCTGATCCCGGCGGCGTCCGGTTGATCAGAGCGGAGGAGCGCCGCCCTGCCCGCGCGTCGTCCTCCAGACTGACCGGGCATGGATGGTCCGCCGGACCAAGACGTTCCAGCCCGAACGGAGAGAACTCGGAGGCCTACTCCGCCGCCGCGGCGTAGGCTTCCGGCGGCGGGCAGGAGCACATCAGGTTGCGGTCGCCATAGGCGTTGTCGACGCGGTTCACCGGCGGCCAGTACTTGTCCATGCCGCGCGAGCCTGCGGGAAAGCAGGCGGCCTCGCGTCCGTAGGGACGCTCCCACGGGCCGATCAGGTCCTGCACCGTGTGCGGCGCGTTCTTGAGCGGGTTGTTCGCCCGGTCGCTCCGCCCCTCCTCGATCGCGCGGATCTCCTCGCGGATGCCGAGCATGGCGTCGCAGAAGCGGTCGATCTCGGCCTTGGTCTCGGATTCGGTCGGCTCGATCATCAGCGTGCCGGCGACCGGCCAGCTCATGGTCGGCGGATGGAATCCGCAGTCGATCAGCCGCTTGGCGACGTCGTCCACGGTCACGCCGGCGCTCTTCTGGAACGGGCGGACGTCGACGATGCACTCGTGGGCCACCCGCCCGCCGGTCCCCGAATAGAGGATCGGATAGGCCCCGCCGAGACGCGCCGCGATGTAGTTGGCGTTGAGGATCGCGACGCGGGTCGCCTCGGTCAGGCCGCGGCCGCCCATCATCAGGCAGTAGCTCCATGAGATCGGCAGGATCGACGCCGAGCCGAAGGCGGCCGCCGACACCGCGCCCTCCTCGCCCGCCTCCGGCCGGCCTGGCAGGAAGGGGATCAGGTGCGCCTTGACGCCGATCGGCCCCATGCCGGGGCCGCCGCCGCCGTGCGGGATGCAGAAGGTCTTGTGCAGGTTGAGATGGCTGACGTCGGCGCCGACGTCGCCCGGCCGGGCGAGGCCGACCAGCGCGTTCATGTTGGCGCCGTCGAGATAGACTTGGCCGCCATGGCGGTGGACGATGTCGCAGATCTCGCGGACCCGCGCCTCGAACACGCCGTGGGTCGAGGGATAGGTGATCATGCAGGCTGCGAGCCGATCGGCGTAAGTCTCCGCCTTACGGCGGAAATCCTCTACATCGATATCGCCGTTCGCCTGCGCGCCGACCACGACCACCGTCATGCCGCACATCTGCGCGGAGGCTGGGTTGGTGCCGTGCGCCGAGGACGGAATCAGGCAGACGTCGCGCCGGCCGTCGCCGCGCGACAGGTGGTAGCGCCGGATCGCGAGCAGCCCAGCGTATTCGCCCTGCGCGCCGGAGTTCGGCTGCATCGAGATGGCGTCGTAGCCGGTGATGTCGCAGAGCTTTCGCGACAGGTCGCCGATCAGTTCGGCGTAGCCCTGCGCCTGGTCGGCCGGCGCGTGGGGGTGCATGTCGGCGAACTCCGGCCACGAGATCGGCAGCATCTCGGCGGTGGCGTTCAGCTTCATGGTGCAAGAGCCGAGCGGGATCATCGCCCGGTCGAGCGCGAGGTCGCGGTCGGCGAGGCGGCGCATGTAGCGCGTCATCTCGCTCTCGGCCCGGTTCATGTGGAAGATCGGATGGGTCAGGAACGCCGAGCGGCGGAGCAGCGCCTCCGGCAGCCGGCTTTCCGGCCAGGAGTCCAGGTCGACCTTGCGGTCGATCCCGAACGCCCGCCACGCCGCCTCGATGACGTGCTCGCGCGTGCGTTCGTCGACGCTCATGCCGATGCGGTCGGAGCCGACCTTGCGCAGGTTCACGCCGTTCTCGACAGCGCGGGTCAGGATCAGCTCCTGGAAGGTGCCGACCTTCACGGTGATGGTGTCGAAGAACGTCTTCGGCTCGACCTCGAAGCCCGCCGCCTCCAGCCCCTCCGCGAGCCGGACGGCGTCGCGGTGGACGCGGGCCGCGATGCCGTTCAGCCCCTCCGGCCCGTGGAACACGGCGTACATGGAGGCGATCACCGCGAGCAGCACCTGGCTGGTGCAGATGTTCGAGGTCGCCTTCTCGCGGCGGATGTGCTGCTCGCGGGTCTGGAGCGCGAGGCGGTAGGCCGGACGGCCCTTCGCGTCCACCGACACGCCGACGATGCGGCCCGGCAACAGGCGCTTGTGGGCGTCGCGCGTCGCCATGTAGGCGGCGTGCGGGCCGCCGAAGCCCATCGGCACGCCGTAGCGCTGCATGGAGCCGATGGCGATGTCGGCGCCCATCTCGCCGGGCGGCGTGAGCAGGGTCAGCGCCAGCGGATCGGCCGCGACGACGGCGATCGCGCCGGCGGCCTTGAGCGCGGCCATGGGACCGGAGAGGTCGTGGATCGCGCCGTCGACGCCCGGATACTGGAACAGCGCCCCGAACACGGCCTCGGGGTCGAGATCGGCGAATGGGTCGCCGACGACCACCGTCCAGCCGAGCGGCTCGGCGCGGGTCTTCAGCACTGCGATGGTCTGCGGCAGGCAATCCCGGTCGACGAAGAACGCCGCGCGGTCGCCGCCCGCGATCCGCTTCGCCATGGCCATCGCCTCGGCCGCCGCGGTCGCCTCGTCGAGCAGGGAGGCGTTGGCGACGTCGAGCCCGGTGAGATCGCAGACCAGCGTCTGGAAGTTCAGCAGCGCCTCGAGCCGGCCCTGGCTGATCTCGGGCTGGTAGGGCGAATAGGCGGTGTACCAGGCCGGATTCTCGAAGATGTTCCTCTGGATCGCCGGCGGCATCGTCGTGCCGTAGTAGCCCTGCCCGATCATCGAGGCGAGCGGGCGGTTGCGGTTCGCGACCTCGCGCATGCGCTCGATGACGCGGCGCTCGCTGAAGGGCTTGCCGAAGTCGAGCGGCGCGGCCGCGCGGATGTCGGCCGGAAGCGTCTCGTCCATCAGGGCGTCGAGCGAGCGTGCGCCGACCGCCTCGAGCATCTCCGCGATCTCGGCCGGGGTGGGGCCGATGTGCCGGCGGTTGGCGAAGTCGTAAGGGTCGTAGCGCCGGTCGGCGTTCCGCGGAGCGTCGGACATGGCGGTCACTTCGCGAGCGCGGCGTAGGCCGCCTCGTCCATCAGGGACTCAAAAGCGGCCGGGTCTGCGAGCCGGATGCGGTAGAGCCAGCCCGCCCCTTCCGGATCGGCGCTGATGACGGTCGGGTCGGCGACCACGGCGTCGTTGACCTCGGTCACCTCGCCGTCGACCGGGGCGTAGACGTCGGAGGCCGCCTTCACGGACTCCACGACCGCCGCGGCCTCCGCCTTCTTCAGCGCGGCGCCGACCTTGGGCAGCTCGACGAACACGAGGTCGCCGAGCTGCTCGGCGGCGAAGCTCGTAATGCCCACGGTCGCGACGTCGCCGTCGAGGGCGAGCCATTCGTGGTCTTCGGTGAAACGCTTCATGGGACGCATCCTTGTCGACAGAGGGGCTCAGCCGCGCTTGAAGCGGGCGGGAACGAAGGGCAGCGGGACGACGATGACGGGAACGCGCTGGCCGCGGACCTCCGCGAACAGGCGGGCGCCGGGGGTGGCGCAGCCAGAGGGCGCATAGGCCATCGCGACGGGCGCGCCGACGCTCGGGCCGAAGCCGCCGGAGGTGACGACGCCGATCGGCTCGCCCCCGGCCTCGTCGGCGAACAGCGCGGCGCCAGTCCGCACCGGCTGCCGCCCTTCCGGACGGAGGCCGACGCGCAGGCGCGCCGGCCCCTGCCCGATCGCGCGCAGCACCTGCTCCGCGCCGGGAAAACCGCCCGCCCTCGCCCCGCCCGCGCGCCGGACCGGCGGGATCGACCAGACCAGCGCGGCCTCGGCCGGATCAACGTCCGGGCCGATGTCGGCGCCGTGCAGGCACAGCCCCGCCTCCAGCCGCAGGCTGTCTCGCGCCGCGAGCCCGACGGGCAGCACCGCCTCGTCGGCGAGCAGCGCCTCGGCGATCTCCTCGGCCCGATCCTCCGGCGTGGAAATCTCGAAGCCGTCCTCGCCGGTGTAGCCCGACCGGGACACGAGGCAGCGCGCGCCGAGCAGGTCGAGCTCCGCCACGTCCATGAAGCGCATCGCGGCGACCCCGGGCGCGAGGCGCCCGAGCGCGGTTTCCGCCGCCGGCCCCTGCAGCGCGAGCAGCGCCCGCGGCGACGCTTCGATCTCGACCATGTCCGGCAGCGTCGCCCGCAGGCGCGCCTCGTCTGCGGCCTTGTTGGCGGCGTTGACCACGAGCACGAACCGGTGGTCGAAGCGGGCGACCATAAGGTCGTCCAGGATGCCGCCGTCGTCCGCGGTGAGCAGCCCGTAGCGCTGGCGTCCGGGCTTCAGCCCGAGCGCGTCGGTCGGAATGGCCGCCTCGAGCGCCCGCGCCACGTCGTCGATCGTGGAGCCGGGGCGCGGCGACAGCGCGATCTGGCCCATGTGGGACACGTCGAACAGTCCCGCCGCCGCGCGCGCGTGCAGATGCTCCTTCAGCACGCCGGCGGGGTACTGGAGCGGCATCTCGTAGCCGGCGAACGGCGTCATCCGCGCGCCGAGGCGCAGGTGCAGCGCGTGCAGCGGCGTGCGCCGCAGAGCGCCGTCGGGGTCGGGAGAGGAGTTTGGAAGGTCGGCCGCGGCCGATGTTCCGCCAAAAGCGGGCGATGCGCTCATAAGGTAGCTCCGCGACAGGGTTACGCCCGGCGTCGCCCTGAGGCTGACGCCGACCGGCCCCCATCTGTCGCGGTTACCTGAGAGTTTCCCCCGCGCCCTCCTTACGGAAGGTCCGGGGTTTCTCCTTCGGTGGACGCCTCAAGGGCGCCTCTCTCCAGATCGTCCAACGATGCGGTAATGTGCCTGAGAGTTTCCGGGGGCGGTTGCTCCGTCGGCGCCATGGCTGACCTCAATCGATCGGCCTGGGCTCTCCCGCAGTCGTCTGAATGGACTAAAGTAGCGTGTCACGCTCCGCCGCGGCGCGCAAGGGGGCGCCCGGCGCGGCCGTTCAGGCCATCACGGCAGCCTTCATGATGCACACCATGGTGGCGCGCAGCGGGTCCGGGCCGGCGTTGCGGATCACGTGTGGGCGATCGCACCGGTAGCGCAGCGTCTCGCCCGCGCGCACGCGCTCCACATGGCCGGCGACCTCGATCTCGGCCTCTCCCGACAGCACCGACAGGCATTCGATCGAGCCGCGCTGGTGGGCGTCGGATTCGAGCGCTCCGCCGGGCTCCGCGGTCAGGTCGTACCACTGCAGCCACTCGACGGTCTTGATCCAGCCGATGATCGCGAGCCGGACCTTGCCGTCGTCGGAGACCAGCGCCGGCGTGTCAGCGCGCGACAGCTTCTCGATGAACGGCGCGTCCTCGCCCGCGGCCAGCACGCGCTCGATCGAAACGTCGAGCGCCTGGCTCAGCCGCCAGATGGTGGCGAGCGTGGGGTTGGTCTCGTTGCGCTCGATCTGGCTGATGATCGACTTGGCGACGCCAGACTGCTCCGCCAGTTCGGACAGCGACAGATTGTAGGCCTTGCGCAGCCGCTGGATGGTCTTGCCGAGCTGGCCGGAGACGATCAGCGCGCCGTTTTCGATCTCTGCGCGAACCCGCGGGGCCATGCGTGAAACATCCGTTTGACTCGCCGAACGATCGTTCGGCCTGACAAACGAGATGTATGCTGCGACGCAGCGGCGCGCAATCCGGCCCGTCAGCGGCGTTCGTCGGGCCACCAAGCATGGAAATGGTGGACCGGGCCGTGGCCGCTCCCGACGTCGAGCCGATCAGCCGCGTTCACCGCGGCGGTCAGGTAGGTCTTGGCGGCGGCCACCGCGTCCTTGAGCGGGAGCCCCTTCGCGAGGCCGGCCGCGATCGCCGACGACAGGGTGCAGCCGGTGCCGTGCGTGTTGCGGGTGGCGTGGCGGGGCGCGGCGAAGCGAGTCACCTCGCCGTCCTCACCGACAAGGATGTCGACGCTCTCGGCGCCCTCGCCGTGGCCGCCCTTCACCAGCACGGCGCGGACGCCGTGGGCCTTCAGCGCCCTCGCCTGCTCCGCCATGTCGCGCTCGTCGCGCGCCACTGGCCCGTCGAGCAGCACCGCCGCTTCCGGCAGGTTCGGCGTCAGCAGCTTCGCGAGCGGCGCGAGCCGCGACCTGAGCGTTGCGACCGCGTCGGCCGCGAGCAGCCGCGCCCCTGACGCCGCCACCATGACGGGATCGACCACCACCTTCGGCGCGCCGTGGCGGACGAGCGCGCCCGCGACCGCCTCGATCGAGACGCTTGTGGAGACCATGCCGATCTTGACCGCCCGCACGTCGAGATCGTCCATCACGGCGTCGATCTGGGCGGTGATCATCTCCGGCGGCACGTCGTGGATCGCGGTCACGCCGCGGGTGTTCTGGGCGGTGAGCGCGACCAGCGCCGACGCGCCGTAGACGCCGAGCGCCGAGAAGGTCTTGAGGTCGGCCTGGACGCCCGCCCCTCCGGATGAGTCGGAGCCCGCGATGGTCAGCGCGATCGGCGTCGTCATGCGTCCTGTCCTCGGAAGCTGTTAGGGACCACGGGCGGAATCCAGACCGTGTCCGACTCCGTCGCGAAACTCGGTCCATCCTCCAGAGCGCCGCCCGGACCGTCGAGCTGGAACGCCCAGAGCGCGAAGACGACGTGGAGCCCGATCAGGACGAGATAGGCCACGAACACCGCGACGCCGCCGCCGAGCGCGAGCGGGCGCGTCGCGCGGTTCGGCCCGGCCGCGCCCCACCACGCCCACACGCCGAGCGCGACCACGAACAGCAGGCCCGCGAGCCGATACCAGGCGGCGAGCGCCGCGCCCGCCAGCAGAAGCAGTCCGGAGGCGGCGTACCACACCTTGTCGCCGAACGGCCGCAGCAGCGACTGGACCACCCGTCCGCCGTCGAGCGGCGGGATCGGCGCGAGGTTCAACCCGTTCACGATCGCGAGGAAGCCGGCGAGCGAGGCCCAGAACGGATCGCCCATGAGGGCGTAGGGCGTCAGAACGACAGCGCTCGCGGCGAGGCCGAACACCGGCCCCATCAGGAAGATCTCAGCGGCCTCCGCCTCGGAGCGGAACATGCGCGAGCCGATCGCGACGCCGCCGAAGAACGGCACGAGGTAGAACCGCGCGGTCTCATGCCCGTGGCGCCGCATGGCCCAGACATGCCCGTACTCATGCGCGACCAGGGTGAACAGCAGACCGACGCCGACCCAGAAGCCCATCAGCCAGCCGAAGGAGGCGAGCGTGGCGGCGACGAGCGCGACCTGCCAGAGCGCGCCGACCGCGCGTGGCCGGACGCCGCGCGGCGCGCCGCCTTCCTGTTCGAGGCGCCGGCGCATCAGCCGCCAGCCGAACCACAGCATCCAGGGGTAGCTCAGCCGGGTGGCGAGGTTGCCTCCCGGCGCGCGCTCCACCCTCAGCTCGGACCGGACCTGCGTGCGGTCCGAGCCGAGCGCGCTCAGCCAGACTTCCTGCAGGATGCGGTCGCCGAACGGCGCGCTGTGGGCGGGCCGGATGCGGACCTCAGACATCAGATAGGCGCCCGGTTCGGCCTTCAGGACGCGGCTGCGCAGCTCGGCTCCGTTGGAATAGGCCACGAGCATGTCCTGATCCGCTTCCGACACCCAGACGCAGGACTGCACCATCGGCACCCAGTCCGCCTGACCCGGCCGGATGTCGTGCAGCCGCCACACCTTGTCCAGCGGCGCGTCGAAGGTGGTCGAGCCGACGTAGCGCTGCCGCTTGCGGTTCACCAGCAGCACGTAGAGCGCGATCACCGACGCGAGCGCCGCGAACACCAGCTCCGTCGCTCCCATCGCCTGCGCCCCTCCGCTCCAAGGCCCCCCCCCCCGATCCCATGGCTCATAGCGGAGCGGGCCTACGCCATAAAGGGGACTCAGGCGGCCGGCGGGGGCGGGCTCGCCTTGCGCACGCGGGCGCGCTTCACGCCAAGACGGCGCTCGCGCAGCACCACCGCGACGCTCGACGCTACCACAACGGCGCCGCCCGCGAGCGTCCACAGCGTCGGCAGGTCGCCGAAGGCGAGAAAGCCGATCGCGAGCGCCCACAGGATGGTGCTGTATTCGAACGGCGCGATCAGCGAGGCGTCGGCGTGCTGGTAGCTCTGCGTCAGGCAGATCTGCGCGACGCCGCCGACGAGGCCGGTGCCAAGCAGCAGCAGCGCGGTTTCGAGGTCCGGCCACACCCAGCCCTGCAGCGGAGCCGCCGCGAGCCCCATCAGCGCGGACCAGAGCGAGAAGTAGAACACGATGGCGCCGGTGCCCTCGGTCTGCGTCAAGCGGCGGATCTGGATCATGGCGGCGGCCGTCAGCACCGTCGCGGCGAGCGCGAAGGCCGCGCCCACGGCGGTCTCGTCCACGTCCGGCGAGCCGGTCAGCGCTCCTGCGAGAGCGCCCGAGGCGAGCTGCGGCCACAGCATGACCAGCACGCCGAGCAGGCCGACGCCGACCGCCGTCCAGCGATGGATATGGATCGTCTCCCGCAGCAGCACGGCCGCGAACACCACGGTGATCAGCGGCGAGGCGTAGCCGAGCGCGGTCGCGTCCGGCAGCGGAAGCCGCGCCAGCGCCGCGAACAGGCAGAACATGGAGCCGACGCCGATCACGCCGCGCAGGAGATGTCCGACCGGCCGCTCGGTCTTGAGCGCCTCCAGCGCCCCGCCGCGCCAGACCAGCCAGATGAGCAGCGGCGCGAGCGCGAAGAACGAGCGCGCGAACACCACCTGGCTCGTCGGGACATCGGTCCCGATCGCCCGGATGAAGGCCGCCATCACCGTGAACAGGAATGCGGAGAGAAGCTTGAAACCGACGCCGAGAAGCATGCGCCACGCGATCTATGGAACAGGCGGCGCACGAAAGCTCACGCCGCGGGCGGTGTACCATCCGCGCGGCGACGATCAAGCCGATCCTGCCGCATGGGCCGCATTCATCCCTGCTCTGGCGCGTCGCCCTTCGGCCTCAGCCGTCGGGCGACCGTCCAGCAGATCAGGGCCCAGCAGGCGCCGAGGCACCAGCCGGCCAGCACGTCGGTCGGGTAGTGCACGCCGAGATAGACCCGGCTGACGCCGATCGAGAGCGTCAGCAGCGCCGCGACCCCGAAGATGAAGCCGCGCACGCTGCGCCGGCTCTCGGTGCGGGCGAGCATCACGCCGAGCGTCAGGTAGGTGGCCGCCGACAGCATGGCGTGGCCGCTCGGAAAGCTCGCGGAGGCGACGTTGACGAGGTGGTCGACGAGGTCGGGCCGCGGCCGGGCGAAGCCGATCTTCAGCACGACGCTGAGCAACGTGCCGCCGACGATCGAGGCCGCCACCAGCGCGGCCGAGCCGCGCCGGCCGGAGATGACGAGATAGGTGAGCGTGACCACCGTCACCAGCGTCAGCACCGTCCAGCCGCCGAGGCTCGTCAGGTCGATCATCGCCACCTCGAGC